>CAZMZB010000069.1:0-1011 GCA_964570845.1 uncultured Candidatus Saccharibacteria bacterium | reverse complement strand
GTCTGCAGCGTATACGCTGATTCAGCCAGGATGTTGTGCGAGCATCACGCAGGTTTTGGAGGATGGCCTCACACGCCTCTATGCTTCCTTCATTAGGCTCCAGCACAACCAAGTGATTCTCGACTGCAGTTGGGGTACTGCCTAGTACAATAGTGGCAATCCCACGTGCGCGATCTCTAGGGCTTGATGTACGCCTGACGACTACGAATGGTGGAGTGAACCTTCGGCCTAGAAAACCTCGGCTACTCACGGGTGTTACTACTTGCCACGGTAGTGCTGAGCCTACATTGACGTAGGGAAGTGGTGTGCCTGCCTCTGGGTGTCGGTGCGGGACGACCGCTCCTACTGACAACTGCACTACGTCTCCCAAGGTCTGCTGACTTGTGGTCGCGCCTTCGACTGGGATAGCGCTCCGGAGTCGCTTCGACCAATGTCCTCTGAGAAGAGCGACGTCTATGTCGGCATAGCTCGAGAACAAGCCAGCCGATTCATAAGACAAGACATCGACAGACGTGGATACAGACTCGCGCCAGATCCGGTAACGACTTCCGCTTCTCAGCACGTCGGGGAGCACGGCGACAAACCGGCGGGCGTTGCGACTGTTCTCTATCATCACCTGGACATGGTCCGCGGCTATGGTTCGGTTGCCTTTTAGCCAGGCCCCTTGTCTCTCAAAGTTGGTTCTGTTGAAGGGAGGGTTCATGAGTATGTCTGTAGCCTCATCCCACGGCAGAATCAATGCGTCGCCAGTTCGGATCCTATCAAAGGCTTGTTCAGCTTGGGTATAGTTAACATCGATTCTTGAGCTCTTTGTCAAGACATATGAGAGCAACCGCATTCGTGATAGCTGCACCAGTTCCGGGATAACATCGATTCCGGCAATGCGGCAGGAGAGTTGAGATAGGTTCTCTGATGCGGGCTTTGACGAATCTATCATTCGTCCAGCCGCAGCGATGAGAAGATCCCCGGCCCCGCATGAAGGATCGAAGACGGTTGATCCGTTCTTGGGAA
>CAZMZB010000068.1:0-1015 GCA_964570845.1 uncultured Candidatus Saccharibacteria bacterium | reverse complement strand
TCACCGCTGGCGCCTACGGCAGCGGCGGCACTCTGGTAACGGTGTCCGGCACGGCCTGGCAGTATCTGGACGAGGTGCGCATCGTGCGCCAGGGCGGGCAGACCGACGTATCCATCTACATTGACGACATCGTGGTCGCCGCAGCCATTCCCCCCAACGCCGCCCCGGTGATCACCAACCTGAACGGCGACAGCGCGAGCTACATCGAAGGCGCCGCCGCCGTGCTGCTGGACGCCGGCACGGCCGCCACCGTCAGCGACGCCGACTCCGTCGACTTCGCCGGCGGCAACGTCACCGTGGCGATCACCACCAACCACGTGACCGGCGAGGACCTGCTCGGCGTGCGCAACCAGGGCACCGGTGCCGGTCAGATCGGCGTCAGCGGTAGCAACGTCAGTTATGCCGGCACCCATATCGGCACCCTCGCCGGCGGCAGCGGCAGCAACCTGGTGATCACGCTCAACGGCAATGCCACGCCGGAGGCCGTGTCCGCGCTGCTGCAGAACCTCACCTACGTCAACGGCAACACCGCCGACCCGAGCACCGCCGCGCGCACCGTCCGTATCACCGTCAACGATGGCGACGGCGGCACCAGCACGGCCGCTGAGGTGACGGTGAACGTGACCGACGTCAACGACGCCCCGACCATCACCGCCACAGGCAACAATCCCACCTACACCGAAAACGTCAGTGCGGCTGATCTGTTCAACGGCGTCAGCATCAACACCGTCGAAACCGGCCAGAACATCACCGTCACCAACCTGGCTGATGGCAGCGATGAGATCCTGCGCATCGACGGCACCGACATCGCCTTGCTCGATGGCAGCAACGGCACGACGGCAGGCAATGGCATCGGCTACTCGGTCAGCCTTTCCGGCGGTACGGCGACCGTCACCCTCAGCTCCAGCGGACTCAGCGCGACAACAGCGCAAACCGTGGTCGACGGCATGAGCTATCGCAATGGCAGCGACGCCCCGAGCACCGCAACGCGTGTCGTCACCCTGACCAGCATCAC
>CAZMZB010000067.1:0-1021 GCA_964570845.1 uncultured Candidatus Saccharibacteria bacterium | reverse complement strand
TATCATTGCCGATTGACCTGGTGCTGAGGATGGGGCAAGATCGACCGGCACACACTACTATCTGTTGGGCACGACAGGGTCTAATAATGGCGGGGGATTTGCTCATCGTGGCCGATACGAACCACCCGCATCATACACGGCTTCACACCCGTATCGCAAATCTGCTCTGGTCTGGTCAGTTGGTACCGAACGGGCGAGTACTGACGGCCTTCACGGACAGCGAGGCCATTGGCAGTTACGACTGGGTGGTCAACATGCATCGTCTTGCGATAGTCGGTGGTTCTTCGCTTGCGGAGTTCACTCCTTCGATGGCTCGTTACGCGTTGTATACGGTACGTGGCCCGAAGCAATCGCTTATCACCCCTACGGCGCCGTTCCAGCAGACATGGTCGCGTGTGTTCCACCCGTGCCTGATGCCGAAGCTGCAGTCGTTCCTATGGCGGATGCACCATAACGCCGTCATCACCGGTACTCGGGTGGCCAAGTATCGGCCGGATGCGGAGATGTGTCCACGGTGTCGACAACATCCAGACACACTGATGCACGCCTATCATGATTGTCCTATCGTGGGCCCGATGTGGGAGCACATCCATCGTCGCTTGTCGCCGAGTGGGATGTCTCGACCGACGGCCAACGAACTGTTCTCGTTTAGTTATGCACCGCGGACGGACAAGAAGAAGCCGGGTGTATACGTGGCGATAGCGTGCGCCTTGTGGACCGCTTACCGCACACACACAATGGCCGTAGTCGAAGCCAAGATCGTCGACAGTCCGGGTCTGATCCGCATGTGGCGCGAGCAGGTCTACGCGATTGCCGATGCCAAACGTCGCACAAGCGTGAAAATGCACACTGCGGCCCGCTTTGCCCGTAATTGGCAGTGGGTATTTGACGCTGTCGGTAGTTTCTCGGAGCCGGTGTGATGTAGCTACCCGTATTGACAGTAAAGCCTAGTCTCTCTCTCTCTCTCTCCACTGGTTGCAAGCGGCCATAGATCCGATTGACTCGTATCCAATCCGTTTGT
>CAZMZB010000066.1:400-1024 GCA_964570845.1 uncultured Candidatus Saccharibacteria bacterium | reverse complement strand
GTCCCATTTTCGATTAAAATTAACGTTTTTTTTTTTTCTTTTTTTTTTAGATGAATTAAACTTCCTAATTTTTTAGTTAAACTAAAACTGACCAAATTTATAATAGAAGCGTTTTTCTTTTTAATAATTTTGTACGAAGTTGTATGACCATTATATATATATACTCTTCTTCCAAACTTCTTTTTGAAATAACAGCACTTCTAAAGATAAATAATATATATAACTTCCAATTATTTATTCGTAAAATAAATTTAATGTTTCCATAAAAGATCTCATTTTAAAGATAAACGTTTTTCTTCTTTTTTTTTTACGTAATTTAGCTTTTTTTTTTAAAGATTTTGTTATTAGATTTTGAATATTTATTTAAAAGATCTACGAGTTTTACATAATAATTTTTATTCAATCTTTTACTTTCGGGGAGATCTTGTAGGAATCCTTTGGTTAAAAAACCCCAACGTTGTAACTGACGGACGTCCTCCGGAAGTTTTACCTTCCGCCTCCACCATGTGGGTGTAGAAACAGGATTTTGTGCAATACCTCTTAACTTTAGGTCTAAAACCTACTATTTCGTAATTGTCCAGCTTTTATTAAAATAAGATACTGCGAAAAAAATGTGTAAGATAC
>CAZMZB010000066.1:0-390 GCA_964570845.1 uncultured Candidatus Saccharibacteria bacterium | reverse complement strand
TTTATGTTTTATTAAAGTAAAATTTTCCTGTAACTCTATAATTTTTGTAAACGAGCCCAGCTGATTTTGCTAATTTACCTCCTTGTTTTGGTATATAATTCTACATATATATAAATAAGTTCCACTTGGAATTATTTTTATTTATAAAAGTAGAACCTATATATAAAACGTCTTCTTCTTTAACTGTAAAAGTTCCTATCATAATCACCATAATTTAATTTTTGAGGAGAAATTATAATAAGATAAAGCAATTTCCTAAATAATTTATTAATAGCTATATAAGAATTTAACTATTAGGATCATATTCTATTACTTAGTACAAGAGCTATTTTAATTAAGAAAATAAATTACTATAAAAATCAATAAATACTATCTTTTCGTTTAAAACCA
>CAZMZB010000065.1:0-1033 GCA_964570845.1 uncultured Candidatus Saccharibacteria bacterium | reverse complement strand
GGCGGTGCGGGCGAGCGCCTCGGCGACCCCTGGCCCGAGCGAGGTCTCCAGCAGCGGCAGCACGTCCTGACGCACCCGCACGCGCAGGAAGCGGCGGTCGAGGTTGTGCGGATCGTCCCACGGCGGAAGTCCCTGCGCGGTGCAGGCGGCGCGCGTGGTCGCGCGGCGCAGACCCAGGAGCGGCCGGAGCCAGCGGATGCCGTCCTCCTCGCGCACGGCTGCCATGCCCCCCAGGCTCGTCGCCCCCGAGCCGCGCGCCAGTCCGATCAGCACCGTCTCGGCCTGGTCGTCGAGAGTGTGCGCCAGCAGGATCGCGGTGGCGCCGGCAGCCCGAGCGGCGGTCAGCAGCGCGTCGCGGCGTGCGTCGCGGGCGGCCGCCTCGGGACCGCCGTCGAGTCCCACCTGCACCCGGATCGTGCGCGCGGGCAGGCCGAGCGCCTGCGCGGCTTCGACGGCGCGGGCGGCGACCTGCTCCGACCCGGCCTGCAGACCGTGGTCGATCACGACGGCGGTCGCCGCCACCCCCGCCTTCGGCGCCTCGAAGGCGACGGCGGCGGCGAGGGCGAGCGAGTCGGCGCCGCCGGACAGGCCGACCACCACCGGTCCATCGATGCCGGCCAGCGCCGCCCGCACGGCGCGGCGGACGTCCGCGACGGCGGGATCGAGGCCAGGGCGGTGCTCCACGGAATCCACGCTAGCGGGGTCGCGCGAGGGAGGGGGCGCGCTCGGCAACCCGCTGTGCGACGCACGCGCTGTTCAGAACTCCGGAGATTCGCTGCCTTCCGGGCCCGCCACGCGGGGCCACGGGCGCGCACGCTGCCGGTTCTCCGGAGTTCTGAACGCAGACGCCGCCACGACTAAGCTGGTCGGCGGCATCCACAGCACTTCCGAAGGAGCACCGTCATGGGCGCGTACGACGCCGTCATCGAGATCCCGCGCAACAGCAAGATCAAGTACGAGGTCGACCACGGCACCGGCCGTGTCTTCCTCGACCGCATCCTGTTCACGCCCATGGGCTACCCGGCCAACTACG
>CAZMZB010000064.1:0-1035 GCA_964570845.1 uncultured Candidatus Saccharibacteria bacterium | reverse complement strand
GAATTTTGTCCTTTTATGGTCGATAAAGTTCTTTTAAATATCGGAACTAAAACTTCATTAATCAACTCAATTGTACCGACTACAGTTTGCGACAATGATCTGGATAATTCAGAAAACATCAATCTTGCAGATTATGTAAATTCCTTTACTACAGATTCCGGAGTTACGGTAAAGTATTTTGAAACTTTGGCAAATGCACAAAACAATACGAATGAAATTACGGTAAATCAAACTGTTTCCGCAAACAAGAATTTCTTCTATAGATTTAGTAAAAACGGATTCTGTGATATTATCGGAACTTTGAATATCGCTTTCAAACAATCCACTCCTTCTACCACTCTTCTTCCATCCGTAACAGTGTGTGAAGGAAGCACCACAACTTTAAATGTAGGAACAGGATATACCAATATTGTTTGGAGTACAGGTGCGACAACGCAAACTATTACAGCAGGAGCAGGAAATTACTGGGTAGATTTAACCAATACTTCGGGATGTGTTTATCATCAGGAAGTAACTGTTGTGGATTCTCCGAAACCTCAACTGAATGTTGCTGCTTATGTTTCAACACATTGTGATGATGATTTTGACGGTAAAATTAACATCACTTTTTCAACCGATGTAACGCCCGTAATTTTACCAAATTACGACAGCAGTTTATATACGATTGCGTATTATTCTGATTCCGCTTATACAAACCAACTTCCCGATGTATGGAGCTATTCGGCAAATACAACGGTTTATGTGAAAGTAACTTCGGTATATTGTGCAACGCTTTACGGACAAATAGACTTCAAAATAGGAAATTCACTTCCTTTAATACAAAACACCGTTCCTACAACGGTTTGTGATAATGACCGTGATAATTCCGAAAACATAAATCTTGCAGATTACATAAATTCCTTTACTACAGATTCGGGAGTTACCGTGAAATATTTTGAAACTTTGGCAAATGCACAAAATAATACAAATGAAATTACGGCAAATCAAACTGTTTCCGCAAACAAGAATTTCTTCTATAGATTTAGTAAAAACGGA
>CAZMZB010000063.1:0-1053 GCA_964570845.1 uncultured Candidatus Saccharibacteria bacterium | reverse complement strand
ACGGCTTATGTGGGAATGAATTTGCGTACCGCTTTTACAGGAAATGACGATGCCACTTTAACGGAAAACGGAACAGAATATCCTGTACGGATTTGGTTGGATAAATTCAGCCGTAAAAATTATGATGATGTAAACCAACTCAACATTATAAATCCAATGGGCATTCCGATTGAAGTTTCACAGTTTGCAACTATTGAAAGAGATAATTCGCCTTCGCTTTTAGAACGAAAAGACCGACAACCTGCCGTTACATTAACTTCCGATGCACTCGGCAGACCTTCGGGAACAGTAGCAGACGATGTCGTGGCATATCTCAAAAACAATCCCTTACCAAACGGCATACAAATGACTTGGGGAAGCGATATTAAACGGCAAAACGACAGTTTCGGGGCTTTGGGTTCGGTATTGCTGATTTCATTCTTATTGATTTATTTGATTATGGTAGCCTTGTACGACAGTTACATTTATCCTTTTGTTGCCCTGTTTGCCATACCTGTTGCAGCAATCGGAGCATTTTTAGCATTGAATTTATCACTAAGCAATTTGAGCTTATTTGCCTTGCTCGGCTTGATTATGCTAATGGGATTGGTAACAAAAAATTCTATCTTGATTGTGGACTTTACCAACCAACTGAAAGCGGAGGGAAAACATTACAAAGAAGCATTGATTACCGCAGGAAAAGAACGTATGCGACCAATCTTAATGACGACTTTATCAATGGCAATAGGAATGTTGCCCATAGCATTAGCCAGCGGAACAGCAGCCGAATGGAAAAACGGTTTGGCGTGGGTAATTATTGGTGGTTTGCTTTCCTCATTAGCATTGACGATTTATTTAGTGCCAATGGTATATTACGGAGTAGATAGAATGAAAGAAAAATTGGGCTCAAATAAAAAACAACAATAAATGAAAGCGCCAATTTTTATTATACTGTCAGTCGGGTTATGTTTTTTTCTCTGTTCGTTTTCGGGAAATCAGGCAGAAATCTGTACATTGACTGCAAACGCCGGTCAAATTGACCACCGTTGGCCGGTTTAAGTTGACCACCCCTGG
>CAZMZB010000062.1:0-1055 GCA_964570845.1 uncultured Candidatus Saccharibacteria bacterium | reverse complement strand
GTGTTCTCCTGAGGGTGCCGGGGCGCAAGGCAGAGGCGAGCGGGCCCCTTGGGGGGCACGCTCGACCCGGCGAGATTCGCGGCATGCTATCACGTGTCTTTCATGTCGCCGCAGGGCGTGGCTTTGAGCCCTAGCGGCCCCTCATCCGGCGGTGTTCGTCACTCGGCGGTGTTCGTCATTCGACGGTGTCCGTCATTCGACGGTGTCCGTCATTCGACGGTGCGCAGGATCTGCTCCACCGACGAGGTGCGCGAGCGCAGCTCGGACAGGTCGGCGGCCACCCGCTGCTGGACGTCCAAGGTGTTCTCGGACAGGCGCTCATAGCGCTGCACCAGCTGCCGCAGCTCCTCCTCTTGGCCGGCCAGCACCTTCGTCTTGCGGGTGTCGAGCCATCCGGCGTAGGCCCCGCCGATCAGGAAGATGGCTGCGATGATCAGCGCCACGACGACCATGGCTTCGGGCCAGGACAGGTTGGACAACGAGTTCATCTGGACTCTCCTTCGCTGCTTGGACCCTTCATCGGGTCCGATCTGCTGAGGGTGGTGGTGGCTTGGGCCACCGTGGCGGCGTTCAGGTGCAGGTCGAAGTCGGCGATCGCGTAGTACTTCATGGCCTTGCCGTCGTCGGAGAGCTCGAGGCTGCCGTTGATCAGTCCGGCGGCTTCGAGCCGTTGCAGATGCATGTAGAGCAGGGGACGGCTGACGCCGATCTCGCGCGCCAGTTGGCTGACGTAGTCGCGACCGTCGGCGAGGCGGGCGAGGATGCGCAGCCGGATGGGGTTGGCCAGCGCCGCAAGCATCTCGACCAGCTCGTCGCCTGTGGGTGGTGTGATTTCGTGTGCCTCTTTCACCTGTAATGAAAGACTAACAGGTGGTAGATGGGGCTGTCAATATGAGCCAAGTTGGGGCATGGGTAGCACTGCCTGCGGGCCTCGCGTCGCCCGGCCAAGGCTGCGCAGGCCGGTCCCCCGGGCGGTAGCCTGGAGGCAGCCAACCTCCTGGGAGGAGATCCCATGCCCGTCCATCCCCTCGCCGGCCAACCCGGCCCACCGGAAC
>CAZMZB010000061.1:647-1060 GCA_964570845.1 uncultured Candidatus Saccharibacteria bacterium | reverse complement strand
GGGCCGTGCTTGGCGGCCGATCTCCAGCACGTCGCGGAAGCCCTTGGTCACCACCATGATGGTACGGGCACCTTTGCGCTCCAGCAACGCGTTGGTGCCGACGGTGGTCCCATGGCCGACGAAGCGGACGGACGTCCTGTCGTCCTCGCTGGCATCCGGCCACAGCGAGGCCAGACCCTCCAGGATGGCGCTCGCGGGGTCGGCCGGGGTGGAGCTGAGCTTGAACACCCGCACCTCCCCGCTCGACTCGTTCCACACGTAGAAGTCCGTGAAGGTGCCCCCCACATCGATCCCTACCGACCACGACATCGGATCACTCACTCTCCTAGGAACCTGAAGCGTTGCTGCAACAGATCGCCGAGCATCGAGATGGAAACGGCCGTCGTCAGGATCGCGAGGCCGGGGAAGGTGGA
>CAZMZB010000061.1:0-637 GCA_964570845.1 uncultured Candidatus Saccharibacteria bacterium | reverse complement strand
AACGGCCAGCAGGTCGCGGCCCGCGGAGGTCATCAGTCCCCAGCTCGGCATGCTGGACGGCACGCCCATGCCGAGGAAGCTGAGGGCGGATTCGGCCAGGATGGTGCGCGCCACCTCCACGGTGGCGTAGGCGGCCATCACCCCGACCAGGTTGGGGGTGACGTGGCGCAGCACGATGCGGGTGGTGGGCACCCCCAAAGCGCGCGCGGCCTCCAAGTAATCCTGACCGACCACCACGCGCGTCATGGTCCTGGCCAGCCGGGCGTAGGTGGGCCAGCTGCTGACGACCAGCACCAGGACGATGCTCCACAGCCCAGGACGCAGGATGCTCGCCACCGCCAAGGCCAGGGCGAAGAAGGGGATGGAGAGTTGCACGTCGATGAAGTACGAGAGCACCAGATCGACGGCACCGCCGAAGTAACCGGCCACCATCCCAATCAGACTGCCGAGCACGCCAGCCAGGAGCACGGTCGCCAGGCCGATGAGTAGCGAGACGCGCGTGCCGTGGATCACCCGGCTGAAGACGTCCCGGCCCAGGTAGTCCGTGCCGAGCAGGTAGGTGTGGCCGGTAGCGGGGGCGGTGTACATCGGCGGGCGCAGGACGTTGCGCAGGTCCTGCCTGTTGGGGTCATGGGGC
>CAZMZB010000060.1:0-1060 GCA_964570845.1 uncultured Candidatus Saccharibacteria bacterium | reverse complement strand
CGCGCCAGCTCCAGGCCGATCTTGTGGGTGTCGATGGTGCCCTCGGTCCTCTCTGCCAGGGCAAGGGCTTCGGCCAGGTGCGCCTCGGCCGCGCGCGGGTCGCCCGAGGCCTCCTCCGCCAAGGCCAGCGCCCACAGGCCGCGGTAGGCGTCGTTGGGCGAGTCGCCCGCGCTCTGGGCCAGTGCCTGTGATGCCAGCGCCAGCTCGTGGCCTCGGGCGGGACGGCCTACGGCCGTGTTGGCCAGCGAGGCGTCGAAGAGCACCTCGCGGACGATGCGTGGGTTCTGCGAGGCGCGGGCGGCGGCCAAGGCCTGCTCGGCGTGCTGGAGGGCGGTGAGGCGGCCCAGCGGCGTGCCCTGCGCGAGCCCCAGGGCGCTGGCCAGCGACCGCGCGACGATGAGGTAGCGGCTGTCGCCGTAGGGCTCCAGCGTGGCGATGGCCTCGGTCAGCAGGTCATCGGCTTCGTCGAAGCGGAGCTGCTCGATGCGCAGGTCGGCCAGGGCGCACAAGGCGAAGGCAACGGAGCGCCGGTCGTCGCTGCCCTGACGCAGGCGCAGGCACTCCTCCAGGCAGGCGTCCATCGTCGGGTAGTCGCCCAGCATGCGCAGGAAGGCCGCGCGGTTGAGGAGGGCGGTGGCCCGCAGGCGCGGTGCAGGCAGGCTGTCGAGGAGGTCGATGGCCTGCAGGATGATGGCGTCGGCGGTGCGTGCGTCACCGGCGTGGAAAGCGAGGATGGCCTCGAGCGACAGGAACTCGCAGCGCATGGCCACGTCCGTGATGGTGTCGAGGCCGCGTCGGATGAGCCGCTTGGCCTCGGCCACCCGGCCCGTCGCCAGGGCGGAGGCGGTGACGGCGCGCAGCAGCTCCGGCACGGGGTCGTCGTGCAGCTCCGGCTGCGCCTCCCAGCGCGACCATGCGCCGGCCGGGTCGCCGGCGACGTGCCGGCTGGTCACCAGCAGGGAGGTGGCTCGGGTCCGGTCGCCCAGGTGCTCGGCCGCCTTCATGGCCATGGCGTCGGCCTCCTCCTGGCGTCCGAACCGCGCCAGCAGGTGCACGTGCG
>CAZMZB010000059.1:0-1068 GCA_964570845.1 uncultured Candidatus Saccharibacteria bacterium | reverse complement strand
CAGAAAAAATGATGAAAAGTGACCTGGCAGCCAAGCTGATAAGACGGGCCTGGGACTCGTTAGAAGGAGGTGCGAGTTCACAAGCCAGAGTACGGCCGGGTACGGCTATGGCTTTGTCAGCATCGCTGGTGTTTGTACGTCAAGACAACGACAAGCAGGTCAAGACCTCCAAGACGTGGCAACGACGCGGTATCAATCAAGCAAGCGACCTAGTGGCATGGCAGACCGAGCAATCGGCATTGCAAGTGGTGGACGTCCGGTCCAACACCCACACTCGGCTTAGGAAGCGGTGGGCCGAAGGCGCAATCAAGTTGTCGCCGCTCTTTGAGCGGATCGAACAAGGGGATGCTGAGATGCTGAGCGAGCAGGAAGCAGTGTGGAAGCTGGCGGAGCTGGCTGGTGGGTCTCTAGAAGACTATACACCGGCATCGGGTAACCGACATCAGCAGCGGTGCACAGAGGTGGCCACATCACCGTATCATTGCCAGACCATGCCAGGCTCCATATGGGCCTCGATCAATCACCGAACGCTGATGCCAAAGCTGGCCTCGCTCGTCTGGACTGTCCACGCGGGCGGTTATAGGACGGCGACGCATTACGCGAGATTTACCAGGACATCACCACAATGCCCGCGATGTGACCAGGCGGCGGAGACGGTCACACATGCGTTGGTCGAATGCCCAGAAGTGAAGCGTTACTGGCATCGGCTGATACAGCTACTAGGCCTGCACGGAGGTGGAGAGCCGGATACTAGCGCCATCCTATCGTTGCATGTTCCCAGGGAGCAGCGAGGTACACGACACATCAGCACGTGCAAAGTGGCGCTGGCGTGTGGTGTGTGGATCGTACACCGTGCTCGAATGCGACGACATTTCTCTCAGACGCACACAGCTATTGACGCGATGGTAGAAGAATGGAAGGCCATGGTCAGAGATATACTCATAGCCAAACGCAAGACAGCCAGCGAGCGCAACACGTTGAGGCAGTATACGGCGGTATGGACGTGGTTAATGCAAGTAGTTGGTGTACAATCAAGGACTTGATGATAGCAGTTTTCGCGCATTATTA
>CAZMZB010000058.1:0-1081 GCA_964570845.1 uncultured Candidatus Saccharibacteria bacterium | reverse complement strand
CCGCTTCGAGTTGCTCCAGACTTGGATAGACTCTGTTGCCGGTGGCGTCTTTGATCAGATCGCCAATACGTTCGACGGGGTTGAGTTCGGGGCTGTAGGCAGGGCTTACGCCTGAGAGATCCCGAGGCATTGAGCCAAGAAAGGGTCGTTCATGGAAGCGGCACGCATTTTACCCCGCAAGGAGTCCTTGCGGGGATGGAGTCGCAAGAGATTCAAGGCGTAACGCATCAACGTGCTGAGGTTATGCAGGGCCTGCCGCTGCCGCAGCGGATGGCGATCCTCGCGCCAATTGGCATCCAACACCCAGTGTAATTGGTTTTCGATCGCCCAATGACCGCGGATGACTTCAGCGTGCGCGGATTCGTCCTCCGGCCACGAACTCAAATAGTAGGCCGTCTCGCCAGAGGAGCGCGCGGAGCCGAGGCGCCGGTGGCGGCGCACCCGGATCACGGCACGCACCCCGGGCCAGTCGGAAGCTCCTTCCAGCCAACCCAGATCATCAATCAAATGCAGGGTGCGTTCCTCCCTGCGCCCATGACCGCCTGTCGGGTCCACGGCATGAGCGGCCGGGTGGCGTTGGTCGTATTGGGCAAAGAAGCATTCCACCTGTTGGAGCAGCGAGGGTTGGTTGCCCTTGAGCGAGAGGACGTAAGAAGCCCCTTTGGCATGCAGGGCCGCGGCCATCTCGGTAAAGCATCCCCCGGCGTCGATGGTCACCACCGCGTCCTTGAGATCAAGAGCGGCGATGGTCTCCCGCAGGGCTTGGACTTCCCCGCCTTTGTCCGCCGTGACCCGTTCGCAGAGGGTGAGTCCCTGCTGACACAAAAAGGCGCTGACGGTATGCAACAACGGCTTGCCTCCACCGCTGCCCAGACCACAGGCTTTCGATTTGCCGTCCAAAGCCACGTGAGGATGTTCCTGCTGAGGATTTCTGAGGGCATGGGTCCACTGCGTCAGCCGGGCGGAGAGTTCTTCCTCATCGAGCATCATGAAGAGAGAGCGGAAGGCATCGTGAGAGGGCCGCGGCGCTTCATATCCCAGCAGACGGGAGAGACACGAATGACGCAACTCCGCAAAGCGG
>CAZMZB010000057.1:0-1089 GCA_964570845.1 uncultured Candidatus Saccharibacteria bacterium | reverse complement strand
TTGTTTTTCCACTTCCGGATTCACCCACCAAACCCATCGTTTCGCCCGGAAAGACTTTGAAATTCATATCATCGACCGCTTTTACAGATACTTCCGGATTTCCAAAAAGAAATGGTTTTGTATAAAAATATTTAGACAGATTTTTTACTTCCAAAATCGGCGGTTGGGCGTAAATTCTCTGTTGATCAGCAGTTCGTTCATTATCCGCATAGATTTCCGGTTGATAATCAGAATTATTAAGATAATCCGGAATTGTTGGTAGTTTTTTGTAGCGCACATCTAACCGGGGGCGGCAGGCAATTAAACCTTTTGTATAATTTTCCCCCGGATGGTTAAAAATTTCTTCCACTTTTCCGCTTTCCACCACTTCACCCTTGTACATCACTACGACTTCATCACATATTTCGGAAATTACCCCCAGGTCATGCGAAATGAAAATGCAACTCATGCCGCTTTCTTGTTGCAACTTCTGAATCAATTCCAAAATTGTGCGTTGAACTGTTACGTCCAATGCGGTTGTCGGTTCGTCCGCAATCAGTATTTTGGGTTCGCAGCTGATCGCCATCGCGATCATCACACGTTGGCGCTGGCCGCCGGATAGTTCATGCGGATATGCTTTATAAATTCGTCGGGGGTTGGGAAGCAATACTTTATCGAACAATTCGAATACACGCTTTTTTGCCTGTTCTTTATTCAGCTTCAGATGCAGGCGAATTGCCTCTTCTACCTGTTCGCCACAGCGGATGCTCGGGTTCAAAGAAGTCATCGGTTCCTGAAAGATCATCCCGATTTCTTTGCCGCAAAAAGTACGGTGTGCATTTTTGTCGAGCTTTACCAAATCGACTGTTTTGGTTTCAGTTTGAAGCAGAATCTGACTTTCAGAACCAATTTTTGCATTCCCGGGAAGCAAACCCATAATTGCCAGAGATGTTATGGATTTCCCCGAACCTGACTCTCCCACGACACCCAGTATTTGTCCTTTTCCGACGGAGAAAGAAACGTTTTTAAGGATTTCATTTTCGCCAAAAGAAAGGGATAAGTTTTGTATTTCCAGTAAATTGGGATTAACGATCTTCATAATGTCCTATT
>CAZMZB010000056.1:718-1093 GCA_964570845.1 uncultured Candidatus Saccharibacteria bacterium | reverse complement strand
CAAGGTAATGGCTGCACATCTGCATAAAGCGGCGGTTGTATCGGCGATCCTTGCCGACGAAGACCGTCTCCACCGCCGTCTTCATGTTGTCGTAGATGCCGCGCGTGCAGGCGCCGCCGAAGAAGGCGAAGGCCCGGTCGTGGGCGTCGAACACCATCTCCTGCGTCTCGCGCGGATAGGCCCGCACGAACATCATCCGGCTGTGGCAGAGCCGGACATGGGCGACCTTCACGGTCACCGTCACGCCGGCGAGCAGGACGATCTCGTGGCTCCAGTCGAACTGGTAGGCGTCGCCTGCAGGATAGAACAGCGGCACGTAGGCCTCGGCCATTGCCGCACCGCGAGCCTTCTCCCGGCCTTTGGCGTAGCGCCGGA
>CAZMZB010000056.1:0-708 GCA_964570845.1 uncultured Candidatus Saccharibacteria bacterium | reverse complement strand
GTTCTTCGCACCGGGCGAAGAACAGCGGCACGTAGGCCTCGGCCGCCGCCGATCCTCTCGTCTTCGCCCAGCTCTTCGCATAGCGGCGAACCGCATCGTAGCTGCCATCG
The DNA here is from genome assembly GCA_964570845.1 of uncultured Candidatus Saccharibacteria bacterium. GTDB lineage: Bacteria > Patescibacteriota > Saccharimonadia > Saccharimonadales > Saccharimonadaceae > CAZLCC01. Next base: position 598 of record CAZMZB010000056.1, on the reverse strand, counting down.
TATCCGAGCCCGCGCAGTTCCTCGTAGATACGGATCAGCGTCAGTTGCTCGCGCGCCGCCTTGCCGAGATTGCCATTCAGGAGCCCGTCGAGCTGGTCCTTCCACGGTCCGACCTTCGGCTTCGGCTGTCGCTCCCGCTCATAGGAGAACGACGTCTCGTCGGACCTGAGGATCTTGCGGACGGTGTTGCGCGACACGTGCAGTTCGCGGCAGATCCGCTTGAGCGACCACCCCTGCACATGAAAGGCGCGCCGAACCCGGGCGATCGTATCCACTGACTTCATCCCCTCTCCACCCGCTCGCCAAAACGAACGGATGGTCGCAGATCGACTTCACGAGGGGGGTCAAAATTGGATGCCGATCCTCCCGTCTAGGGGGTCAAAATTGCATGCCGATTCACAGCAGCCGTTCTGAATCTGCGAAGCGCACGCTCGGTTGGGACGCGCCAAGCTCGATACAGTAGCAAGTCTTCGGACCGCTAACCCACAGACGGATGCAGGCTGTAGTCAACGCCGGCCTCGAAGGCTCGGGTGAGGGTCGCCACCGTGGCGCGTAGTTGGTCCTCAACGGGCGCGTTCACCTCGATGGCCTGCGCAAG
>CAZMZB010000055.1:0-1101 GCA_964570845.1 uncultured Candidatus Saccharibacteria bacterium | reverse complement strand
TCCATTGTAGAGATCAAATTGATTTCGTTCCAAAAATGGCCGATTTATGCATAAACCCACACAGTGACCTCGCATCAGCGCCGCGGCGGCCACGAAAACGCATTGCAACTATGTGCCCCGCTCGGTGGCCACGTATGGCCGTGCGTTTTCGCGCGTAACCGCCGTGGTGTCGACGCTATTCGTGTCGAATGACGTTTGTTTACGCTTCATTTTGGCTGTACGGATTTTGAAACATTAATTACTCCCGAATGCCGCCGGCCACACGTCCGATACCTCGTAGGATACCATGCCGCGGTCGTGCACGGTGTCTGCCAAAGTTTGGCGGCGATAGCGCAACCGGTTGGTGAATAATTGTTTTCACCATCGCTATCGGACGGAAGATGCCCACAACTTTGTAACAATTCAACAATGCCATTGCCATCTTTGTTGCAAAAACGACTTTTCTCAAGCAAACACGTTGAAATGGATATTGAACGGTAGCCCGCGTCTAGGAAACACCGTACGCACCGGTTGGAGCGCGATCGATCGCGTCGTCGACGAGTAATTCATCGGCCAAGTTGCAACAGCATAGACAGCAAGTGGACTAGTACTCTGGATTGATCGGGTATTGATGGATAGTTGACCGCAAGTGGATATATATCTGGAATTTGATCGAGAGTTGATAGATAAGTGATCGAGAGTTGACAGCAAGTGGATATGATTTGCAGATTTGATCGAGAGTTGATCGACAAATGATAGACAGTAGACAGACAATGGATCGAATAGGTCCGTTCGTCTATCAGTCTCTCACTTTGCCACTCACACTCGCTCACTCACTCACACTCACACACATCCACCACACACACTTGCCACTCACACCCATTTGCCCACACCCACACCCACACACACACACCACACCACACACATTCACCACACACACTCACCCACTCACCACACAAATCCACTCACACCCACTTTGCCACTCACCACACACTTTGCCCTCACAAATCCACTCACACACATTTGCCACTTACACCCATTTGCCCACACCACACACCACACCCACCCACTCACCACACAAATCCACTCACACCCACTCACCACATTCACACACTCACACAC
>CAZMZB010000054.1:449-1116 GCA_964570845.1 uncultured Candidatus Saccharibacteria bacterium | reverse complement strand
AATCAGAACCACCAGTAGAACTGGTGGTATGAGGAAGGCCCCTAAAAGGGGCCGTGGGTTAAAGGTTACTCTTGGTCATCAAACAGGCCCCGTTCCTGGTCTCGCTCGTCTTTCTCTTGTTCTTGAATGTACCGGCTGATCAACGCCTCATCCAAGCCCACGGTACTCACGCAGTAGCCGCGAGACCAGAAACTCCGTCCAAACAACGTGCCGCGCGTCCTCATCAACTCGCGATGAATCCGCACCGCACTCTTCCCTTTCAAATACCCCAGCGTCATCGCGACCGAATACTTCGGCGGAATCGACAGCAGCATGTGGATGTGATCCGGCTGCGCGTTCCCCTTCAGTAAGACGATCCCCTTCTGACGGCACAACTCCCGAAGAATCGCGCCGATCTGCTTGCGAAACCTACCAAAAAACACCCGCTGGCGATACTTTGGTACAATCACCACATGAAACTTGCAGTCCCACTTCACATGGGCCTGACTTTGCCAATCCTTCATGACGATCCTCCTCGTTGAAACCCCGGTCAGGGCCTTCCTCAGGAGGATCGTCTACTATTTTCGCTCGGAACGGCAGAGCCTTTTCAATTCTCACCGCCAGAGGCGGTGGATTAACATAGATTTAGTTGCGGTTCAAAGTTTCGTCGAGGTTCAGCAGCAGATTG
>CAZMZB010000054.1:0-439 GCA_964570845.1 uncultured Candidatus Saccharibacteria bacterium | reverse complement strand
CTCGAGCGAGGCGTTCACGAATTGCTCGAGGGTTTCCAGTTCTTGTTTGGTCGCGGAGCGCGCGAGCAATGTGCGGTACGCCAAGTCGATGCGCGCGGCGGCCGTCGAGCCGCCCTCCCGGAGCAGGCGTTCCGCCAAGACGCGGGCCGCCTCGACATGCTGCACGTCGTTCATCGTTTGCAACGCTTGCAGCGGCGTATTCGTCCGGTCGCGCGCGACGCACGATTGCTCGCGATTCGGCGCGTCGAAGTTCGCCATGAACGGCGGCGGCGCGGTGCGCTTGAAAAAGACATAGATGCTCCGCCGATACAGGGCTGGCCCCTCGTCCCGCTTGTAAACGCGAGTGTTCGAACCGACGAAGCCGACCGGTTCCCAGATATTGTCCGGTTGATACGGGCGCACTCCCTTGCCGCCGCGTTCCTCGTTCCACTTTGGTTTG
>CAZMZB010000053.1:0-1118 GCA_964570845.1 uncultured Candidatus Saccharibacteria bacterium | reverse complement strand
CAAAGGTCATTCAGAAAACACAGAAGCAACACAGCTTTAAATTAGGTGCTAAATCCATTGCCATACTCAACAAGTACAAACCGAAAACCATAAACCCCGAAGCCTTTATATTCCCCGTATTGGACAATCCCGAAAGGATATTTAATGATGAAAAATACAAGAGTACCCGCATACGTTCAAAGGTTAGATTAGGCGATGTACACTTAAAGAAAATGGGCGAAGATTTGAAACTGCCTTTTAATCTGCATTTCCATTTGAGCCGTCATACATTTGCTACCAATGCTTTAAACAACGGTATGCGTATCGAGTATGTTTCAAAGCTGTTAGACCATTCAGATATTGGCATTACACAGATTTACGCAAAAGTAATCAGCGAAGAATTGGATAAAGCGGTAGAACAGTATGTAAACTAAACTTATTGTTGTTTTGACGCTCTTTAAAAATTTCGCCTAAATAAAAATTTACAGGATTCGACAAACACGCCTTATAGGTTAGAGATACTTTTGGTGCAATCAAATGTAAAGTGATGCAACAGAAAATAGTATTATTTGCCACATTCCTGATGTTACAATGGGGCGTTCAAGCCCAAACATCCCTGTCTCCCGAACGAGCAGCAATTTTGAAACAAAAATTAGATAGCTGTGTTGCAGCTTTTGACTTGCCCGGTATTTCTGCAAGTATAATTAATTCAGATGGAGACTATTGGAATGGAGCTTCCGGTCTTTCACATATTTACACGCCTGTTTCTATGAATACGGAGCATTTATTTTATCAGGCAAGTGTTACCAAAATGTTTGTGGCAACGATAATATTTCAGCTCATTGAAGAAAATCTTATTTCTTTGGATGATAGTGTTGGAATGTATTTACCTGTTATTTCAACCGTTCCGTCAGACACCAAGATTAGGTGTTTATTAAATCACAGAAGCGGAATTTATGATGTGTTTTCAAATGCGGCAGCAAGAAATAACTGGTATGCCGCACCCCAGGCAGTATGGAATCCGCAAGATGTCATAGAAACATACAACAGTAATCCATTGTTTGCACAAGGCACTTCTTTTCTTTACTCAAATACCAACTATTTGCTTTTGGGTATGATTATAGAACAAGTAACAGGAA
>CAZMZB010000052.1:0-1125 GCA_964570845.1 uncultured Candidatus Saccharibacteria bacterium | reverse complement strand
GACGGCGCTTGCTTTAGGGCTACAGAGCCGGCTATAGCGCCAGGCTTGCGCTGTAGCGTGACAAGGTAGTGCTCCAGGTCTATCTGCCAGCCATGGCGCTCATAAATGCGGGGATGTACACATAGAGAACGTTCGCTATCGTATATCTTAATGGAGTGAGAATAGATTTTAATAAATACCATTTTCCCAATCAGGTGATCAGGAACAGAGTAATGATTGGTAGCAAAGCAGATAGTAGCATATTTATCTACCCTGTGGTGTTCTCCGCTAAAACACTCCATGCGTCCAGGATGGGTATAAAGTCCAGTACGTTCTTGCTCCAATTTAAAGGCAGCACTGACTTGTTGGGTAGTGAGCAGCCTTTCGTTGAGTACCGCAACTCTGGCCTGCAAATATTGCTGAGCTTCCTGGAAAGTGTCATAATCATCTTTAAAAGCAAACACTTTACGGCGTATGTATTCGATACTGCGTTCTACATGGCCCTTCTCATTCCCTTTAGCCGTATTGCAAAACCGCCACTGATATTGATACCACCGGCTTAGCTGTAGCAATGCTTCAGTGGGTACTTTCTCAGTGTGGCCTACAAACTTAGCAATGGCTACGCGCATATTATCGTATACCATCTGGTGATATACACCTCCTACATGTTCAAAAAAGCTGATATGAGCTTCTTTGAAGGCAAGGCTGTCCTGGCGCTGGAATAACAGTGAATGTCGATAATTACTGAATGCACTGGTGAAAACGGCTAGGTAGAACCGGCAAAGCTTGCCCCCTATCTTTAGTTTAACTTCGCCCCAATCGAACTCACAGCAGGATCCGGGTGCATATTGCTGACGAATAAAGGCTTCTTTGCTGACTGATACGATCCGGCAAATATGATCACAAAGAACGGAATAGCTGATCTGATGGCCGGCGCTAAGGACCTTTTCGTGAATGTCAATCTTTTTTAGCTGTTGTTTATTACGTCCATCAAGCCGCTTGACTTCGTTTTCCTCTAAACAAGTGTTGATGATTTGTAATACCTCAGGCGTCAGTTTACGTTTTGGACGACCTCCACTTTTATATACAGTACCTGTGCTCAAATATTGGCTTAACAAAGATCCTGGTGCTTCCTGATCACTTATT
>CAZMZB010000051.1:0-1125 GCA_964570845.1 uncultured Candidatus Saccharibacteria bacterium | reverse complement strand
AACCAACTAAATAGTAAAATATAAAACATAGTAAAATTGATAAAGCAAGTATTAACAAAAGGAAAAAAAAAATAGGTAAACTAAAAAATCTCAGTTAATGTGTTTTGTCCTAATGCAAAGCTTCCCCATAAACCATATAACAATTTTATGTACCAATAAAAGGAATAATTGAAAATAAAATTAGTTATAACTGTAAGCTCCCCAAAAACTAACATCATTCCCCAAGGTAAAACATATCCTAAAAAAGCTGTTTTTTTAAAATATAAGAGAATAAAAATAATATACTCCAATAATCCAAACACTAATTCTATGGAGAAGTATATGAACAAAAAAATATAGCTTATAAACATATGTATATAAAACTACAATAAAAAACATAAGAAGCTCCATTAGAATGTATATATCTAAGTAAACCACCCTAAAATTAATATCTACGCATAATATGTTCTATACTATAAAAAAGCTAAATTAATATTCTGCAATATAAAACATATGCTAAAAAAATACCAGTAATAAATTTGTATAATTAAACAAATTAAAGCATAAAAACCAAAATTACCAAAAATAGTTTAAATATAATAGGAGTTGGGTATAATAAATAAAAGGTTAATAGTTTTTTACTAAAATCCATTCTACGTCCAAAAAATCTTCCTATTTTTTATAAACAATAGGAAACTTTTGTTAACAAAAGTTTCCTATTGTTATCTTTTATGAATGAAAGATAATTCTTGATCGATAACTGCAGTATGTACGCATAAGAATTAATAAAATTAGCTAAACCTAAAACAGATATCTGAAGTTGATGATGTATAAAACAAATAAAGCAAAAATTTGTACCTAAAATTTCAGAATGATAACATACTTATTAAAATATGATAAAAAATTTAAATGAATAAAATAAAAGTTCTATATCAATATAAAAGTATAAGTAAATTTTTTTTTAAAATAAGTTAATCCCCAAAAAGATAAAAATATTAAAAAAATATTTAACTATAATTAAACTAAAATAAATCAGATTGATGATAAAAAAACATTTTTATATAAATATATATATATTGGTCAAATAAGGAGAGTTATAATTCCATCCAATAATATTGCTATATATTGGATAAACTCTCACATATA
>CAZMZB010000050.1:801-1128 GCA_964570845.1 uncultured Candidatus Saccharibacteria bacterium | reverse complement strand
AAGGCGGCCGGCTTGCAGCGCATCCGCCCCAAGGTGCAACTGCAGCGGGCTGCGCCCCAACAACCTGGGACGCGCTACGGCTACAGCGCACAGCACCGACCCGCCAAGCAGGGCGGGAGCGCAATTGCAGGCGCGTTGACGGATGCCGAATGGGCTCTGGCGCAGGACTTGTTCGAATCGGTGGACGGCGCGCGCGGCAGACCAGTGACCTACTCGCGGCGCAGCGTGGTCGATGCCTGCTGCTACGTGCTTCGCACCGGCTCGTCCTGGCGCAACCTGCCCCCGCAGATCTATCCACCATGGCAAGCCGTGCAGAAGGCCTTCGTG
>CAZMZB010000050.1:0-791 GCA_964570845.1 uncultured Candidatus Saccharibacteria bacterium | reverse complement strand
CGCTGCGCAGCCCAGCGAGGCCATCATCGACTCGCAGTCCAACCGTGGCAGCGCGCAAGGAGGCACGTTGGGCTTCGATGCAGGCAAAAAGGTCCATGGACGCAAGCGCCATCTGGTCGTGGACACGCTGGGTCTTTTGCTGGCGGTGGTGGTCACCAGTGCGGCCGTGCAGGACCGCGATGTCGCGCCGCGTGCTGCAGAGCAGGCCTGTCAACGCACGGGCGGCTCGCTCAAGACGCTCTGGGCAGACAGCGCTTACGCAGGGCAGTGTGCCGAGCAGATCGAGACGGCGCATGGCCTGCAGGTGCGTATCGTGCGTCACAACGGGCGTCATCGCTGGGACGACGCGCAACAGCCCTTGTGGGCCAACGAGCAGCCTGCGGTCATTGCCAAGAAGCGCTGGGTTGTAGAGCGCACCCATGCGTGGCTGGAGCGCAACCGGCGGCTTGTGATGCACCACGACCGCAAACCGTTCTATGCCACTGCATGGGTCTGGCTTGCTCAGGCTCGCATGCTGCTGGGACGTCTGAAATAGATTTCTTCTACACCCTCTTGGAGGGTGTAGAAGAAATAAATTATCATTCCATCGTACTATCCGAGCAGGAGCGAGGCGATGGCAAAGACAGGCCGCCCACCAGTAATCCCCCGAAGCGAATACGCGGCGTTGCGCGAGGTGGTGCACGACAACCCCGAGGCAACTCTGAGCGAATTGGCGATTGCGTGGGGCGAGCGTATGGGCCGGACTGCGCCCAGCACTGTGACCATGCGCGCGGCGTTCAAGGCGGCCGGCT
>CAZMZB010000049.1:0-1133 GCA_964570845.1 uncultured Candidatus Saccharibacteria bacterium | reverse complement strand
AACAGCGCGCTTCAATTCTATTTCAATAGGTGGTGGTGGTGATGATGGTCTCTTTTCATCCGGCACGGAGGAAGAGGAAGAGGAAGAAGAAGAAGAAGAAGAAGAAGAAGAAGAAGAAGAGGAAGACTGTGCGGGTCCACGCGTATTATCGCTGGCAAGAGATGCTGCAATTCCTGCATTCAGCATCTCAACATCCGCGTCCGCATCGTCGTCGCCGATCTCGACTCCATCATCGTCATCATCCATAAGTCTCATAATAACTTGGCGATCACCCGGACGCACATCATCCTCATCGTCGGGATCGGGATCGGGTCGAGGCCGCCGATATGACATTTCCCCAACACTTGCAATATTTTTTAAATACGCATACTTACACGTCTTACATATTCGAGATCCCGTTCTACGTCACCATTTGCCGGATCAATGAGAAGCGCCTGCTCAAGAAGATCAATAGCACCCTGGTTATCCCCGGCCTCATGCCTGAGCCGAGCCTTTACTATATAGGCAATTGGAATTCTGAATTCGAATGCTCGTTCCAAAAGCGGTGCATATGTATCCAGCCCTAATTTGAGAAAATGTGCCATGTCCCACACGATGTCCCTGTCGTTAAGGCTTGCGGCGAATCGCGAAACCCGATCCGTATTATTATTATGCTCGGAATACTCCCACTGAAGCCGTTCAAACAGAAAGGCGGCATTATCACCGTCCACGAATTGGGCCTGCAGCGAATCAAGGGCACGTGAAAGATTGCGATTTCGTCTCATACGATAATCTGTCTCGATAAACGCAGAAATTCTTTCCAGCATAACATCCCGAATCAAGTGTGGCACATTTGCAACTCGGGGCGGGATGTTGCGCATAATCTCGCGCATGGCTCTAACCACTTCGTCCTCTCTTGCCGCCTCTCTCAACAGATTAATATGGCGCTGAACCTCGGGGGACGGTGCATCGCGCAACTGTTCAAAGTTGCGCCGGTACATACCCGGTCCCTCGATGCGAGTCGCAAGAAGTTTCGCTCTGTTCGTTTGACCGGTTCGCGTGTATCGGTCGAGCACCAGGCGCGCAATATCCTCGAGATACGGGTACGACTCGAATGCACGCCCCGCATATTCAGCGGCCACATCTCTGTCAAC
>CAZMZB010000048.1:0-1173 GCA_964570845.1 uncultured Candidatus Saccharibacteria bacterium | reverse complement strand
TTCGTAGGTGTCAAAGGGGGATTCTTCTACGGTCCGATAGGCGTCGAGGTAGTCGCTGTACGTTCCAAAATCGTGAATTTCTTCGGGTAATTCCTCGTCCAGTTCGACATACAATTTCATCCTACCATTAAAGCCGCCGAGCCCCAGAAACAATCGGCATTTAATGCGTCCGCGATGTTCCTCTGGAATTCGATACCAATTTGGCCCGTAGATCGCCCACACCCCGCCGAGGTTGATAGAGCCAGTACCGAAGTGACCGCCATCGACATCGTTGAGTCCAAAGAAGGTTCGAAATTGCATTCTCGGCAGAATGTGGAGCGGTGCGTCGGCGTTTGCTCGGTTTGCAACCTCCTGCTCTTGGTGATCGTAGTATTCAGGCTCAGGCCGAAATGGGGGAGTGTAAACAATTGGAACAGAAGGAAGGGTACCTAAACTCGCTCCATTAAAGCCGGTCCAATGGTATGCAGACACCGGGGGCATCAACCAACGCTCTGTGTGTGACGAGGCGTAGAAATGATGGCCCCGGAAAAATGGAATGAACCCGACTTGGGTAATGAAAACGGCGCGCTCATCTGCATGAAATCCCGATACTCCAGCCGTCAACGTGTTGCCGCCAACGCCTGCGAACATGTTCCCAACCGTAATATCCTTGTGGAACCACCTATGAACCATAAAAACAGGAACGTTTCCGGTCCGCAGGTTCAGCACGGTTGTCAACGGGGAAGTTATTTCGGATTCGCCAAACTCGTCAGTCGCATCGACCGTGATCCAATTGACCTGGTTGCCAAGTTGTGAATCGTGATGGCCCAATCCGAACGGTTGTTGATCGAGATAAATCCATCGACCGCAATCGCAGCACGGAGTACCGGTTGAAACGCCCACACTACACCCCCAGTCCGATGGATTGACAGTACGGTTTGATTCGGGATTCGAACACTCGCTTTGCACAACGATTGAAGGTGCAAACGTAGTGAGGGATCGACTCGCCCTCGAATGGCCAATCATTTTCGCAGGTTATGTTGCGCATGACCCTGGAACTGTATCGACCCATTTGATCGCGGCTGTAGTAACGATTGCAGTAGATCGTTTCCGGCAATGCGATCCTGTCAATCATATTAAATTCTTCGATCATCGCTCGCACTTTTTCTTTCTCGTATTTGACTATCGGGTGAT
>CAZMZB010000047.1:0-1200 GCA_964570845.1 uncultured Candidatus Saccharibacteria bacterium | reverse complement strand
TGACCTCGCTGACCCACCACGGCGAGACCCGCTCGTCACGCCGAGACCCCGCAGCAGGATGCCGGGTCTCGGCGTGCGGAGCGGGTCTCGCTGTACGGCTACGCTGAAGCCGTGAGCGAACCGCGCGACGACGACGCCCTCTCCTGGGGAGGCGACGACGATCCGACCCTCGACGTCGGTGCGCCGGCGCCCGGTCTCCCCGAGGGCTTCACGGCCGTCGGCAAGGGCAGCGACGAGGTCGGGCGGATCGACGCGGACGGCTCGGTCGCGCCCGCCGGAGAGCCGGCGCCGATGGGCAACGCCGCACTGGTGTCACTCGGCATCCTCGGCGGCGTCTATCTGCTGTACACGGTCGGGTGGATCATCGGCGGGCTGCGGCTGCAGGTCATCGCGCCGGCGCTGAACCTCATCCCGGCCGCGTACGTGCCGGCCTTCTGGCTCGCCGTGCTGGCGCCGTCGATCTGGTTCGCGACCGCGCTCGTGCTGACGCGCCGCTCGGTGACCTGGCTGCGGTTCGTCTGGCTGGCCGCCGGTGCGGTGCTGCTGGTGCCGTGGCCGTTCATCATGATCGGAGCGATCGGACAATGAGCCAGGCCGTCGACACGTCCCAGCACCCGCGCCGCACGTGGCCGGTCGCCGTCATCGCCGGCGCGTTCGGCCTGTTCTACGCCTATGCCGTCTGGAACGCGGTCGCGCTGCTCATCGCACAGGCGGGCGGGCAGCTCGGCCTCAACGCGCTGGGTTGGGGGCTGCTGCTGTTCACCGCGGCGTTTCCGCTGCTCGTGTTCGCCGGGGCGTTCGCGCTCGGTGCGCGCCGCGGCGCGGGACGCTTCGCCCTGCTCCTGCTGGCGGGGCTGGCACTGGTGGCCGTGTTCTGGCTCGACGTCGTGGCGTACGCCCTCTCGAGCGGCACCGCGCTGGTCGGCTGACGTCATCTGGTCGGGGTCGCCGCCCGGTGACCGGTAGGCTGTGAGTGCCACGCCCGAGCCTGCGACGTCCGCACCCCGTGACGTCTCGAGCGAGCGCGGCGCGGCATCCCACCTCTGCTCCTCGCTTTCGCGACGCCCCTGAAGGTTGCCAGCGTGTCCAAGCCCGTCGTGCTCATCGCCGAAGAACTCTCTCCTGCCACCATCGACGCCCTCGGGCCCGATTTCGAGATCCGTCACGTCGACGGCGCCGATCGCGCCGCACTGCTGCCGG
>CAZMZB010000046.1:0-1221 GCA_964570845.1 uncultured Candidatus Saccharibacteria bacterium | reverse complement strand
TCCTCAGCGGACGCCTCGCTCAGCGCGGCGTCGAGTGCCGTCAGACGTACCTCGAGGGCAGCGAGGTCGCCGACCGCCGAGGCGCCCGCCACACGCTCGCGGACCGTCTTGAGCGTGCCGCGCAGATCGGATGCCGAAGCGCCGCCGCGGCGGTGCCGCACCTCGAGGAGCGTCACCTCGCCGGCCAGGTCGGCGAACTTGCGCTCGAAGTACGCGAGCGCCTCCTCGGCGCTGCCGTCGGGGTACTGACCCACGACGCGCCACTGGTCGCCCTCGCGGACCGACACGGTGCCGTCCTCATCGACGCGGCCCCATGAGCCGGGATCAGCGACCTCCACCGGGGCGGCCTCGACCGGCTCAGCGGCCTCGTCCGGAGTGGGCTCGTCGGGCGTGGGCTCGACCGGAGCGGCCTCGTCCGGAGTGGGCTCGACCGGAGTGGGCTCGACCGGGGCGGCCTCGACCGGAGTGGGCTCGACCGGAGCGGCCTCGTCCGGAGTGGGCTCGCTCGGGATGGATTCTGCGGGAACGGAAGTCACGGGTTGCACCTCGTCGCGGCTAGGCCCGTCTGCGTGAACGGGCCGCCTGGGGGTTCGGTCGGCTGCCAGCCTATACGGCAGCCGTCAGGGCGTGGGAGTGGGCGTCGGGCTGGGCGTCACACTGTCGGTCGGAGTGGGCGAGTCCGTGGGCGACGGAGACTCGCTGACCGTGGGCGTCGGGGTCACCGCGGGCGTCGGGCTCGGCGCCGGGGCGGGTGCCCCGGGTCCGACCGTGTAGTACGCGACCTGCCCTCCGACGATGGCGAGGATGAGCGCGCCCCCGGCGACACCGGCGATGACGTTGTCGCGTGCACGACGGCGCGACAGCCCGTCGTGATACTCCTGACGCGCCTGATACAGCCGCGCCCGCTCGCGCGCCTCGCGCGCAGCCTTCTTGCCTGCACCCGATCTGCCTGACCCCAGAGCCACGGGACCTCCCTCGATTCCCGGTCGTCCGGGCGTGGGAAAGCCTACGTGCCCGCGCGGGCGTGCGACAAACGCGCCGCACGTCCGAACCCGCGGCTAGCCTTGGTCGGGTGACCAGCCCCGCCGCCCTCTTCCTCCGGCCGCGCGATGGTGTCGCCCTGGATGTACTTCTTGTTGCCCGGCAGCACGTATTCGCGCCTGCCGCCCTCGCCGCTGCGGCGCAGCACCGGCTCGTGGACGCTATCGGCGGGAACGACAA
>CAZMZB010000045.1:792-1225 GCA_964570845.1 uncultured Candidatus Saccharibacteria bacterium | reverse complement strand
CCGGGTCGGAGGCGTCGCCGAGCATCTCACGCGTGCTGGAGCGCGCGGCGATCGCCCGCACGGAAGAGGTCGTCGCCGGTCTCGAAGCAGTGCGCGCAGGGTTCGGAGCCTGATCATGGCCGAGATCGTACGGATGCCCGAAGTCCTCGCCGGCGCGAGCGAGGCTGCGATCCAGACCTGGCTGATCGCCGAGGGCGCCGCCGTGACCGTGGGCCAGTCGCTCGCCGAGATCGAGACCGACAAGGCGATCGTCGAGCTGTCGGCCGAGTCGGAGGGGACGGTCGGACGACTCCTCATCGGCGAAGGCGACAGCGTGGCCGTCGGCGACGCCATCGCGGTCCTGCTCTCCGAAGGCGAGGGCCCGTCGGCGGTGGATGCGGCGCTGGCCGCCGCCGGAATCGCCGCCGTCCCGACCGCGGGGACCGCGTCGCCA
>CAZMZB010000045.1:0-782 GCA_964570845.1 uncultured Candidatus Saccharibacteria bacterium | reverse complement strand
GGCTCCCGCCGCCGAGGCCTCCACCGCGGCGACCCCGTCCTCGGACGGGTCGCGTCTGTTCGCCAGTCCGCTCGTGCGCCGGCTGGCGCGCCAGCACGGCGTGGCGCTGGACTCCGTCGAAGGCACGGGTCCCCAGGGCCGCGTCGTGCGCCGCGACCTGGAGCGCCATCTCGCCTCCGCGGCACCGGCTGCGGCGCCGGCCGCGCCGGCACAGCACGAGCAGGCGGCAGCGCCGGTCGCCGGCGCGTTCGAGGACGTCCCGCTGGATCGGATGCGCAAGGCCATCGCCCGTCGCCTGACCGAGAGCAAGTCCACGGTGCCGCACTTCTACTTGGTCGCGGACTGTCGAGTGGATGCGCTGCTCGCACTGCGCGCAGAGGTCAACGCGACCGCATCCCGGAAGATCTCGGTGAACGACTTCGTCCTGAAGGCCGTGGCGGGTGCCCTCGCGGAGGTCCCCGCGGCCAACGCGGTCTGGAACGGCGACAGCATCCGCCGGTTCTCGACGGTCGACGTCGCCGTCGCCGTCGCGACGGACGGCGGCCTGTCGACGCCGGTGCTGAGAGACCTCGAACGGATGAGCCTGACCGAGGTGTCGGCCACCGTCGCCGAACTGGCCGAGCGCGCTCGGGCAGGACGGCTGCGACAGCACGAGCTCGAGGGCGGATCGTTCTCGGTGTCGAACCTCGGGATGTACGGCACCGCCCAGTTCAGCGCGATCCTCAACCCGCCGCACTCCGGGATCCTCGCCGTCGGCGCCGCCCGCTCGCTTCCGGTCGTGG
>CAZMZB010000044.1:0-1242 GCA_964570845.1 uncultured Candidatus Saccharibacteria bacterium | reverse complement strand
ACCGAAATGATGCTGAATCCGCAGCTCTAAGACTGATGAATCGTTAGCAATTGCGGTTGGTAGTTGACATATCCGTAATTCCTCGCTAAGATCATGTCGTCCGAGCAAGGCATTCAACACATCAGCTGGGCCACAAGCCAGCACGTACCTGTTTCGAGTGGAGGTCCATGTCGACCGCACCCCGCCCATCTCGCATCAAGGACTCAGAGTTGACGTACCCCATGGTGAGTGCTGCACTTCGGGATGAGCGCAGTCGTCGCCTACGCTCCATGCTCGAGGCGAGGGGGATGGCTGCCTTACTGGTCTTCTCCTCCGACTCCGTGACCGGCCGTGGCAACGTCCGGTACTTGGCTGACTGGCCTACCCCAATCCGACAGAGCGCGGCGATGATGGATCTGACCGGCCATACGGTCCTCTTCGTCACCCATCTGACCCATACCCATTGGGCTCCGGAGTTGGGCTGGGCGGACGAGGTCAACCTCGTCAAGGATCTCGTTCCGGACAGCATTGCTGCCTTGGCTGCGCGTGTGGCGGTTGGATCGGGCAACAAGGTGGGGCTCGTCGGCCTCGACCTGGTCGGTGGTCATCGCCACATGCTCGGTCATCACGCCAAGGACTTGGAGATCGTCGAAATCGACGAGGTCTTCGCCGCTTTGCGTCGGCCATCCACCATCGACGAGCCTTTCTATGACGTGAACGGTCGGAGCGCCGATCAAGCGTTGGAGGCCGTGATCGATGGGATTCGCCCAGGCATGCGCGAGAACGAGGTCTACGGCCTGGCTGCGGCAGCCCTGCGAAGCGCCGGCTGCGAGGACTCGCTGATCCTTCTTGGCTCTGGCGCCAAGCACAACCTGCCCATTCCCTCTGCCCGAGTTCTCGAGGAGGGTGATGTAGTGAGGCTCTCCGTAGAGCCCTGCGGCCCCGGGGGCTACTGGGCGCAGGTGGCGAGGACGATCAGCCTCGGACAGCCGGATGACGAGGTCGTCGAGGTCCATGAGGCAGTGCTTGCAAGCCTGAGGTATGGCCTGGGGCTGCTCGGGCCAGGTGTGGCTGTACGAGACGTAGCCAAGGAGATCAAGCAGCGACTGGCCAGAGCCGGGTCGATCCGGCCGGAAGTGGTCCTAGGGCACGGTGTGGGGCTGAACTTGGCAGAGGCTCCACGCATCTCCGAGGACGCCACCGAGACCTTGTCGGAAGGGATGGTCCTGACCATCCACCCTGGCGCTTACCGCGACACCTTCG
>CAZMZB010000043.1:0-1252 GCA_964570845.1 uncultured Candidatus Saccharibacteria bacterium | reverse complement strand
GCTCCGGGTCTCCCACCCGATGGGGTGACGCCTCTTGACGGCGCGCGAGTGCCACGGCTTCGCAGTTGGCGGCGGGTTCAGGAAGCAGAGGGTGCGGGGCGGCGGGCGCGGAGCCATTGCCAACCGCGGGCCAGCGCGTCGGCGAGGACGGCCAGGTAAAGCAGCCAGAACGGGTCGAGGAAAAAGAGGAAGCGCGCTTTGATGTTGCAGGTGAGGAGCACGACAAACGCCAGCCCGGCGAGCACGGGCAGGAAGGCCCATTGTGCGCGCTGGCGGGTTCCGGTGCCCAGCAGCCCCGTCACCATGCCCACCCCGGCCAGCAGCTTGAACCACGGCACTCCCGGCAGTTCTCCTGCCGGAACGGAAGCGGGCACCCGCCAGGCCAGCGGGTGCCCTTGCCACCATTCCTCCCAGCGGTGCAGCCAGTAACGGGGCGAGGGGGCGGGCGCCTGACGGTGCACCCATTCCGCGGCGGTTTCATACCCAGGCGCGCCGCGGCCGAAGAGCCGGTCGCCCAGCCTCCAAGCGATGTGGGTGTCTCCTTTAAAGGCGTCCACCTGCTCATCCACCACAGATTTGGCGGTCCATTCGGGCGAAGTTTGTCGGCCGGCCACCAGCCGGAACTTGTCCCACACCCATCCGGGTAGGGCGGTGGCGCGCCGGAGGCAGATGCTCTTGGCCGTTTCCAAGCAAACCTGGTCCACCTGCCGCTTGTTTTTTTTCTTCCGCGCGTCGCTTTGCTGCTCGTGGATCCAATCATCAATCGCCGACGCAATCTTGGAACGGGTCCTGGCTTTGGGGAACTGCGTGAACGCGTTCGCGGGCGAGGTCAATTGATCGCGGATCGGGCGGAGTTTGTCCGCCAGACCGGGCTGGCCGGGCAGGTCATCCGGCATGAATTTCACCACTGAAGTGAGCAGCAGCAGACCCGCCTGCCCGGTCACGGTGCTTTTTTTAATGGACCAGGCGAGCGCCGCCAGCAGCACCAGCGCCAGGATCAACGGCTTCCATTGCTTCCACAAGGCGAACCCGGCAGCCAAGAAGCCTACCGGCGCCAACAGCTTGCCCTCGGGGCGAGCCCCGGCACAGATAAATAGGCTGAGCGCGAGCCAGGCAAAATGCGCCCAGGTGGCCTGCCGCACATATCGCGCGGCGCACCAAGCCACCGCCAGCAAAGCGGTGACGAACCAGGATTCCTGCATGATCGAGTGCTCCCACACCATCAGTGTCGGGTGGGCGGCGATCAGCAGGG
>CAZMZB010000042.1:0-1257 GCA_964570845.1 uncultured Candidatus Saccharibacteria bacterium | reverse complement strand
CTAAACCAAAAGGATCTATTTTTATGTCTTATTCTTATCGTGGGAGCAGAAGCTCCTCTGTTGCCAGCCGCTATGCGCGTAATCGCACCGGCCAGCGCCGTAACACCAGCAATCGCAAGCAGCATGCCGGCCAATATATCGACCCGAGCCGGTTCGTAAAACCCGCCATCAATACCGAAACCGAGGCTTATGAGCCAATGCACGTTTTTACTGATTTCGCATTGACCGATTTGCTGCAGGCCAATCTGGCTGCCAAGGGCTATAGCGTGCCTTCGCCAATCCAAGACCAGGCGATTCCGGTCGCGCTCAAAGGGCAAGATGTTATCGGCATTGCCAGCACTGGCACCGGCAAAACGGCTGCCTTCGCGCTGCCGGTACTAAAACGCCTGACAACTGATAAAAATTCGGGAGCGCTTATTATCGCGCCAACCCGCGAATTAGCTCAGCAGATCGAAGACGAGTTCAAAGCATTAGCCCGCGGAAGCGGCTTGTTCGGCACGTTGCTTATCGGCGGCACCAGCATGGGTAACCAGCTGCGTGATCTGAAGCGCAACCCGCGCGTTGTTATCGGCACGCCGGGCCGTATCAAGGATCACTTGCAGCGCGGTACGCTCAAGCTTTCATCCTTCAATACAGTTGTGCTGGACGAAGTCGACCGTATGCTCGATATGGGCTTTGTCAGTGATGTAACCGAAATCTTGAGCCACATGAATGAAACACGCCAGTCGTTGTTTTTCTCTGCTACTATGGACAGCCGTGTTAGGAAACTGATAGACACGTTCACAAATAATCCTGTTACTATCTCGCTCAAAGCCAGCGCGACCAGCGAGAATGTCCACCAGGATGTCGTGCGCTACCAGACCAGCTCAGACAAGATCGACAAGCTGCATAACCTATTACTTGAGCAAGACGTTGCCAAAGCGATTGTTTTTGACGAGACGCAGCGTAGCGTCGAGCGCCTGAGCAACGAACTAATAGCACGCGGTTTTAAGGCCGAATCAATCCACGGCGGCAAAACCCAGGGCCAACGCCAGCGCGCGCTTGGCAAATTTAAGAAAAATGAAGTAACGATCCTGGTCGCCACTGATGTAGCTGCCCGCGGTATTGACGTAGTTGATATCACTCACGTCATTAACTACTCGATACCAAAAATGTACGATGATTACATCCACCGTGTCGGCCGCGCCGGCCGCGCCGGCCGCGCCGGCTACGCGTTGACCTTTGTTTCGCATTAAGACCAGCGCCGCTGACTGACCC
>CAZMZB010000041.1:0-1272 GCA_964570845.1 uncultured Candidatus Saccharibacteria bacterium | reverse complement strand
GCAACGCGTGGGAGCTCGAGAAGTACCTGATCGACTACTTCCAGTTCCCGCCGGACGACGCCAACGTCGAGCAGCTGCTGCGTCCGGGCTCCGAGGCCGCCCTCGACAACCCCGCGACACAGGAGATCTTCGCCGACGGGCAGATCGACGTGCTCAAGGACGCCCTCAGCGCCCCCGTGACGCGACCGGCGAACGCGCGATGGGCGCAGATCGAGACCACCCTCGGCACCTACCTGCAGGAGTCCTTCCTCGGGCAGAAGAGCCCGCAGGAGGCACTCGACGCGGCTGAGACCGAGATCAACGACCTGCTCGCAAACTGAGCCGAGCCGGGGATGGCCGAACCCGTCGGCCATCCCCGGCAACGCACGGAGGACCCGGAACGAACCCCATGACCGCAGCTCCCACGACCGCCACCCGACGACGGCGTGCCAGCAACGACGTCACGAGACGAAACGCCCTCGGCTACTCGTTCGTGCTGCTGCCGCTCGGCTACGTCTTCATCGTCCTTCTGCTGCCGATCATCTACAACGCGTGGATCAGCCTGCAGCAGTGGAGTCTCGTCGACCCGTCGCCGCCGACCTTCATCGGCCTCGGCCACTACATCGACATCTTCACCGACCCGCGCTGGCTGGGCACCATCGGGAGGACCGCAGTCTTCGTCGTCGCCTCCGTCGCCCTGCAGATCGCGGGTGGCGTGGGGATCGCGATGTTCCTCTTCATCCGCTACCCGAACGCCCGGCTGCTGCGAGTGCTGCTGCTGCTGCCCATGCTCGTCTCAGAGGTCGTCGTCGGCAACGTCTGGCGTCTCATGTTCAACTACGACGGCGGGTTCATCAACGGGATCCTGAGCCTGTTCGGCATCCCCCCGATCTTCTGGCTCGGCGCGGACCTGGCCTTTCCCAGCATCGTCATCGCCGACGTCTGGCAGCAGCTCCCGTTCGTGATGCTCGTCGTCTTCGCCGCCCTGCAGACGGTCCCCGCCGAGATCCGCGAAGCGGCGATGATCGACGGCGCCGGCGGATGGAAGAGCTTCTGGAACATCATCCTGCCCGTCATCCGACCGGCGATCCTCCTCGTCCTCCTGTTCGAGACGATGTTCGCCGTTCGCGCCTTCAGCACCGTATGGGTGCTCACCCAGGGCGGCCCCGGCAACTCGACCTCGCTCCTCGCCGTCGACGTGTACCGGGTCGCGCTGCAGAACTACGACGTCGGCCTCTCGGCCGCCCTCTCCTGGATCCTCCTGGTGATCAGCCTGCTGATCGCCCTCCTCTA
>CAZMZB010000040.1:0-1273 GCA_964570845.1 uncultured Candidatus Saccharibacteria bacterium | reverse complement strand
CGGGATCGGGCCGGGCTTCCGGTCATGGGTCGCGATGATGGGTCACGAGGCTCAAGCTGCGGTGCGGGTCGGGACATCTCTGTCGGGCTGGGTGCCGGTGGGCAAAGGCTTGCGCCAGGGTGATCCGCTATCACCGCTACTTTACAATTTCGTTCTCGAGCCGCTACTCTGTACGCTGCGCGCCCGACTGGCCGGTATCCGGCTACCCGGCTACACGCTTCGTACGATGGCGTTCGCTGACGACGTGGCCGTGGCCGTAGGCGACGAACACGACGTGACCATTTTCCAAGACTGTATCGGCTCGCACGAGCGCGCATCGGCCGCGCGGCTGAACGCGGACAAGACGGTGGTGTTACGCGTGGGCCAGCCGCGATTCGAGCCGCCTATACAGCCAATACCGGATGACCAGTCTACGCGTTATTTGGGCATCATGTTTTCATCAAAAGGATTGGACAGCGAGACGATGGAGGCACGGCTGTTCAGTGAGATTACCGCCACAGCTGACCGGTGGCAAGATCGCAAACTGTCGGTGGTCGGTCGGACCCTGCTAGCCAACACTTGTATGTTGGCCAAGCTATGGTTCGCAGCACACATCGTGCCGTTCACGTCAGCCTTTGAGCAAAAGGTGCGCCGACGCGTCCGTCAGTTTATTTGGAACAGCAAGCGTGGCCGGGTCGCTGAGGAGAAGATTACGCGACCAAAGTCGGAAGGCGGCCTAGGATTACTGCCCTTGCGCGAGCAGGCGCAGGCGATCTTTGGCAACTTTCTAGCAAAAGTGTGTCATCCTACCTCGCGTCCCGAATGGGTACCCATGGCACATGGCTTGTTGGCTCATTATCTCCGTCAGAATCAGCAGGATTTGTCGGATATGTACGCTCGCACTGAAGGAGTCCAGAATGTTGTCGGGCGAGCACGCAGCATTCCCGTCTTTTGGCGACAAGTGATTCAGACCTGGAACCGGTTGGGCGGCCGGGTCGTCCCGGTTAGTGCCTCATGGCATCCGCTCGAAGTTCTAACACTGCCGTTGAAAGCCGTTACGACCACGATCAACCCGGTGTATCGCCAGTACCAGTTACGCACGCTTCCGGATCGCGCGCTTAGCTGGAGGGGGGCCGGCGCCAATACACTCGGCGACGTGATCGAATGGAGTCCGACCCGTTTCACCTATGTGTCCCGAAGTACCGAAGCCGCTCAGACGGTGACGGCCGACTGGCGACACTACCACTGGACCGTTGAGCCGCAGGTCCTTCAGTTGCTCCGGCCATTAAAACGT
>CAZMZB010000039.1:0-1279 GCA_964570845.1 uncultured Candidatus Saccharibacteria bacterium | reverse complement strand
GCTTTTGCGCTTCCACAGCGAATTCCATCGGCAGTTCCTGAATCACTTCCTTGACGAAGCCATTCACGATGAGCGCGATGGCCTCCTCTTCCGGGATGCCGCGCTGCATGACGTAGAATTTCTGGTCGTCGGAAATTTTCGAGGTGGTTGCCTCATGCTCGAACTGCGCGGTCGCGTTTTTTGCCTCGATGTAAGGCACAGTGTGCGCGCCGCACTGGTCACCGATCAGCAGCGAGTCGCAATTTGTGAAGTTGCGGGCATTGGTCGCCTTGCGGTGCGCTGAAACCTGACCGCGATAGGTATTGTTGGAATTGCCTGCCGAAATACCCTTGGAGATGATGCGGCTCGACGTGTTTTTGCCGAGGTGGATCAGGTGGACACCACTCTCTGAACGACCTGGTGATGGTCGACTTGAGCCGTGGTGTACAAAGTGCCTTGAATGGCGATACAACCTAATTGGCAGGCCATCAGGTGAGTATACACCAATAAAGAGAGAGAGAAAATATTAGCGGTTTATTGCGCAAGAAACTGCACGCTACCACATTGGGGCAAAATGTTAGTCACCAGATTGCGTGACCTGGTCTGGAAGCGTAAGTCGCACACAGCCAGCGAGCCATGCCCACTTTGTATGAAATTGCTGGTACGAGCCGTGTTTGAAGGCAGTACGGCGCTTGGCCGCTAAGATATCGACCATGTCATGTTTCCACATGGCAAATAGCTGATCAGCGGAGTGATCGACCTGCTCCTTCCACCGCTTGATCCTGGATCGATACACCACCCAGAACGCACAAGCCACGGGTACTAGACGGGATGCACGGTTGAGACCACGTCGTGGCTCAAATGATAAACTGGTGGCGGTGGTAAAGTCGAGACGATCGCTAAACTCGGAATCGGTCAGCGTCTGCTCGACCCGTTGCCAAAATGGACGGATGTATGGACAGGAAAAGTAGGCATGCTCGATCGACTCGTTATCGGCCTGGCACCGTGAGCACCTGGCGTCGCAGCCGGGGACATGCTTGAGTTGTTGGCCATGCGGCGCTGCTTTGAGATGTATCTTCCACAACAGTGAACGATGCTTGGGCATAAGCCCTGGATCGTGCACACGTCGCCACAACTGTTGCGCGTCGACGGCTGGAAGGATACGAGATGGTTGTACCTCTGTGCGCTCTTGTATGGCACGTCTCGCCGTCGCAGCCCGGTACAAGGCCAGCCGCGTTCCACCCATCGTTGCGAGCTCGTGTATGTGATTGTGCCATGGTTTCACCGTATACTCGCCACG
>CAZMZB010000038.1:1035-1287 GCA_964570845.1 uncultured Candidatus Saccharibacteria bacterium | reverse complement strand
CCCGGAGGCGTTGGGGCGCGTCTTCGGCGCGGAACCCGGCCTTCACTTGCGCGCCGAGGTGACGCCGGACCGCATCGAGATTGTGAAGGAGGTTCCGGTGATTACCGAGGGGGTGCTTGAGAATGGTGTCCTCGTTCTTCCCTAGCTGGGGATTCCCATGGCCGCCGCCGTCCGTGCGGAGCGTGACGCGCTCGCGGACCGCGCGCTGAAGAAATGAGCCAATACCTGTAAGACGCTTTTTCCTCGCGCGCG
>CAZMZB010000038.1:0-1025 GCA_964570845.1 uncultured Candidatus Saccharibacteria bacterium | reverse complement strand
ACGTGGATTTGGAGAATGCTCCCGATCTCGTTATCGGTGCTAATAATGGAGCTGAACGCCGGGCATGGAACGGCAAAATCGATGACGTGGCGATCTGGACGCGGCCTCTTAGAACCTGTTTGAGATCTTTAAGAAGAGCGAAATAATAGAGGGATGAGCAGCGCCTCATCGAAGCCCGCCAAAGGATATCCCAGCGATTTGACTGTGGAGCAGTTTGAACGCATTCGTCCCTTGCTCGAAGGCACTCGAGCCAGGACCAAGCCACTGGAAGTCGATCTGCATCTGGTATTGAATGCTGTGCTTTATGTCCTCAAGGAAGGCTGTCGCTGGCGTTCCTTGCCGCACGATTATCCCAACTGGCAGACCGTCTATTATCACTACCAGCACTGGCGCACCCATGTGGACAAGGAAAGCGGCCTGCCCCTGTTGGAGCTGGTCCTTAAAAAAAGTGGTCGGCGCCGACCGGCTGGCTGACGGGCGAAAAGAAGAAACCACCTTCCTGATCGTGGATGCGCAAAGCGTCAAAAACACCGACCCGGCCGAGAGCAAGGGTTACGACGCGGGCAAAAAGGTCTCCGGCATCAAACGTCATCTGGCGGTGGACAGCCGGGGCCTGCCTCATCTGCTACATGTGACCACGGCCAATGTCAGCGACAAGGCTGGGGCCAGGGAGATGCTGCTGGCAGGCGCGGAGCGTTTGGGAGAAGTCAAAGCGGTGCTGGTGGATGGCGGTTACGAGGGCAGGCCCTTCGCAGAATTCGTCAAAGAACATCTCCGAGCCACCGTGGAGGTGGCCAAAAGAAGCGAACTCCATGCTTTTGCCGTCATCCCCAAACGCTGGGTGGTGGAGCGGACCATCTCCTGGCTGGAGAAGTGCCGCCGCCTCTGGAAAAACTGCGAACGCAAACTCGAATCCTCCCTCGCCATGATTCGCCTCGCCTTCATCGCTCTACTCCTCAGAAGATCTTAAACAGGTTCTAAGGCGCAAGCTCCTTTGGCGGCCTTGAGAGCGGGAAGATTTTCTC
>CAZMZB010000037.1:579-1302 GCA_964570845.1 uncultured Candidatus Saccharibacteria bacterium | reverse complement strand
CCGGCGGCACCCACCTGCCCGACATCACGGTGATCACGCCGGTGTTCGACGCCGCCGGCCGCGAGCTGCTGTTCTACACCGGCTCGCGCGGCCACCATGCCGACGTCGGCGGCATCACGCCGGGATCGATGCCGCCGGACAGCCGCCACATCGACGACGAGGGCGTGCTGATTTCCGGCTTCCTGCTCGCCCGCGACGGCCGGCTGCGCGAAACCGAAGCCCGCGCGCTGTTCGCCTCGGCGAAACATCCGGCCCGCAACATCGACCAGAACATCGCCGATCTGCGCGCGATGATCGCCGCCAACCGCAAGGGCGCCCTCGAACTGGAACGGATGACGGCGCAGTACGGGCTGGACGTCGTCGCCGCCTACATGCGGCACGTGCAGGACAACGCCGAGGAAGCCGTGCGCCGGGTCATCGGCCGGCTGCGCGACGGCAACTTCAGTTACGAAATGGACCACGGCGCGGTGATCCGCGTCGCGATCCGCGTCGACACTGCCGCGCGCAGCGCCGTCATCGACTTCGCCGGCACCTCGCCGCAGGGCGCCGGCAACTTCAACGCGCCGTTCGCAGTGACCATGGCGGCGGTGCTCTACGTGTTCCGCACGCTGGTCGACGACGACATTCCGCTCAACGCCGGCTGCCTGAAGCCGCTGACGGTGCTCGTGCCCGAAGGTTCGCTGCTCAATCCCCGTCATCCCGCCGCGGTGGTCGCCGGCAACG
>CAZMZB010000037.1:0-569 GCA_964570845.1 uncultured Candidatus Saccharibacteria bacterium | reverse complement strand
GGGCACGATGGACAACTGCACCTTCGGCAACGGGCGCCACCAGTACTATGAAACGATTGCCGGCGGCTCCGGCGCCGGCGTTCTCGAAAGCGGCAACGGCGATGCGCGCGGCTTCGACGGCACCGACTGCGTGCAGACCCACATGACCAACTCGCGCCTGACCGACCCGGAAGTGCTGGAATGGCGTTACCCGGTGCGGCTGGAGGAATTCGCGATCCGCCGCGGCAGCGGCGGCCGCGGGCGCTGGCGCGGCGGCGACGGCGCGGTGCGCCGCCTGCGTTTCCTGGAAACCATGACCGCGGCCATCCTCTCCGGCCACCGCCGCGTGCCGCCGTACGGCATGGCCGGCGGCGGCGGCGGCGCCACCGGCCGCAATGCCGTCGAACGCGCCGACGGCCGCGTCGAGGAACTCGGCGCCTGCGCCGGCACGACGATGCGGCCCGGCGACGCGTTCATCATCGAGACGCCGGGCGGCGGCGGGTACGGGACGGAATCCCCGGCAAAAAAGTAAAAACGGCGGCCGGCGCTTTCGCGCTAGAATTTCCCCGTCAACCGGCAAGGAGGGGCCG
>CAZMZB010000036.1:1052-1345 GCA_964570845.1 uncultured Candidatus Saccharibacteria bacterium | reverse complement strand
CAGCGGTGGCGGCGGCAGCGGGTTTGATTCCCTGGATATAGAATGCAATATCTTTCAGTACACTTGTCATTCTGTCTGTACTCTTTTGCGACGACGACGACGATGATGACGATTTGGATGAGGAATCTTCCAGTGAGTGTGTGCCACCCTGAACAAACGAAGCAAACTCAAAACACCTGTAAAAGAATTGATATTTTCCGTCCTGGTTAAATATGGATTGCATTGCAGCCTCGACCTGGCTCTGTTGAGTGGCCTGGGATGGTTGTGCTGCTGCTTTGACTTCCGACAGCGTG
>CAZMZB010000036.1:0-1042 GCA_964570845.1 uncultured Candidatus Saccharibacteria bacterium | reverse complement strand
TTTTGAGATAGTCCGCCTTTCAGATATACATCTGCCCAATCCTGTGCGGGCATTGTACCAATATCAACTGTAGCGGATGCCAGATCCAGCGCGGCTGGTTTCATAGCAGCATTCGATAACAGCCCCCCTGCCTTGGTTATTTCGGCAGTAAATGCCTGTCTCATTTTGTTGTAGGTTCCTGCCGCAGCGATATAGTTGAGCATCTTCGTCAGTGTCGCATTCATCGATGCGATTGCATTGACAACAGCCGTGTGTGTAGGGATCGCTTCCCGGCTTACGATTTGAAGCATGTTGTACGTGTCGGGCAGATCGTTGAGGCCGGCGAGCGCTACGGCGCAGAACGCCTCGAGTTCCTCGGTCACGACTTGATGGCCGCGGACGACGGCTCGACCGGCCATGGCGCCCTTGCGATGCCCGGCGTTGAGCATCCCGCGAATGTCCTCGTTGTCCTTGGCCTTGGGGCCAAACACCGTGTCGATCTCGTCGTAGAGGATTGTGGGGCGCCCGTCATCTGAGGCGACCTTGCGGAACAGGTACGCCGGTGTGGCGTTCACCGCGTGGACGGGCCGGGGCACGAGAGGCTCAGTCACTTCCAGGCACCTCGACTTCCCACTGCCCGGTTCGGGCGACAGGAATGCGATGCGCGGCGTTGACTCCCAACACTCGATGAGATGGGCGTGGGCGATCCACAGCACGTGCGCGTCGTGTGCCCACGGCTCGGGGTAGGCAATGAACCGACCGAGGAACGTGTGCACCTCGGCGAGGAGTTCGGAGCTCACGCGGCATCACGCACCCCTGGGGCTGTCAGCACAGCGCGGACCTCCCACTGCTGCCAACGCTCCGCGTTCATGAGGTGCCGGGCGTAGGCGATGCGCTCCTCGTCGGTCATGAGGTAGTCGCAGGGGCGGCGGGTGGATGGCGGTGGGGCGTAGCCCATGAGGTCCAGTCCGCGAGATGCCTTGCGCCGGGTGTCCCGCCGGGCGAGGCGCGCGCGTCGGCGTCCTCGCGTGAAGTCGAGGTCGGCGAGTAGACTGGCGTTGCC
>CAZMZB010000035.1:0-1409 GCA_964570845.1 uncultured Candidatus Saccharibacteria bacterium | reverse complement strand
GGGTGTATGGACCGGAGACATGGCAGACACCTGTTCGGGGACATGGTGAACAGGTTTCAGGTGGCCAATCGTCCCGTGGTCACCGAGCGGGTATGGAGGTTGATGCAGGCGATGCGGCAGGTACTCCAGAACACATCGTAGTGTCCGTCGAGCAGGCCGGCGCGAATCGCCACGCGCTCGCCGACGAAGGCTTTGCCCACACGCCAAGTCTGGCCTTTCCAGTCGATTCTTCCGTGCTCATACACCGCACGCACGATGTCGCCCGGGCCGTATTGCGGCGCAGGCGGCGCTTCGCAATACGCACGTGAGCTGGGTTGGTAGCGCTGCAGCGGCACCTGCATGCCCAGCGCCTGGTGCGGGCGCTCGGCGTTGTACACCTGCCGCCAGCGGTTGAACGCAGCCTGGGCCATGTCCAGCCCCTCGAACGGCGGGCCTTGCAGCACCTCAGCCTTGAGCGTGCGGTGAAAGCGCTCGTCCTTGCCCTGGGTCTGCGGGTGGTAGGGGCGCGAGTGGCCAACCCCGATGCCCTGGCGCATCAGCCAGACATCCAGCCGGGTGTAATGATGGTGATCGCTGCCCCAAGGGCTGCCGTTGTCCATCGTCATGCGCACGGGCAGCCCGTAGCGGCGGAACGCCGCGATCAGGCGCTCGCGCACCGTGGTTTCACGTTCATCGCCACAGGCCTGCAACACCAGCGCATAGCGCGAGTGGTCGTCCAGCACTGTCAGGGGATGGCAGCGCCCTTGCAGCAGCGGCACGTGGCCCTTGAAATCCATCTGCCACAGGTCATTCGGATGAGGATGCTCAAAGCGCTGCCATGGCCTGGCCGCTTCAGAGGCCGCCTCGGACACCGCGCCGTGGCGCACCAGGATCGCATGCACCGTGCTGGTGGCAGGCACTTGCACGCCCCGGGCCTTGAGCCAGTGCGCCAGCTTGCGTGCTCCCCAGGCCGGGTGTTCCTGGCGCAGCGCCATGACCTGGGCCTCCATCTCGGGCGAGCATTGGCCCGGTGAGTGCTTGGGGCGGCGTGAGCGATCCGTCAACGCCTGACCGGCGCGCGCCCGCTGCAGCCACTTGTACCCCGTCGCCGGGCTGATCCCGAAGCGCCGGCACAGCGAACGCACGTTCGCTCCTTCTTGCATCGCCAGAGCGGTGAACTCCTTGCGTAACTCCATTGTGGACACTTCCTGCCACGGCATCGGCTGCTCCTCACATGCCAAATGCCTTAGCTTGATGTGTTCACCATGTCTCCGAACGAGTGTTCACCATGTCCCAGGGCCATACAGCGGGAGAGGGTTGGGGTGAGGGCGGCGCTGGCTGCGATACTGAAGGCTTATTGACTCCCGGGAAAACCGCATGCTGAAAATCCTCATTCCTACCGACGGCTCCGACCATGCCTTGCTGGCGGT
>CAZMZB010000034.1:0-1413 GCA_964570845.1 uncultured Candidatus Saccharibacteria bacterium | reverse complement strand
CGACGCAGTAAGCCCCTCAGCGCCGGAATAACCCCGGCAGGGAACCTCCAAAAACCGGCCGCACCCATTAGAATCTAAGTCCCCGAACCACAGGACTGCCAGCGCATGCTAAGCCTATTTGCCGACCAGGAACGCGAAGCGAAACTCGACAGCTTGGGCGATCCGCTAGCGCTGCTGAACAAGCATGTCGACTTCGGCGTCATGGCCGAGGAAATCGACCGTTGGGTACCTCGCCCAAGTCGCGCTAAAGGCGGTAGGCCTCCGTACCCGACAGAGCTCATGACGCGCCTGCTGGTTTTGCAGCAGTTGTTCAACCTGTCCGACGAACAGATGGAGTTTCAACTGCTCGACCGCATGAGCTTTCAGCGCTTTGCCGGGCTGAAGAACACCGCGCGTGTGCCGGATCGCAATACGATCTGGAATTTCCGTGAGCGGCTCGTTCAGGCCAAGGTCGAGCATCTGATTTTTGATGAAGTGCAGCGCCAACTGCAGCTAAACGGCTTCAACGCACGCGAAGGGCAGATCATCGATGCCAGCATCGTCCGCGCTCCAACCCAGCACAACACGGCTGAAGAACAGGAAATCGTGAAGCAGCGAGCAGCGCCCATCGAGTGGGAACCTGCCAAGCGCCGGCAAAAGGATGTCGAGGCGCGCTGGACGAAGAAACACGGCAAATCGTACTTCGGCTACAAACTGTCGGTCAGCGTGGATCGTCGGCACAAACTGATCCGCAACGTGCGGGTGAGCGATGCCAGCGAGGCAGACACGCTTCATTTGGTCGATGTGCTGGATCGGGGTAATAGTAGCCGGGACTTCTGGGCTGACCGCGGCTATCACGACAAGCCACGCGAACGCTGGCTCAAGCTCAATGGATGGCACCCACACATTCAGCGCAAAGGGCAAGCCGGCAAGCCTATCGCAGAGCGGGACAAGGCACGCAACAAGCGCATCGCCAGCCCACGCGCTCGGGTTGAGCACATATTTGCCAGCCTGACACAGATGGGCGGCAAAACGATCCGCAGCATCGGATTGGCACGTGCGCAGTTTGGTTTGACGATCAAATCAGCGGTGTACAACCTGAAAAGGATGTCGAGCCTGCTGGAGATGGCATGAAGATGCCCCCAGGCCGGGTTCTACGGCCTGCATTACACCCGTCGCGATAAGCGTCACTTGGCATTGGCCACCCTCTATATCAGTTCCATCTGGTTCAGAACGGAGTTTTTAGAGGTGCCCGCAAGGTTAAAAGTTAACAACCTTTAACAAAACAGCCAGATCAGCAAATGCGTGGAGCCCCAGAGCTGCAAGGGCTACGGCTGCCAGTTAACGCCATTTTCTGATTTAACGAGGATGTTAACCAGAAGCTAAAAAGGGGATTTAATCTGCGAGTGGGAGGGGGAGTGGTTTCCTCCGGAA
>CAZMZB010000033.1:0-1438 GCA_964570845.1 uncultured Candidatus Saccharibacteria bacterium | reverse complement strand
AGAAGACGGCATTCAACACGCCGTTCGGCCACTTTGAGTATCTCGTGATGCCGTTCGGTCTCACCAACGCACCGGCGGTATTCATGGCGCTGATGAACGATGTGCTGCGACCGTTGTTGAACCAGAGTGTCGTCGTATTCCTGGACGACATCCTGATATTCAGCAAGACCGAAGAAGAGCACCTGACGCATCTGCGTGCAGTGTTCGACCTACTACGGCAAAACCAGCTGTATGCCAAGCGGTCGAAGTGCGACTTTGGCAAGAACAGTGTCGAGTTCCTCGGCCACATGATCAGCGAGCAAGGTCTACACACGGTCGAGAACAAGGTCCAGGCCGTCCGCGACTGGCCGGAACCGCGCAGTGTGAAGGAGATACGCGGGTTCCTCGGCCTAACCGGTTACTATCGCCGGTTCGTCAAAGACTATGCAAGGATCGCCGGTCCGCTGACCGACTTGACGAAGAAGGATGTCAAGTTCGAAATGGGTCCCGCGCAGATGGCCGCGTTCGAAGCGCTCAAGCAGGCCATGATCTCGGCGCCGGTGCTCAAGACACCGGATGTGGACCAACCGTTTCGTGTGGTGACCGACGCGTCCGACTTTGCAGTTGGCGCGGCATTGGAGCAGGAAGACGAGGACGGCAAGTGGCACCCATGTGCGTATGTCTCGAAGGCCTTGAATAAAGCACAACGCAACTGGCCGACATACGACAAGGAGCTATTTGCTATAAAGTACGCTACCACCAAGTGGCGTATTTACCTGTCGCACCGCACCTTTGACGTCTACACTGATCACATGCCGCTTCGTTATCTACACACCAAGGAGCAGCCGCCGCGCCGCCACCTCGACTTTATCGACTGGCTCGGTTACTTCGACTTTACCGTCCACTACAAGCCGGGTGCTATGAACGGCAATGCCGACGCGCTGTCTCGCCGCGAAGACCTGAGGATGATGTTGGGCCGTATGACGGTGTTGACGGTCAACACAGAGCTGTTGGAATTGGTGGCCGCCGGTTACGAAAGTGACCCATGGTATCAGCGTTTGCTGTGGCGTAAGCCGCAACCTGATGCCAACGGCCAGACACCGCCGTGGCGTGTCAACGGCCACCAGAACTTGTTCCGTCAAGAGGAGAATGGCTGCATTTACGAGATCGCCGGCGACCATGAGCTGTTGTGTCTGCCGCGCGGCGATGTACGCAAGAGGGTGCTCCGGGAGCATCACGACGTGCCGACTGCCGGACACATGGGCACGAAGAAGACACTGGCCGCCGTCCGCCGTCACTACTGGTGGCCGACGTTGAACCGGGACGTCCGGAAGTACGTGCGCACATGTGAAGAGTGCCAGCGTAACAAGCACGTCAATCGTCAGCCGGCCGGTCTGCTGCAGTCGGTGGAAACACCGAACGAGCGATGGGAGATCGACACAATGGACTTTATCGGCCC
>CAZMZB010000032.1:0-1455 GCA_964570845.1 uncultured Candidatus Saccharibacteria bacterium | reverse complement strand
TGTCTGGCGGTACTCGTGGTGAACCATATGTATTTGAAATGCAATTTTACGCCTTGGCGTAGCCGCGCGAAATTGTGCCAGTTGATAAGTTAGTTTTTCCCATAAAGCGTATAAATACTCAAGCACATTTTTTTATTTCTGCTAAATTTTCTACGAAAATAGAAGGCGGCACTCCATTCAAAGATCCGTGTGGCCGAATTGTATTATATTCTATCTTGAATTCATCAAGCATCATTTGTGCTTCTTTTGGTGTGGCAAACAGGCAGCGATTCAAAAGACTATCTCTGAGGATAGAATTAAAACTTTCTATGTAAGCATTCTGCCAGGGGCTTCCCGGCTCGATGTAGAGAACTTCAATTTTTAAGTTACTTAAGTGTGCCTGGATATATTTTGCGACAAATTCCGGTCCATTGTCAGAACGGATAAAAGCAGGCAGACCTCTTTCAAAAAACAGCTTTTGCAGGATCCTAAAAACATCTCTGGCTGTTATTGTCCGGGCACAGTAGCTTGCAAGACATTCTCTTGAGAATTCATCAATTATGTTTAATATCTTAAGCTTTCTGCCGTTTACAGTTACATCAAACATAAAATCCCAGCTCCAGACATGATGAATGTGTTCAGCTTTTTTAAGCGTATGTTTTTTGCCTAAATTTCGCTTTTTACGCTGTTTTCTTACTACTTGTAAGCCGGCAGCTTTTCTAATTATCCGAACTGTTTCCTTGTTAATTTTTACTCCTCTGATTTTTAGCATGTCATATATTTTGCGATAGCCGTACCGGGGATGCTTCTCAGATAGCTCGCAAATTAAAGCTTTAACCGCTGAATTGTCACGTTTTGCCTTATACCTAAGTGCCGTGCGATTAAGGTCTATTACTTTGCAGGCTTTTCTTTCACTTACCTTAAATACTTTTTGCAAGTGCCTGGCTGCCTGCCTCTTTTGAGGCAGGCTTAGAATTTTTTTGAGTTAAGCTCCTTCAGCATCAATATGTCCAGAGCCTGATCTGCTACCAGCTTTTTAAGCCGATCATTTTCTAATTGCATGTTCTTTAGCTTTTTTACATCGCTAATTTCCATGCCGCTGTACTTCTGCCGCCAACGATATATCGCTTGCTCAGATACATTATATTTACGGCTAGCTGCTGGCACGCTGCCTGTCGATTCACATTCTTGCAATATTTTTACTATCTGTTCTTCGCTAAATCTCTTCCTCATTTGTTCCTCCAATTAATATGTATTCTAACATATCAACTGGTACAAAATCGAAGGGGCTAGCCACTGGTCGTGGCTTCGCCATACGGATACGCTACGAGGACTTGTTCTGAGTATTCGTCTTCGTGAAAAGCACACCGTGCGGTTCGAAGTGTTTGTTATAGACGTTACGCTTTAGTCACAACCTAAAGCCTGTCTTCGAGTGCATATTCGTAACCGTACGGTGCATGCTCCTTAGCTCTCTCT
>CAZMZB010000031.1:0-1503 GCA_964570845.1 uncultured Candidatus Saccharibacteria bacterium | reverse complement strand
TTTACATGCTAGCAGCACGCTTATCCACGCTCGTCGCAAGTGTCCCGTACGCCGACAGGGTGTACGGACACTCGACCGGTACGTGTTTGCCCGTCCGTACACCGTAGTGTGTGTGCGTGTCTGTGTGCGGTGGAATGAGTGGAATGTACACGCTGACCGACACCGGTCATACACAGAACGCGTTCAGACACCGTGTACACACTGTACGCGACGTGCTACGTGCCGAGGGACGTGTCGGCGGTGCTTTGGATACGCTAACGGCCGGTGTGTCTTGTGCTCGACCCGCGCGGATATACACGCACACGTCCTGACCGGCGGTCGGCAAGTGTGAACACGACGCAGACTAACACACAGTGTATCGTGCACCGGTAACCATTTTCGGCGATGATTTGACGCGTCGTAGTACAGTACGTCGACAACCGGTGGATACGGTGTGGCCAGACACACGGCCGCGGCGGGGAAGGTGGTAAAGTGATAATGCAAAACAAACGAAAGACAGGCGATGGGCGAGTGGCAAAGTGGCGCGTGTATAGGCGGCGATGAGCCAATCAGATGGCCCGACCACTTGACCACCGGCGCGCGCGCGACGCGTCGTTTTACACGCATAAAACACACAACGACTCATCAACAAGTATTGGAACATGCATTAAACGTGTGTGCAATATATTGGCCCGTGTTTGGCACACATCCTGGTGCTGTTTCGTGCA
This sequence comes from uncultured Candidatus Saccharibacteria bacterium, assembly GCA_964570845.1. Classification (GTDB taxonomy): domain Bacteria; phylum Patescibacteriota; class Saccharimonadia; order Saccharimonadales; family Saccharimonadaceae; genus CAZLCC01. The sequence goes on along the minus strand of CAZMZB010000031.1, from coordinate 796 downwards.
AATCACCAGTACAGATCATGCTTGCACGGCAAAAAATACACGCGCCGGCACGGGGTGTGCATATCCGGCCGAGCGCACACCAGACGGGACAAACTGCACGCGCGTCATTCCAACCATATCAGAACGCTGGCGACACGTCTGCGTACGTGTTGTATATACATATATGTGTGTGCTGCAGTCCGGTGAGATGAACGGACACTTGGCCGGCATGTGCCGGTGAGAGGTGAGTGTGGCGGAATGAGTGGAATGTAAGCACCGGTCAGTGCCGACCGGGCACAGAACGTGCCCAAACACTACGTACGCATAGCCCGCGACACACTACGTGTCTGTGTATGCACCGGCGGTGCACGCGGAGTGCGTATTCGACCGGTATCGCGTTTGGCCACACACACATAAATACACATAAATACACATATAAACGCGTTTTTCTCGCAAACTAAGAGTGCGATTGCAACACAACCCAGTGCATACGATAGTGCGCGCCGAGGACTATCTGCGAGTATGCTTCAAATCAAAAAAAGAATTGTTAGACGAAAATGTTTTCGGCGTGTAGCGCGGCCATTAATGGGTGTGGAGCGGCCAAACGAGTATCGGACGGCCCGGTACAATGAGGGGAATGATATAGTGACAAGTGTGAGGGATGGGGAAGGGTGGATTTGTGTGGTGAATATGTGTGTGTGGATTTGTGAGAGCAAATGGGTGTAAGTGAGTGAGTGATAGAGAGAGAATTGTAGACTTTAATAATAATGCGCGAAAACTGCTATCATCAAGTCCTTGATTGTACACCAACTACTTG
>CAZMZB010000030.1:0-1504 GCA_964570845.1 uncultured Candidatus Saccharibacteria bacterium | reverse complement strand
ACAAATGAATAACGATGAACAAAAAGAAAAAGAAGCTAAAGTTGTTTCTGTAGATGGTATTGAAACTAAATATACAGGACTTGCTCCACGTCAAACCACCCCACAAATGCTGATTGGAGCTGAACGAGGAAAAATTACAGTCTCGCAGAATCGGATTAAGCGATTACAAGAGGAAATTAGTAATACCCGCAAAGAGATTAGAACGGCAACCAATCGTATTCGGCAAATTGAAAAGCTCTACAACCTTAGATATGAGTGATCAACCATTACAAAAACCTTACATTCCAAGTGGGACAAAAGTAGAAAACGCGGCGGCCAAACTCTATTACTTCTTAGAAGAAAACACGCCGCCAATTAATGCAGGAGATCAAGAAGATGATTGGCCAATTAGTATTGCTTGCGATGAAGACGTAAACGATAAACTCCTTCAGTTACTGAATGAACTTCGTGATGAACTCATTAAACGAGGCTTTCATCACAAATACAAAACCAAGGAACCCTACGAACTGTAATTAATTATGAGCGCCAAGAAAAAAGAAACTAAAGCAAAAGATAGTAATCAACTAAAGGTTAAGGATCAATTCATTGTTACCGATCATTTTGGAGACCTTTTAGAAATCTCGATCACTAAACTCTCTCCATCCAATGAATACGTTAAAATAATTGCTGAGCGCCCGGATGAAGTTCACCGCGCCTTGAGGTGGATTAAAGTTGATGAACTGTGGACAACTTACAGGTTTGTTGAAAAACTTAATAAGTAAACAAAAACCCGCCCGGTTGATTTTTAGGCCAACCGGGCGGGGACTCAATCATCGTGTGCCTTCTCATTCAATGTCCGATGAAGCATTGAATAGATATATTATAACACAGAATTATGGGAACACAAATTAAATATTCGGGATACCAAGAAGCAATCTTTAATAAGATTAAGCAGGGGATTAAAAATAGTAGTCCTGTGAGGATTATTATTATGGCTGTTGCCGGCAGTGGGAAGTCTTTCACTATTAAGATTTGTTCCACGCTTACACCCAGTGAAGACTCAACTTTGTTTGTCGCTTTCAATAAACATATTGTTGATGGATTGAAAAAGATTCTTCCAAAGAATGTTACCTGCTCCACTATGCATTCATTGGGCTATCAAGCATGTAACACTTGGATTAAATCTACTGGAAAGTATGGTCGGCCATTTTTACAGAATGATAAGTATTGGAAGATTATTGAAGACATTCTGGAAAATGACGCTCAAATTCCTAAGGAGAAGATTAAAGGAAGAGTGAGAGGAGTGAAAGAGATTGTTGATATGGCGCGTTGCACACTTTCAGTTACTGAAGAAGCGATGGTTGATATGTGCCTTCTTTACGGAATTGAAGTCAAGGAAATGGAGGATTACGGTCATGCGGCGGCCGCCCTGAAGGTTGGGGTTGAACAATGGAAGGAATCTAAAGTATTAGATTTCTCTGATATGATTTACTTGCCATATGCTTTGGATATGAAGTTTCCAACT
>CAZMZB010000029.1:403-1577 GCA_964570845.1 uncultured Candidatus Saccharibacteria bacterium | reverse complement strand
TATTTTATTTACATTATTAAAATTATAGAATGGCAGAGTGGCTTAATGCGACGGTCTGTAAAACCGTTGGAAATTTTCCAGCGAAGGTTCGAACCCTTCTTCTCACAATTTAATTTTTTAATGTATTCCAAAATTGGGGAATTTTTTAGGAGTTCGATTCTCCTCATAATTAATGTCGATATTTTAATAAATTAATAATAATTATCTATAAATGTATAGCGGTAATTTTTTTTTGATAACTTTTGAATATTTATTTGGATTCTTTTTACCATTTATTATTAGCAACAGCTTTATCTTACTTTGTTTGAACGTGAAAAATTTTAGCAGCATATTCAAAGAAGAAAAGGTCCTATAAATTGTTGCGTTTCTTAGGATTATTACAACCTTTAGTTGATGAATTAAATTACTTTTTAAAAGAAGCTATAACTACCGCGTGCAGCTAATGTAAGATATATTTTTAAATGTACCTATATTAGACATTTCTTTTAGCTTTTATCTTTTTGGGCTGTTATGCCTTTTTAGTTATAATGCAGTTTCTGTTACCTTGTTAGATTAGGTAATATTATATGTTTTTGCATATTTCATCATTAAATGCTTTAACTTATAATAATTGCTGGTATGCGTCTAGTAATAATAGTATATGCCTTTCTTGGAGCTTTACGTAGCAGCTTCTACAATTAATAAGTTATGTAATTAAATCTTTCATTAGCTATAATTATATATAGGTTTAATTACAGGTTCTTTTGTATTTAACAGAAATAGTTAATTATCAACTAAAATATTTGGTTTATTTTTCCTACTTTTTCCAGTATTTCTTTATTTTTTTTGTTTCGAACTTTAGCAGAAACTCTATAGAACACCTTTTTGTTTACCAGTAAGCTGAAGGTGAGACTTGTAGCTGGTTTATAATGTTGAATATTCTATCTATAATGTTTGCTCTTTTTTTTATTTCAGATATATGCAAACTATAATTTTTATGTCAAAACTTATAGTTCTTTTATTTTTTAGGAGATGGCATAATGATCCAGGTATTTTTTTGTATTTTAACTTATAATAAAATTACCAGCAATTTTTATTGTAAAATTATAAATTTTAAAATGCCGTGGATAGGATTTCGCAAAAATTGGAAACCGAATTATTTTTCGAGGAAAAAAGTTTAACGTTTCTAGGACAC
>CAZMZB010000029.1:0-393 GCA_964570845.1 uncultured Candidatus Saccharibacteria bacterium | reverse complement strand
ATTATTTATGTTTATATTTATTTATTTTAATACGTAGCTTCTTTTCCACGATATTTAGATATGTATCAATTAATGCGATTAGGATGGTAGAGTTTTTTTACTCTTTAAATATAGCTTTGTAATTTTAATATCATCAATTCTTCTTAATTTTTAATTCATTACCTTTTAATATTTTAAAATTAAAATGAAAATTTTGTAACTATAAAATATTAAATATTTTATATCCTTTTTTTAAAACTAGAAACTATAATTATTTTTAAATACTAAACATTTATTTTTTGCTCATACAAATAAAATCTTTATAAAAATATAAATTTTGGAATACAGACAATTCCGCGTGATTATTAAAAACAGCTTTTCATTTATATTAATTTTATTTTTATTGGTGGTTTA
>CAZMZB010000028.1:0-1681 GCA_964570845.1 uncultured Candidatus Saccharibacteria bacterium | reverse complement strand
CTAGTGTAATGTTTGTGAAATATCTATACATAACAAGATGTTGAGCTACTCTGTCCGCATGGCACGTCCCATCTGCAAACTTGAACTCTCCGAACAACAAAGGCAGGAGCTTGCGAGCGCCCTCAAGCAACGCAAAGCTCCCGCAAGAATGCTGAGGCGATGGAACATCATCCTGCTGCGCTCGAAAGGGTTGAGCCAGCAGCAGGTTGCCAAGGATGTCGAAGTCAATCGCCCTGTGGTCGTTCACTGGGAAAAACGTTTCCGGCAGGAAGGCATGGCGGGACTCAACGAAAGGCGTCGCCGCGGACGCCGCACCAGCATTGCGCCGGAAATCAAGGCGGAGATCATCTCCGAAGCCACACGCCCGCCCGCCGGACACACGCAGTGGTCCACGCGCAAGATGGCCCGAGCCAAGGGCGTGAGCAATCAGACCGTGCATAAACTCTGGAGGGCAAATGACATCAAACCCCACCTCAAACGCACGTTCAAGATTTCCCAGGACAAACGCTTCGAAGCGAAGTTTTGGGATGTGATCGGCCTTTACCTCAATCCTCCGGAGCGTGCCCTGGTGTTGTGTTGCGATGAAAAGAGCCAGTGTCAGGCATTGGAGAGAACGCCACCCGGGCTGCCGCTGGGCGTCGGTCATGTGCGCACGGCGACCCATGACTCCATTCGCCACGGCACGGTGACGCTGTTGGCCGCCCTCAACTACCTTGACGGGAAAATCTTTCATCAGAGCGCGGCGCGCCACACCCATCGCGAAGGGCTGGCTTTTTTGAAGAAACTCGACAAGGAAGCTCCCGAGGAGCTCACCCTGCACCTGATCATCGACAACTACGCCACCCACAAACATGAGAAAGTCCGCTCGTGGATCAAGTGGCGCAACCAGCGGCACCTCAAGGCGTATGGAGTCAGCAGAATCGAGCGGCATTTCACCCCGACTTCATCTTCTTGGATGAATCTGGTGGAGAGATTTTTCCGTGATCTGACAGTGGACTGCGTGCGAGATGGCAGCTTCGGCAGCGTGGGCGAGTTGGTTGAATCCATCGAAAGCTACCTTTCGGCCCGCAATCTTGAACCAAGGCAATACGAATGGAAAGCCGATGGCAAAGCGATCCTCGAACAGATCGCTCGGGCACGGGCGGTTCTCCAATCAAATAATGTATAGATATATGACTCACGGCACACTAGGGCTTCTGTGGGATGGCTGTGCAATGAATTTACGGTGATGACCTTGATACCCCTCAATGCCATGTGATTCCACAACCACAGCTATGGTCTGAGTGCCGGATGGGGGCAGCAGGGCTTTCAAGGAGTCAACTACGCGGTGCGCGCCTGGTTTGGCGATCTCCGAGTCTCCATAACGGAGAGCGCCTTGTTCGGCCGTTGCACGAGCATTGCTCGACAGACAGATCAAGCCGTGCGGACTCGTCCGTGGACGCTGCCGGTCTGCTCGGCTGGCAATGACAAAGGGGAAGCCCCCTCCGGCACGCTCGCCACCGTCATGCGGGGAGGCGTAAGCCAGCCGCATGGCCGCGCATTAGGCTGTGTTTTGAAATTGTTTTTTCTACATAAACAACTTGTTTTCAGTAATTTATGACTTAGAATAACTGCGCATGAAAAAACGATTTAGCTGGCGGGAGCCGCTGAAGAAGCGGCTTCTAAAAATGGTGGTGCCCTG
>CAZMZB010000027.1:1239-1703 GCA_964570845.1 uncultured Candidatus Saccharibacteria bacterium | reverse complement strand
CCATGGACTTGGCCTCGTCAGTCCGGGCCAGCCCAACGGCCAAGGCGTTGATGACGCTCATGGGCGCGGTGGAGGACTCGACGATGGTGCCTGGACTGCGGTGGACAACCAGGGAGGCCGTGGCGAAACGCGTGGGGGGCGCCAACAGGCTGTCGGTGATCAGCACGATGGGGATGCCGCGTTCGGCGACGTACTGGATGATCTCCTGCGTCCAGCTGGTGTACGAGCGGAAGCTGATGGCGACCATGACGTCATCAGGACGCATGAAGGCGAGCCTCTCCCAGAAGTCGCCCACGCCCAGATCGACCAAAGCGGCGTCTCGGCCGATGTACCGCAGCGTGACGGCCAGCAGTGAGGCCAGCGAGGCCGAGGTGCGCAAGCCGAGCACGTGGACCCTGCTCGCGCCCGCCAGGATCTGGACTGCCCGGTCGAACTCGCTGGCCGACACGGTGCGAAGCGTCTCC
>CAZMZB010000027.1:0-1229 GCA_964570845.1 uncultured Candidatus Saccharibacteria bacterium | reverse complement strand
CCCCGCTGGCCACGACCCGCTCCAATCGGCCCGATAGGGAGAGCTGGTCGCGGATCAAGGACTGCACGAAACCCTGGAGTTCGGGGAAGCCGGAGAAGCCGCAAGGTATGGCGAAGCGGAGCACGCTGGACTCGCTGACGCCACTGCGCTGAGCGATCGCCACCGCGGGCAGGAAGGCACAGTCCTCGGTGTGGTGGAGGAAGAACTCGGCAACCTTGCGCTGAGTGGCGGTGAGATCGTCGATAGCGACCGCTGTCTCAGGCAGGGTGAGTCGGCCGCCAGCGAGCTCCAGCGCCGCCGGTGAAGCGTCGCCTTCCTGGTCCGACGTGGTCGGATAGCCGAGATGCTCGAGCAAGGCACCGATGACAGTTCGTCTCCCCACGACGCCTCCCAGAACTGGTCTTGCAGGATATCCGTCAAATCATGGTCGTTTGCCGGGAATCCTGCAGGACCCCAGTGTGGCCTTGGGGCCTTGCGTTGTCAAGGTGGTGTTGGCTGCTGTAGGGACGAGCTGGAGCTTTCCTTGCGGCGTGCAGCAACGTGGCTACAGTCGTCGAGTTCGGCGATGAACGCGGAGGAGGCCGCTTCATACACGCGATGCGTGTCGTTTTACCAACTCGCTCCTCCGGCTACAGGAGTTGCTGTTGTATCGGATCCGGTACGAACTCTAGCTTCGGCGTTGGTGCCGCCACCTGCTTGACCTCCGCACGTCATTGGATAGGCTATCGAACCAGCTTCTGCAAGGCGCTCTCAACGACTCGTGCGTGGGCAACGGCCTGCGATGCTGCCCCTTTCGGACGCTCCATGACGTGCTCGTAGTCGGTGACTTCCCTAAGGGCTTTGAGCCGCACAAGACGATTCGACACCTGGATGACGGCTGACTTTGCTTCTGCGTCGCGCACGTATGGCGCCTTCTTCCGCGACGCGCCGAAGACGGTCGGCGTAGTCGAGGAGTCTTGCCCAGTCGAAGCTCATACCAGATGGACGCTGACCCTGACGATGAGGTCGATGGGTTGGTGGTCCAGCCACTCCTCATCGAACCGGTCGAGGGTCTCGAACGCCATGTCTGGTTCAGATGGTGGACCGGCATCGACCTTGACCATGACCACATCGGGCGAATCGGGATCTTCGTTGCGTTCGACCCGGATCTTCTCGTCCTTGAAAGAGCGACGGAGGTTGGTGACGACCGCCGTGACGTCGTTGGTGAGGTCCTCATCGTCCAGCCATGG
>CAZMZB010000026.1:0-1795 GCA_964570845.1 uncultured Candidatus Saccharibacteria bacterium | reverse complement strand
CGCCCTGAACCGAATCTATAACCCTTTCCTGCTTAAATAGTCCGGCAGCTTTTATTTCGTCTAATTCCGATTGGATCCTGCTATAAAATGAAGTATTTGCCATATTTTGGTTTTTGGCAGCAAAGCTACGCAATTAGATCTTAGATCAAATATTTGCCGTTAAATAGTACGGTATTCGCATCTCATCTCTTTTAAACCCTAAGGGGTAATGTGATTATAGAAAAACATTGTTGTCCGATAAAAAAGTAGTCCAAATTTAAAAAGGTAGCCCAAATTAGGACTACCTTTTGTTTTTAGTAGATTTGTAGTCACTACACAACAAACTACTATGGGTAAAAGTAACTATTTTTCTACTAAGTCTGTTTTCGGACAGCTGATTTCTCTTATTGATGATTCTTTAATAGCTAATTCGGTTGCCCAGCACGAGTCAGACCGCTACACCAAGCGCTTCAAAACCAAAGACCATTTGATTAGTATGCTGTTTTGTGCTTTTGCCAAGTGCAATTCTTTAAGGGAGGTGTCGGGTGCAATGCTTGGCCTTTCTGGCAAAACGGCCAATTTTCAACTGCAGCACATTCCTAAAAGGAGCACCCTTTCAGACGCAAATAAAAACAGAACGGTGGAAGTGTTTGCCACCATTTACAATAAACTGCTGGCGCAATATGGCAGTTTTTTATCGGACAGCAGAATTACATCGATACTGGGCAAACAGGTCAAAATCATTGATAGTAGCACCATCAGCCTTTTCAAAGACATCTTACAATGCGTTGGCCGCAAGGCACAGTCCGGCAAAAGCAAGGGAGGCATCAAACTGCATACGGTAATCAATGCTGATGAAATAGTACCCAATTTGGTATGGTTCAGCCCTGCCACCACACACGATCACCAATACCTTAAAAAGCTTGCTTGCGATAATAACACAATCTATGTTTTTGATAAAGGTTACAACGATTATAAAGCCTTTGCGCATTTTACTAAACACAGCACCGGCTTCGTAACCCGCATAAAAGACAATGCGGCCTATGCTACCATACAACACAATGAAATACCTGAAGAAACACACTGTGGTGTGCTGGAGGATACCGCAATAACAGTGGCTGTAAAAGAGGGCAATGCCACAACAACCTTGGCATTGAGGAAAATAAAGTTCTATGACCGTGAACACAAAAGAGTATTTGAATTTATCACCAATCTCCAGGACATCAGAGCCGATATGATAGCCGCCCTGTATAAGGTGAGGTGGCAAATTGAACTGCTATTCAAGCAGTTAAAACAAAATTTTCCTTTGAAATACTTTCTGGGAGACAATGAAAATGCAATAAAAATACAGATCTACTGTGTGCTGATAGTAAATTTATTGCTTGCAGTTGTACAAAAGCGATTGAAACGAAAATGGGCATTTTCCAATCTCGTCAGCTTTTGCAAAATCCATTTATTCAATTATATCCAGCTCATCAAATTCTTAGAAAACCCAGAAAAAGACTGGATTATTGATAACACTGGCGCTGAACAACTCACTCTTTTTAGTTAGCTTGTTTTGCCCGAATCAATAAACGCAAAAGTAAAACTCGCTACCACTAACACTTTCAAAAAGAAAATGCTCAAATTTTAGGATTTATCGGACACGAATGATAGAAAAACAAGATTTTCTCCATAAAAGAACCCGGAAGAGATGCATTGTCACCCTTCTTAAGCAAAAGAGCATTTTATTGTGTAATTTTATACCCGACTATTCATCTAATCCGTTGTTTCCGATAAAAAACCATATAAAAATAATACGATTTCACTTTCTCGG
>CAZMZB010000025.1:0-1797 GCA_964570845.1 uncultured Candidatus Saccharibacteria bacterium | reverse complement strand
CCACGTGTGGGGCTATAATCAAATAGCACAGTGCCATCCAATGGGGCATGGTATACCCAGTAGTAACCTCTGTGACAGGCTCCTTTCTTTTCACTTTCCAAAACCTTGATGGTGGTTTCATCCACCTGGAGGTAACCTTTGCTTTTGGTGTCGGCTACTAACTTATCATAAAGTGGCTCCAGTAGTCGGAGGGCTTCCTTTGTCCAGCCTTCCAGGGTAGAAGAGGCTATTTTGATGTCCTCCCTGGAAAACCTTTGTTTCTGGCGGTAAAGGGGGAGGTGGTCCATGTATTTGTCTGTAAGGATCGAAGCCAACAATCCAGGACCAGGGATCCCTTTATCTATTACTCTTTCTGGCAATAGGCCTATGCTTACGGAACTGTGATCTTTCGTAGCGTATTTGTAGCGGATATAACGTTTGATGTAAAAGCGCGCAGGCTCACATTCGAGTTCTTCTGTGATTTCCTTACCAATAACAACCATTTCAGACAAATCTCCTTCAGGATGGATCTCGATTTCTTCGACTGGCAAGTGCTCTGGTAATGCTGCACGGCCTTTATGGCCACCCGCTGCTTTCTTGCGGGTGTAGGTTATCTTTTCTTCTATTTGTTCTTGAACCTGCTTTTGTTCTTCAGCGGTCGGAGCAAAGGGCAGTTCGGGTTGCTCGGCATTGGCAAAACGCTCACTTTTCTGTCCGAATAGCATCCGGTTAAGCATATCTACCCTATACTGCAGATAATCACACTTCTGAGAAAGGGCATCGTACTTCTGAGAAAGGGTATCATTTTTTTGAGAAAGGGTATCATTTTTTTGAGAAAGGATATCGTTTTTATGAGAAAGGGTATCGTTTTTATGGGCAATTTGTCCATTCTTATTTTCAAGTTCGAGCACTCTATCATTTTGGGCTTTGACCAGGGTCAAAAGCTCTTGTTTTGATAGATTTTCGAACGTTGTTTGCATGCTGTAAAATTAATAAACCAATTACAAATAACCTAATCACAGCAACACTTTCAACATAATTTGTAGCGCTTTTTTTGCCTACTTTTCAATACCTCTACTCCGGCGATCATCAATACCAAATCACTGTACAAAATCTGATCTGAAAGTACATTTACAGGCACAGATATACTACCCTTTTCCAGCCTTTTATAATAGAGCACAAATCCTCCCGACTCCCAATGAAGCAACTTGATATGGGTGCCTGCCTTGTTCAGGAAAACAAACACATCTCCGCTAAGAGGATTAAGGTTGAGATCGCTACTAATCAAACCGCACAACCCATTAAAAGAACGACGCATGTCACATCTACCACGATAAAGGTAATATCGATGTTCGGATCCTAAGCTAAACATACAATCAGGCTAATCGAATGAGTGAGGAAATGAAATCAAAGTTGGTTGTGGTGGTATTTAGGATAACACCATTAGGGAATCTTAACTCAATTGAAGCTAAGGGCATAGATGGGGAGGGTATAGATGGAGGCTTGATCGCAACAAATCCACCAATAGGTTTTTCTTTATCCTTCCTTAACCAATAGTCGAAAGTGGTTCTGACAATATCATGCTTCTGGCAAAATGCTATTATAGAAAGACCACTCTTCCTATACTGCGCCACTAACTTTTCCATCTCTGGTTTACTGCGTCTCATAATCGCTAATGATTTTACGCAAAAATAATAACGCTAGGAATCACAGAAAATACGTACTTCATCGGACGGATACTTTACTTCAGTAAAATCAGTAAGCCGGAAAAAGAGAAGATTGGCTTATCAACCTTGAAAACAGGTTTTCAAAATTTAA
>CAZMZB010000024.1:0-1880 GCA_964570845.1 uncultured Candidatus Saccharibacteria bacterium | reverse complement strand
GCCAGTTGATGCATACGTGACCTCCGAGTCCTTCTCTCTCGCCCCGATCATGCCAGACCGACCGGCTAACGGTGATGTGATCTAGGCAAGAACTGCCCACCGCCAGGCAACCACCCAACACCTCCCTGCTCAGAGCAAGTGGACGCTGACCCGAGGACGAGATCGACCTGAGCGGGCCCGCTGGCACGTCGGGCCGGGTCTCGACTGACCATGCCGAGGCCTTCACGATCGCGGCCTCCCCGACGGGGCCTGTGTTCTGATGGCTCACATGTCACGCTCATGGTTATCCCTGCTGGCCGCCGCGCTGGTCCTGACGATCCTCGCGGCCTGCGCCGAGCCGGGCCACTTGCACGAGCTGGTGATCACGCCGGCGGCCGGTTCCGCCGCCTTGCAGCCGGGTGACACCGTGCAGCTCCTCGCCGAGGTGCGGTTGCGCCCCGGCTTCCCGCTGCGCATCGCTTGGACCTCCAGCAACGAAGAGGTGGTGACGGTCAGCGAGGGCGGCTTGGTCACCGCGGTGGGTGTCGGTTCTTCGTTGGTGACAGGGCTGACCACGCACACCATGCGCGCGCAGGGGCAGATCGAGTTCACGGTGTGGAGCGAGCCCGACCCCCCGGAGCCGGCTGTGAAGAGCGTGTCTGTGAGCCTGGCTGATCCGGCGCTGCTGGTCGGCGGGACCACCCAGGCCACGCCGACCGTCGAGACCGTCGGCGGCGCCGACACCAGCGTCACCTGGTCCTCCTCCGACGAGTCGGTGGCGACGGTGGACCAGTCGGGCTTGGTGACCGCCGCGGCGCCGGGCACCGCGAGCGTGGTAGCCACCAGCGTCTTCGACGAGACGGTGTCCGACCATGCCGTTCTGACGGTGTCACTGGTACCGGCGATCGTCGGCTTCTCCCTGAGTCTTGACGAGGTGGATCTGCTGGTGGGTGAGACCACCTGGGCGCGGGCCGATGTCGAGGCCGTTGGCGGTGCCGACGAGTCGGTGACCTGGTCGAGCAGCGACGAGACGGTGCTGGATGTGGACGCGGACGGTCTGGTCACCGCCGTGGGGCAGGGAAGCGCACAGATCGTCGGCGTCAGCGTCTTCGACGGCTCGTTCACGGATGCGGTGGATGTGACCGTCACGCCGCTGCCGGCGGTGCTGAGCGTCACGCTGAGCCTGCCGAACGTCATGATGCTGGATTTCGTGCAGCAGGCCACGGTGGTGGTCGATGTAGAGGGCGGTGCGGATCCGTCCGTCGAATGGCTGAGCAGCGACCCGTTGGTGCTGAGCGTCGACGGCAACGGCCTGATGACGGCGCTGGCGTTGGGCACGGCCACCGTGACGGCCACCAGCGTGGCAGACGGCACGCGGTCGGACGCCGCCGAAGTGACGGTCACGAATCTTTTGGAAGGTCGGCGGGTCCTGTTCTTGTCGACCGACTGGATGGTCGGTGGCTTGAGCTTCGATGACCCGGTGCGTGCCGCGCTGGACCGAGGGGTCGCCGACTATGGCCTGGACGTGATGCAGATTCCCTATGGCATTCCCCATACGTTGACAGACCAGCTCGCCGATCCCAACGCCCAGTTCGACTTGGTGGTGTTCATCAGCATCCAGACGACCTTCCTTCAGTCGATCTACCAGAGCCTGCAGACCTACGTGGAGGAAGGTGGTTACCTCCTGTTCGCCCACAACCTCCTGGATACGGGGATGCAGCCCTTGGTGGCGGCCTTGGGCGCGGACGTGACCTTCGTGATCACGCCACCAAGCAGGTTGGAGATCGTCGACCCGATGCTGGCCGCCGGCCTGTCCTCCACCTCGTTGATGCTGCCCAGACCAGGGGGCTACGCACTCCCTGGCTTGGCGCTGACGGCGCTCCCCGGCGCGGAGGAACTGG
>CAZMZB010000023.1:0-1902 GCA_964570845.1 uncultured Candidatus Saccharibacteria bacterium | reverse complement strand
AGGTCATGCGTCGCATCAAGCGATTTGTGTGGCGAGGTAAACGGAATCGCGTGGCCGAGAACGTGATCGTACGACCGAAGCTCCAAGGCGGTCTGGGTCTATTGCCGATGAGCGAGCAGACACTGGCGACATTCGGGACCTTTGTGACCAGGATGTTCGCCGTTACAACTTCATCTCCGTGGGTGACGATGGGCCGCTGGCTGCTGAAGGAGCAACTAGGCGAGCACAACTGGTATCCGTCGGCGTTGTGTGCATATCCGACCGGGGTGCCGAGTAGCGTGGTCAAGAAGCTACCGCCATTCTGGAGACGGGTCATGGACTTTTGGAGGCTGGCACAAGGCCACGCCATACCGCTCGACGATACATGGCATCCCCTCGAGGTGTTGTCATTGCCGTTGAACGGTACCAATGCGACCATGTCCACCGACTCTAGCGGTCAATCCACACGCCGTCACAGTGACCGTTGGCGTAGAAACGGGGCGCACACTCTGGGAGACGTGTTGGAGTGGAGTGCCACGAGGCGGGCATACGTTTCACGGGACACGGTCGCTGCTCAGTCTGTCACGCACAGTATTCGCCGGGGCCAGCTGTGGATCTCGGATAGGGCAACCAAACAACTGCGTACGCTGGCGCAGACACCGACGACCGGACATCCGTTACTGCCGGCGGCCAAGCTTCGGGCAGCCGGGGACAATCTGCCGAGCTATAGCGTCAGGTCTGGCCGGATCTTCTTTCTGGGCGAGCTCACCGTGGTGCCGCGTTTACGCCGCTGGACGAGTCAGACGGCCGAGTGGCAACCGTCGGAGAACTCGATGCTACCCTGGAAGGAGGTGTTTTCGCCGCGTATCGAGCCCAAGCACCAGTCGTTGTTGTGGCTGATGCAGCACGGCGCGATCGTCACCGCCAGTCAGCTGGCATTATGGCGTCCGGATACACGTCCGCACTGTTTAGGCTGTGAGCACCCGGCCGAGACACTGCGGCATTATTTCTTTGATTGTCCACGCATCTACGATTACTGGCAACTCGTCGGCCGTTTCCTCGATCGTATTCAATATCCGGCGGTCGTCGACGGCACCAGGTCGGTCACACTGGCCGATGTGCTGGACGGACTGACACGTTGGAAAGGACGACTACCAGGACGAGCGGTGATGCACGCCGAGGCCGTCTGGCAGGTGTACCGTGCGCGAGCCGAGGCCACGCAGGGTGGCACGGTGCTGGGGTCGTTGGCATTATTCGCTCGTTGGCAGCATGCGGTGCAAAGCCGTATTCGGAATGACATGTACAATGCGCGTCGGCGCAATCGACTGGACCAATTTATCAATGTGTGGACGCGTACGCGATGCCAATGGTTTGTGTTCGAGCCAGGCGAACCCGATCACACCACGTCGAAGCTAGTATTCGGCACCGGGCTAAGCGTACAGAGCACGGCGACAACACAGGGGTAAACGGTCCAGCCTCGCAATTTGCATTTCTCTCAATTTTGGCGTCTACGGGCGTCCTATATCACATTCATCTACGGATGATTTTAGCCAGACTTTTTAGTCGGGACATTGGCCGTCGGTTATATATACATTAATAAACGTCGACATAATGTTCTTGTAAAAAAAAAAAAGATTGGTCAGAACATGGCGGGGGGCAGTTTTAGCCAAGTGGGCAGAACTGTGCTCCCGGACACGCAGGTCCTGGGTTCGAATCCCGCACGAACCAATCCTTTAGTGGAAAACCATATGCTGGGAGTTTGTAGCGCTTTCATGCGCCGCGCCTTCGTGCGTATCACCCGTGCGTCTTCGGACGACTTTGTCAGACCTTTCGGTCGGATCGTGCGCCCTCGCAATAAAAACGTCCGCGTACTGTTCTTTAAAAAAAAAAAAATCAAGTCTCAGCAGAAAGCGTACGACCGAG
>CAZMZB010000022.1:379-1923 GCA_964570845.1 uncultured Candidatus Saccharibacteria bacterium | reverse complement strand
CTCTCAAATAAATCTCGGGCATAATTAGAGTGAATATTAAATCCACGGACATAACCGGTCGCAATGAGATCACGCACTCCCATCCAATACTGAGTAACGCGATTCGCATACTTGGCAAGTGACGAAGGTTCTAAACTACTCAGTAACTGAATGCCCCCTAAGCCCCATTCATTCTGAACCTCATTAAGAGTAATTCCCCCGTCCGAAGAAACATCGCCCCCAAAGTCTTGAGGATTAACCGTTGCTTCCTTACATTGCCGGACTGCTTCTTGAGCAACTGCTTTTGCATAGTCTTTCTTCTCTGTCACCATGGGCACAATCTCAATCGAAGCAGAAGGAAAAACAATCTGCGGCTTACCAGTAATATCCGTGCCGGCAATAATAATCGTTAGAGAGTTAATATCTCCCCCGGCTGTAAAGCCAGGGTCTAAGGCTGCAAAAGCGCGCGGTCGCGAAAGTCCCCATTTTTTAGGAGGTTGATCCGCACTATGCATCTTCACGAAGTTTTCGGACAGAACGGTTTGTTGTAAGTCAGATCCCAGCCAGTAGCCAATCCCGAACCTCCAGTAACGAAAGGAGTTAATCCCTCCTTCTTTAATATAAACCTTTGCCATTTCCTTGCGATTAAAGGCATTGGATAAATAAGGGAATGGTAGTTTGGCTTTCTTGGTAATTCCTTCTCCGTAGTAATCATTAGGAGAACATTCTCCATGCAGGAATAAGACATCTAAAGTGGCGGCTTCCCATCTCTTAACAGAAGGATCAAGCATTTTCCATCCATCCAATGGCTCGCAGGCCCGGCCGTGGGGATCAGTGCGATTATTCGCATTCCCCACCATAATAAACTGAAAGACATTGGAAACCAAGTTTCCGCGCGGAGCCATAATATCTGCGGGCATAGCCGGACCTTCATCCACCATCCAACACATATAGGCTTGCTTGGTTCCCATAATAACATCCAGAGCGGCATCGCCTGTAGAGTCAGCCGCAACCGGAATCACCATAATGCCTTGCCGGAAATCTCTTTGCGTAGCAGCCTTATTGGAAAACATTGCCCCCGGATTGAAGACAATGAGAGAAAGGTATTCCACAATCTCTCCAATGACTGGCATTTCATAATCTGCGAAGCGTGCATTACGATGGAGTTTCTTTACGTCACCCCATACCCGACGTTCCGCTCCTTTGCCAGAAGTAGTGGAAATCAATCCACAGAATTGACTGGGATTAGAGTAGAAACATATCAGCATGAAAATAGCACATGAATAAGTCTTAGCAGCCGAGGCGGGACCAGTAACTGCTAAATCTTTGAATTCACAACAATCATGCAATACATCAAGGAAGTAAGTATTAAGTGCGCCAGTTGCCTTGTCTTGAATCTTTACAAACTTCTCCGCCCAAAGTAATTGGCAGATTCTTAAGGCATGACGAAAAGGTTCTTCAACCTTGCCGGGCATTTTGTCAGAGATTTCTTTTTTGAAATCCCATCCAAGTTTGAAGCACGCAAGTTCAATTACTAATTGTGAAGTTCCTTTAGGAAATGCTAA
>CAZMZB010000022.1:0-369 GCA_964570845.1 uncultured Candidatus Saccharibacteria bacterium | reverse complement strand
TCAAATCCTTCCCACTCATTCGGGTGAATGGGTTGTTTCTTTTCTTCCGCGCTCATTAATTGCCTCCAGTGATTGGATTGAGAATACGATCCATTTCTGCTTGTTTCTCTCTTTCAGAGAGTTCTCGATCTACTTGAATATTAGCCCATTCTTTAATGGTTTTCTTGGCGGCTTTATACTGTGGGTTATCAATTGATAACGTCCGACCGGGAATTCCGTAAAGAAAGTTTTCCAAAGAAAAGAATCCATAGTTCTCAGTAACTGACTGGACTCGATCCTTGGACATCTTAGCCCTTTCGGATTGGCTCATCATATTACTAAGTTGAATATCAGTAAACGCTCCGGCAAGTTTATCACTCCAATCAACAA
>CAZMZB010000021.1:494-1953 GCA_964570845.1 uncultured Candidatus Saccharibacteria bacterium | reverse complement strand
CGCTCAAACGGCAGTAGGCCTAGGCCGCCCTGCCTTCTTGGTGACGAAATGGTGTCGAGTCTGACGTATGCCTTGCTGCCGCTCCAGAGGAAACCGCGGATCTCGGTCTCGATCGCCTTGATCATCTCCTTGTCCAACGGCATCGAGTGAGCCGCGTACCACAGTCGCGATAGCACAAACGTGTTCAGTAGTAGCACTTTACCACACAAGGACAAAGGCCGATCCTTCCATGCACTGATGGTCTTGGTGATGGACTCCATGATACGACCGCGCATGGCGCCATGGTCTACCGCGCCGCAGCGGAAGATGAAGCCCAAATAGGTGACTGGCTCATTCCAGCGTAGAACGCGGAACTGCGTCTCCATTTCGGTCCCCGGCAGATACACCACCAGCGACTTGTGACGATTGATGCGTGCGTTACAAGCCCGCTCGTGTAGATCAAGTGTATGCTGCAGCGTTGCCGTGTCCCGATCGCTGCCCAACGCGACCACGACATCGTCAGCATAAGCCATGACACGAAAATTGAAGCCGCTCAAGGTGATGCCAGCCAGCTGACTCTGCAGACGGCGTAGCACTGGCTCGAGCACAATGTTGTAGAGCAGCGGCGAGAGCGGATCACCCTGTCGTAGTCCTTGACCAATCGTCACCGGTGCCGAAAGGTAACCGTTGACCGTGATGCGTGTCGTCAGCTGTGCATAGCAGGCTTGGATCAGACCGAGGCATGAGCCACGGATTCCGACCGCCTCCAAGCAAGTGAACAGATAGTCGTGATTCACTCGGTCGTACGCTTTCTCCTGGTCCAAGAACACGAAACCGCCTCGCTTCTGTTGCCTCGTGCCTTCGCCTAGCGCCAGCTCCAGCGACCAAACGTTCTCGAAGATGCTCCGGCCCCTCACAAACCCGGTCTGCACGGGTGAGATCACCTGTGACAGGACGCGTTGGATGCGCTCGGTGATGATCGACGTCATGATCTTCTCGTCGGTATTCATCAGCGTGATCGGCCGCCAGTTCGCCAGGTCAGTGCGTTCACCCCGCTTGAACAGCAAGATGATGCGCGACTGTCCGAACGAGCCATCCCGATGGTGTCACCCACCGTGGTAGCCATCGATCCATCTCGTCGTTGCAATTCGTCGATATAGGTGAACGCAGGTCGAGCTCTCGCCGTCCGGAAAAAGTAGCGTGATGGACGTTCTCCTTGCTCCAGCCATCGCGCCCGGCGGAAAGTGCTGATCCTCGCCTCCTCCTGCTGGTCTAGCCGCGAGATCTGCCGCTCCAGATACTCCTTCTCACTGAGCCAATTCTCGTAGCCATTGTCGTTGATCATCGGTGGGTCCTGCGTGACGCTGGTCCAACGGTCTTTGAGTAGCCGACGTGCTGTGGAGCGGTGCTTGCGGATCTCCGCCCACCGGTCCCGAGCGAACGCGGCGATCTCCTGTTTGACGGTATCCCATGCGTGAGC
>CAZMZB010000021.1:0-484 GCA_964570845.1 uncultured Candidatus Saccharibacteria bacterium | reverse complement strand
CGAGCTCGGTAGCACGCCCGCTTGTAAGCAGTCATTGAACAGACCAACCAGGTACGGGACCAGCAGGTCGGCGAATGATCGGTAAAACTCCGCTGGCAGACCGTCCGGCCCAGGTGCCTTCCAACGTCCCAGGCGCTCAATGGCCCGTTTCACCTCCTCCACGGTGAAAGGTGCGTTGAGCAGGTCGGATTGCCGATGGTCAAGTGGCGTAGGCAAATGCGACACGAGTTCCGCCTGAGCGTCCGCCTCACACTGCCTTGAGCTGTAGAGATCCGAGTAGAAGTGACGAGCCACCCCGATGGTGTCATCCACCGTGGTAACCATCGATCCATCTCGCCGTTGCAATTCGTCGATATAGGTGAAAGCAGGTCGAGCCCTTGCCGTCCGGAAAAAGTAGCGTGATGGACGTTCTCCTTGCTCTAGCCATCTCGCCCGGCGGAAAGTGCTGATCCTCGCCTCCTCCTGCTGGTCTAGCCGCGAGATC
>CAZMZB010000020.1:0-2048 GCA_964570845.1 uncultured Candidatus Saccharibacteria bacterium | reverse complement strand
AACCATTTAGCATGGCGCCTAATATTAGTTAATCCTATTAACATAAGTGATGAATATTTCAGTATCCGTCCTGCCTGACCCAGGCTTAAAAGTGTTTGCCCTTCTGTCGTAGCATTACTAGAGCAAGAATCAACTTGCGAGAATTTTGAGGGAGAAAGAATGGAAGGGAAGATAATCGGAGCGGAACATGTGGAGCGCCAGGCAGCTAGTGGACTAAGTGTAGCAGAGTATTGCCGCCAGAATGGCATCCGGACAAATAGTTTTTACAACTGGAAGTCTAAGACAAGAAAAGAATCCGGGTTTGTCAGAATAACTCCCAAATCATCAAAGATCGAACTTCAGCTGAGTAACGGTATCCAAATCTGTGTAGAGGCAGATAAGTTGCAAGCAGTTCTTGGTGCCTTAAATGCATTATAATGAGCTGAGTGTGCCGGTATACCTGTATGCCGGCACAGTGGATATGCGACAGTCGTTTGACAAGCTTTCTGAACGTATTAAGTCAGAATTAAAGCGAAGCGTTATCTCAGGCGGATTGTATGTATTCTTTAGCCGCTGCCGAAGCCGGGTAAAGATCCTGTATTGGGACAAGGATGGGTACTGTTTGTGGTATAAGCGGTTAGAAGCAGGAAGTTTTAAAGTGGAAAGCAGTAACGAGTATGAAGAAGTTGAATATATTGATCTTATGTCAGTTTTATCAGGAATTGAATTTTCCCGGATAAAATTACAAAAAAGTTCAGAAAAAGGCTTGTATACATGATCTGGTTTAGATATTTAGAAATGAGTGAATATTTCAGAACTTCCAGCCGAGAAAATTATTGCAGAAAATGAGTCAATACGTACATTACTCTCAGAAAAAGATCGGGAGATTCAAAAACTACAGAATGCGATTCTGAACGCAAACAAGAAAACCTTCGGATCAAAAAGCGAGAAACTCACTTCCGAGCAGGTTAAGTTCAGCTTCAATCAGGAGCTCGAACCGCTGCAGGAATCTCTTGAAAAGGAAGTAGTGGTGCCTAAACATACTAGAACAATCAGAAAAGGCAGAAACGCGTTACCTTCCGACCTTCCAAGAGAAGAAATCATATATGAGCCTGAAGAGACGCATTGCGGCTGCTGCAAGCATGAGCTTATTAAAATCGGAGAAGAAAGATCGCAAGAACTCGAGAAAATACCAGCGCAGCTTAAAGTAATTGAACATGTAAGGATAAAGAAGGCATGCCCGGCTTGCAAGGGAGCCGGAGTGTTAGTACCTCCGCTGCCACCAACTGCATTTCCGCTGGAAAGGGCGCGTCCCGGTGCAGGACTATTAGCCGATATAATAGTTTCTAAGTACGTAGATCATCTTCCCCTGCACAGGCAGGAGCAGATTTTCCTAAGGCATGGCATTGAAATGCCACGTCAGAGAATGTGCGATTGGGTAGCAGGAGTCAGTGAGCTTTTAATGCCAATTTACACAGCACTAAAGAAAGAGATTCTATCTCTTTCATACATTCAGGCAGATGAAACCACTTTAAAGGTGCAGGACAATAGAACAGAAGGCAAATGTCACACAGGATATCTCTGGGGGTTACATGGTCCGCCAAACTTAGTCTGGTTCCATTATGCAGAATCAAGATCGGGAAAAGTTATAGAGGAAATATTAAACGGCTTTCATGGTTCCGTTCAGACTGATGCGTATGCAGGCTATAATCAGGTATTCGTTCCTGAAACATGCAATCGGATAGCTTGCCTTGCCCACGTAAGAAGAAAGTTCATCGAGGTTCAAAAAACAGCTTCTAAGGAATGTGCTAAAATTCTTAAATTCATTGCAGAGCTCTATAAGCTCAAAAATAGCCGGGAAAATGAAATTAAAACAGAAAAAATCCTGGCTGAATTATTCGAATATCTAAAGTATATAAACGAAAGGACTCTGCCAAGGAGTCTACTTGCCGGAGCTTTGCGCTATGCCATAACTCAGGAAAAAGAAATCAGGTACATATTTTCGAATGCCAATTTTGAACTTGATAACAATGCCATTGAGCGCCAGATTAGACCCGTTGCTATCGGAA
>CAZMZB010000019.1:1226-2063 GCA_964570845.1 uncultured Candidatus Saccharibacteria bacterium | reverse complement strand
TGCTTGATTTCGGCCTTGCCGGTCGAGCCGAACCCGTCGGTGCCTCGATCCGTCCGATCAAGCTCGTCGGCCTCTTGTACGTCCGGCGCCTTGATCTGCTCCAGGATCAGCTGTGCCACGCGGTCGTACTTCTGCAGCCTCACCGCTTTACTGCCATGATTTAGTAGTACGACCTTGACCCGACCACGGTAGTCGCGGTCAATCACGCCGGCGTTCACGCCGACCCGCTGTGACACTGCCAATCCACTGCGCGGCGCAATGCGCCCATACGTTCCCCGCGGCACTTTGATTGCCACACCCGTGTCTACGATGGCTTGGTCGCCGGCCGGTATGGTCGTGTCCTCGACACTGTACAAATCATAACCGGCGGCTTCCTTACTGCCACGGGTTGGCAGCCGTGCGTCGTCTTGCATCCTACGGACCACTAACGGCTCGTCATGTGCGCGCTTGGTCATCTGCATGTTCTCCCAACAGATGTCGGGATTGTGCGTGCGTAGCCATGCTAGACCGAGGATGGCGTCGTACTCGCCAATGGGAAACACCTCGAACTGCGTCGCGGATCCCCAGTCCTGCACCTGCACCTGCACATCTTTCGCCTGACCTTGCACGCCACGGGTCGTGCCGTCCCCCAATGTGACCACCTGCGTGTTGGCCGCATACGGCGACACACTAATGCCGGCCTGTCGCACAAAGCCTGGGTCCACGTAGTTGTTCGACGCACCGCTGTCCACCAAAATCCGCGCCGCTCGCCCCGCCACACTGCCATTCGTTTCCAACATCCTGCCCTCGCCACACTGCATGGCGCCAAACAACGTCGTCATGCCGCGACTGTCTTCG
>CAZMZB010000019.1:0-1216 GCA_964570845.1 uncultured Candidatus Saccharibacteria bacterium | reverse complement strand
ACAACTACGTGGACCCAGGCTTTGTGCGACAGGCCGGCATCAGTGTGTCGCCGTCGCTCACTGGCGGCGACCGTTTCCCGGCTCTTGGTCGACGAGGTCGTTTTCTTCTTGTTGCTGCGCTCGTCGGGCCACGATGTAATTCCACTCTTCTGGCGACAGCTGCTGCGTCTCGATGTTGCGGAACTGCCGACCGCCGACCGGTGTTCGGTTGGTTCCGGTCGCGGGACTGCCCGGGCAACGTCGAGCGGTGTGCCCCATGCCGCCGCACGTGAAACACCTGCGCTCGTCTGGCATCGGGCAACTGGCCACGGTATGACCGGCCTGCTTGCATCGGAAACACGTGCCGGCATTCGTGCTGTGGACGACCTGTACCGGCTGCTTCTGCGCACGCCGGTTGTTGCTGTTGCTGCTGCTACTGCCGCTGCTCGGCTCTTTCTTGCCGGCGGCTGCTCGCCCGGCCCGGTCGCTCGACGCGGCCACCATGGTGGCGTCGTACGCCTTCTCCAACGTCCAGGTGTCAACGTCTTGGCACAGCTGCTCGCGCACCCGCTCAATGGATATTTTCTCGCGATAGGCGCGCAACAGTTCCTTCTCCGTGACCTCCTCGAGTCGGAGCTTGGCCAGTTTGCGGAACTGCTGGATAAACAGCTCCTCCTTGCCGTACACGCAGGTCAACGCCTCCATCTCCTTGCGTGCCTGGTCCATCTCATTGGTCGAAGTGAAGTGTCGCATCAGACGGACACTCAGGTCGTCCCAATCTAGCGGCGGCTTGTTGCTCTCCATTTCGGTTATGAACCATTCTTTTGCGTTGCCGCGCAACAATGCGACAGCGGCTTGCAGCTCCCTTTCTCCCGGCCAATTACACATCTGCAGGTGTACGCGCACTTCCCGAATCCACATCCGGACGTTACTGCCTGGCATGCCGTCAAACGTATCGACCGTGTTCGGCAACGTGGCACGCGGCTCATAATAGGTGCGCTGCCATTCGCGGCGCTCCGGTTGTTTCTGCATCGGTCTGGTCAAGTCGAGGGTCGGTTGGCGTCCCGCCCGCTCGTCTTCTTTCGGTTCGTCTTGGTCGGCTGGTGGTGGCGGCGGCGTACGCGTGCGTTGCGGTTGTACACGCGATTGCTCACGGGGTTCGACAGGTTCGTCGGCCTCCATATCGCCTTCATCTTCATCGTCGGATGCCTCAATCCCATAAGGGGCACTGATCCAC
>CAZMZB010000018.1:0-2105 GCA_964570845.1 uncultured Candidatus Saccharibacteria bacterium | reverse complement strand
CGTCCACTTCACCCAGAACGCCTGCGCCGACACGGCCCGCGACCTGCGCAAGGGTCTCGTGACCCAGGCATGAGCGTCGATCGACTGAGCATCCTCCAACATCCATCCCCATCGAGCCGAGCCGACACGCAGGCCAGGAAGAAGGACACGCCAATGAGCCATCCGAAGGTGAGGACCCAGTTCGCCGCGCACGTCGAGGTCCTGCAACGAAGCATGAAAGAGCGAGGGCTGGACGTGCTGGTGGCGGTCTCGCCGGAGAACACGACCTACGCCAGCGGGGCCGTCATCGCATCCCAGAAGTCCATCCCCGACCGCCTCGCCTTCGTGGCGGTTCCCTCCGCCGGCGCTCCCCACATGCTGGTGTGCTCGATCGAAGAAGGCGTCGCGCGTGAACAGACCTTCATCGCCGACGTGCATCGCTACGTCGAGGGGCCTGAGCACCCCATGCAGGCCCTGGCCAGTGTGCTGGCCAAGATGGGCATTCGCTACGGCCGGGTAGGTATCGAGACCCACTTCCTCACGATGGCCTATGGCAAGGCCATCGCCGCCTACCTCGACGCCTTCGAACTCGTGGCCGCCGACGATCTGTTCAACCTGGCCCGTCTGGTGAAGCAGGCGCACGAGATCGAGGCCATCGCGGTCGGCGCCAAGGCCACGCAGGAAGCGGTGCGGGCAGCGCTGTCGGCCTTCCGCATCGGCGACTCCGAGCTGAAGCTCCACCGGAGCCTGGCCCACGGCTCGTCGCAGGTGGTCTCGCTCACCTGCTGTGCCGGGGAACGAACGGAGATCATGCACGCCCATCCCACCGACCGGCCCATCTTGAGCGGCGATCTCATCAAGATCGACATCCACGGTTCCTTCGACGGCTACAAGTCCGACATCTGTCGGGTCGCCTACCCCGGCTCCCCGACCGCGGCGCAGGTCGACGCCTTCGAACGGTTCTGGACCCTTCATGAAGAGGTGCTGGCCCTGCCACGGCCAGGTCTACGGGTCAACGGCCTGGTGGACGCGATCCGTGACCGCTACCGAGCCAACGGCTTCACCTACGCCGTCTCCCACATGGGCCACAGCTTCGGCCTCGGCCTGCACGAGCATCCCCTGCTCACGCTCGAGGACGCGGAGATGCTGGAGCCCGGCACCGTCCTGTCCATCGAGCCGCGAGCGCTGGCCGCCCCCGGCGAGCGTCTGCACCTGGAGGACCCGGTCGTCGTCACGGAGTCTGGAGCGCGCACGCTGAGCGCCCCGGAAGACCGCAGCTTCTATTTGGGCATCGGCTGAGGGAAGGGGACCCATGGTCTACCTGGCGAAGCGACTGGCGGTCTCCGCCCTGCTCCTGATCGGGGTGTTCACGGTCGTCTTCGTCCTGGTCCGCCTCACCGGGGACCCGGCGAGGGTGTACCTGCCCGTGGAGGCCAGCGAGACGCAGGTGAACGCGATGCGAAGCCGGCTGGGGCTGGATCGGCCCTTGTGGGAGCAGTACCTGCGCGCCTTGGGTGGCCTCGCCCGGGGCGACCTCGGCCACTCCTTCGGCTACGGCCGGCCCGCGCTACAGGTCCTGGCCGGACCGCTGCTCACCACCCTGGCGCTGATCGGGGTGTCGATGGCGGTCTCGCTGCTCCTCGCCGTTCCTGCCGGCGTGCTGGCCGCTCTGCGGCGCGGAAGTTGGGTCGACTCCCTCGTGACCAGCATCTCGCTGTTGGGCCAGGGGCTGCCCTCTTTCTGGTGGGCCTTGATGCTCATCCTCGTGTTCTCGGTACAACTGCGCTGGCTACCAGCCTTCGGCACAGGGAGCTGGCGGCATCTGGTCCTGCCGGCCATCACCTTGGGCAGCTTCCTGGCCGGCGCACAGGCGCGAGTCATCCGCTCCGCCGTGCTGCAGACGCTGCAGATGGATCACGTGCGCACCGCCAAGGGCAAGGGACTGCCTGGCGGCACGGTGCTCTTCAAGCACGTGCTGAAGTCGGCGCTGCCGAGCATCCTCACGCTGCTCGGCCTGCAACTGGGCCAGCTGGTGGGAGGCGCCGTGGTCACCGAGTACGTCTTCGCCTACCCAGGCATGGGCCGGCTTCTGGTCTACGCGGTGCAGGTCAGGGACTTCGCCTTGA
>CAZMZB010000017.1:0-2105 GCA_964570845.1 uncultured Candidatus Saccharibacteria bacterium | reverse complement strand
CGGTGAGCACGCGGGAGATGGACAGGCCGGAGGTGAGTTCGGTTCGTTCGATCACCCCGAATTGTACGCAGGTTCCCGTTGGCGGGCCGGGCTTGGCGGCGCAGCGGAAAGAAGGTGACAAGACCAGTGGCTCATGCACCTCGATGCTCATCAACGTCCTGGTCGTGACCCGACACTGGATGCTACGGTCGATGCATCATGGCTTTCGGAGACACGCCCCCGGCGGGGCAAGCCGCCTCTGTCCTATTGACGGACGGGAATGGCCGGGTGTTGCTGGTCCGGCACGGCTACGGCCTACACGGCACGTACTTCGTCCACGGCATGCAGCGACCAAGCGTCCTGTCGCACGTGTTCCGGGCAAGAATCCGCGTCGGCGTTCCGCACATCGGCGACGAGCTGGAGATCACCCACGTTCTTTGGTGTGATCCGCACCGGCCTCCCACGCCACTGACCAACGACGCGCAAGTCGCGCTGTTGGACCATGCGGCTGGACGGAGTGGCTGCGAACGGGTCGTGGAGCGGCGGACTTGAGACGGGAGACCAGAAGCGCGCTCGGACGATCAGGCGATAGACCCTCGATATATGGTAGTTTAGTATCTCGATATCTAGTAGTAGAGACTCTCGCAAAGTGGTAGTAGAATCCCTCGGAATGTGGTAGTGTCTGCGCATGAGCGGCTCATCCACAGGCATTCTGCCCCGCCGCGCCGAGGCGCTTCTTGACGCGCTCGCGCGCGAAGAAGCGGTGATCGCCATCCATGGCCCTCGTTCCGTGGGGAAGTCTACGGTGCTGCAGCGTTTCGCCGATCAGCAAGGGGTTGACGTCATCGACCTTGACAACCTAGTCGTACGGGATGCAGTGGCGGCCAACCCCTCTGTCATCACCACGGGGAAGACGCCGATCTGCATCGATGAGTACCACCACGTACCGCAGGTTCTGGACGCCATCAAGACCCGGCTCAACCGAGAGGGAACGCGGCCCGGCGTGGCGGTGCTGACCGGATCCACAAGGCAAGATGCGGTCCCCCGCACTGCGCAGGCGCTCACCGGGCGATTGCACAGCTTCGTCATCCTGCCTCTGTCGCAGGGCGAGATAGGAGGTGTGTTCGAGGACCTACTCCCTTCGCTGCGCGAGGATCCCGCGGCAACCGTCGCCGCACATCCGACATCCTCGATCAGTCGCGGTGATGTTGCCGCACGCATCGCTGCGGGTGGTTTTCCACTGGCGCTTCGGAGAGCCGGCGGCTCGCGCAACCGATGGTTCGATGACTACGTGCGCAGCTCCATCGAACGTGATGCCACCGAGCTGGCGCGGGTAGGGCAGCGGCAGTCTCTATCCGAACTGCTATCGCTATTGGCGGGGCAGTCGGCCCAGGTACTCAACGTGGCGAACCTCACCAACATCCTGCAACTAAACCGCAAGACGGTCGAGGGCTACCTGCGTCTCCTGGAGGACCTGTTTTTGGTCTTCAGGCTGCCAGCCTGGGGCAAGACACTGAGCGCAAGGGCGACCGGCAGCCCGAAGATCCACATGGTCGATTCAGGTCTCGCTGCCCGCCTCTTGCGGATAGGGCCGGAGAAACTGGCCAGCCTCGATCCGACAACCCTAACGGAATTCGGTCATCTGCTCGAGACCTTCGTGGTAGGTGAGCTACTGAAGCAGATCTCCTGGCTCGACGAGTCCGTCACGGTTGGACATTGGCGCACCAGCGATGGTGACGAAGTGGACATGGTCCTGGAGTTCGATGATGGCCGCGTGCTGGCCTTCGAGGTGAAGGCAGGCGAACGCGTGTCCACCAAGGACTTCAGGGGCTTGCGCAAGCTGCGTGCCTCTCTCGGAGCGAGGTTCATCGGTGGCGTCGCCCTTGGCCTGGGGTCGCGTTCGTACACCTTCGAGGAAGGACTGTACGTGATGCCTCTCGACCGGCTGTGGCGTCCGGTACAGTTGGACGCTTGAGACCGGCCGCACGTCCTAGTCAGGTGGGCCCGACCTGCTGATCTCATCGAAGATGGCCAGGGGCAGACGTCCAGGTCAACGCAACTCGACCCCTCGGAAGTGCTCGAAGTGCCGGTCGAAGGTCAGCAATGGCATGCCTGCCTTGATCGCG
>CAZMZB010000016.1:0-2238 GCA_964570845.1 uncultured Candidatus Saccharibacteria bacterium | reverse complement strand
AAGGGCAGCCATGCTTTACGCTCTGTTCCTGTGCATACAGGATGCAATCAAGTTGATGTGAAACACTTACCTGCAGGAATGTATTTATTACGATTGACCAGCGATAAAGGTTCTTTGTATGGAAAGTTGAATAAGCTTTAAACAATGAAAGCTGCCGGGGATAAGCCCGGCAGCTTTCGTGTGTCAGGCATGTATATTTACTCTAGGGTGTAAGTCCCGAACACGCTTTGCAGTAGGAAGTGTTAGCTCAAGGCAAGGGTGTCCTCCGCGAGGCGGAATCTGAAGGAAGCCGGCGGCAAAAGTCTGCGCCTACGTACAGAAACTATATGAGGCGGTCCGTTGTGGGTGATGCTGCGAAACAAGCAAAAGCCCGATACTGCACAGAACATTGGAACGTAGATATAGAGGCGAAATGGACTGAAAGTAGATATACTTACCCTGAGAGATCTGATGCTATTCCGGCGACGGTACGAGCGAGTGCTCAAGCGGAAACGGAGGATAGAACAAACAATATCCTCCAGGTACCATCAGAAGTCAGCAGAGGTCATAGTAAGCCCGAAACGAGCTGCACTCCTAAGCCAGGGGATAACGGCAGAGGCCTCATGAAAGGAAGAAGGACCGAATGTTAGAAAGGCGAAGAAATTAGAAGGATTATGGCAAAAGCAATGACAACCGAAACACATTAGAGAACTACTTCTATGAGGATAAGCCGGCAGCTGAAAGTAAAATAGGAGAGGAGTTGAGCCAAGCCATGCATTCGATAAGGACCAGCGCCGGTAGAAAGTTTTTTTTTAGTAATATGCTTGAAGAAATATTAGATATCAGAAACGTTAAGAAAGCCTTGAAGCAGGTCACTGCCAACAAGGGTGCCGGAGGAGTAGACGGTATGCAGACCGATGAACTTCGGGACTACCTGAACGTCCACTGGCAAACACTACGGACATCTATATTATCAGGCAGTTACGAACCGCAACCCGTGAGAAAGGTAGAAATACCGAAACCGCAGGGCGGTGTAAGAATGTTAGGCATCCCTACAGTAATCGACCGGCTTTTACAACAAGCCCTATTTCAATGGCTAAACTATCATTACGATGCGGAATTTTCGCCCTATAGCTACGGTTTTAGAGCCAACCACAATGCCCACCAAGCGATGTTACAGGCCCAGGCCAATCTAAATGAAGGCTACGACTGGGTAATCGAACTAGACTTAGAAAAGTTCTTCGACAAAGTACATCACGACCGTCTGATGAGTACGCTGTCCCATAAGATACCCGACAAGCGCACCTTAAAGCTTATTCGGAGCTATCTTACGAGTGGTATCATGGAAGGCGGGGTGTGTAGCCCTCGCACAACAGGTGTTCCCCAAGGTAGTCCAATGAGTCCGCTGTTATCCAATATCGTGCTAGACGAACTGGATAAGGAATTATCAGCTCGAGGTCATCGCTTTGTACGGTATGCTGATGACTGCAGTATCTATGTAAAGAGTGAGCAGTCGGCGCAGCGGGTTATGGAAAGCACGACAAACTTTATAGAGCAAAAGCTAAAATTAAAGGTAAACCGTACGAAAAGCAAAGTAAGCCGTCCCCATGCAAGTACCCTTCTAGGTTTTTCCTTTTACAAAATCAAGGGTATATGGCAGATACGTATTGGGCCAAAATCTTTAGAGCGAATTAAAGAAAAGATAAAGGCCGCAACCCAACGCAATGATCCGGCTCCAGCCCAAGAAAAGATCAAGAAACTGGATGCAATCATCCGAGGTTGGGTGAACTATTTTGCCATATCCAGGGGCAAGAATCATATGGAGAGATTGGATAAAATGGCACGTACGCGATTACGCATAGGGATATGGAAACAATGGAAGAAGGCGAAGACAAAAAGGATACACTTAGAAAAATTAGGTATCCCCAAGCAAAATGCCTACGAGTGGAGCTATAGCCGTAAAGGTTGCTGCCGTGCAGCCCATAGTCCTATACTGTGCCGAGCCTTAAGTAACGAATACTTTACACGGCTCAGATACATAGGTTTTGCCAACTATTACTATTGGAAGACGGAATATCAGAGTAAACTTTTCTAACAAACCGCCGTGTACCGAACGGTACGCACGGTGGTGTGAGAGGACAGGTAGCGAAATAATCGCTACCTTCCTACTCGATTTAGGTTCCTTGTAACCTTCAGGCTGAAAAGTAGGTTATATTTTCTCCTCGTCAAGACGCTGGGTACTAAAAAGATATATTAGTA
>CAZMZB010000015.1:0-2390 GCA_964570845.1 uncultured Candidatus Saccharibacteria bacterium | reverse complement strand
GTTGCTGGACCAGCAGAAAGCCTACGACCGGGTGGATCGGCGATATCTGGACCGGTGTCTGCAGCGATGCGGCATCGGACCGGGATTTCGCCGCTGGCTGGACATGCTGAACGAGGAGGCACAGGCCAAGGTACGCTTGGGTCCACAGCTGACGCCGTGGATCCCAGTGAGGAAGGGTCTGCGCCAGGGCGATCCGTTATCACCATTACTCTACAATTTCGTACTGGAACCGTTGTTGTGCACACTGAGGGCAAGGCTCCAAGGCATCCGTTTACCGGGCCTGACGGTCCGGACACTAGCTTTCGCAGACGATCTGGCCGTGGCGGTCGGCTCGACTGGTGATACGGAATGTCTACGTGAGTGTCTGAAGCTGCACGAGCAGGCTTCGTCGGCTCGACTCAACGAGGCCAAGACGGTGGTGATCCCCGTTGGTCAACCGCAGTTCCAGTTGTCATACACGATGTTGCAAGCACGCGAGCACACCCGCTACCTGGGCATTCTCTTTACGCCGCAGGGAGTGGACGTGGCCGCGACGCAAGCCAAACTTCTCAACTCTATCACTTCTATGGCCGACAGCTGGCAGGAACGTGGGCTCTCCGTGGTGGGGCGGGTCCTGCTGGCCAATACGTGCATGCTGGCCAAGTGCTGGTTTGCCGCACATCTTGTGCCGTTCGAGCCATCATTCTACAAGCAAGTCATGCATCGAATCAAGCGCTTTGTGTGGCGTAGCGGTCGCAACCGTGTCAAGGAAGAAGTACTAGTACTTCCGCGTGCTCAGGGCGGGCTAGGACTGTTACCAATGCCGGAACAGTGTCTGGCTGTCTTTGGCACTTTTGTTGCGCGTTTGCTTTTGTCAAAAGATCGACCACCGTGGGCCGACACCGGTCTCTGGGTGTTACGACAGCAGTTGGAGCAGGCTGGTCGGCATCCGGCGATGCTGTGTGCTGAGAAGGGGACCGGCAAGGCCACGGTACCTCGTCTGTCAGTGTTCTGGCAGCGAGCACTCGACTTTTGGCGTGCTGCAAAGGGCTGCGTCACAAAGTACGATTCGACCTGGCATCCATCCGAAATGTTGTCACTGCCGTTGATCGGCTCATGGCCGACTGAGGTGTACGGCCGGACATCATCGACATTATCTCCTACACATTTGCGTAAAATGCAAGCTGCCGGCGCACACACTCTCGGCGACGTATTGGAGTGGAGTGCGTCGCAGCGGCAATATGTTATTCGTTTAAACACCGCTGCACAGACTGTCGACTCGATGATGGAGCGTGGCCTACTGGACTGGACCGAAGAGTGCACACAGTGCCTGGAACGGTCGGACCGGATGCCGCGAGGCGAGCCGCCATTGCTGCCTTTCGCGAGGTTGCGACTGGGCGACACGCCGCTGGACGAGTACCGGCCCTGGATGGGAAGACAGGCGATGCAATCGACCGAAACACAAGTAACGCAATATGGCCGTTGGCATCCACAACTTGCGCAAGAGCCGGGTCGGCATTTGCTGCTGGAATGGCGGACGGTGTTCCATCCATGGGTGGAGCCGAAGCAGCAGTCGCTGATGTGGCTGATGCAGCACGGAGCCGTGGCCAGCCGACGCGTATCAAAGCATTGGGACAACAGTGACGGCCGGTGTCTTTACTGCAAGGCAGGGGAAGAATCACTGCTGCACATGTTTTCCGTGTGCCCACGTGTCCAAGACTACTGGCGACAAGTTGGCGATTTCCTCGATCGTATTACCCAAAATCCGAGTGTTCGACTATCACCGGTCACGCCGGTGGATCAGCTAGACGGTTTGCAACGCTGGGAACAGTGTGTGCCAAACCTACCGGTGGTGTATGCCGAGGCGGTCTGGCAGGTGTACCGCGCACGCACCGAACTGGTCATGTCTAAGCGACGCACCAACGCAACCGGGATGTTCTCACGATGGATCAGCGCTCTAACCTACCGTATTCAACATGATCTACGTATTGCGCGTCGTCGCAATAATTTGGACCACTTTACTAAACGCTGGATGCGCATCGCGTGTCAGTGGTTTGTGTTTGAGCCCGGTGGGGATCAGCCGGCGCAGGCCCGGGTGACCTTTGTGCCGGGACTGCTGACACCGAATGCCGCGTCACAGTGAGTGAAGATCAGGTCCGATCTAGTAGCAATTTTGCATTTCTGGCATAATTACCCTTCCACCTATTACCGCATTTTACATGTATTTATGTTGCCCTGCTTGATCGCAGGTTACTGGCGAATTTTTAGTGTACGCACCTTCCATAATAAATATGGGCGAATTCGGCCAGTTTGAAGAGAAAAAGTCGTCCAAAGACGCAAGGGTGATACGCACGAAGGCGCTACAAATTCTCAGCATGTGATTTTCCACTAAAGGATTGGTTCGTGCAGGA
>CAZMZB010000014.1:1369-2391 GCA_964570845.1 uncultured Candidatus Saccharibacteria bacterium | reverse complement strand
AAGTCTCGATGGTCGGCGAACGTCGGGCACAGCTCGTCGGTCATGATCCTGGCCCGACTGCCGCGCCGCTCGAGTTCGCGCCGGACCGCGCCGACGGCAGGGATCTGGGAGCTCTTGTCGCCGGTGTTGATGGGATCCTCGACCAGCAGGCCATAGGGATCCAGGATGGCCGCCATCTCCTCGATGTAGTCGGCCACCTTGACCGGGTCGTTGTCGTAGGCCAGGCCGATGTGGCCGTACTGATCGATGTGCACCATCGGCAGGTAGTCGGCATCGCCGATCTGTTCGATGCGCTTGCGAAGGTAGCGCACGTAGTCGAGCTGGCCTTCGAAGGTCTTCTTGGTCCGCACGCTGCCTGTGTGGATGACATCGCCGCGGCGCAGGATGACCTTGTCGACGCCGTCGTACCAGTCGGTGCTCACCTGGTGGTTAAGGGTGATCTTGCGGTCTTCCAGCTTCAGGCCGTACTCGCGGGCGATGGTCTCGGCCATCGTCTCCTGACGGCTTTTCGCGACGGCGTCGAGCAGGGCTTGACTGACGCCGTACTTGACGGCGGTGTGGACATCGAGTGCTTGGAGCTTGGCGGTCAGCTCACGGAAACTGTGCAGTCCGGCTCCCACGAAGGCGCCTGCGATCACGTCGTTGACCACCTCGGTGAGGACCTGCGGGTCCATCAGCGTGTCGCGGTTCATCCGGCCGGAGTAGGCCACGCCCACACCGTCGCCGTAAGCGATCTGCCCGTCACTGAGCTGGAGCTGGATGCAGACGGCTGTGGAGGGCTGTTGGATGTGCTTGAAGCCGGGCGTGATTGGGGTCCCGGCGTAGTAGAAGCCGTCGACGGTGGCCAGACCGCGCTTGATGGCCTCTAGGTCGGCGTACCAGCTGCCGCCGAAGCCAGGGGATGCCAGGACTGCACGAATGGTGGACATGGTCGGAGCCGCCTCCTGATCAACTCGGCACGCATCCGCGGTAGCGGAGGATGTGGCTTGCATGCCGTTCGGTGCCAGCCTAGCCGTTGCGTA
>CAZMZB010000014.1:0-1359 GCA_964570845.1 uncultured Candidatus Saccharibacteria bacterium | reverse complement strand
TGACGCGAAGCGTGTGAGCATCGCCGGAGAACTCAGCGGAGCGTGGATTCCTGAACGGCGTCGAACTCGAGGTAGTAGGCGTAGTCCACGTTCGGCAGGGAGCCGATGGTCATCGACACGGGGTTGCCAAAGGTGTCGTGCGAGATTCGTTTGATGATGAGCGCAGGTGCCCCAGTCTCTTGACCGAGGTACTTGGCTTGGCTGCGGTTCAGGGCCCCCGCTCCGATGTAGACCTTCACGCGACCGATCGATAGTCCGCAATGACCGGTTAGGAAGTGGTAGATCGAACTGTGTTTCAATTGACTGAAGTCCGTGCCGGAAGGGATGACACGCTCAGGCAGGTAGGCGCGCTCATGCGCCCGGGGTTCGTCTTGGACGAGCCGCAAGCGGAGGATCTCGCGTAGGGGCTCGTCAGGGTGGAACGGCGAGTCGCCGAGCGCGGCGGCCTTCACGGCGGAGATGTCCAGTAGTCGGTGCTCGCTGCGATCCGACGACTCCAGCGTGGTGCGGTAGAGGTTCTCGACCTTGGCCAAGAACTGCTGCTTGCTGGGCTCGCTGACGAAGGTGCCAACGCCGTGCCGGCTGCGTAACAGGCCCTCTAGCTCCAGCTCCTTGAGGGCGCGCACCACGGTGATACGACTCACGCCAAGGGTCCTGGCCAGTTCCTCTTGGGTGGGTATCTGCGCACCTCTTTGCAGTTTCCCTTCCGCGATGAGCTGACGCACGTACTTCTTGACGCCGACGTACAGGGGTTCCTTGGCTTGGTCGCTGAGCATCGTTCGTGATGCATGCTAACCCTTGGATGGTGGCTGGATCGCGCGAGATGCTCGGTGCTTCCCCTTCGGCGGCGAGCGGAGTGTTCGACTAGGAGCCTGTGTGCATACCGTCCCGGTTGGGTGTGGCGTTGGGGCCTGACGCGTGTCGCGGCGGGATGGTAGGATTGCCGTACCAGACGTGATTCCCGCTAGCTATCGGGGGTGCTGGTGTCGCGCTTCATCCTGTTCGATCCGAACCAGCCGCTGTTTGTTGCCGCCTGACCTACGCGACGCGTTGCCTGTCGGGCACCCGGTGTTGCTGATCGGTGAGTTGGTCGATCAATTGGACCTGAGTCAGATCACCGCGGCGTTGCGGGATGAGCGCCTCGGTGGCGCGCCCGCCTTCGACCTACGCATGCTGCTGCGCGTCTGGATCTACGCCTACCTCACGGGTGTGCGCTCGTCGCGGAAGCTGGCGCAAGCGATCGTGGAGCACGTCCCCGGCCGCCCTGATCCAAGGTGCTAGCCTGCCTTCATCCCACGCACGGGAGGCCCCATGCCTGCGCGCACCCAGCAACCGACCCTTTCCCGGCGCGTCCGTGGG
>CAZMZB010000013.1:0-2488 GCA_964570845.1 uncultured Candidatus Saccharibacteria bacterium | reverse complement strand
ACCCATCCTATCTTTCCAGATTACTGGGCATCATTTTAGATGCGTAAGCCCTGCGAAATCGGCGAAGTCGCCGAGAACGTCAAGTCCGGCGCCATTGTCATCTAGCACTCCCACACCCGGCGCCGCACCAGCGGCGTCGGGTTTTTTGTCGCTCGCCGCTGGGCAGGGTTTCGCGCTCAGGACCCGATGGCGCATCGATCCCCATGGGGCAAAATCGCCAATCCTGCAGGAGCAGGGCAGGGGAGTGCTACCCCACTACGGCACCACTTCCAAACCGGCTGCCCCTGCCAACTTCCGCTGATTCTCATCGAAACCCCCAAAACGCTCTGCCTGCGACACCTTCGCCGCCGCCACATGAAGCACGTCCATTGCCCCATGCGGAACCTTCGGTGAGAAATGATTCAATAAGCGCTCCGCTTCCGCTATCAGCAGCTTATGACGAAAAGACCGAAGCTCCAACTCCCACCGTAAAAGCGCTTCCAACGCCCGTTTCGCTTTCTCCAACCGATCGCCGACAACACCCCTTGCAACCCATAAGATCGCAACACATTGCGCGCCTCAAAGGCCACCAATTCAGGCACCCACACGGCACCCGGATTCTCATGCCACCATTCTTCCGCTTTCTCCGAGTGCTCATCATCCATCGCCAAGGAGAGCAGCAAACTCGTGTCAATGACCGT
This sequence comes from uncultured Candidatus Saccharibacteria bacterium, assembly GCA_964570845.1. Lineage (GTDB taxonomy): Bacteria > Patescibacteriota > Saccharimonadia > Saccharimonadales > Saccharimonadaceae > CAZLCC01. Next base: position 1,808 of record CAZMZB010000013.1, on the reverse strand, counting down.
GATCATGCCCGGTCCCTTTCTTTGCGTAGAAACGCCGTGACACTGAGATCAGGCCGCCGTTGGCGGTCTGCACGATATTTTTCCATGAATGCCCGCGGTCCCAATCGCCGCCCTTCGACTTCCGCAGCCTCATCCGGTGGCATCACCTTCGCCACCACACGGCCGGCTTCCGTCAAAAGCACGGTCTCCCCCTCATGGATCAACGCGGACAGCGTTTCCACACTCTCAGGCAGCTTTTCCAAGGCCATTGTGCTCATGACGCCAATTCTAGAACGTGAACGCCTTTCCCGCAACTCGCATCAACGACGCCGGTGGGGCAGGGGACTTTCCTCCCGCTTGAGGATCGATTCGATTTCCGCCACTGTCACCCGGAAGCCGAAGCACTCCTGCACTTCCCGCGCGATTTGCCGTGCGCCGAAGGCCGCAGATCGATGCGCCCAAGACTCAATTCCCTCCCAATCTTCCGGCTTCGGCTCGCGCAGCAACGCAGGACGCGCCGGCGTCCGATTTTGCCACAGCCGACACCCGCAGCGCGGGCAATGCGTCATCGATGCTCGGGCGCAGGTATCTCGCCCGTTATTCGAGCATTGATTTGAAGGTTGTCAGTAACGCCCGGAACCCCAGCCCGACGAAGAACGTCGTCCCGACCAGTCCGAGCACTGAGCTGGCCCCCAAAAATCGGGCCAGGGGTTAAGCTATGATTGTGGGGCCGGGAGGAAGCTGCAAACTCGAACCCAATACCCACAAAATGAAAGGAAAACGCAGAAGACACGACCCCGAGTTCAAGGCCCGCGTGGCGCTGGAGGCGCTCAAGGGGGTGAAAACGATCCAGGAAATCGCCAAGGAATATGACGTGCATCCGGTGCAGGTCTCCGAGTGGAAAAAGACGATGGTGCAGAACGCGGCGAGCGCCTTTGGGGCGGGCGCGGGCGCGGGCGCGGGCGGAAGCGAGGCGTTCGAGCGCGAACGCGAGCGGTTGCACGCCAAGATCGGTCAGCAGGCGGTCGAACTCGACTGGTTGGCAAAAAAGTCCAAGCAGCTCGGTCTGTAAGGGGTCGTCTCGAGCTGCTGGACCCAAAGCATCCCAAGATCAGCCAGCGACGGCAATGCGCGCTGTTGGGGGTGGCCCGCTCCAGCGCGGCCTACCAACCGGTGGCCGCGGATCCGGAAGACCTGATGATCAAGCGTTTATTGGACGAAATTTACCTGCTCGATCCGTGCCTGGGCAGCCGTCGTTTGGCGACGGTGCTGGAGCGGGATCACGGGGTGAAGGTCAACCGCAAGCGTCTGGACCGGCTGCGTCGCGAGATGGGGCACGAGGCGATCCGGTGCCGGCCCCGCACCAGCGTCCCGGACGCCGGGCCGCGGAAGTATCCGTATCTGCTGCGTCACCTCGCCGTGGAGCGGCCGGACCAGGTGTGGTGCGCCGACATCACGTATGTGCCGATGCCGCGTGGCCACGCCTATCTCTGCGCGGTGATGGACTGGCACTCGCGCAAGGTGCTGGGGTGGGCTCTGGCCAACACCATGGGCACGGAGCTGTGTCTGGCGGCACTGGAGATGGCCGTGCGGGGCCGCGACCGTGTGCCGGAGATTTTCAACACGGACCAAGGCAGCCAGTTCACCTCGGCGGAGTGGAGCGGCCGGCTGGAAGAACTCGGGGTGAAGATCAGCATGGATGGCCGTGGCCGGTGGATGGACAACGTGTTCATCGAGCGGCTGTGGCGCAGCGTCAAATATGAGGAAATCTACCTCAAGGAGCACGCCACGGTGCCGGAATTGGAACGGGAGTTGCGTGGGTGGTTTGG
>CAZMZB010000012.1:0-2513 GCA_964570845.1 uncultured Candidatus Saccharibacteria bacterium | reverse complement strand
TTTATGCATAAATCGGCCATTTTTGGAACGAAATCAATTTGATCTCTACAATGGAAACAGCTACAGCCAATCTGAAGCGAGCAAATTGTGCAACGTAACACGCAGCATTAGCGTACTGCGAACGTTGTAGACTTTACGCGTCGACAACGCGAAAGATATCGCCTAGAAGTGAAGGTAAACACGGACATTAGGCCGCGATGCGGTGGGGGACCGTTGGTGGTGAAGTGGCGTTCCGACACCACCGTGAGACGATACCGGATTTGGCGGGCTTTTCTCGCTGAATGAGAGCGGCGCGGTGAGCGGCGTAACATAAGGTGTTTCCTAGAATACATGAGGGGGAATGAAAAATTGTCAAAATGGCCAAGAGGAAATTAATGTAATCGACGGGTATATTGCATTGCTGATGTTAATATATGTTGTCTAGACCATCATTAAACGTCCTGTTGATTGAGATTTGCTTTGTCTATATAGTATCAAGAGGGGTGTATATAGATCGAGACCCAAAGCGTATTGGCGCTCGCCGACACGTTAGTAGGGAGTCTCAGTGTCGTTGTCATGCGGGATGATTGGAAGTTGCCCTTCACAAAGATGGACACGAAGTCGAGGAGATGTTGATGGCTTCACACCGGGCACAAATGATGGAGAGTCGTGCGTGAAGGTGTATGTGTATATGTGTGCTGGTGTGTATGGGCAGGGCGCAGGTGTGCGTGTGTGTGTGTATGTATGTATACACACGCGTGTGCATCGACAAACTGTCCGCTTAGATATACACCGGTGTGCATGTATGTGTGCGCTGTACGTCTAGCCGGAGTGTCGTGTCTCGGCTGCGGATGCTGGCAGTCGAGTCTACGGTGGTCGTTTCACACGAGGGCGTTTGTCGGATGATTGTGGGCTTGTGCGAGTGTCGATGTGAGGTGTGATACGGCGTTCTACAGTCTAGGAAGCTCGCTGAAGGGTGTGTGTGTGCGCGCAAGCGAACATGCATACACGGAAGCAAGCCGAGATTGGGCGTCGTGTTTGTGAGAAGTACCCTTATCTTCTCTTCGCTGTGTTTCTGGGCCGGCTTCTCGTAGTCAGTCTTTGTGTCTGTGTGTGTGTGTGTGTGTGGTAGTAATGTGTGTGTATGCACACATCTCTACTATGCATGCATATGCATATATACCAAGGCTGGCGATCACGGACAGTATGTGCGTTCTGCAGTAACTGGTCGTGGTTAGGGTCGCATACCAAACGGTTTCGGGGGCGTTTAGCAGTGATTAGTGTGTGCCAGGGAAAAATCCACCCATGTCTTCGCATAGCTTAGGACATTCATTTGATGGGTCGTTCGAGGGTGACGAGTGTCACTGGTGGTTGCCGCTGCAGGAGCTGTGTAGGGCTAGGCTGGAGACAAGGGTCATATATGCGCACGACACAGAGCCGACGTGTGTGTGCGTATGTGTGTGTGCGCGTATGTGTGGCCTGTTTATGGCCGGCGACGTCCTCGGCGGCGTCTTTTGACGCTGCTTGTCTGTCGGTCTGCAGATGAATGATGGTGTATTATTACTACCGAACGCGGTATAAATATTCGCCGGGTCATCTCTCTCTCGGGGGAGGTGGGCCAACCTCGATGACATTCTGTGTCATAATCGCTTGCTAAGCTTTACGACTGCCAATATGCGCATTTCTGCGTCAGGGGGTGGATGATTGTGTGTATACACGATCAGTAGGCACCGACATCATGGCAATATGATGCCTGGCGTATCGATCATTGTGCGGTGTGTCGAAAAGCCGTGCCAACGTTAATCGGGCGGATTCGCGATGTCGGAGAGTGCGTGTGACGCTTGTCGTCATCGTCACGATCTGCACGCGGTAATGCCGGGTTAATGACGAAAAATGTAGAAAGATTAGCAATTGTAGGGAGAGCATATACCTAGACGAGCCGTTCAGGTGTGTATTGCGTGCGCGCGAAACACAACCGGGCGAGTCCAGCGTATTGTGCCCGACGGATCGGATCGGATACACTTGACACGTATGTGTGGTATGTACATGGGGTATGCATGTGTATTTGCGCGTATATATATACACATTTGGGGTATATGTATCTTGCGTACACGTCTTTCCTTTGTAGCGTATATGTGTGTGTGCACATGTATGTATTGTGCATGCGTGTGTGTATCTTTGCATCTGACTGTCGACCACCCGCACTTGTCAAAAGTGGTGGTGCTGTGTCTATACACAGCGCTGCTATTAGTAGTTATGGGCGTGTGTGTGTGTTGATCGATTCGTGTCAAAGCGAGTCGTGTTAATATACCGCCGCCGTGCACGGACGAGCCATTGCGGCACGGCCGTGTACGGATTGGTGTTGTGTGCGGAGCGGAGACGTGTGGTTTCCGTGTGTGAGTGTGAGCCATCGCGGCCCATACCCACGGACGGAATCTACACATCTTCGCGCCGCCGCACCAATTCATAGCTACCTGGTTGATCCTGCCAGTAGTTATATGCTTGTCTAAAAGATTAAGCCATGCATGTCTAAG
>CAZMZB010000011.1:2272-2531 GCA_964570845.1 uncultured Candidatus Saccharibacteria bacterium | reverse complement strand
CTCCATGTCATTGTGAGCCATCTGCAAGTAGTGTAGGTACTTGTGCCAGTCATCCTGTTGATGGCCTACGTAGTTGCGTAGCCCTTCCACCAACGTACGGATGGCGCGTTCCGCTTGTCCGTCGGTCTGCGGATGTCTGGCCGTCGACATATTCATCTTGGTGCCGGCGGTCCGCCACAATTCCTTCCAGAATGCTGATGTCCACAGCGGATCCCTGTCGCTGACCAAGATCTTTGGCATCCCGTGGATAGTGCCCACG
>CAZMZB010000011.1:0-2262 GCA_964570845.1 uncultured Candidatus Saccharibacteria bacterium | reverse complement strand
TGAATCTCTCCGTGAGTCGGGCCACTGAATCTGTGCCCTTGCACGCAATGTACACCACGTACTTGGTTTCTAGATCCACTACTACTAACACATAGTCCTTGCCGTTTTGTGCTGCTGGAAACGGTCCCACCTTGTCCAACCCGACCACTTCGAACCGTCCACGGGCCTCGCCCCACTGATGTAACAGCCCCATAGGCCGCCGATTGTCGTGCTTCGACCGTTGACACGTCTCGCACGTAGTCACATATCGTTTGATGTCGCGACCCATTCTCGGCCACCAGAAATTCCGCTTGACTGCCGCGGTGGTCTTCCTCACGCCCAAGTGTCCCGCCATTGGCGCGTCGTGATGCTCGGTCATAATGCGCAGCCTCAGTTCTCCGGTCGGCACGCAAATGCGTCTTTCTCCCGTGGATGTCTCGTACAGCAGCCCCTCGACCGGGTCGACCTCGAACTTGTTGGCATGTCCTGGTCCAGTCATCGGCAATCCTTCGGTGTGCCGTGCCAATAACCTTGTGAACCACGCATCCTGAGCCAACGCGTGCTTCCATTGCTGTATGGTCTCGGCGTCTCGGGTGAGGTGGACTGCTTCTAAGCTACGTAGTTCCACCAAATCCGGTCGTCGGGACAGTGCATCCGCGTTCGAGTTAGTGCTACCGGGTTTGTAATGCACCGTAAAGTTGAACTGTGCAAGCCAGTCCAGGTAGTCTAACTGCCGTCTCGGGATGTGCGTCAGGCTCTGGATGTACCGCAATGGTTGGTGGTCGGTGTACACATCGAATTGCCCGTGACCCAGGTATGGCCGCCACTTGGTTGTCGCATACTTGATTGCGAACAATTCCTTGTCGTAGGTGGCCCAGTTGCGCTCCGCTTTGGACAACGCCTTGGATATGTATGCACATGGATGCCACTCCGTGTCCTCGCCCTGTTGTTCCAACGTGGCTCCGATGGCAAAGTCCGACGCGTCGGTGGTGACTCTAAACGGCTTCGTAGTGTCTGGCGTTTGTAATACCGGTGCCTCTATCAGCCGTTGTTTGAGCGTTGCGAATGCTTCCTTCTGTTCGTCGGCCATCTCGAATGCTACACCCTTCTTTGTCAGCCGCGTAAGTGGTTCTGCGATGCGCGCGTATTCCTTGACAAACCGTCTGTAGTACCCGGCGAGTCCTAGGAAGCTTCGTATCTGGGACACATCCTTGGGCTCCGGCCAATCCTTGACGGCTTCTATCTTGTCCTCCGCGGTGGCTAGCCCGTTCCGGCTCACGATGTGGCCCAAGAATTCCACTTGGCTGCATCCAAACTCGCACTTCTTCCGTTTTGCATACAAGCGATGCTTCCGTAGCAGGTCGAACACCCGATCCAGGTGGCGGTGATGCTCTGACAACGTGTTGCTGAATACCAAGATGTCGTCTAGGAATACCACTACGCACTCGTCTAACAATGGTCGCAATACATGGTTCATCTTTGCCATGAATGCGGCCGGTGCGTTTGCCATTCCGAACGGCATCACCATCCATTCGAACTGTCCGAACGGCGTGTTGAATGCCGTCTTGTGCTCGTCCCCTGGTTCCACTCGGATCTGGTGGTACCCGGATGCCAGATCGATCTTCGAGAAGTATTGTTTACGCCCTAATACATCGAATAGGTCCTCGATGTTCGGGATGGAGGCTCGATTACGCACTGTGATTGCGTTTATCGGCCGATAGTCCATACAGATGCGGATACTCCCGTCCTTTTTCGGCACCTGGATGGTGGCTGCCGCGTAAGGTGACGAGCTCGGACGGATGTATCCCTTCTGTCGTAGGTCCTCGATCTGCGACTTCAGCTCCTGGCGTTCTGGCACTGACATACGATACGGGTGGCGGAACGGCGGTGACTTGCCTTCCGGTAATTGTACTTGGATGCGGAACGTGTGTTCATCCGCTTCCGGTAACCCGGGCGGCAGGTCTTCGACGATCACGTCGCCGTGCCTTCGTTCGACGTACGCCTGGACCGCATTGTCTACTGTCATCCGATGTAACTTGACCGGCGTCCACGGCACGTTCTTGTCCAGCGTCCGGCCTTCCTTGTACAGTTCCTCCACCACTCCGGTGGATCCGAACCCTTGCTCTTGCCGGTCCGTTTCGTCCAGGTCCTTTACGATCCGTACCACGGGTTTCGCGATTCGCTCGATGATAAGTTGCGCGATGCGGTCTCCTCGTTTGACCACAAACTCCTCTTGGCCCAGGTTGAACAGGATGACCTTGAGTACGCCGCGGTAGTCACTGT
>CAZMZB010000010.1:1358-2532 GCA_964570845.1 uncultured Candidatus Saccharibacteria bacterium | reverse complement strand
CCAGATCAAACAGTTGGGTAAAATAAACGACCCGGTAGCATCTTAGTATCTGCCGGAGTGATCGTTAGGTTCATGCAGGGACGGGAGAACCGGTAGCAAGCATTTGTGTGTGCATGTGTCCCCTAGCTGGGAAATGGCTACCCATAAAATAAATGAACGCTACAATGAAGAGTAGTAAATTTTTGTAATTTTATAGTATCCGTCCTATGAAGTACATGTTTTCAGATGTTGTAATTTCTTGTAGTTTTGCGGGTATAGATCTTTGATATTTTTGTATTTTATGGTCATTATGTTATCGAGAGTAAACTTCAACCATTGATATGGATTAACGTCATGCTTTTTGCAGATGGCGAAGAAGGAATAGATCATAGCCGCTCTCTGAGCTGCTTCGTGGCTTCCCGCGAAGAGGTAATTCTTTCTTCCGAGGGCCAGGGGACGTATAGCATTTTCGATCAAATTGTTATCTACTTGTAGGCATCCGTCATGTAGGTATGCCGACAAAGCATCCCATCTTGAATAGGTATAAGCCATAGCCTTTCCTATTTGGCTTTTGGGTAACACCAGTCTTAATTCTTCAAAGATCCATTTACCTAGCTCATTGATAACAGGGAGCGATTTTTGTAGACGCAGTTCTTTGATTTCCTTAGGTGTCAATTTTTGCTCTCTGGCATATCTTTCCACAGCATACATTTGTTGAATAAGCCCCAGTGCATTTTGTGCTCTTGCCTTATCATTATCGAAAGCCCGCTCGAACTCCCGGCGTGCATGTGCCCAACAGGCAAGGTGAGTTACGTCTTTACGCTCGGCAAACTTTTGATAGACAGCATAGCCGTCGGTTTGCAGGTAGCCCTTAAAATTGTCCAATATAGGCTTTGGCGCCATCTGACTTCGGGTAGGACTATAGTCGAATAGCACGATTCCGTCCAGCGGAGCGTGATATACCCAATAGTAGCCCTGATGAGCAGCGCCTTTTTTGTTGCTGTCCAATACTTTTATGGTACTTTCATCCACCTGGAGATAGCCTTTGGATTTGATATCGAAGACCAGTTGGTCATATAAAGGTTGGAGCTTTATGAGGCTTTCTTTGGTCCAACCCTCTATGGTAGAGGAGGGAATTTGAATGCCCTCCCTGGCAAAACGTTGTTTTTGGCGGTACAGTGGCAGGTGGTCCATA
>CAZMZB010000010.1:0-1348 GCA_964570845.1 uncultured Candidatus Saccharibacteria bacterium | reverse complement strand
GTCCATATACTTGTCGGTAAGTATAGTGGCCAACAGCCCCGCACCGGGGATGCCTTTATCTATAACCCGTTCAGGAAGCACCCCAATGCTTACGCCTTCGCCGTTTTTGGGAGTATATTTGTAGCGGATATAGCGTTTGATATAAAAGCGGGCAGGCTCGCATTCCAGCTCTTCGGTAATCTCTTTGCCAATGCATACCATTTCTGATAAATCGCCTTCGGGATATATTTCTATCTCCTGTACCGGAAGATGTTCCGGAAGCTTTGCACGGCCTTTGTGATTAGGGCGCTTGCGCAGATATTCAATTTTCTGTTCCGTAGCTTGCTGTTGTACTTCTTCTGGTTGTGGCTCGACTTCAAAAGGAAGCACTGTTTGATTAGGATCTTGCTCGAAGCGTTCTCTTTTTTGACCGAACTGCATACGGCGCAACAACGCCACCTGATACTCCAGGTAAGCAATCTTTTCGTCCTTTTGGGACAAGGCCTTATCCTGAATGGAAATGGTTTTATTATACCCGGAGATCATAGCGATAAGCGCTTCTTTCCCTAAGTGTTCTAATTGCATTTCCATGGCGTAAAATTATTAAAATAAATGCATTTTAATAAAATAAACATCAACATTTTATGTTAAAATATATCGCTTTTTGCGCACACTTTTAATGATCTCAATACCTTCTATCATCAACACTAAATCACTGTATGATATTGCCGAGTTTTGAGTTGGAGGACGTATAAAAGTACCACATTCCAGTCGCTTATAATACAACACAAACCCACCATTTTCCCAATGCAGCAGTTTGATATGGGTACGACTCCGGTTTAGAAAAACAAATACTTCACCACTGGTGGGGTTGCGTTGCATGAACGAGTTAATCAGGCCGCAAAGTCCATCAAAACTTTTGCGCATATCACAATGGCCGCAATAAAGGTTGAACCGATGTACTGAACTCAATGAAAACATATCAGTAAACATGAATTAGTTGAGCAATGAGAGAAACATCTGAATTAACTTTTACACGAACGCCATTAGGAAAGCAGAGTTCTACCTGCTGTAGATCCGAAGATACACCAGGAACTAAGGTTATGAAGTTATCCGGTGAATTAACTGTACGCTCTTGTGCTATCCAATAATCAAAAGTGGACAACTTGAGGTTGTGGAGCGCGCAGAACATTTTACGGCTTTTGCCACTCTGGCGCCATTGTCCTACTAGTTGGAACATCTTCGTTCGTTTGCTTGGGGCTTCTTTCATAAAGACAAAGCTAGCAGATGGTCAGCTTCCCAACAATATGCGGTTAGTAGGGCGGATACGCTACAACGGCGGAGGTATCAGCAAACCGTCTGATGTGGC
>CAZMZB010000009.1:0-2625 GCA_964570845.1 uncultured Candidatus Saccharibacteria bacterium | reverse complement strand
TGTTTGTTTGTTTGTGTGTTTGTTTGTTTGTTTGTTTGTTTGTTTGTTTGTTTGTTTGTTTGTTTGTTTAAATATTCTGGTGATATTGCCCCCCGTGGATTGGGACTTTTTGAAAACTAGTTTCGCTTCTAGTCAGATCGCGCTGCGCCAGCTTTTTCCATGGAAATTTTTAGTGGCAAGCTCCTAAAGCTTGCCGCGTATAGAAAATTTCTGTGGTAAAAGCGGATACTGATAGTGAACTAACTATCTCCAGCCAAGGAGATGGCAATATGCTCCGGAAAATCCATTTGTTGTTTATTTGTTAGAAAATAGAGGTACGCTTTCCAGTACAGTGTACCAAGGAATGTTCTATTGATGATTTACAGTTATTGATAATGGCTTGCTCCACGGATATTATTATGTTCAGGAATAGGTGCAGCTTCCAGATCCTCGTCCTGATCAACCTCCAGGTTGTTTTTCAAAATCATTTCAATAGTGCGATAGGATGCTTTATGGTAGTTTAACCCTCTCTTGCAGGCGCGATCAAGCCGATCATTACCATAGAACCTGGCAAAAGAAAGGATACCCTGACTTTGTTTATAGGCTGCTTCCGGGTAGCTGTATTGATTGAGCAAACGTTGTATATAGGCCAAGGTAAATTCACCTACCAGGCCGGCACGCTTCTCAAAGTATTCTGGACTCCACGAACCATAAGCCTGATGAGAGGAGGGCATATGATCATCTATAGTAGTGTATATTCCTGGCTTATAGCATCTTTTATGACTGGCAACTCGATCATAATTGTAGAAAACCTCTACATTATCCTGATTGTATTGAACCTCTACATACATGCCTGTATACCGGTAAGGAACACTGTAGTAGTTGCGATCTTCGCTTAAATAGTCGGCCCTCAAAAAGTCTGTAAAGTTGACCTGTATTGATTCTAACCTAAAATAGTATTGAATAAACTGCAAGGATTTGCTTAAATTGCTTCAAAACCTTGCATTTTTTGTATGTTACCGAAATCAAAAAACAGTGCTCAGTCAAGTTTTTTCCTTGGATTTGAGGAGCAATTGAGCTCCAGGCACCCTCTTTACATTTTGGCCAATAAGATTGATTGGTCTGTTTTTGAAAATTCGTTCAAGAAGCATTACAGCAGCACTATGGGCAAGCCGTCCAAGCCCATAAGGCTTATGGTAGCCTTACTTATCCTTAAATATGTTCGTAATCTAAGCGACGAGTCTGTGGTAGAGCAATGGGCAGAGAACAGCTACTATCAATACTTTAGCGGCGAACACTCTTTTGTACCCGGCATTCCATGTGTTCCTACGGAGCTCGTAGCCTTCCGCCACCGTATTGGGGAAGAGGGTATGGAGCTCATACTAAAAGAAAGCATTCGTGTAAATGAACCTCCTGAATCTAATGGCGGGAGTACTTTGAGCTTGGATACTACTGTACAGGAGAAAAATATAACCTATCCCACCGATGATAAACTTTACAAGAAAATCATCAAGGCTTGTTGGAAGATAGCAGATAAAGAAGGAGTCAATTTACGTCAACCCTACAATCGTGTCTTAAAGAAATTGAGTACGAGACAGCGGTTTAGGAAAAATAAAAATGGTGCAAAGAAGGCAAGAGCCGCCTCGAAGGCCATCAAAAGTATTGCAGGAAGATTGGTAAGGGAGTTGGGCAGAAAATTACCACTAGATGCTTTAGGGCACTATCTGCCACGATTAAAAATTTACCAAAAAGTATTGGGCCAAAAGAAGGGCGATTCCAACAAAATCTACAGCCTTCATGAACCGGGCACCAAATGTTACTCCAAGGGTAAGGAACACAAGAAGTTCGAATTTGGCAGTAAGGCATCTGTTCTTGTTGATCAAAGTACGGGCATCATAGTAGGAGCATACAATTTCACACAGACTTTACATGACTCCAAGACCGTTCCTGATGCATTAGAGCAATATGAAAGACTGACAGGAAAAGAAGCCTCTGAAGTGTTTGTGGACAGGGGATACAGGGGCATCACAAACTATAAGCAAACGAAGATACATGTACCCAAACCACAAAAGAACATTACCAAATCAAAAAGAAAAAAACATAGCATAAGAGCTGCAATAGAACCCATTATCGGACATTTAAAAACAGATTACCGACTTGGAAGGAACTTTCTGAAAGGAATAACAGGAGACAATATCAACATCATCCTTGCCGCAGCAGCTATGAACTTTAAACGAGCGATGAACCTCTGGCGTACAGAGGCTATCTTTCGTTGGAAACTCGTCCTACACTTGATAATCGACGTTTACAGGATTTTTATGCTTAAATACTTAAATCCGACTTTTTGAGGGCCGACTAATTAAACATACTTTTACAGCATGATTAGTGGTACACTTTTCAACCTTATTCCTGGTACATAATTCAACCGGTACATACAATTTTAAGGATTTTGTCATTAATAAAATAAAAAATCCTTTCAATTTTAGTATTGGAGAAAAGATGAAGCTTTTTTTTAATCACCTTTCATTCGATTTTGATAAGAATTCAATAGAGAGTCAAGCATTGAAGACGAGAAATTCAATGGCTCATGGTAGTGTTAAAAAGGATGAAGAATCATTAAAGAATACAGTCAAGCTTTCTCAGGCA
>CAZMZB010000008.1:0-2707 GCA_964570845.1 uncultured Candidatus Saccharibacteria bacterium | reverse complement strand
ACCACGAATCGCGTTCCACAGCCATCTGCCGTACTGGACGACCAAGGGCTGGTCGAGGCCGAGTTGACGACGGCGTATGTCCGCCACTTCCTCCGAGTACTCCTGACCCAAGAGGAGCTGGACCGGATCTCCCGGTGTCGCATGGACCATGAAGAACACGAGTAGCGTGACACCGATCAGGACCGGTACCGTCAGGATCAGACGCCTCAGGGCATAGAAAAACACCTCAAGGGCCTCCGAATCCCTCGTGTCGTGGAGCGGACCCTCGCGTCGGGTGGAGCCTAGTGCTCTCTCCGCCCGACGCGGGGTGACACCTCGTTACCGCTGCCCCCGTTCGGGTGCGCTTCGGCAGATCATGGTGCTCGCCAGACCTCCGCCAATGAGTAGTCGTGGATGACGTCGATGCCGAGGTTACGGACATGATCCCACCGCACGCTTGTCGTATCGACGAAGCCGATCAGGAGTCGGGTGGCATCCTCCAACACGATCTCGGAGATCTGGCGGTTGATACGCAGGCTCTCCTCTGGATCGGCGATGGTGAGTGCCTCCTCGATCATCGCGGCTGCCTCAGGGTTCTGGTAGCCACCGGGACTGTTGTACATCGTGTACTGGGTTGGCGATTGGGGCGAATAGGAGCGCCAGGTGTGGTCGCTCACCAGCTTGCCCTTCCCCAGCCGATAGACCGCCGTCGACCAATTCATGCGCGCCAGCTCGGCCGAGTACCCGGCCTTCTCCTGCACGATGATCTGCGCATTGACACCGATCTGGGCGAGTTGGGCTTGGAGCAGCACCGAGAGGTCTACGTACTGCGTGTCGGACGTCGTGAACATCTGGAAGGTCAAGGGGTTGGCCTGATCAAAGCCGGCCTCAGCCAAGAGTTCGCGCGCCTTGTCGGGATCGTAGGGGTAGGTGGTGGCCTCCCAGGCTGGGTCGTGGTAGGCATGCCAAGGCGGGAAGACGCCGGAGGCAGGTGTCATGTAGCCGTAGTACAGCGCCTCGGAGATCTCCGCGCGGTCGACGGCGTAGGACAGTGCCTGGCGGACCCTGATGTCGTCGAAAGGCTCCTTCGAGGTGTTGAAGAACATGAGCAGCAAGGTACCGCCAGCGGTCTGGTTGACAACGAAGCGGTCATCGGCGGAGAAACGCGGCAGGGCATCCAGGGGTGGGTTGTAGATCACGTCAGCCTCACCAGACTCGAAGGTCAGGATGCGGGTCGCAGCTTCAGGCATGGGCACGAAGGTGATCTCGTCCAGGTATGGCAGACCGTCGGCCCAGTAGTCGTCGTTGCGGACCAAGCTGATGCGATCGTTCCTCACCCACTCCTCGAACTTGAAGGGGCCCGTGCCGACGACGGCCCGTAGTCCATAATCCTGCCCCCAGGCCTCGATAGCGGTCGGTGAGTGGATTCGCGTCTCGCGATTCGGAGCAAGGTAGTCGAGGAACTCGATGCTCGGTGCCGGGATCGTGACCCTAACGGTGTAATCGTCCAGCGCTTCGACCGACTCGATGAAGGTACGGATACGGGGTGCCGCATACCCCAACTCCGGGTCCATGATCCGGCTCCAGTTGTAGACCACGTCGGAGGCTGTGAACGGCGTGCCGTCGTGGAAGCTGACGCCGCGCCTCAGATGGAAGATGTAGGTCACATCATCGGCCATCTCCCACGACTCGGCGAGTCCTGGGACGATCTGCCCCTCGCCGTCCGTGTTGACCAGCCCATCCGTGATCTGGTTGCCCACGTACCTGCCTTCGGTGCCCCCGTCGAAGATGGTGTCGAGATGGCGAACCTCCTCCGGGATGAGGATCGTCAGCGACCCGCCGTACACAGGCGTGTCGTCAGCCTGGCCGAGGCCCAAAGAGGCCGCCATGAACACGGCCGAGGCGAAGGTGAGAACGAGCCACCACAACTTCTTACTTGGTTTGGATTGCCACATGCTCTTCCGTCCCTCCTGAGCGCACTAAGGCATGACGTGTTACTCGATGAAGGTGCAGTGCTCCTTGATGCCGATAGCGATACCCCGATCCCCCGCCTCACACAGACCGGTCCGACGGAGGACGACGGGATAGCCGTCCACCGGCGAGAAGATCTCTTCGATCACCTCCAAGCTATAGGGGTCGAGCACACGGGCAAGGCGCTGGCCCTTGGACACCGACAACGAGACGACCGGATCATCGTTGATCAAGTCCTCTGCCTCGATGTCGGCCATGAAGTAGCCCGCCTTGCTCGGCCGGGCCGTCGCTCGCTTCGTGACGAGGATCTGCTTCTCCGGTAGCACTGGTGCCCCCTCGAGCATCTTCAAGTGCTTCAAGGCGTTGATGATCGCCCTTGCGCCGATCTCGACGGACGCGCGTTCGGCATCCCGTCCCAAGAAGCCGCCTCCCACCTCGACGATGCTGGTGGCAACGCCTAGGCCCATGGCCGTGCCTCCAGCGTTCCCAGGGTGGGTGGTCGGGTCCACTTGCTGCAGCATGCCGACACCGACGGCGCGAGAGAGCTCGTAGGATCTCTGGCCCACCTCGTTGTCGTCCCTCCGGAACATCGCCACCCTGTTGCAGCGTGGCTCCTGGGTGTGGTGGAAGTCGAGCAGGTCGGTGAGGTGGGGTAGGAACGCCTCGGTGATCACATCCGCCATCCGCTCCGTCAGCCCGCGATCGCCCGGGGTCCTTTCCTTGCCGTACTCGAGTACGCCTACACCACCAGGGAACA
>CAZMZB010000007.1:0-2821 GCA_964570845.1 uncultured Candidatus Saccharibacteria bacterium | reverse complement strand
GTGTCGGGCGTGGTATGGGGCAGAGAAACACCAATAATTGTGGGTGTATATCCGCAGGATCAAGTGCGATACCGGTCGTGCACACACGCATCAACAGCGTATCCAGACACCGGAAACCGCATTATACAATACGTACTACGTTGCTAGCAGTGCGTACGTGGTGTTTGGACGCGCTTTACGCTCGGTCGACACTGACCGGTGCATACATTCCACTCATTCCTGCTCATTCCGTTCGGACCGGCACGTATACGGGCCGAGTGCCCGCACACCACACCGACCTACGGAACACGTGCAAACTACGTATAAAAGCGTGACTACGACACACCGATACGGATGTTACACGATGTACGCGTATCTCGTTGCGTTCGGTGTATACCCGTTTGTACACACATGCATACACACACACCAGTGTGTGCCCGGCCATGATCAACGCAGGATGGATATTCGCGCATCGTGCAACACCAATATGGCCGTACAATACGCTAAAACACCGTGCACCGGTGCTTGGCGTGTTACTCTGCACTCATCGATGTGTGTTTTGTGTGATCGGTGTGTGCGTATGTGTGTTGCATATCATGCCGGTGGTGGTGGTAGTAGTCGACACACGCACACACACCGATCACCCATGATCACTCTTACCGGCCGCGTTGTCAATCGACCACCATCGAGTCTGGTCGTATCTCATCCGTCTGTAATGATGATAATGGTGCAATACATCCGCCGGTGGTGCACTCGGACGTGATGGGGACGCGTGTATATCCGCGTGGGATCAAGTGCAAAACCGGTCGTGCACACGCACATCAACAGCGTATCCGGACACCGTGGACACGATCCACAGCACGTAGCACGTCATACACGGCGTGTACGTGATGTTTGGACGTGTTTTACGCCCGGTCGACACTGACCGGTGCATACATTCCACTCATTCCTGCTCATTCCGTTCGAGTGACCGCGCACGTATATGGGCCGAGTGCCCACGCACACGCCGCCAGCCTACGAGACACGTGCAAACTATGCATATACGAGCTTGGTACACCGACACACACTATTCTCTCCGTGTTGGTGCGGTGGGCAGATCGCCTACGGCACCACCGCAACATCGGCGCGTCATAGCCAATCAGCGCCCGCCGTGGTGTACCATCAACCGGCATACATCCATACATTATCCGCATACATTGACCGCATACATTGGCCGGATCCGCCGTGGCGCGTGCACACACACACACACACACACACACCTTTGTAATCGAGACGGCGCGGCCTGCAATCGGCCGACAATATACTTTGTCACGATCAATTGATTGGCCACCGCCGTCGGTACCGGTACCGGTGTATCATTGCCGTTACCGGACTGCCCATCATCGGCGTTTGACCGTGGCATGTTGTTCCCTGTGCCGTATTCCGGCTCGTATCGTCTCCACGTGCAGAACACGCACGATACGGATGAATCTGTTGTGCTCACACCTGTCGATTGGCGGCGGTGCCGGTGGTGGGGGACGCGTGCGTATCCGCGCCGCGGGATCAAGTGCGAGATCGAGCGGCACATACACGCGTCGTAACACGTATCCGGACATTGTGGACACGCTCTACAGCACGTAGCACGTCCTACACGGCGTGTACGTGGGGTTTGGACGCGTTTGGCATGCATTCGCCACTGACCGGTGCATACATTCCACTCATTCCCGCTCATTCCGTCCGAGTGACCGCGCACCTTTCCGCCGGCCTACGAGACACGTGTAACAGACACGGAGTAGCGTGCAGCCATTATACAAATGCAAATGAAGCAGTGCACACGCGTATCGAGATACGTTACCTGCGACCACGATCGCACTCCTGCCCGGCGGCGGCCACCTATCGGCCATACACCCGTTTTTTCTGGACCATCCCTTTCCCACACTCTCTTCCATTCCATTCCACCCCACTTGTATTATACTGACCGCGTTTCTGTTTGCCGTTCATCGACACGACGCAAGACCGTTATCTGGGGATTTCTCTCCTTGGCATAGCATCAGCAGATACCGTTATCACCGGTGAGTGCATGGACGCCCCTCACCATTGTGATTTGACTCTGCCATATCCACCTCGCCTCGATCCATTTTCCTGGACTTATCCATCCACACCCACCCATCTCACTCACTCACACTCACACTCACCCCACCCCACCTCAACACCTCTCCCCTCACACTGGGTAGCCTTGGGCGGGTGGTGGGTGCTTATAGGATACACCCACCTGGCCATACACCCCCACCCACCCATACACACCCACAGCGGTGCACTTGTACTTTTTTTATTAAGACCCCCGCCACATAGTAGACATTAGACGCCCCATTCCTATCAAAACTTGGGACATTTGATTGCGCGCGTTTAGACGCTCAAATCAAACGTACAAACCGAACGAACAAAGGCTAAATCTCAGCCGATCGCAGCAACAAGGCTACTCTGCAGCTTACAATACCCCGTTCCCTACAAGTCGTCTGCAAGTGGCTTATCCTTTCCGATATTTGAAATTGCGATTCGACAGCCTACACGCGTGGACAGAGTCGCCACCCGTGATATAGCCGCCTGTAATGCGGTGCTCGACCGGCTAATGCCGGCATATTCGTACTCGTCTGCCAACCGGAAAGGGTAAAAATCGTCGCTTCCTAGCACGGATTCTGGCTTAGAGGCGTTCAGCCATAATCCGGCGAATGTTAGCTTCGCCCCATTGGCCGCTCGACCAAGGGCAAATACCAATTATTCGAATCAATGGTTCCTCTCGTACTAAATTGAATTACTATCGCGACATACAACTCCATCAGTAGGGTAAAACTAACCTGTCTCA
>CAZMZB010000006.1:0-3940 GCA_964570845.1 uncultured Candidatus Saccharibacteria bacterium | reverse complement strand
CTTTAGCCCCGTTACATTTTCCACGCAAGATCTCTTGACTAGTGAGCTGTTACGCACTCTTTAAATGAATGGCTGCTTCTAAGCCAACATCCTAGCTGTTTAAGAAATCTCACCTTGTTTCCCACTGAGCGTAAATTTAGGGACCTTAGATGATGGTCTGGGCTGTTTCCCTTTCGAGCGCCGAGCTTAGCCCCGACGTTCTGACTGCTGTAGTTCCACATTCCGTATTCGTAGTTTGACAAGGGTGGGTAATCTTGCGACCCCCAGTCCGAATCAGAGCTCTACCCCAGAATGCTACCGTACAACGCTAGCCCTAAAGCTATTTCGAGGAGAACCAGCTATCTCCGAGTTCGATTGGCATTTCACCGCTAACCACAGGTCATCCAAGCAAATTGCAGCTTGCATTGGTTCGGTCCTTCACGACGTGTTACCGTCGCTTCAACCTGCCCATGGTTAGGTCACCCGGTTTCGGGTCTAATCCTATGTACTTATTCGCCCTGTTCAGGCTCGCTTTCACTGTGGCTCCGTCACTTGACTTAACCTCGCACATAAAATTAACTCGCTGGATCGTTCTACAAAAAGCACGCCGTCACAGAATAAATCTGCTCCGACTCCTTGTAGGCACTTAGTTTCAGGATCTATTTCACTCCCCTCCCGGGGTTCTTTTCACCTTTCCATCACTGTACTTGTTCACTATCGATCGTATATTATATTTAGCCTTGGCTGGTGGTCCAGCCGGATTCAAACAGGGTTTCTCGTGCCCCGTCCTACTTGAGAAAACTTAATATAAGGTCAACGTCGCTTTCGCGTACTTGGCTATCACAATCTTTGGCTCATCTTTCCAAATGATTCTGCTAACAACGCCGATTTTTTACCTTATCACCGAATGACAGTTCGATGTCGCAAGTCAGAAGGCTTGATAAATCAAACTCTCTGACCTGGTCTTTAAATTCCTCGCAACCCCTTATACGCATTCGCCTGTCAGCTTATTTGTCTATCCGTAAACGAACAGACAAAAACGTAAAAGGTTTGGGCTCTTCCCGTTTCGCTCGCCACTACTCCGAGAATCGTTATTTACTTTCTCTTCCTCGAGGTACTAAGATGTTTCAGTTCCCTCGGTTCCCTTTCAATTACCCTATATATTCAGGTAACGATGCACATGACATGACTCATGGCGGGTTCCCCCATTCGGACATCTCCGGATCAAAGCTTGTTGACAGCTCCCCGAAGCTTATCGCAGTCTTCCACGTCCTTCATCGGTAATATACGTCTAGGCATCCACTAAGCGCCCTTGAGTACCTTTTTATGCATTGACTTAACTAGTAATTGCTAAATAGCACTTACTAACCGTCAATCCTTTACAAATGTTGCAAATATCTCATCAATATTTACAACTCCAAATTGTTAAACTACTGTGTCTCACCTCTTGAGCGCACACAAAAATCTCTCGCATAGAAACTTATGTCTGAACTCAACTCGCACCAGTGTAGCAACTCTCGTAATATTTTGTAAAGATAAAAGTGCTGTTATTTTTGCAATAAAATAACCCCTGTGGATTGGTTATTCAATCGCCAGAGGTTTCTTTAGAAACATTCGCAGTCTCTTTATTGTAACGAACGTAGAGACTTTTTGCAAGAGGGTTAATTAATTATTTTTGGTCAACACAGTCAAATAGCTTTCTTAGAATTTATAGCGTAGTACTCAGTGCCTTCTCTCCAATATCCTCCCTCAGCTGCATTCCATCAAAATAAATATGCGCATCGATTGCGCCGTAAGCCTTATCTCTCGCAGCTTGGATAGAATCTCCTACTGCTGTAACACCAAGAATTCGACCACCGTTTGTTACTATGTGCCCCCTCTCTTTTCTTGTTCCAGCGTGAAATATAGTAATATCTGCTTCTTTTTCTGCCTCTTCCAAGCCTTCTATCACAACACCTTTGGTAGAGCTTTCTGGATACCCTGCTGATGCTAACACTACGCAAACTGCAAACTGATTATTCCAGAGTGCTCTTACATGTTTTAGATTACCTTCTTCACAAGCTTGAATCATTTCAATTAAACTACTCTGCATGAGCCTCATATACACCTGCGTTTCTGGATCGCCAAACCGGGCATTGTATTCAAGAACTTGTGGACCTCTCTTTGGGTCTAATTTAAGACCTGGATAAATAAGACCGCCAAATTTTACTCCTCTTTCTCCTATATTTTTTAACAAGGGGGAAATAGTCTGTTTGCCCAGCTCTTTCACTTGCTCATCGCTAATTTTAGGTAAGGGAGCAACCGTGCCCATACCTCCCGTCATCGGACCAATATCACCTTCAAATATTGTTTTGTGGTCTTGCGCTGCTGGCATCATTGCATAGCTCTCGCCATCACAAAAAGCATGTAGCGAAACCTCTGGACCATCAAGATATGACTCTATGACTATACTATTACCTGCATCTCCAAAGCTTTTGTCAACCATCATCTTGTGAATTGCGTCTGCAGCTTCAGCCGCATCATTACACTTAATAACACCTTTACCAAGCGCTAAACCACTTACCTTTACCATAAGAGGGTATGACGAACTTTGTAAATACGACAACGCATCATCAGGGTTACTAAAAACTTGAAAATCGGCAGTGGGAATGCCTGCCGTCTTCATAAGATTTTTTGAGTATGACTTTGAAGCCTCGATCTGAGCAGCTGCTTGACTAGGCCCAAAAGCAGCAATACCCGCTTCTTCAAGCTTATCAACGAGCCCTTGCGCAAGAGCATCATCTGGACCTATAACCACAAGGTCAGTTTTGTTTTGTTTGGCAAATTTGACAAGACTTGGAGTATCAGTGGCTTCTATGGAAATATTCTGAGCTATAGATTCTGTTCCTGCATTACCCGGAGCTACGTAAAGATTACTTACCTCCTGTTCTAACTTCCAGGATAGAGCGTGCTCACGACCTCCACCTCCAACTACTAAAACATCCATTTGATTTTATTATAGCCTAAATAAACCCTCCCTTGAATGTAAAATGGTATGTACTTAAAGTACATACCATTTATCTTTACTCGAAACTGTTTGGTGGGGCTGCCAGGACTTGAACCTGGGACCTCGTCATTATCAGTGACGCGCTCTAACCAACTGAGCTACAGCCCCTTATAAAAAATGGTGGAGCGTCGGGGACTCGAACCCCGGACCCCCTGCTTGCAAAGCAGGTGCTCTAGCCAACTGAGCTAACGCCCCATAATTTCTTCATACGGACAATCAGTATTTTAACTTACTCACCCCTTGCTCGCAAGTGGAAGATTTGGCATAGTAGGAAGCAGAAAGGTTTATTTATGAGCGTTGGCGCATTTTTTTTAGGACTTCTTATCATTATTGCAGGCGTTTTGTCTGTTAAATATAACCGCCAGATTGCTGATAGTTTCGGTGAATCTGGGATTGCTAATATGATTGGACCTGGTAATAAATACGGTGTTTTCAAGCTTTATAGTATTATAGCTATATTAATAGGACTCATCATCATGTTTGGTCTTCACACATTCTTTATTAACCTTATCATTTCACCATTTCTCAATACTGGTGTTAGATAAATAATTAAGCAATGAAAATAGCCTCTTGACGAGGCTATTTTCATATTCACAACTTAGTAGTGCAATCATCAATCAATTAACAAAGGTTGAACTTAGTCTTGTTCTCTAAAAAGAGAACGAACATTGTTATGTAAGCTCATCATAACAATAAGACCGACCTAGCTTCATTCATAGATTACTCGTATGAATGGCATAACTCTCCCTAGAAAGGAGGTAATCCATCCGCAGCTTCCGCTACGGATACCTTGTTACGACTTAACCCCAATCATCCCCCCCACCTTAGGCCGCTATAAAAACGGACTTCGGGTGTTGGTGACTTTCATGGTTTGACGGGCGGTGTGTACAAGACCCGGGAACGTATTCACCGCAG
>CAZMZB010000005.1:0-5821 GCA_964570845.1 uncultured Candidatus Saccharibacteria bacterium | reverse complement strand
CGTTGATTACGTCCCTGCCCTTTGTACACACCGCCCGTCGCTACTACCGATTGAACGTTTTAGTGAGACCTCTGGATTGGCGTCTGGCGACTGGCAACGGTCTGTCGGTGCCGAGAAGTTGGTCAAACTTGCACGTTTAGAGGAAGTAAAAGTCGTAACAAGGTATCCGTAGGTGAACCTGCGGATGGATCATTAACAGGAAGCTGAAAATGATGTTTAAGCATCGCAATGATTGTACAGATCTCTCGCGAAGTGAGCGGGCTTCGGGACTTGTTTGACAAGACCGGGGTTCGCACAGCATAGTGTGGATCTTTATCTGTACGAAACGATTCGGACACTGGTCGAGGTTTGAGGGAAGATTAGTTTCTCGGAACTCAAACACACGGTTTTCGGAGACAACTATATTGCCGGGTAGACGTGTTGGGGGGGATAGCCGGTGGGCTAGATGGCGTCCTAGGAAGGAACCTCCACCGTTTACACAAAGCCGGGCCAAGACCCTAGTTTTAGTTCCCTTTCGCGGTACGGTACAGAAAGGAAAACTGCTGCTTTGGTCGAGGCTTCGGATAGAAGGCTTGAAATAGTTGGGGTCAGGATTACGATCGGTTACCAATTCTGGTGAGCTCTGATTCATTGATAAAAGTACGGTGTTTGTCGGGTGAAAGGGGTTGCTGTTAGACGTCTGCACGAGCCCAAGGTCTTGCGATCACTTAGTTAGTAGTGGGTAAACGGTCGTTTGATTGTCAAGTACGGTAGAAACGGTAATTGTCGCACTGTGCACGTTGCTATAGATTCGGGTGCTCTAGTAGAAGTGTTTTAGACTTTCGGTGCGGGTACTATCATGGTCGACATCTCGCGTTGCTATAGCTTCATGCGCTTTGTTAGTAGTGGGAAAGCGTTTTGGACTTTTGGTAACAGGGATGGGCCGGCAAGGTATCTACTCGTTGCTGGTAGCCTCAGGCACTTAATGTGGGTGAGCATTTCGGACTTTCGGCACGGTAGTTAGTGTTGTTTTTGCTTAGTCTAATAGTATATTTCCTGGATCTCAGCAATCTGCACGAGCCCCAAAATGAATCCAGCAATAGCCCACTGATCCTCACAAGGGCGATCACCCGCAGGGCAAGCGGTTTGTGAAGAGATTACAGCCTTACATACACAATGTGTAACCTAGGGAATTGGGACCCGGCCGTGATTTTGTGGTTCAATCAACTTTTGTCGATAGAGTCACGTCTGGCTTTTACCTGCCTGCTATATGTAGGGGTGGGACCGTGGTGCCGGCAGACATATATATACAAGCGTGCGCGTTTGTACATCCCTGGTTTGTTGGTAAGATCTTTGTGTCTGGTCGTTGGATAAAGAGTACTTTGAGGAACAACGGAAGCCAGTTGTAGGTTGATTGCAGCATTGGAGGGAGTGGAAACAGACTGTGGTTGAAATAGCCTAGTGTATGACATTGTCGTGGCAGATATTAAGGAGATGGCGCGCTTCTAATCCAGAGGTAGAGGCGTGTCCATTCTTTGTAGATGTAACGATGCGGTGACAAACATAGCGGATTCGGTGATTCGTGCCCTTAATCCAGAGGTGGTCATGATTTGTGTCATATACATGGTAAAAGCGGTTACAGTCTGCGGAACCTTTCTTTAGTGAGCGTGGGCGTGAGGCTTTATTGCATGTTAGAGAGAGTGGACGTGAGCTGGAATAGAAATAGCTTAGCAGCAGGATGGCAGTTTTGCATGGGCGATAGCAGGGTGAAAGGTGCGTCTCTACTTCAACATGGGTGACCAGGCGTGTGCGCTTGTATATGTAAAAAAACGATGGGGAGGTATACAAATAGCATGCTAGGTGCACATCTTTTGGGTAGGGGTATAACTATAGCCATTACCATGATCTGTCGTATGTGTGTAGTGAAAGCGGTTACAGTTTGCAGAATCTTTCTTTAGTGTGCGTGAGTCTTATTGCAGTCACTCGTCGGAATAGCCAGAGTTGTCGGATAATTCAAAGCGCATCCTTCAATCTCGGGCCCGAGACTACAGCGGGAACTGGTAGACAGCACGATTAAACGTGGCCGAGTATGCACTTCAAATGAAACTGATGCCGATGTGGATGACTGGTGTCGATAGCTTTTGCGGAAGGTCCGATTCCTTCTCGTTAGATATATTGGTGTTGGGCATTGCGTCCCAGTGCTTTTGTTGTCCGGTGGCACAATCTGATTGTGGCACTGAAAAAGCGTCGATGTTGGTCTGAAGCGGAAGCTGAAGCGGAAATTGAAGTGTGTGCAAAGCTTGATGATGGCCGAACGTGTACGCATACCGAAAATGATACCGATGCCGATGCCGATGATTGATTTTGATTGTGTTGCTAAGATGCCGTATAAAAACGGCTAATCAGTCTGAAGTTGAGGTTGAGGTCTCTGCGTCGGTGTGTGTGTGTGCGAAGCCTGAATCTAGTCGTGTTTGGCTCATCCCATCGTCTGTCAGTTGACAAACTTTTGTAAGCGATTTTGTTTAGGTAGTTTCTTCTGAGCCGTAAAAAGCGTGTACGTTGATAAACACTCCCTTCATGGCAATCTGCATATACACGTATATCGAGCCCGAATTTTATGAGCAGCCTCATAAGCTGCAAATCCCCTCAATCCTTTCCCATTTTAGAATAACGTACATAAGGAGAAACTTACCGGCATTATTTGTGACCTCGAGTAAAACTTCATGGCGGAAATCAAAGCCCGCGAGGGTGCATACTGCGAACTGTGTTGGTGGGTCGATGTCTGATGGATAGTAATGGTGCTTGAATGCTAGATGCGCTAGCTGTTACTATGTTTGACGACAGAGGTTGGGATACCTGCCGGCATTCAGTGATCGGTGTGCGGAATTATATGGACAATGGTTGTCACGAGCAGGGGAAGGTCAAGAAAAAATTGATGCGTACTGAATTCCAATGTTGTCTCGATGATCTTGCAAAAGGTATGCTTTACTTTGTCCGCCGGTGGCAAAGATGTCAGCGACGGACGATAGCCGGAAGAATGCTCTCTGACAGAGGGAGAGAACACCGTCGGTTGGCAAAGTAAAGCAACATCGTTGACAATGTGAGTTGTTACCAGTAAAGTTGACCGCAGACCCGACGACCCACCACTCTACCATACGTACGAATATTGTCTCTATAAATCCTGATTCCGTCGCGTCTAGACCTTTCGGTAAGCCGTTTCTGAGCCCTGTTGTCTTCCAGTTGCTTATTGTGTTGACATCATCTCGGACTCGCTGTAGGTTATTGGGCGCACTATGCTTCCGCGTTACGGTCATGCGCGCACTGAGACGGTATTCGATTAGTTCCTACTTTATCGGAGCAGCTTATATCAGTAGTATGTTTCCGCCCTCACTCGAAGTGGAATGTTTAGCTATGTTGTGTGCGACTCGTTGGAGACTGTCTCTGGCGTACTCGTGCAGACGGGGTCCTTCCTGTATCAATGGCTTTGGCTGGTCTCACTTAAAAAACGGCCACGACCCACCGGAGGTATTGACTCAACTAGCTTACTTGATAAGTCTGGTCCACAACGACCGGATTTAGAGGAGAGTTCTAGCTTGGACCGCCGGATTCCAAAGATTACGCGATATATAGCCCCCCGGAAAGTGATTGAAAGCGTGGACTCTTTGTCTTTATGGCATTGGGCGCGCTGAATTTTGGTATTCAACACAGTTTAAGCACTGTGGTTCACATTCAATATTGGCTCGCGGTAGCATCTAATGCACAGTTAATGGATTCTTGTCTTTTGGGATGATATCACGCGTCAGCAGTCGTGTTCATTGAAGCTTCCCTCGAGGCTTCTTTCGTCGTATTCTGCTGGGGTTTGGTTGACTGCTGAAGTTAACTGTCGTGAAAAAAGTGGGCGTATTGTAACATGTACGTCTGCGGTCAATGTTCTCGTGAGTATGTGGAAGACGATGGTGTAAGCGGTTCCCGTAAGCTCCCATCCAGATCTGAGAATAGTCCGTCCTGACCCGGCGGATCCAGGTCAGGGAATGTCTCATCTTATAAGTTGGTTCATTCTCTTCGTCGAAACGAAAGTTTACACGCAAATGCTATATGCGAGTGCTATATGAAGATGCTATATGCAAATGCAATTACTCACGCTTTCCCTTTAGTATGTGGAAGACGATGGTGTAAGTGGCCCTACAGTACCAGTCAGATCTGAGGAAGAGTGCGCTCAATAGCAAGGCGTATCCAGATCGGGGGATGTCCAGCCAGAGGCTGTTCTTCTCTTCGTCGAAACGAAAGTTTACACTGCTCCCGCTTCCCAAGGTGGCGCCATCGCATAGGCGTGGGCCATTGAGGTTTCTGAATATCAATACCCCAAGTTACATCCCGAAAGGGCTTGTAGCTGCTGGCACGTTCTGGCAGTTATAATGCAACAACCAATTAGGGAGGAGACTTGTTAATCGTCACGGGCATAGCGGCACCCACTTTATAATAACCCCCCCACCTAGACGTCGGACACTTTGTCTGACGTCTGGCCATCTCCGGATCATGTGTGTGCATATATGTATGTATATGTGCGCTGGGTCTGATTTAAAAATTTTACCTGATAGTTGTTTAACGGCAACGCATCAAAAACAACCATATGTAGAAATATGTATGGGTATACACGATTGTTTTGTTGTGCTGCACTTACAGTATGTACCAAATGTAATGTAAATGCTAAATACAACTGCTAGCAACGGATCACTCGGCTCTCGCGTCGATGAAGAACGTAGCGAAGTGCGAAAATTAATGCGACACGCAACACGTGAGTCATCGAGTTTTTGAACGCATATTGCACCCGAGAGTCGTTTCTCGGGTCTGCCTGGCTGAGTATCTAAAAATAACGGATCCATCACATACGCTTTGTGTGTGTGCGATGGGTCACGCTCGTCATTACACGCCATCACCATCACACTTGTGTGCGTGTGTGTGCGTGTGTAATAGACGGATTTGAGTATCCGACGACCAAAAGAGACGGTTCGCCACTTGTGTGTGTGCCGGAGCTTTAGATGTCGGTTGCTTTAAAAGTACCGATGGACATGTTCTGTGTTTGGCAGCTATTAACGGCGACGTCCGGTGTGTGTATGCACATTGGATCGAGCCAGGCATGCACAGTGGATGTAAGCGTTGTAGTCATCTTCGGATGTCCTCTCGCGTATAGCCGCCGGGTGTGTTTTAGTAGAGGGCCGACAAACGGGAAACCGGGGAATGTGTCGACTATCATCGAGTGTTATTCACATAACGTCGTTTCTCTTTGTGTGTGTGTATGCACGCATGACGATGGCACGGCCTGTTTGTTGATCTCAGATTAGGCAGGATGACCCGCTGAACTTAAGCATATCAGTAAGCGGAGGAAAAGAAACTAACAAGGATTCCCCTAGTAACTGCGAGTGAAGCGGGATTAGCCCAATATTAGAAGCTGGCTGGCCCTGAGCCGGACCCGCATTGTATATTGATGGATCGATGCCAATAGCCGTCGCTTCTGGTCGAAGTTCCTTGGAACAGGACGTCAAAGAGGGTGAAAACCCCGTTGATGGCCAGACGACATACCACGACGGTTAGCCATGGCGCGATTCCTTAGAGTCGGAATGTTCGGGACTGCATTCCAAAGTGGGTGGTAGACTCCATCTAAGGCTAAATACTGGCGAGAGACCGATAGCGAACAAGTACCGTGAGGGAAAGTTGAAAAGCACTCTGGAGAGAGAGTCAAAAAGTACGTGAAATTGCTAGCAGGGAAACGTTGGGCGCCAGTACACGGCATTCAACGGCCGGTGATCAGTCGGAGTGCGGGTGCACGACGTTGTGGAGCCTC
>CAZMZB010000004.1:0-46004 GCA_964570845.1 uncultured Candidatus Saccharibacteria bacterium | reverse complement strand
ACCGCCACTAACAGAACCTATACAGCGAATAACACGGTGGTGGTGAGTGTGGAGGCTTCTTCGCTTACGGTAAGGGAATTTAGTTATAATGGAGAGTCGAATATGGGAGTAGCTTGCGCTCTAGCCTCAGACTCTCAAGCATATTGTGCGGGCAATAATGCCTACGGCCAGCTAGGTAATGGCACAACCACCAATCGTTCAATACCAGCAAAGTTCAATTTACCAAGCGGTCTTTCTGCTAAAGAAGTCGTAAACAGTAGTCAGCATACTTGCGCTCTAGCCTCTGATAACCAGGTCTACTGCTCAGGAAGGAATAACTACGGTCAGTTGGGGGTGGGTAACACGACTAATCGCTCTACACCCAATGCTAAATTCAATATCCCTGTGGGTATGTCTATACAAGCAGTGTATGCTAGGGGTGACAATACATGTGTGCGCACTTCTTCTTATCTTTTTTACTGCTCAGGAAGGAACGACTTTGGCCAACTCGGCAATGGCAATACCACTAATCAGTCAACACCAGTGAAATTTAATATAGCAAGTAATTATTTCATTGTTGATGCGATGATAAATAATAAAGGGGGAGATATCTGTGTATTAGCAGAGGTCGATGTAACTAGTTTGAATGTTATGGGGGTATATTGTGCTGGTCATAATGGATCTGGTCAACTTGGTAACGGTAACACGTCTCACCAATCCACCCAAGTCGTTTTTCTAAATCCCAATAATTTTGATAATGCTAATAGCAGAAGCTCTGCCCTAGGAGTAAATAATGCTCCAGTCAACTGTGTGATTGGTATGAATCAGCGAGCCTATTGTGCTGGATGGAATAACAGAGGTCAATTAGGGAACGGAAATACTACCAATAGTTCCAGCCCTGTAGCATTTGGCCAGAGCAGTAACCGTGATCTTGCTAAAAAGGTAACCACTAGTTTTGATGGGTTTGCAGCGGGTACAAGTCAGACTTGCATACTAACCTATACAGGAAAAGTACGCTGTGCCGGGTTTAATGATAATGGTCAACTTGGTGACGGAACCTTTATTCAGCGCACTCTCCCAGTCACTTTTATTTTACCAAACGGACTTCTTGCTAAAGATGTAGTGACTGGCGCTTTCTCTACTTGTGCTCTAGCTTCAGACAATCAGGTATATTGTGCTGGATGGAATGGCTATGGGCAGTTTGGTAATGGTACAGTGGGTAATAATCTTTCTACGGCAGTAAAATTTAATCTTCCTAGTGGGTTATCGGCCCAACATATGATGTCAAGCGGCTCAGGTGATGGTAGTAGTGTTGCGATTTGCGTGATAGCAACTGATCAGCAAGCCTATTGCGCTGGAAGTAATGATAGTGGTCAACTTGGCAATGGCAATACCACTAATCAGTCAACACCAGTGAAGTTTCAATTACCATGAGATGAATTGGCGATCTCATTTTTTAAGACATATGATATCCGACAAGTTATAATATGTAGATGAGCCAAAAATTCAAACTAAAGACAGACTATGCACCCACTGGAGATCAGCCGATGGCCATAAAGCAACTAACTGAAGGGCTTGAGGGTGGTGAGAAAGAGCAGACACTACTTGGTGTTACTGGTTCGGGTAAGACATTTACGATGGCGAATATTATTGCCAAACGCCAAACACCGACTCTTGTGCTAGCACATAACAAAACGCTTGCTGCGCAGCTTTTTTCAGAATTCAAGGCATTTTTCCCTGAAAATGAGGTTCATTATTTTGTGAGTTATTTTGATTATTACCAACCGGAGGCTTATATTGCCAGTAGTGACACTTACATTGAAAAAGACAGCAAAATCAATGAAGAGATTGACCGTTTACGCCATGCGGCGACCAGTGCACTGCTGACACGGCGAGATACGATTATTGTGGCAAGTGTTAGCTGCATTTATGGTATTGGAACACCCGATGTTTATGATGAAATGTCGATTACCATTGAAACAAACAAGCAGCAATCGCGTGATAAGTTTATTCGTCGTTTAACTGATATCCAATATCAAAGAAATGATATTGACTTTCATCGCGGCACATTTCGAGTGCGGGGTGATGTGATTGATATTTTCCCTGCCGGTAGTGAAACAGCCTATCGAATTGAATTTTTCGGCGATGAGGTTGATAGGATTACCCATATCAATCCGCTAACGGGTGAGATTATTAATGAGCCGAGTAGTGTGATAATCTTTCCGAGCAGTCACTATGCAACACCAAAAGAGATGCTCGCTGATGCAATTACTAACATTAAATCAGAGCTGAGTGAACGGCTGGCTTATTTTGAAAAGACGAATAAATTGCTTGAAGCTCAACGCTTGGAGCAGCGAACAAAATATGATGTTGAGATGCTTGAAGAAACTGGATTTGTAAAGGGTATTGAAAATTATTCTCGTTATCTCACAAACCGCGAGCCAGGCGAGCAACCAGCGACATTACTTGATTATTTTCCCGATGATTTTTTATTGCTGATTGATGAATCTCACATGACAATCCCTCAGGTGAGGGGCATGTATAACGGCGACCGAGCACGGAAAGAAGTGTTAGTGGAGCACGGCTTTCGCCTCCCCAGTGCGCTTGATAACCGTCCGCTCAACTTTACTGAATTTGAGAATCATATTAATAATGTAATTTATGTCTCTGCCACGCCGGGTGAGTATGAGTTGACTCGCTCACCCGAGCCGGCGCAGCAAGTCATTCGCCCGACTGGTCTGACTGATCCAGAAGTTGAAATCCGCAAGTCTGATGGACAAGTCGATGATTTGATTGCCGAGATTAGAGAGAGAGTTGAGAAGCGACAGCGAGTGTTGGTGACAACACTGACGAAGCGCATGGCAGAAGATTTGAGCGCTCATCTTGAGGAATTGAATATCAAAACAGCATATATTCATTCTGATATCGACACCCTGGATAGAGGGGATATCCTAAGAGACTTACGACTTGGGGTGTATGATGTGCTGGTTGGTATTAACTTGCTTCGTGAGGGATTAGACCTTCCGGAAGTAAGTCTGGTGGCAATTATTGATGCTGATAAGGAAGGTTTCTTGCGTAGTGCAAGTGCGCTCATTCAAATTACCGGGCGTGCTGCCAGACATCAAGAAGGAAAAGTAATTATGTATGCTGACCAGACAACCGGCTCAATGCAGCAGGCAATTAATGAGACAAATCGCCGTCGGGAAATTCAGGAAAAATATAATCAGGAACACAACATCACTCCGCAAAGTATTAATAAGAAAATCGACGAAGGCTTAAGAGCGATTATTCCGATGAAAGAAGATGAGAAGAAGCCGAAAATTGACCTGAAGAAGATTCCAAAAGATGAATACGAGCACTTAATTCGTGATCTTACTGCACAGATGGATTTAGCGGCCGCAAACCTGGAGTTTGAAAAGGCGGCGGAATTGAGGGATTTGATTGAAGATGTCAAGTCTAAACTTTAATGCTTAATAGCCGTTTTTCCAAGCTGAATTTTATGCCAT
Organism: uncultured Candidatus Saccharibacteria bacterium; assembly: GCA_964570845.1. Lineage (GTDB taxonomy): Bacteria > Patescibacteriota > Saccharimonadia > Saccharimonadales > Saccharimonadaceae > CAZLCC01. The sequence goes on along the minus strand of CAZMZB010000004.1, from coordinate 42,519 downwards.
TTAATTTTATCCGGATTACTCTTTGTTCGTTTTAATTCAGACGCAAGAGCTTCTTGCCTCTTGAGCCATGCCTCATACGTCTCAGGAGCAGCACAATGAAAGTGTGCGCCCCTAAATTGGTCTATAAAATCAATATTCTCATAAGGCAGAAGTATTCTCTCCCACCTTTCGCCTTGGCTCAAGATATCTCCTTTAAATGCAACGGTCGTACTTCTTGTATCGCTTGGCATATGTCTTGCGAAGTCTCCTGCAAGACCACTGGTTAGGGTTGGCGTAGCTTGTAGATGACGTAAGATGTCGACTGGGTGAGATGAGAATGTTCGTGGGTAACGAAGCAAGTGTTTTAATGGAAGGTTACCAAGATGCCTAAGAGTCGATAGTTCACTGAACGGAATTTTTGCAAAATTAGCACCGTCTTTTAAGATGTTTAGTCCCTCAGGCAAGCATGGTGCAGTGAGATCACTGTAAATAATCTCTTTACCATTATCTCTACTCATAGCATGTATGCCGAATCCGATCATTGCGGCTCGTGATATTCCATCAATAATGAGTAAATCTCTGTCAAACTCTTCCTCTTCGGCAGTAAGTTCGGCTATCTTCAGTTGGTTATGAGCACTTTTTGCAAGGTTGGGTGATCCTTCGACCTGAAGTTCTGAGCTGACGAAGCTGACTGGAAAACCTGCGTTCATGAGTGCAAGCACTCGTCTTTTATTTAGACCATTTTGCCCGGTCATCCATGGAGTCGTCGTCGTCACGATGATGTCGGTCTTTGGATCTCTCGGATGCCCTGTTTCAACGATATAGACAGAGCCATCAGTCATGACTACTTTACTGGTATCAACAGTTCCGGATTTATATTCTTTATTTTTTATTTTAGGATGTGACTCAACCTCACTGATATAATCTTCCGGTAAAAAAATACCCTCTGCTGAGAGGGGGTATTTCGCCGCGCCAAAGTAAGGGCTAGTGTTCTGTTCGCAAGACTGACTTTGAGTTGACATGACTACATATCTTTTTCGACTTACATTTTATCCATCATAGTATTTTTTACCTATTTATGTAAAGCAAATTCGTTTTGTACTACAATAGGAAATACATATGACAAATATTAGTAAGGACGAAGTGCGCCGCTTAGCGCAACTGAGCAGTATTAGTTTGAGCGATGATCAAATAACACAGCTTCAAGAGGATCTTGGTGCTATTCTTAACTATGTTGAGCAATTACAGAAAATTGATACAAGTAATGTCGAACCAACATATCAAGTAACAGGGCTGGAGAATGTTGAGCGCGAAGATGAGATTATCGATTATGGACTCAGCCGCGATGATTTATTGGCTGGTGCGCCAGATAAGCAAGACAGTCAGATAAAAGTTCCGAAAGTTCTTTAAGTGATCATGAGCCATATTGAAGCAATTGTTGCAGAGGTAAAATCGGGAAAAAGCTCAGCCAAAGAGCAAGTTGAACGCGCACTTGAGAAAGCTGAGCAGTATGCCAAGCATAATATCTTTTTGAGCTTGACAAGCAAGCGTGCCTTACAAAGGGCTGAAGTCATTGATCAGTCAATAAAGAGTGGAAAATCTGCTGGAAAACTTGCCGGCGTGCCATTCGTCGCTAAAGATAACTTTTTGACCTTCGGCTCTCCAACGACTGCTGCAAGCAAAATTTTGGAAAACTTTGAGGCTCCATTTCAAGCAACGGCGATTGAGAAACTAGAAAACGAGGGCGCAATTTGTATTGGCAAGGCTAATCTTGATGCGTTTGCTCATGGAAGTAGTACGGAAAACTCAGCGTTTGGGGTGACTAAAAATGCTATTGATGACACTCGAGTTGCCGGTGGCAGCAGCGGTGGTTCAGCTGTGGCAATCGCACTTGATATCGCACCTTTTGCATTAGGCACGGATACTGGCGGCTCAATTCGCCAGCCAGCCAGTTTTAATGGTGTAGTGGGAGTAAAACCAACCTATGGTGCAATAAGTCGCTATGGGGTGGTGGCAATGGGAAGTAGCACCGATGTGATTGGACCGATTGCGAAAACAGTCAGAGACAGTGAAATCGTATTAGCTATATTAGCGGGAAGAGACGAGCGCGACGGAACAACACTGCCAGACTTTTTCTCGATTCAAGAAGCTGTAAAACCAAAACAGAAGATTGGTCTGATTAAAGAGTTTATGGATAGTGATGTCGATGAAGAGATTAGAACTGCAACACTTGAGTATGCTAAAAAACTGGAGCAACAAGGACACACTGTTGAAGAGGTGAGGTTGCCGATGGTGCACCACAGTTTAGCAATGTATTATGTGATTGTGCCAGCTGAGGTGAGTTCAAACTTGGCACGATATGATGGTGTACGATATGGTAAACGAGTAGCTGCGCAAACGCTTGCGGAAGTCTGTGGAAAAAGTCGGGATGAAGGGCTTATGCCTGAAAATAAGCGGCGGATTATGATTGGCAGCTATGTGCTTTCGAGCGGGTATTTTGACGCGTATTATCAACAAGCGCAAAAAGCAAGAACGATTTTGATTAAAGAGATGAATGACCTCTTTGAAGAGTATGATGTATTGTTTGGTCCGACAACACCAGCTCCGGCTTTTAAGATTGGGGAGAATGTGAAAGATCCCATTAAGATGTATCTTTCAGATATAATGACAGCATTCGCAAACCTCTCAGGTGCACCGGCTATCAGTGTGCCCAGTGGAGTAACAAAAAGTGGTTTGCCAATTGGCGTGCAATTGGTCGGTCAAAATAAAACCGATGCGAATGTTCTTGCGCTTGCTCGTTCACTAGAGGGAGAAAAATAATGGATAGTGTTATTGTCATTATGTTTGCGGCGATTATTTTTGTTGCTATCTTGCTTTTAATTATTATTACAACGACCCGGAAAGCACCAAAAGGAATTAATCAAGAAGAATTTCGTTTGAAGTGGTTAAAAATTGAATCAAAGCTCAGTGAAGATGAGCCTTCAAATCAAATGGCGATTATTAACGCTGATAAGCTGCTTGATCAAGCTTTAAGAGCGAGGGGTTTTGCTGGTGAAACGATGGCTGAACGAATGAAAAAGGCTGAGCGTCAGTTTAAAGATAGCAAATCAGTGTGGGTGGTACATAAGCTGCGTAATCGAATTGTACATGAGGAAATGACCATTAAGCATTCGGGCACAAAGCGGGCGTTGACGGTGTATAAGCGGGCGCTAAAAGACTTGGGGGCGCTGTAGGGTTATGGTTAGGAAAGAAATCATTGATGTATATGAGCCAACAATAGGCATTGAATGTCATGTACAGTTGGCAACAAAAACGAAACTCTTCAGCGGAGCGAATAATGACGCACGTGACGAAGCGCCAAATACGACAGTTAGCCCTATAGATTTCGGTTTCCCCGGTGTGTTGCCAGTTCTGAATAAAGAAGCGGTAAAGCTGGCAATTAAGGCAGGGTTGGCGATGAATTGTGATATTGCGCACATCAGTCGATTTGATCGTAAACATTATTTCTATCCGGATCTCCCAAAAGGTTATCAAACGACGCAGCTTTACGAGCCAATTATTGGCAAAGGAAAAATCGATGTACTATTACCCGATGGCGAGAGGTGTACAGTGAGAATTCACCATGCGCATCTTGAAGAAGATGCTGGAAAATTGACTCACCCGGCGGGTAAAGAGTATAGTTTGGTTGACTTGAATCGTGCGGGTACGCCATTGATTGAAATTGTCTCAGAAGCAGATATTCATAGTGCTGAACAAGCAAAGGCATATGCGCAGGAACTGTATCTTCTCATGACATATGCCGGTGTTACTCATGGTGATTTATATCACGGTAATATGCGTTTTGATGTGAATGTCTCGGTTGCAAAAAAGGGAAGCAAAGAACTTGGTAAGCGCACTGAGGTAAAGAATCTTAATTCGTTTAAAAGTGTTGAACGAGCAGCTGCATATGAGATAGCACGGCAAATTGAGATACTTGAAAAGAGCGGAAAAGTCACGCAGGAAACACGTGGTTGGAATGATGCGAAGCAAAAAACATTTTCTCAACGCAGCAAAGAAGAAGCGCAAGATTATCGCTATATGCCAGATGCTGATATTCCCCCGATTGTTTTAAGTGGTGACGAAGTTGAGAAAGTGCGCAGTAATATGCCAATGTTACCACCGAAATATCGTGAGAAGTGGGAAGCTTTGGGTGTCGATAATTCAGTCGTCAATGCCTTATTACAAGATAAGCTGCAAGCAAAATTGATGAGCGAAATACAGGATATGTCGGATAATAGAACAACAAAACGAGTAGCACATTGGTTTGCAAGCGTACTTACAGGTGAAGAGCAAAGTGAAGAAAGCACTTCGTCTCATATCGCATCGCCACAAAGCCTCATTGAATTGTCCGAAATGGTTGAAAAAAGTGAACTTAGCTCAACGGCAGCCAAAGAAGTTTTTCTTGAGCTTTTGAAAAGTAGCAGCAAAAGCGCGAAGGAAATTGCTAAGGTAAAAAATCTGTTACAAGTAAGCGATGAAGATACGATCGCGAAAATTGTTGATGAAGTGTTGACTGATGTTGCATCTCAAAAAGCAATCCAAGATATTAAAAATGGAAATGAGAAGGCAATCGGTTTCTTGGTTGGGCAGATTATGAAAAAATCTCGAGGTACTGCCAATCCTGCTTTAGTGCAAAAGCTAATTCGTGAAAGGATATAAACATGAAAAAACCAACAAAAGCTATTATTTGTGCCGCTGGGCTGGGAACGCGATTTTTACCTCAAACAAAAGCGATGCCAAAAGAGATGTTACCGATCCTTGATAAACCAGTCATTCAACTTATCGTCGAGGAAGCAGTGGCAGCAGGAGTAACGGAGATTATTATTGTTACCGGTAGTACAAAACGATCTATTGAGGATCATTTTGATCGAGCAGACGAGCTGGAGAACGAGCTTGAACAGCGTGGAAAGAATGACTTGGCGAAGGAACTGAGAAATATAGCAGAAATGGCAAACTTTATTTATTTACGACAGAAGGGCTCCCCAAAAGGGAATGCTCTGCCAGTTCTAAATGCTCGTCATTTGATTAGTGATGACGAGCCATTTTTTGTGTTTTTTGCGGATGATTTCTTTCGAAGTGATGTGCCGCGGGCAGTACAGCTACTAGAAGCTCATGAAAAAACGGGTAAATCAATTATGTCATTTGCCGAAGTATCGACCGATACGGTTGACCAATATGGCATGGCACGACCAGGTGAATATATTGAGGAGAGTATTTTTAAGGTTGAAGGTTTAGTTGAAAAGCCTGTCAGAGGAACCGAGCCAAGCCGTTTAGCACAAACCGGCTGTTATTTGTTGACGCCAGATATTTTGCCCTTAATTGAAAACTTAAAGCCAGGCAAGGGTAATGAAATTGTGTTGGGTGATAGCATTAGCGAGCTTGCCAAAAAAGATACGGTGTATGGCAAAGAAATCGATGGTGTATGGCATGATGGCGGTGATCCACTTCGATATATTAAGGCGGTGATTGATTTTGCACTGGAAAGCGATGAATATGGCAAGGAGCTTTCTCAGTATTTAAAAAGTAGAGTATAATAATATATATAAGCTAAGCTGAAAGGGTATATGGTAATGAATGAAGCAACAGAAATCCTAGTGGTCATAACCTCCATTTTCTTAGTAATATTCTTGCTACTCGGCATTATTCTCAGTATTATACTCATTCGTGTATCAAGAAACATTAGTTCGATAACAAGTTCGATACAGCGCACTACAGGACAAATTGAAACAGTTGTGGAGAGTGTATCAAAAGCGACAACACCGATGATCATTGCAAAGATGATTATGAAGCAGTTTAAGGAAGCGAAAAACAAAAGTAAGAAATAAAGGAGGGTAAGGTAATGTCAAAAGGAAAATTTGCACTTGGAGCACTGATTGGCGCTGTCGCAGGAGCATTAGCTGGAGTACTAACGGCTCCAAAGAGTGGAAAAGAGACGAGAAAAGATATTAAAGAAAAAACTGAAAGAATGAAAAAAGATACACGTGATACAGCTGAAGAAGCCGCAAAAGAGGCGAGAGCAAAAACATCAGCGGCTTCAGAAACGGTTAAAGATAAAGCCGATGAAGTAAAATATAAAGCCAAAGATATTAAAGAGCGAACAGAAAAAGCAGCAGAAGGTGCGGTCAAAGGTGCAAAAGCTGGTTTTAAGAACAAGCGCTAAGTTGGTGTAATGACAAAGAAGTCAGTGGTAAAACAATTTAAAGATGATCAGGTAAAAGGAACTCAGAAAGATCTGATTGAACAGCTTTTTGACGACCACTACAAGCATCGAGCGCGTATCTATCAAGTAAATTTTTTTAGAGGTATTACCTTTGGTTTTGGGAGTGTATTGGGCGCAACAGTACTAGTCGCAATTTTGCTTTGGCTACTTTCTTTTTTGAATGAAATGCCGTTTGTTGGAGATATCGTTCAAAGTGTACAGCACAGTATAGAACAACGTAATAACCAGTAATGTTAAGAGGGAAGGTGTGAGTAAAACGACTTTAAAACCGTCTGACTATGTTCATCTGCATAATCATACCCACCACAGTCTTCTTGATGGTTTAACCAAAATTGATGAACTTATCTTGCATGTCAAGGAACTCGGCATGCATGCTGTGGCAATGACTGATCATGGCACTCTTTCTGGCGCTATTGACTTTTATAAAGCCTGCAAAAAACAGGGGATTAAGCCAATTATTGGTATGGAGGCCTATGTTGCGTCGCGCACTATCCATGATCGCGATCCAGCAAAAGATAAGGCACGTTATCATTTAATTATTCTGGCAATGAATAACAAAGGGTACGAAAATCTCATGCGCCTTTCCACGATCGCTAATCTAGAAGGTCTGTATTATAAACCAAGAATTGATCATAATTTACTCGAGAAATATAATGAAGGGCTTATCGTTTTGAGTGGTTGTGCGGGCGGTGAACTCGGGGAAGCTTTGCGGGCTGAGAATTATGAGAAAGCAAAGTCAATTGCTGAGTGGTATAAAAGCATTTTTGGTGATAGATATTACCTTGAAATACAAGACCACAATGAATGGGCAGAGCAAGTCAAAATTAATGAGGGTGTTTTTAAGCTTTCTGAAGAATTGAATATTCCAAAGGTAGTGACCGGTGATGCCCACTATTTAAAGCCGGATGATCAAGATTCTCATGAGATTTTGCTCTGTGTGGGAACGGGTGCATACCTGAGCGATACTAACAGGATGTCGCTAAAGAATTTTCATTTACACGTGACTGATCCGAAAGATGTTATTAAGCGATGGGAGGATAAATATCCTGATATTGTAAGGAACACAAAAGAAATTGCTGATCGATGCAATGTTGAAATTGAATTAGGCAACATTTTAATTCCGACGTTTCCAACTCCCAAAGGTGAAACGGAAAAAAGTTATCTTGAAAAGCTTGTGTATCGAGGGCTTGCATGGCGTTATGGTGGGGCAAAATTTGAGAATGAGCTATCAATCAAAGAAGCTAAAAAGCTATTGCCGAGCGATGTACTGGAGCGTGCAACATTTGAGCTGACAACTGTTGAAAGTATGGGCTTCAACGGTTACTTCTTAATTATTTGGGATTTCATGGACTGGGGTAAGAAACGAGGGATTATTTTTGGTCCAGGTCGTGGTTCTGCGGCGGGTTCGATTATTGCTTATGCGCTTAATATTACAGATCTTGATCCGATACAATACGATCTTCTATTTGAGAGGTTCTTAAATCCAGATCGTATTTCAATGCCCGATATTGACATTGATATTCAGGACACACGTCGAGATGAAGTCATTCAATATTGTGTTGAAAAATATGGTGAAGATAGGGTGGCAAATATCGTTACTTTTGGTCGCATGGCAGCTCGAGCAGCTGTTCGAGATGTAGCAAGGGTGCTTCAAGTGCCCTATGTCGATGCAGATCGTTTAGCGAAACTTGTGCCAGCCCCGGTACAGGGTCGGCATATTCCGCTCAAAACAAGTGTGACAAAAGATGCAGACTTGCGATACGAGTATGAAAATAGTGCTGATGCTAAGCAAGTAATAGACTATGCCAGCAGACTGGAAGGAACAATTCGCTCTCATGGAGTGCATGCAGCTGGCGTGGTGATTGCACCAGATGAGATCGTAAAGTTTACCCCGCTTGAAATGGCACAAAAAGGGGTTATCTCAACACAGTATCCAATGTATCCAATTGAAGACTTAGGGCTTTTAAAGATGGATTTTTTGGGTCTTTCAAATTTAACAATTATTAACAACGCACTTCGAATTGTTAAAAAAGTATACAAAAATGATATTAAAGTTTCAGATATTCCGCTTGATGATGAAAAAACATACGAGCTGTTCCAAAAGGGTGATACAACAGGAGTATTTCAGTTTGAATCTGCCGGTATGAAGCGCTATTTGCGGCAACTTCAACCGACGATTTTTGAAGACATTATCGCTATGGTAGCACTCTATCGTCCTGGGCCGATGCAATTTATTGATGATTTTATTGCTAGAAAACATGGCAAGAAAAAAATTGAATATCTCCACCCGAAAATGGAGGATGCACTTGAGAGTACCTATGGCGTTTTGGTCTATCAAGAGCAGTTTATGCAAATTTCGAAAGATATGGCGGGCTTTACCGGCGGTCAAGCGGATACGCTTCGAAAAGCAGTTGGTAAGAAAATCATGTCGATGATGAAGGAGGTGAAGCCTCAGTTTATAGATGGTGCAATTAAGCATAGTGGTGCTGAAAAGAAACTGGTTGAGAAATTCTGGGATCAGCTTGAAGAGTTCGCAAACTATTGTTTCAACAAATCGCATGCGGCTTGCTACGCTATGATTGCTTATTGGACGGCATATCTCAAAGCACATTATCCGGATGCATTTATGGCAGCACTGATGACAAGCGATCAGGATGACATTGATCGTTTAGCGATTGAAATTGCCGAGTGTAAAAAAATGGGTCTTAAAGTGTTGCCGCCCGACGTGAGAGAAAGTTATGTTGAATTTGCTGTAGTGCCGGGAAAAAACGAAATTCGTTTTGGTATGGCGGCGGTAAAGGGTGTCGGAACTGTAGCAGTGGAGGAAATTTTGCGTGCTCGCGAAGAAGAGCCGTTCAAAAACATTGAAGATTTTGCGAAACGAGTCAATGTCAGCAAAGTAAATAGAAAAGCATGGGAATCACTCATTAAAGCCGGCGCATTCGATGCTTTTGGTGATAGGTCAGATTTACTTTTTAATCTTGATACTATTTTGGGATATGCAAGCAAAATACAAAAAGAGGCAATTAGTGGTCAGACAGATCTGTTTGGTGGACTTGAAAATGCGGTGGCAATGCCTAGTGTTAAACTTGAGCCAGCGCCCAACAAACACTCGGCGAAAGAATTGTTAACTTGGGAAAGAGAATTGCTTGGGCTTTATCTAAGTTCACATCCGCTGGATTCTTTTGACGTTTATCTTGATGAACAAACCGTACCGCTTGCCAAGATCACGGAGATACTTGATGGTAAAAATATTAAAGTTGGCGGTGTTATTAATACAGTTCGTTCCATTACCACAAAAAATGGCAGTAAAATGGCATTTATTGGACTTGAGGATAAAAGTGGCGAAGGGGAAATAATTATCTTTCCGAAACTGTATGAAAAGATTGGTGATTCTTTAGCGCAGGATATGGTAGTGAGTGTAAGTGGTCGGGTGAATGCCAGGGATAGGAACGGTAACGCTACTGGAGAAGTGAAAATAATCGTTGATGAGTTAAGACAGATTACAGAGGAAGAGATTAAAGATTATAAAGCCACAGGAAAGAAAGTAAAACTTCCAACTGGTAATAAAGTGGTAAAAACAAGTACCGCTAAACAAAAAGCTGTGTTGGGTGTCTCTCCACCAGCTCTTGAAGTGCCAAAAAAGATATTTATTCATGTCAAGGATCCAAATGAACACGAAAAACTACTACAAATGAAAAAGATATTTAATGAATATCCGGGTGAGAGTGAGGTTATTCTAATGCTTGGTGATGACAAGCAATCGGCAATTCGGCTACCATTCAAAGTTGTTGCAACCAGCGACTTAAAGAGTAAGTTGGTTGATATTTACACCGAAAAATGTGTAGTATTTAAGTAGACAGTGCATATAGCGCGATACCAGTAGCCACACCTACATTAAAGGATTCTTTTTTGCCTTTCATAGGAATTTCTATTATTACATCGCATTCGTTAATAATTGCTTTTGTTATACCGTAGATTTCTTCGCCTAAAATCAGTGCTACTTTCGGGTGTGGAGCATAATCTGGTAATAAGATGCTGCGTTCATTCTGCTCCAGACCTGCAATACAATATCCCTGATTGCGTAACTTTTTAATAACTCGCCCTACATCCTCTTCGTACGAAAATAATACGGTTTCTTCTGCGCCAAGCGCTGTTTTGCTTATTTGTTTCGTTAGTTTTTCAACAATATGCGGCAAGCGAGTATCATTTTCTATAGCTGGATAGGGTGTGTAGCCTGTTAAGTAAAGTTTTTTTACTCCAAATCCATCGCAACTGCGAAGAATTGATCCAATGTTGTGCGTTGAGCGAATATTGTGTGCAATGACGATAATTTCCAGCGTTTTCATATCATCTATTGTAGCAGTCGTAAAACCTTATGCTTTTCTGTTACAATATTAGCTGATGGATGAGGAACAGCAAAAATCACACTACCGTGACAAAGATGAAAAAAACACACAGCAACGTGCAGCAATTTTAGGGGTCGAGTATCTTGATACCCGCGGTCTTACCGACACGCTACAACTCGTACCGCAGCTTCTTGGTGTTGAGGAAATGCGTAAGGGTCGGCTTGTACCACTTTATAACGGCAACGACATTGATCCATTCATTTTCGGTATCACGAACAACACGCCGCAATCAATTACTAATCGATTAAAGGCAGAGTATAACGAAAAGGGTCAAACCGCTAAAATGGTACTCATTAGCAATACTGGTTATCGTGAGTTGATGATGCGCTATGATCCGCCCAAACAAGTGGTCTATGAAGATGTGACGATTGCAAAAGAAGGCGATAGTGATACGATTGCTGAAGTTTCCAGAACACTTGAGTCCGTCAAAACGGACGACATCTTAGATTATTTAATTACTCAGGCTGAGCGTTTGGGTGCAAGCGACATTCACCTTGAAAACGAGCGTGATGAACTTCGAGTGCGTTTTCGTGTTGATGGTGCGCTTCATCCGGTTGCTACGCTCTCTCATGACAAATATCGTGTTCTACTGGCTTCGATTGCTTCACGCGCCAATGTTTCTACTGCGGCGACCGATGCGCAATCTGGCAGCATGCAACAAAAGATTGAAAAAGATGGCAAAGTACAATTTTTAAATATGCGTATTGAAATCATTCCGACTGTCTATGGTCAAGACGCAGTTATTCGTCTATTCAACTTCGATGAATCGCTTCTTAATTTAGATAGAATTGGTGTCAGTAAAACTGAACGTGAACAAATTGATAAAATTATTCAACATCCGCGCGGTATGGTGTTGATGGTTGGGCCAACTGGTTCGGGTAAGTCGACTACACTGTACAGCATTATTAATGCTCTCAACAGTACGGACAGAAAAATCATTACACTTGAAGACCCGGTAGAATTTCGTGTTCCCGGTATCAGCCAAATCCCAGTAAATACTGATAGTGGTCTTAATTTTGCAGATAAATTGCGTGCAGTACTTCGGCTTGATCCAGATGTGATTATGGTAGGAGAAATTAGAGATCGGGATACGGCACGCACGGCAGTACAAGCTTCCATTACCGGGCATTTAGTACTTAGCACATTTCACGCTAACTCTGCTGCTGCGGCATTTAGCCGTATGATTGATATGATTGGGGTGAATCCGATTTTCAGTACAGCAATTCGTCTTGTAGTTGGTCAACGACTTGTCAGAAAGCTCGATGATAATACAAAAGAAGCTTATAAGGCAGATGAGGCGACAAAGGAGTGGATCGAGGAGACGCTAAAAGACCTTCCAGGTCACATTGAAAAACCAAATCTTGAGGGTGATATTACCCTTTATAAGCCTGTTATATCCGAGGATTCCCCTTTTGGCTATAAAGGGCGAATTATCCTTATGGAACAAATGGTGGTTAATGAAGAAATCCAGAAATATCTTCGTGGTGAGCTGATTGATGTGCACACTGAATCTATTGAAAAAACTGCCAAAGAGCAGGGAATGGTGACCATGTTGCAAATGGGTGTTCTAAAAGCTCTGCACGGTGAAACGACGCTTGAAGAAGTAAACAGGGTGGTTTAAGTAATTACTTTTGCAATTGAGGGTACGAGCTTTTCGTTCATGATGGACGGAATGATTTCTTCAGCGGTTGGATTCGGAGTAAGGCTTGCAATTGTTTCAGCAGCAGCGATTTTATGTTCATTAGTAATTTTTTTTACATTGTTATCGAGTGCCCCACGAAAGATGCCGGGAAAGGCGATAGCATTATTTACTTGGTTTGGTAAATCGCTACGCCCAGTGGCAATGATAACGTCTCGAACTTTTCTAGCCTCATCTGGTGTAATTTCAGGTACTGGGTTAGCTAAAGCAAAAATAATCGGTGTATGGTTGCGATCCATTGACCTAATCATCTTTGGTGTTAATAAACCTGCTTTTGATACGCCGATAAACACGTCTGCACCTTCAGCCAGAATATCCTCAAGCGAACCGTCAGTTCCTGATAGGTTAGTATACTTAAGTAGCTTCTTTTTCTCTTCGTTAAGGTCAGTACGATTCTTGCTAATGATGCCTCTACTGTCTACGGCAAATATCCTGGGTTTGGCATACTGATGCAATAGCTTTATGATTGCAGTTCCGGCTGCTCCAGCTCCCACGACAACAATCTTAGCATCTTCGAGCTTACGGCCGGTAACTTTCATGGCGTTGATGAGTCCAGCTAATACAACAACTGCTGTACCGTGCTGATCGTCATGAAAAACAGGGATATCAAGTTCGTTCTTGAGTCTTTCTTCGATTTCAAAACATCTTGGTGCGGCAAAGTCCTCAAGATTAATTGCGCCAAAACTCGGTGCAATGTTTTTAATGGTTTGAATAATTTCTTCAGTGTCTTGGCTGTCAAGTACAATCGGCACAGAGTCAATGTTGGCGAAATGTTTAAAAAGCAGCGCCTTCCCCTCCATGACTGGCATGCTGGCTTTTCCGCCGATATTACCAAGTCCCAGTACTGCTGAGCCATCTGAAATAACGGCGACAAGATTATTCGTCCAGGTATACTCTTTAAGTCTGCTTGAGTCTTTTGCAATTACTTTACTAACTGCGGCAACGCCAGGGGAATAGTATGCGCTTAGTTTTTCGCGATCAATTAACTCGTCACGTAGTTTTGTTGTGATTTTGCCTTTAAATTTTTTATGAAGCTCTAGCGCTTTTTCATTAATATCCATACTCATCAATAGTATATGTTTTTAGCTTTTATAACTAGTTGTTTCTTCTCAAAAATTCTTAATCTTTAAGAATTTATGAGAAGGACAGAATACACCCTTCTCGTTCTTGGGGGTGGGAAGCTTAAGCCTCCTGCCTCTCTACCTAAGGGGTCTTAGAGAGTTACCACTTTGAGCACTTTGTTGTGGTTGCAGCAAAGAATGACCTTTTTGAGGTTGGGAAAAACCTCCTTTAGATCAGTGTATTTATTGCTTTCAGGGGCACCCTCTGGTAGCAGACTAACATCAATGACTAACCCGTATATTTCGTTTGGGTTTTGTCCCGTAGTAAGTTGGAAGGTAGAGGAGGCAGCCTCAAACGCGTCACCCCCAAGACCCAGCAGGTAATCCACAAGTGCTTTTTGAGCGTTCTCTTTGACCTCCTTGTACTTCATGTATACTGCCCTGATGTAGGCGTTACCGAGTTGTTTCCGCACTTCGGTGAGAACCCGCCCGTTTAGGGCTTCAGCTGGACCGAGTATGACAACTGATGCGTCTGACATGGCAACCTTTCTGTAGGGAATGTATTCTGTCAAAGTTCGTCATCTAAGTATTTCTACCTAAACTTTTGTTATTTTAATAATAAATAGCTACAAAGTCAAATACCGCAAAACAAAAGAATACGCCGCCCCTTTTATATCTGATATTTTGTGCTATAATGGCTAGTTGAATAGTTAATATAAATGTTTAAGCGAGAGAAGAGTAATGAGTTTTGCGTTAATTCAAAAGGTAAATAATGCCCAAAAAAAGGTAAAAGTGGTTGATGTTCGCACGGGCGATACGGTGCGTGTACACCAAAAAATTAAAGAAGGTAACAAAGAGCGTGTACAAATGTTTGAAGGTGTAGTTCTTAGAACTGACCGCAAGAATTCACACACCAGCCGCATTACGGTTCGTAAAATTGCCAGTGGTGTTGGTGTTGAAAAGAGTTTTCTTTTGCACAGTCCATTGGTTGAAAAAGTTGAAGTAACCAAGCGAAGTAAAGTTCGTCGCAAATATCTTAACTTCCTTCGTGAACGAAGCGGAAAAAGTGCTCGTCTCAAGGCAGTTGAGTTTGATAAAAAAACTGTGAATGACGTAAGCGTTCCTGAGTCAAAAGAAGCATTAAAGGCTGATGAAGCTGCAGGAAAGCCAGCTGAAGCAAAAGAGCAAAAAGAAGAAAAAGCTGAAGCCAAGAAATAAGAATTTGCTTTAAAAAATAAAATTCTCCATTTTTAGTGGAGTATTTTTATATACTTAGAGAGTATGATTGTTGGTATCGATGAAGTTGGGCGCGGGGCATGGGCGGGACCATTGGTAGTTGGTGCAGTAGCTTTAAGCGGCAATGAAATTGATGGTTTGACTGATAGCAAAAAACTGACCGCTAGAAAACGACAAGTACTTTCGGGGATTATTCGGCAATCTACTCCGCATATTGGGTTGGGGTGGGTAGCAGCAAAAACGATTGATAAGATTGGGCTTTCAACGGCGCTGAAGATAGCGGCAATGCAGGCGCTTCGTGAGATCGAGGCAGAATATGACGAGATTATTATTGATGGGACAATTAAGCTGATTGATGACAAACGGGTGACAACGATGAAACAGGCCGATTTGTTGGTGCCAAGTGTTTCCGCAGCCTCGATTATTGCGAAAGTCGCCAGAGATTATTACATGCAGAAAATCGCTGCTGAATATCCTGACTATGGTTTTGAAAAACACGTTGGCTACGGCACAAAGCTTCACCGTGAAGCAATTGAAAAACATGGTCCAAGCGAGCTTCACCGCATGAGTTTTGCGCCAATGAGCGCTGCGAAGAAGCCACAAAAAACAGTGGTGAGAAGTATTGGTCAGATTGCTGAGGACGAGGCTGCGGAGTATCTTCAGAATAAAGGCTATCAGATTGTAGATAGAAACTGGAGAACAAAATATTGCGAGATTGATATTATTGCTATAAAAAGCAATATGATTTATTTTGTTGAGGTGAAATATCGCAGACAGGCAAATCAGGGCGGTGGCATGGCAGCGATTACACCTAAAAAACTCAAACAAATGCAATTTGCGGCTGAGCTTTGGCGAGCAAGCCACCCTCAATATAAAGAAAATATGCAACTAGCAGTGATTTCAATGAGTAGCGCCTTGCCACAGGTAAACGACTTTCTCCATCTGGTATAAAAAAATAGTTTACAGTATACTCTTTTATAATGACAGCAGATTTATCACCCATTCTTGATTCTTCCGTGCGTCCTCAAGATGATTTCTTTAAGCATGTGAACGGTATTTGGCTGAACAAAAATCCAATACCCGCTAATGAATCTCGCTGGGGAACCTTTAATATATTGCGTGAAAAATCATGGACTCAAATGCGCAATATTTATCAAGACTTGCAGTCTTCACAAGAGGGAACAGGCACCGAGCAGCAGGCAAGAGATTTTTTCTATAGTGGTATCAATTTTGATACATGTGCCACCGAGCACTGGCAGACGATAAAGCAGTACTCAGACAAGATAAACCAAGCAACTGACAAAGCATCTCTTTCAAGAGTAATTGGAGAGTTGCATCGCATCGGCGTGAATGCTCCATGGTCGATGATTATTGATACTGATGACAAAAACTCCAGCCAATATCTCGTGAGGTTATATCAATCTGGGCTGTCGCTTCCGGATAGAGACTATTATTTGTCTGACGAGACGGATATGGCGGCAGTTCGTGAGAAATATCAGCATCTTTTGTCTCAAGTACATGAAGTTTGGAAAGATTTAAGAACTGAAAAAGATGAATTTATTAAAACGGTTTTTGAGATTGAAAAAAATATAGCTAAAGCACAGAGGACTCGCTCTGAACTGCGAGACGTTGAGGGTAATTATAATTCAGTCAGTTTTGAAGAGTTGCAGAAAATCTATTCTCATATCGATTGGGCTGAATATGCGAAGGGCACGCACTGGACTTACACAAAGAACATTAGCCATGATCAACCGGGGTTTATGGTATTTATCAATCAGCAGTTCCACGAAACAGATGTTGCTAGGTGGCGAATATATCTGAAATGGCAGCTTTTACGGAAGTTCTTGCCGTGTATTTCAGAAGAGACTGCGAAACTACACTTTGAATTTTATGGCAAAGTTATTGCTGGTACGAAAGAGATGAGTCCTCTTTGGCGGCGAGTCGTCATGAATATTGACCACTTGATAGGCGAAAACGTCGGAAGGCTATATGCTGAAAAACACTTTCCTGAAAAGTCGAAACAGAAAGTACTTTCAATGGTTGATAAAGTAACTGAGGCGTTTGCTGAGCGTATTAAGACCCTTGATTGGATGAGTGAAAAAACCAAGGACTATGCCATTAAGAAGCTGCGTAATATGAAAGTTCTCATTGGTTATCCTGACGAGTGGCGGGATTTTAGTGGTTTGAAGATAGTGAGAAATTCCTATGTTGGTAACATTATTCAGGCTGAAACATTTAACCACGACTATCTCTTATCTCAGCTGGACAAGCCAAATCGACGTGACCAATGGCATTATATGAGTCCACAGACGGTGAATGCCTATCATGACCCAAATCGTTTGGTAATTTGTTTTCCTGCGGGAATTTTACAAGCGCCATTTTTTGATATTGAGGCGAGTGATGCGAAGAATTTTGGCGGCATAGGAACAGTTATAGCTCATGAGTTAACGCATGCTTTTGATGATCAAGGGTGTCAGTTTGATGCGGAAGGTAATGTGCGTCAATGGCAAACTGCTGCAGAAAGAAAACGTTTTACTAAAAAAGCGGAGATTATTAAAAAGCAGGCAGATGTATTTGAAGTATTACCGAACGTAAAGCTAAAAGGTGATTTGGTGATTGGCGAGAGCATTGCTGATCTCGGTGGTTTGGAGATTTCACTTCACGCGCTTTGCTCACGAGATCAACAAGATACTAATATAGAGCAGATACGTGAGTTTTTCATTAATTATGCTTGTACGGAATCAAGTACTACCAGAGAGCAGTTGGCACGTGAATATGCGCTTGTTGATCCTCATCCGCCATCTGAATTTCGAGTTAATGCTATCTTACAGCATGTAGACAGTTTTTATGAAGTTTTTTCGTTGGCTCCAGAAGATAAGCTTTTTCGACCTGAAAGCGAACGGGCGAAGATATGGTGAGATAAACCTTGCAGACAAATAATAAAACATTTATAATGCAATACAGAAGTATCCGGCCGATAGGTCGGGTTTTTTAATAAGAATTATATTTAAAAAGGAGAGCTCAATATGAATAACGATATTAATGTCAAACAGTTAGCACTTGCGGTGCGGACGATTGCCGAAGAAAAAAATCTGCCGGAGGATACAGTGCTTGAGGTGATTGAGCAAGCGATCGCAGCGGCATGGCGACGTGATCATGGTGAGCGCGAGCAAGAGGTGCGTGCGGAGATGAATGTGAATACTGGCGATACAAAAGTATTCGTAAGTAAAGAAGTGGTTGAAGAAGTTGGGAATAAAGCAACTGAAATCAGCCTCGCAGACGCTGCAAAGCTCAAAAAGGATGCCGAAATCGGCGACGTGGTTGAAGAAAGTGAAGTGGCAACGACATTTGGTCGTGTGGCAGCACAAACGGCAAAACAGGTGGTGTTGCAGCGTCTTCGTGAAGCTGAGCGTGAAGTAGTACTTGATGAATATGCTGATAAGATTGGTACCGTTATTACTGGTACAATACAGCGTGTTGAGGCTCGTCTTGTGCGCGTCGAGCTTGGCAAAGCCAGCGGTATTTTACCGGCAAGCGAACAGATTCCTGGTGAATATTATTCTCCCGGAACGAGAATTAAGGTGTATCTAAAAGAGGTTGAGCGTGGAAATCGTGGTCCGCAACTGGTCCTAAGTCGTGCCAATGAACAGTTTGTTGAGCATCTTTTCCGCCAGGAAGTTCCCGAAATGGAGACTGGCGCAGTCGAAATTAAGGCAATTGCTCGTGAAGCTGGCAAGCGCACAAAACTTGCTGTTGCTTCGACGGTTCCTGGTGTTGATCCGGTCGGTACGTTTGTAGGTGGCCACGGTACCCGTGTTCAGGCAGTCATGAATGAAATTGGCGAGCAAGAGAAGATTGATATCATCACTTTCGATGAAGATCCGGCAGTGTTTATCACTAATGCGATTAGTCCGGCTGAAGTTGTCGAAATTAAGCTTGAAAAGGGTGACGAAAAGCGTGCTAAAGTGGTGGTAAATGAAGATCAGCAATCTATTGCTATAGGTCGCGGCGGTCAAAACGTACGCCTTGCCAGTAAATTGACTGGCTATGAACTTGATATTGAAACGGCACAAGCAAAGCCAGCGGAAAAGAAACCCCGGAAGAATATCGAAGACTCTTTGCTTGATGCGGTTGATGAAGTTACTGAAGAGTAAAGCTCTTCTTTTGCCTTAAATTAGCACTCTTGACTCACGAGTGCTAATTTTCTATACTGAAATATAGGCAAAAAGCCTTATATAAAAATCATTTTGGAGGTAGTATAAAGATATATGATGCCTGAAAGTTTTGCAGAATTTATTGATCGCTTAACTGATAATGCACGCGGAAGCTTGCAGCATGCTGAGGCTATTGCGAGAAGTCTGGGTAGTGCCTATGTTGGCACAGAGCATCTTTTACTGGGCGTTTTAAGCCAAGATACTTCTGTAGGAGCGAAAATGCTTTCAGATTCTGGTGTTACCTTACAGCGAGCACGTTTAGCGCTTAACTTAACGCCGCGAGCGTTGGTGGTGAGCACCGGCGCGAAAGGTCTAAGTGAGACAGCAAAGCTCACTTTAAAAATGAGTTGGGATGTGGCGCAGGATTTTCATCAGGATTTTTGCGGCACAGAACATATTCTTTACAGTATCTTAAGTCAGAAGAATGCTCGAGCAACAGTGTTACTGCGTGACATGAATATTAACATCGACGATCTTTTAGGCGGACTTGAGAATTATCTTAATCATCAGCAGCGTTCATTTGATGCGCTTGGCGAGGGGCTGGGCAACATTAAAACAAAGCGTGGCCGCCCTGGCGCGCTTGATATCTATGGTATTGATCTAACAGCGCAAGCTCGAAATGGAGAACTTGATCCTGTTATCGGAAGAAGCGATCAGATAGAACGGCTGGTAACGATTTTAACTCGTCGTACAAAAAATAATCCTGTGCTTATTGGTGAACCCGGCGTGGGAAAAACGGCGATTGTCGAAGGCTTAGCGACGCGTATTGCTAAAGAACAGGTGCCTGAACACTTGTTAGATAAACGAGTCGTTCAACTTGATCTTGCGGGTATGATTGCGGGTACAAAATATCGAGGTGAATTCGAAGAGCGATTAAAAAAAGTTGTCTCAGAACTGACAGAAGATGAGCATAACATTGTCTTTATTGACGAACTGCATCTCCTGGTTGGTGCGGGTGCAGCCGAAGGCGCAATGGATGCGGCAAATATTCTAAAGCCAGCTTTGGCACGCGGAAAACTTCGCTTAATTGGCGCCACGACTTTAGATGAATATCGAAAACACATTGAAAAAGATGCAGCTTTGGAGCGGCGCTTACAGTCAATCATTGTTCCGGAGCCAGGTTTGAAGGATACGATAGATATCCTGAAAGGGTTGCGACATCATTATGAAGTCCATCATAACGTGTCGCTACCGAATGATGTCATTGAAGATGCGGTGAAGCTAGCGGACAGATACGTCACAGAACGGTTTATGCCTGATAAAGCGATCGACGTGATTGATGAAGCATCCTCGAAAATACGTGTTACCCGCGGAACGCAGCCGTCTAAATTACGTGACTATAAGCGAGAAATAAAGGCTTTGAACGATAAGATGGAAGATGCGGTCAACGCCGAAGACTATGAACGAGCTGCACTTTATAAAACGCGCATTAGTCAAATTACACAGCGTATAGAAAAGCTGGAGAAAGAAACACGCAAACAATCACGGATAACATTAACAGCAGATGATGTCGCCGCTGCAGTAGCAACCATGACGGGTATTCCTGTGAGTCGTGTGGTTAAGTCTGAGGCGAAGATGCTCAGCAATCTTGAAAAGCATCTCAGCAAGCATATCATCGGGCAAAAAGAAACAATCGAAAAAGTATCAAAGGCGGTGAGGAGAAGTCGTTCAGGAATTGCGCACGCCCAGCGTCCGATTGGCTCATTTATTTTTATGGGTCCAACCGGAGTAGGTAAAACTGAGCTGGCAAAGGTACTCGCCAAAGAGGTATTTGGCTCTGAAGAATCGCTCATTAAGATTGATATGAGTGAATTTAGCGAGCGGCATAACACAAGCCGGTTGGTCGGCGCACCAGCGGGGTATGTTGGTTACGATGACGGTGGGCAGCTCACTGACAAGATTCGCCGTCAGCCGTATAGCGTGGTATTGTTTGATGAAATTGAAAAAGCGCACCCCGATGTTTTTCAGTTACTGCTTCAACTACTCGAAGATGGCAGGCTGACCGATGCTAAAGGAAGAAGGGTCAGTTTTGCGAATACCATCATCATTTTGACAAGTAATTTGGGTGCTGAGCGTATGCAGAAAGAAGCAACGCTTGGGTTTAGGGCAACCGGTAAAGATGAAAAGAAGAAACTGGAAGATTTGCACGACGAAAATAGTGAGGCGGCAAAAGAAGCACTGAATGACATGATGAGACCGGAATTGATTAATCGTTTTGATAGTGTGGTAGTCTTTCATGTGCTCACAAAGCGAAATGTCGGTAAGATATTTGATCTGCAAATTAAAGAGCTGCAGGAACGCCTAATGGATAAAGGGCTTAGAGTTGTTATTGAACCGAGCGCGAAACGATGGCTGCTAAGTAGAGGGTATGATTCGCGCAATGGCGTGCGCCCCTTACGACGTGTTATTCAAGATGAACTCGAGCATACGATTGCAGACGGGCTACTAAAGGGAGTATTCAAAAAAGGTGATGTACTGCAGGCGAAGATTTCTGAAAATAAGCTAAAAGTTGCCGTGAAAGCCGAATAGCATGAAGCATTGGTTTTGGCGTCTTACAGCACTGACTATGATTGTAGCCGTGCTTGGGAGTAGTGTCTGGGCACTGCTCAACTTCCAAAATGTAGTTGACAGGTTTGTAGTAGCGACATATAAGCCAAGTAGTCATATCCAAGACATTGCGGATACTGTTCAATTCACGGATGAAGGGCAGTTCTATTTCTTTGCAGCCCAGCCAGCACTCAATGATCGTCAGGAATTTAATCAAAATTGCAAAAGTCGGGATAGAGAAAGTATTATTCTGGGTTGCTATATTTCGCCGCAACACATTTTCATTTTTAATATTGATGATGAGAGGCTGGAGGGTGTAAAAGAAGTAACCTCTGCTCACGAGATGCTACACGTGGCATATGATAGGCTTTCTTCTTCCGAAAAACAACGTATCAACAAATTACTGGAAGCTGAACTTACAGAAATTACTGACGAGAAATTACAGCAAAGGCTCAAGGTATATGAAAGAATTGAACCGGGAGAGAAGTTTAATGAACTCCATTCGATTATCGGTACTGAAATGATAACAGTGAGTTCGGAATTAGAAGAATATTATAGTCGGTATTTTGAGGACAGGAAAGCTGTCGCGAAAATGGCAAATCACTATGAACGATTATTTAGAGAACTGGAGCAGCAGCAGGAAGCGTTAGCTACGGGGATAGAAGCGCTTGCTGTAGAGATTAATCAGCGTATCGGTGCTTATAACGTCGAAATTAGCGCGTTGAATAGCGATATATCAGATTTTAATCAGAAAGCCCGCTCGGGTTATTTTGAAGACGAAGCAGAATTTGACGCGGCAAGAAATCAACTTATTTTGCGACAAAACCAGCTTGAAAGTGAGCGTAGCGCAATTGAACAACTTGAGCAACAATATGAACAAAAGCGTGCTCAACTTGAAGCACTCAACAGTGAGGCAGAGAGCTTGAATCGTACTATTGATAGCCAGCTTGAAACTGTACCGTCAGTGTAACTACTTATGGTATACTAAAGCTTAGCAATAGACAGGATGAGAAGATAAAATATAATGTTTTTCACATTTTTAAATAATAAAAAACGAAATAATGGATTTACGATTATAGAAGTTTTAATAGTTGTGACGACTATCGGTATCTTAGCTGCTATTATTGCTGTAGCGTATCCTGCTTATCAAGAAAGAGCGAGAGATACGAAAAGGAAAAATGACTTACAAACTTTAGTAAATGCTTATAAACTTGCGCAGGCGGATGGAAAATCAAAAGCAATTGATGATGCCCTCGGTTTTTACACGCTATACAATAGCTATCCAGTTACTAATTTTTTTTGGAATGGTGGTAGCTGGGGAGCAACCCCCTCTCTTTCAGGAAATACGTCCGCACCGAGTCAGCTGGGCGGCAAGCTTGGGGAAGCAGGGTACTTAAAAGAAACAATTATGGATCCAAAGTGGGATAGTCCTCCAGATAGTACGAATTACTCTGGTTATTTACTTATTCCATGTCTTAATAAAAAGAAGGGGGGGTATTACGGTGCTGCCCGTCTTGAGGCTTCTACGAGTAATAATGCCACATTTAACGAGTTAATGACGGAAGCGGGTAAGATACCGTCGGGTGGTGGAAATCCTACGGATACAAATGCCTGTTTTTACAGTCCTCCGGGAGATAATGCTGCTGATACATCTCCCGCTCTGGTTCTTAACCTATACAGAGTTTTGGTTAAAGACTATCTTAGTAGTGTTTCCAATGGATATAATTATGCAGTGTACGCGCAATAGGGTAGCATGTGAAATTAAAAGCGAAGTATATTTGTCAGCAGTGTGGGGCACAGTATTCAAAGTGGTCGGGAAAATGCGATAACTGCGGCGCATGGAACAGTCTTTTAGAACAAGCCGTTGAGACGAGTGGAAAGTCGGCAGTATCTCGTAGTCAGGGTAAAAAGCTAAAGACAGCGGTCCTAAAAAGTATCAAGACAGATTCGGTCGGCAGCAGGATCAAAACTGGTTTTAGTGATCTTGACGGCGTGCTTGGCGGTGGTTTCATGCCGGGCGGTGTGGTGTTAATGGCCGGGCAGCCAGGAATTGGAAAAAGCACATTGCTCTTACAGATTGCTGCAGTTGTTGCAAATGGACAAGCGGTTTTATATGTTAGCGGTGAAGAGTCTGAAGGACAGATAAAACTACGTGCTGAGCGATTAGGCGCAACCAGTGATGAAAAGCTGGAACTGGCAGCATCAACCAGTGCAGATGATATTGCTGTAACGATAAACACAGGGAAATATCAGCTTGTGATTGTTGACTCAATGCAAACCATGACACTTGCGGAGATTGCTTCGGCACCGGGAACAGTCAGCCAAATTACAAATTCAAGTAATATTATTACTCGAGCTGCTAAAAAAACAAACACAGCTGTCGTACTAGTTGGGCATGTCACAAAAGAGGGGAGTATTGCTGGACCGAAAGTCCTTGAACATTTAGTTGATGTGGTGCTGCAGTTTGAAGGTGATCGCTATGGTGGATTTAAAGTAGTGCGAGCGGTGAAGAATCGTTATGGCGCGACAAGCGAAGCGGCGATTTTTGAAATGATGGATGAAGGCTTACGGTCTGTGCGAAACCCTTCAGCTGCGCTGCTTGCCGAACGGCAAAATGCTGATGGTTCAGTAGTGCTCGCTACGCTTGAGGGCACTCGGCCTCTGCTCGTGGAAATACAGGCGCTTGTGAATCCGACACATTTCGGGTATCCTAAACGCACGGCAAGTGGCTTTGATTTAAATCGCCTTAATTTGCTTGTGGCGGTGCTGGAAAAACGCACGAAATTGAAATTATCAGACAAAGATATTTATGTAAATGTAGTTGGCGGTTTAAAACTGCAAGACCCGGCGGCAGACCTGGCAGTATGTATGGCGATTGCCTCTGCGGCCGCAGGACGACGTTTAAGCGACGATGTGGTTGTGTTTGGCGAAGTTGGCCTGGGCGGAGAAATCCGTAGTGTACATAATGCGAAGCGGCGTGTGGATGAAGCTAAAAAGCTTGGCTTTGGTTTTGCGATTGCGCCTGGTACCAAGCCAAAACAGTCTTTTATTCGTGAAGTAAAAGATATGCGGCAAGCATTTATTAAATATTTAGAAAAATAAATAAAGGAGAAAGTATGGAATTATTTGAAGGACTGGTGCTGGGCTTATTAGTAATACTTTTTATCGAGGTGTCATATGTTCTTTTTTTCAAGAAGGGGGCAAAGATAAAACAGGGCAGCAACAAGCCAACCCTCATTGATACGTCAACATTAATGGACGGACGGGTTTTGGAGGTGGCAAAAGCAGGATTCTTACAAAGCACTTTGCTTGTGCCTAAAAGCGTTGTGGCGGAACTGCAACTTCTTGCGGATGGTGGAGATAACGATAAACGCGCACGGGCACGCTATGGTTTGGATGTGATTAGAGAATTGCAGCAGATGAAAGACTTGAGCGTACAGATACTGCAGGATGGAAAGGCAAAGGACGGTGTTGATGAACAGTTATTAGCCTTAGCAAAACAATATCAAGCAACGATTCTAACGTTGGATTTTAATCTCAATAAAGTTGCACAGGTTGAGGAAATTGAAGTTTTGAATATTAATAGGTTAGCACAATCACTACGCATGTCTCGTTTGCCGGGTGAGCGTCAAAAAATTCGTCTTGTACAACGAGGTAATGAGGCTGATCAAGGGGTTGGTTATCTTGATGATGGTACGATGGTAGTGGTTGAAAAAGCGAAAAATGCTATTGGCAAGGAAGTTGAGGTAGAGTTTACGCGCAGTCTACAGACTCAGGCAGGGAAAATGATGTTTGCGAAAAATATGAATACCGGTAAAAGTAACTCAGCCTCAAGAAACGTTTCAAAAAAGCAGCAACCCGCTAAGAAAAGAAAACTTTCAAAAGAGGAATCACTTATAGAACTAGCGAACCGCTAAATGTAGATTTATTCATCGTCTTCATCATCACCTGGTGGTGTAGATGATGGGGTGATAGAAACTGTTCTAGAGCCAGTTCCTTCATAGAGTGCATTATCTCTCACGGTTGCACTGATTGAAATAGTTCCTCCACCAGGAGTACATGGGGCATTGGCAGTGATTGTGCCGGCACCACCTGCGTTTGCAACAACACTGCCATTGACACTAATTGATGCAGAGGTGACAGGGTGAGTTCCTTGGTTGACTTGTACAGTAACACGACACACATTCGCAGAGGTGCGAGAAGCGGAAATGTTTGAAATAAAGGGCTTCACATCATTGCATTTATGAACATCATCTTCAGCCGTTGCGTCATATCCGTCAGAAGCCATAATGATAGTCTTTCTTGAGACAGGGTCTTGGATTTTTTGAACAATCACCTCCACTCGGGCTGCATTTGGCGTACAATTAGTTGCTTTCTTTTTCGAGACTTTATCAAACGTCATCTTCGCGCCGGTTTGAGCCTGCGACTTGTTGTACCATGAAGGGAATATGTCAGTCCGCCCGTTTACAGTAAGCGTTTGAATACCGTTTGGTCGAGTAAACCAATCGCCTGGTTTCCAACTACCTTCTTTTTCGAAAATATCGGTATGAATTGGTCCCATAATCTTATTAACTGTTGGACCAACAATGCTTGAAAGAGCATTACTCATTGGAGTCGTATCATGATTTCCAACCCAAATACTGAGCGCTGCTTTTGGTGTGTAGCTGTTCATCCACAAATCTTTTGAAAAATTTCCTAAGTTTGAAGTACCAGTCTTAGTGGCAGTTTTTACTCCCGGAATATTGAGGCCAGAAGCACCAGCGCCAAATGACGGTGAACGAGCACTGTCATCGCTGAGAATATCACTAAGCATGTAGGGAATTTGTGGGTCGAGCACCTGCTTACCCTCATCCTTCCATTTTTTGATAGTGTCTCCTTGGGCGTTTTTTACTTCGAGTACGCTAGAGACCGGCTTATAAACTCCCATCCGTCCCAGGGTTGCGAAAGAGTTAGCATGTTCAGTCTGCTTGAGTCCGCAGCCGCCAATAGACGCCGCAAGCCCCACTTGCTTATCGACACCTTGTGTACAGTAGCTTTTGTCACCAACATCATGGATGGTTTGTAAAGTTGCGTCACGACCAGTGATGTACATTGCTTTTACAGCCGGGATGTTACGAGATTCAGCAAGAGCGCTGCGAATGGTCATACTACCTTTAAACCTGTTATCAAAGTTGTTTAGCTTTGCGCCATAAATATTGTCAATTGGTTCATCGCTTAAGATTGATCCGGCGCCATAATTTGCTTGACCAGCTGGTTTCTGCTTAAACAGACCGGCATAGACAAATGGCTTGATACTTGAGCCTGGCTGTATGAATGAATTGGAGGCATTATCTTGACCATATCCGGGATAGTTATAAGATCGACTACCTTGCATAGCTAATATTTGTCCGGTTGGAACATCAACGACAGTTGCAGCACCGTTATCAAAATTTGCTGACGCTGGAAGGTAGGAGTCAAATAGCTCAGCCATAGACCGCTCAACAATATCTTGCGCACGCCAATCAAGAGTTGTTTTAACCGTAAGCCCTCCGCGACCAACCGTTGCTTTACCAAGCTGACTCTCAAGGTCACTTCGTACCATTTGCACAAAGTGTGGTGCACGAATGTTCTTAAACTGGTCAGCTTCAGGTCTAATTGTATCCAAAATAGCTACTTTTTTAGCCTTCTCACCTTCTTCTTTCGTAATAAACCCTTGTTGCATCATATTATCTATTACCCTGTGTTGGCGGGTGATGAGTGCTTTGTGCCCGGTCGGATTATATGGGTCGTAGAGACCGGGCTGTTGAGGAATACTCGCAAGAAGTGCTGCTTCAGCAACGTTCAGATCTTTAGCATGTTTCCCAAAATAGGTTTGTGCTCCAGACTCGACACCGTTACGACGACCACCATATGGTGACTCGTTGAGATAGAGAGTTAGGATTTGGTTTTTGTCATACATTCGCTCAACTTCGACAGCTAAAATTGCCTCTTTAATCTTTCGCGGAACACCATTTATGCCTCGCTGACTAGCTTCATCTGCGAAAAATACTTGTTTGACAAGCTGCTGTGTGAGCGTTGACCCGCCTTGAGTGCCACCCCCGCCGAAGTTATTTACGAAAGCACGAGCGATACCAGTAAAACTAACCCCGCCATGTTTATAGAAGTCTTTATCTTCAATGGCAATAGTTGCCTGTTTCATTGGCTCAGCTATTTCGCTTTCTTTTACAACAAGCTTATAGTTGCCGTCACCCTTATCTTCCCATAGGAGTACATTGTTTCTGTCATAATATTTCGTAACCGTAGTTTGGACACGTTTGCTGAGCTCGCCCGGGCGAATTGCATCAAGTTCTCGGCGGAAATAAGCAAATAAAGCGCCAAATACTAGCACCATGAATAGAATAGCCACACCACCGATTTTAAGTGCCATAATGCCGCCTTCACGGCTAAACCAATAGGCAAAGAAGCGTCGCGGGTGTATGCGGTGCAAAACACGTTTTACGGGATGCTTTGGGAGAGTTGCGAGATATTCAGCCTTTTTTCTTGTTCGAGCATCCTTTTTGGCTCGTCGACGAGTTGCTAAGTTAGAATAAGCGCGGAGTTTTCTGCCACCATTTTTTCTCGGGGAACGTTTTCTTATCACCTTTATACACTCCTTAAGATTTCATAAATCATAAAACTATTGCACCTTATTATAGCATTACCAGTGTTTGTCACAAACACATTTTCTCGCTACAATACAAAAGAATATGAAACTATCTGAAGAACTGAAGTGGCGCGGGTTCGTGAACCAAACAACGCTGAAAAGTGTGTCTGGCTTAGATAATCAAGAATGGGTATGTTATCACGGGTTTGATGCCTCAGCTGACTCACAGACTATTGGTAATCTTGCGGCAATGATGCTGGATAAGGTGTTTGCACGTCATGGGCATAAAATTATTTTGCTTGCGGGCGGTGCAACGAGTCTCATTGGTGATCCGGGTGGCAAGGACAGCGAACGGCCTATGCAGACGGAAGAAACAATTGCGTACAATGTCGAAAATGCTGAGAAACAGCTTAAGAAAGTATTTAGCAATGATGACTTTACGCTCGTAAATAACCTTGATTGGTTTAAAGATATGAAAGTTATCAATTTCTTGCGTGATATCGGAAAGCACTTTGGTATGAGTACGCTCGTGCAGCGTGATTATATTGCTCAGCGCATTGGAAAAGATGGTGGCGGTATTAGCTATACAGAGTTTAGCTATACGCTGCTTCAAGGATATGATTTCTTGCATCTATATGACAAATATGGGGTTAACATGCAACTGGCCGGCTCTGATCAGTGGGGAAATGCCCTTTCAGGAGTTGACCTGGTGCGCAAAGTTCGTGGGCAAGAAGTTCATGCTATAACACTGCCGCTCATTATCAATAAAGCCACTGGTAAGAAATTCGGTAAGTCTGAAGAAGGCGCAATCTGGCTCGACGAGAATAAAACAAGTGTGTATCAGTTTTATCAATTTTGGCTCAATATTGATGATGAAAGTGTGGGCGATTACTTAAAAGTTTATACAAATATTACTCTCGAACAATATGAAACATTGATGCAGGAGTTTCAGCAAAACCTAAGCGAGCGAGCTGCACAAAAAAGGCTTGCCAGGGACGTTACAAAATTAGTGCATGGTGAAGCACGAACCAATAGTGCTATTGCGGTAACGGAAGTGTTGTTTGGTGGAAAAACAGTTAACGAGCTTTCAAAAGAGGAGCTGAAGATGTTGGCTCAAGAAATCTCTACGACTAAGCAGAAACAACAACTTGTCGCTATTTTAGTAGAAACAGGATTAACAGAAAGCAATAGTGAAGCACGACGGTTAATTGAGGGAAATGCAATTAGTGTTAATGGTGAAAAAGTTTCTGAAGATCAAACAATTGATCAAATAGCACTAATAAAAAGAGGCAAAAACAAGTTTGCCCTTGTGTGCGATGAATCTTACTACTCCTCTTAAAAATATCAAAGGAGTTGGCGTGAAGACAGCTGAGCTGTTTGAGGCTGCACAGCTGCACACGGCGTATGACTTAATCTATTTTCTGCCGCGGAAATACGAAGATTTTTCTGAAATAACGCCGATAAAAAATATAAAGCCAGGTAAAGTAACGCTTAAAGCAAGGATAGAAGATGTTAGAACTCGTCGAGTGCGGCGTAGTCTGCATATTACCGAAGCTGTGGCAGTAGACAGTACCAGCAAAGTACCTGTCGTATGGTTTAACCAACCATACCGCGCGAGACAAATTCAACAAAATGATGAATTTTATGTATCCGGTGATTTTGGGCTTCAGGGAAAAAAATATCAGCTCGTCAATCCAGGAACAGAAAGAGTTAGCAATGTACCCGTGCAGACAGGAAGAATTTTGCCAATTTATCGAGAGATTAAAGGTTTAAAGTCGCATATCTTGCGAAAAATCTTACATGAAATTAAGCCAGTCATCACTATGCTTCCTGAAACGCTACCAGAAGAATTGGTGAAAAAAGAAAAGCTTTTTTCGCGAGCAGAGACGCTGCTCGGGCTTCATTTTCCCGAAAAAGCCAGTGAACTGGAAAAAGCCAGGCAAAGATTTGCGTATGAAGAGCTTTTTGCTTTAATGCTTGCCAGCGGTTTAAACAAGCAAGCGAATAAGCAACTGAAGGGCTGGTATATTCCTTTTCATGAGATGCACGCCAAAGAGTTTGTGAAGAACTTGTCGTTTGAGCTAACAAACGCGCAAAGAAAAGCAGTGTGGAAAATTTTGCAAGATTTTCAAGAGTCTCAACCCATGAACAGGCTATTACAAGGTGATGTTGGGTCTGGGAAGACAGTAGTGGCTGGCATGGCAGCAGCAATGGCAGCGCAGCAAGGCTATCAAACAGCATTTATGGCGCCAACCGAGATTTTGGCAACGCAACATGCTGAGACGCTGCAGCAACTGTTAGCGCCTTTTGGTATTAACGTAGCGTTACTCACAGGAGGAGTTTCTAAAAAAGGTAAAAACGAAGTATATAAATATTTAAAGGACGGCACAGTGCAGGTTGCAGTTGGAACACATGCGCTTATTCAGGAGGCGGTTGAGTTTCATAAACTTGGTTTTGTTGTTATCGATGAACAGCATCGATTCGGTGTTAAGCAACGTCAGCAATTGCTTCACAAAAGCAAGCACATGCCGCACCTCCTTAGTATGACCGCCACTCCAATACCCCGCTCACTTGCGTTAACTGTTTATGGCGAGCTAGCTATTTCAATTCTTGATGAGAAGCCAAAAGGTCGCTCACTAATTATTACTAAAATTTGGTCGCCAAATAGTCGCGGCAGTCTCTATGCTTTGGTTGATAAAGAGTTGCAAGCTGGGCGGCAGATGTATGTGGTCTGTCCGCTGATTGATGACAATGATAGCAGTGAACTGCGAAGCGTTCAGGCAGAATATAAACGCTTGCAAGGGTCAATTTTTAAGCATCGAAACATTGGCTTGCTTCATGGGCAAATGAAATCTTCGGAAAAAGAAAAAGTTATGAAAGATTTTAGCGCCGGTAAACTCGATATCCTCATAAGTACAACAGTGATTGAGGTTGGGGTTGATGTGCCAAATGCGACTATCATGCTGGTCGAAGGTGCTGATAGGTTTGGTCTAGCGCAGCTTCATCAGCTTCGTGGCCGGGTTGGGCGCTCATCTCAGCAAAGTTATTGTTATCTCATTCCAAGTACCAGTGCAGCGCCAAGCAAGCGCTTGAGAGAGCTAGAGCGCAGCAATGATGGGTTTTATCTTGCTGAAGTTGACCTTGAGCTTCGTGGCCCTGGCGAAATATATGGTAAAGCTCAGCATGGGCAATTGAATTTGCGGATCGCAACGTTAGCTGATGTAAAACTGTTGCAAAGAACAAAAACAGCAGCAGGCTGGTTTATCAAAAGTAAGTCAAATCTGTTACAATACAAAGAATTAAGCGCACAGGTTGAAAAGTATCAGCGCATAACAACATTAAACTAAAACTATGTATTCTGGCACAACAATTCATCATGGTTCCGGGCGCTTAATGGGCGTTCACCAAAGAATCGACCGGGTGGCCCGTCGTAAAGTACGGCCTTTATTGCCTGATGGTGTGAATTTCCCAGCCGCAAAGCAGATTCTACGATTTGAGGGAGTAAATGGTCCGGATGCAATAAAACGTAAAAGTCCAGCTAAAGATGAGCCGTGGCACTATCTTGATCCGACTGATGAAAATGATATGCAGCTTTATGAAATGATTAAAAACCATCAAATTAACCTCATTAAAGCACTGAAAGAACAGAATATGGAGCGGGCTGCGTTTGAAGCTGCTTGGCTGGCACATGCGATTGTTGATGGCTTAACGCCAGCGCACCATTATCCTCTGGAAGAAAAACTTACTGAGCTTCGCGGCGAGGGAATTGAAACTCGCACAACCTATAAAGAGAAAATCTTGCTGCCAGGAATTTCAAAACGACATCGAATTAAAAATAATTGGGAGTTTTGGGGCGCAAAAGGCGTCATGACAACACATGTCTTGTTTGAACTGGGTGTGGCGGCAACTGCAGTGAAGATGAAGTCAATCAATAGTGTACCACTTGAAAAAGATCTAAAAGCACTAAGAGAAAGAGGCTTTATCGCTTTGTTGAAAGAATCAATCAATAGTATTTATGATTTAAATATGTATGAGACGTTTCAAAAAAAAGGCTGGACGCCAAAGCTTGCTCGCCAAACCAGAACCATCTTAATGCCGCAAATCACAAAAATGGTGGTGTTAGCATGGTATGAATGCGCTTTGTATAGTGCTAAAAAATAAGAAACCATTCTCATGCTAAAATAATAGGTAGTCATGACAAAACATAGAATCTACACAATGAGTGTTGCAAGTGTCTATCCTTTCTATATAGAGAAGGCTGAGAAAAAAGGACGTACCAAAGCAGAAGTTGATGAAATTATTCGCTGGTTAACAGGATATAGCCAGAAAGAATTGGAAACTCACTTAGAAAAAAAGACAAACTTTGAAGATTTCTTTGCACAAGCTCCAGGATTAAACCCAAGCCGCGCGTTAATTACTGGCGTTATTTGTGGAGTGCGGATAGAAAATATTGAAGATCCCCTTATGCGAGAAGTTCGCTATCTTGATAAGTTAATTGATGAGCTGGCAAAAGGAAAAGTGATGGAGAAGATTTTGCGGAAGTAATTTATCGGTGGTGCCTGAAGTGATCTAGGGGTAGTCTTTGATGTGTCTCGCTAAGATAAAGACTGACGATTATTAATATTACCCCTGCAATAATAGAGGTTGTTAATTGGTCACCAAGAATAATAATTGACCCAACCGCTCCAACCATTGGATCTATATAAAAGAATGGACTTGCTTGTTCACCAGATATTCTTCTTAAACCCCAATGATACAGAAAGAAAGATCCGAGCGTCGCAAAAATAAGATTATAACCCACAGCAATGATAACTGGCGTCGTAAGATTTACAGTACTCAGCTGAGCCGACTCAACAAGTAAAAAGGGCGCGAAGACAAGAGCAGCAATAATAAATCGTACTGCTGTCATCTGTGTTACCGGTAAGGCTTTAAGCTGTGGCTTTATAAGAATAGTTCCCGCAACGTCAGTGACAACGGCAAGAAATATAAGCAGACTACCCAGAGCGGCTTGGCTGCCCTCTTTTACATCAAGTAATGGTAAGCCAATGATAAGTAGAGCACCAAGCAAACCAGCAATAACTCCTATAAACAATCGGGCATTATATCTTTCCTTGAGAACCTCGATCGATAATAAATACAGTAAGAGAGGAGAAAGTAAGTAAATAAGTGAAGCAGTAAGCCCTCCCGTTAACTTAATCCCATAGTAGAAAAGCACACTTGCTAAAACATAGCCGCAAAGCGTCGCCACTACAACCCTCTGCGATGCTCCTGCTTTTAGTAATTTCCAGTGTTTACGCGCAAGAAAAGTAAACACTATCGCACCAAATATATACTTAATAGCAAGCAGTGAAAGGACCGGGAACTCTTCCAAGCCAATTTTTACAAACGGAGTATTTAAACCCCATAGCACAAATGCCATACCAAATGCTATAACTGGAAGATTTTGTCTATTTTTGCGAAACATAAATGATAATTAGTTTATGGTTTAACTAGCTTATAATACTCTGGATGGGCTTAAAGTTCAAAACTTATTTAAGTAATTTAAAATAACCCTACCGGCGTGAGGGTTATAGTTTGATACTTCTGGTGCGGATGAAAGGACTTGAACCTTCACGCCTTACGGCACTAGTTCCTAAGACTAGCGTGTCTACCAATTCCACCACATCCGCATATGAATAAGACAAAAAGTATTATAACAAAAAACTGCCTAAATGGCAGCACTTTCTTTGCGGTAGAAAGTGAGTACCGCATCTCCATAACTACGATTGTCCACCACAACAACTCCATTGATGGATGGCACACACTCCCTACCTGGGTGTGATAATATCATAAGCCCGTTCGGTTTCAAACGTTCAAACAGTTTTTCTACTGTGGAAAACTGTAAGTTATGATAGGGCGGATCGGCAAAAATAATATCAAATTGTTCTGTTTCAGGGGCTGTTTTATGCCAAGAAGCAACAGGTGCCTTGATTAACTTTGTCTGATCATTTACTCCTAGCATTTTGATGTTTTCAGTAATAATATTTTGAGCAACCCGATCTTTTTCAATGAATACCACATGTTTTGCGCCACGGCTCAACGCCTCAAGTCCAAGTGAGCCAACACCGGCAAACGCATCTAACACGATAGCGCCTTCCAGTTCATTATCTATCATGTTAAACAATGCCGCTCGCACACGCTCGCCCATGGGATGCGTGGTCGACTTTTGCGAAGCTTTGATGGTTCTTCCGCCGTATTGACCAGCGATAATCCGTATATTCATAGTCTTGTTTAATATAGCAGAAAAGTGCAACATCGTCTTTTATGGTATAATTAAGGTAAGAGGAACGCCCTTAGTCAGGAAAAGGGCTTATTTTTATGATAGAAGCAAAAAATATACGAAACATTGCAATTATTGCGCACGTTGACCATGGCAAAACAACCATGGTTGACGGGCTTTTGAAGCAAAGCAACACGTTTAGGGACAATCAGGCAGAAATGAGCCAAGAGCTCATTATGGATAGCGGTGACCAAGAGAAAGAGCGTGGTATCACGATTACTGCCAAGCAGACAACTGTTTATTGGCATGATTTGAAAATTAATATTATTGATACCCCAGGACATGCTGATTTTTCGGGCGAGGTCGAACGAACGCTTAATATGGCAGATGGCGTGCTATTAATTGTTGACGCACAGGAAGGTCCGATGCCGCAAACTAAATTTGTGCTTTCAAAAGCACTTGAGCTTGGGTTAAAACCAGTGGTGGTTATTAATAAAATTGACAAACCGTCTCAGCGGGTTACGGAAGTAAAAGATGAAATCGATGATCTCTTTTTAGAGCTTGCCGTTGATGAAAGCCAGCTGCATTACCCGATATATTACGCTATTGGGCGCGACGGCAAGGCATGGAAAGAACTGCCAAGTAATGCGGGCGAAAGTGCCAATTTAACGCCAATATTCGAGGCAATCCAAAATGACATTCCTGCACCAACTGCTGACGCTAACCAACCTTTGCAACTTCTTGTTACCTCGTTGCAATATGATAACTTCTTAGGAAAATATGCAATTGGTCGCATCTCCAGAGGAAAAGTGCAGCGCAACATGCCAACTATGCTTATCAAAGCAGATGGCGAACAAATTGCAGGCAAAATTGAGAAAGTGTTCGTATATCGAGGACTCAATCGTGAAGAAGTGGAAGCGGCGGAAGCCGGAGATATTGTGGCGCTTACAGGTATCACTCAGGCGCATATTGGTGAAACAATTACCGATGTTGAACAGCCTGAGGCACTGCCAGTGATTGAAGTTGAAGCGCCGACGCTCAGTATGTACCTTGGCCCAAACACCAGTCCGCTAAAAGGCAAAGAGGGTGATTTCACCACTAGTCGCCAGATTGGCGATAGGTTGAAAAAAGAGCTTGAAACCAACGTCTCTTTGAGAATTAAAGAAGAAGGAATTGGCTTCATCGTTTCCGGTCGTGGCGAGCTGCATCTGAGCGTTTTAATTGAAACACTGCGCCGTGAAGGTTATGAATTTGAAGTTGGGCGACCGCAGGTGGTTACCGTTGAAAAAGACGGACAAACTCAAGAACCAGTTGAAGAGCTGTTTGTTGAAGTTGAGTCTGAGTTTGTTGGAACGATCACACAAGAATTAGGACAGCGGCGTGCGGAATTAAAGAAGCAGGAACAAACAAGTAGCGGTGCAACACGCAGTACCTATCTTATTCCAACCCGTGCGCTCATTGGACTGCGTAATCTTTTACTTACAGCGACAAAAGGCACGGTAATCATGCACAGTTTACCACATGGCTATCAACCAGTTGGAGTAAAAATCCAAAAAACACGCAACGGTGCTTTGGTAGCGACAGAAGCTGGCACAACAACGCCATATGCCCTGCAAGCCAGTGAAGCTCGAGGGGTTTTATTCATTGGTCCTGGAGTAACAGTATATCAAGGCATGATTGTAGGTGAATATAATCGTAAAGAAGACCTTGATGTGAACGTGTGTCGGGCCAAGCAACTCACCAATATTCGCAGCTCTTCAAGCGATGGCGCGGTACAACTGACACCACATACGCAGTTGAGCTTAGAACAATCGATTGATTTCATTGAAGACGATGAACTCCTTGAAGTAACACCGAAAAATCTACGACTTCGCAAGCGCTATCTCGACCCCAATGAGCGCAAACGCCATGCTAAAAAGTAAATAAAACCTAAAACCTTAGACTAGCCAACCTAATGGCTTGCAGAAGACTGAGAGTGTCAGCCACTGCTTAGTGTTCAATAACTTCAGCCATGCTAACTGAGTACATTAATTAATGTGGTTGATCACACCTAACTATGTTATCTTTATTAAGACAGACATAAGAACTTACGTTAGACTATAGTTTATTGTCTCGTAGCCATTATTAAGCAGGGTTAAACATTTGAAAGGACATTTCATGCAAAAGCAAAATCAAGACCCACAGGTACACGCTAATCAATCGGTAACATCACCTTCACAGGCAGTACCACCACTGATGGTAACTCATAATCCCGGTGAGGGTATGGGAATTGCTGGTTTTATATTCTCTCTGTTGGGAGGAGGGCTTTTGAGCCTAATTTTAGCTTTAGTCAGTAAAAGTCAGTCCAATAAAGCCGGCCTACCTATGACAGGGTTAGCAAAAGCTGGTTTGATTATTAGTATCATTCAAGTTGCCCTTGTTGCTCTTGGAGTGATTGCAATAGTCATAATGGGCGTATTGAGCGGGTATAATGATGCTGCTAACCAGTAATTTTTGGCTAAATAGTTTAAAGTAACACTTACTCCTTCTAGTATTTTGTGCTAAAAACAGGTTCTGGCATAGTCCTAAAACTACATTGAGTTGCCCCTATAGATGTATTGACATAAGTAGACTATAGTGATTTATTTATATAGAGAATGGATGATAGTCAAAAAGTCCCCTATTTTTTATTATGAAACGCACCACTCACAACCAAGAACCTCGGTATAACATACCGAATTATCGGTTGGACGTTGCTGAAATTGCTGATGAATTTGAAATAGAATTACCTGAGCGGGCGGTGCATACAGCCGTTGAGTTGCTGCAGCAGGTCTACGAGACATATGGTGACCCCGATTCAAAAATATACAAACCCTACCACAACTACGAGCATACGCTTGACGTGATAAGGCGTAGTTTCCGCCTTTGGCAGTTAATGAAACATGAAGTTTCAGGCCCCGTCAATGAAGAGGGGTATGAAATTGATGAAGAGGGGTATGAACTCTTACTTATTGCCGGTGCTGGTCATGATGTGACAGTAGGGAGTAAGGATGAAGAGTTGGGCTATGACGAAGAACAAAGTGCTCAAATTACTGCCGAAGTGATGAGAAAAGCTGGTTACAGTGAAGTGCAGATTCAAAGGGTATATGACGCAATTTTGGCTACTACAGTGGAGCGCGACGAAGAGGGGAATATTACTCAGAGTTTTATTCGCGAAGGCACAAAAGATCCAGTCAAGCTTGCGCTAGCAACTGCTGACATTAACGGTACTACGATGGAAGGGATTCCGACGTTGGTGCGTCACGCTGTAGAGTTGTATGCGGAATATAATGAGATTAAGGTTGAAGATATCAGGCAACACCCTGAAGGCTTTTCTAATTTCTTGTTTACACAAGCCCAGTTTATTAGCGGTAGATTGACGGCACTAAAAGGCGATAGGCAATATTACTTCAGTAAAGAGATAGAAGAAAAGCTGGAAGAGGCCTACGAGAGAGAATTCACTGGCGCGACACGCGACGTCATCAGCCTTGCAAAAAGTCTGGCAAGCTTCCCAGAAATGACTCATTTAGCAGTTGATAAAGCATTTTCGAGTGTAGTGTCTGGTATTGGTTCAACTGCGCTTGGCACCATTGAGTCACTATCAAAAGTCTTTAAACGTAAGAAGTGAGGTGATAGCTACGTATCACACGTTGCAATAATTCTTTTCATTGCGTCGTGTTCGGCTTGTGTTAACCATAAGCTATATTTTTCTTTTACAGAGATCTGACGGGACACATAGTGACAACGAAATGGTTTATATGGTGGGAGCCACGTTGCGGCATCACCGTCACCTTTTTGCTGATTTGCTGCTCCATCGACAGCCAACAGATTCAACCCATCATTGGCAAACGCAACTCTTTGTTCAAATGGAAGTTGCTGAGCGCCCTTTTGCCAGGCGTCTGAGAGTGCTACCACGTGGTCAATTTGTATTTTGCTACTCGTACCTTTGCCGCGTTGAAATTTAATTTGTTTATTTGTATACGGA
The DNA here is from genome assembly GCA_964570845.1 of uncultured Candidatus Saccharibacteria bacterium. GTDB lineage: Bacteria > Patescibacteriota > Saccharimonadia > Saccharimonadales > Saccharimonadaceae > CAZLCC01. The sequence continues at coordinate 4,231 of CAZMZB010000004.1, read as the reverse complement.
TCATGCAGTATACCGCTATCTACCTTGCAGTTATCTTGATTAAGCGTGATATTCGTTAAATCTCGCTTTAAAATTCGATTTCGAGTACTGCAGCCCAATTCTGTATTCCAGCCACCACCAAATTGGTCTCGGCTATAATTTGTTTTTGGCGCGCGACCCTTAATCGGTAGCTTCTCAAGCTCTTTACCAATTTCAGATTTTTTAATAATCTCGTCTGTCTTTTGCTCTTCAAATTGTGTATAGATGGCACCAAAAACAACCAACAGGGCGGTGATAAGCGCTAAAGCGAATCGTCTTTTTCGTTCTTTCATTTACCTTATTTCGTCTGGCAGAAAGCCCTTTTTATGTTTGAAATCAGCCTCCCACTGATAGTTTTTACCATAACCTAAATCTTTCATGAGCTTTGTTGGGGCATTTCGCAAGTGGAGGGGTACGGGTACTTCTGAATATTGTTTTGCGAGTTGCTGCGCTTTATGCATCAAGTCCGTTATTTGGCGAGATTTCTTAGCTTTTGTCAGTGCACTGGCGCAATGAAACAGATTATATTGACACTCTGGCATGCCAATTCGCTCAACTGCCGCAAATGTATCAACAGCTAAGCCAAGCGCGCCATTGCCAGCCAGCCCGATATCTTCAGAAGCAAAAATTACCATACGGCGAGCCACAAACTTAGGATCTTCACCAGCCTGTAACATACGCGCAAGATAATACAGCGTGGCTTCAACGTCGCTGCCGCGCATACTTTTAATGAAAGCTGAAATCACGTTATAGTGCATCTCGCCTTTTTTGTCATAGCCTGGAATGCGTTTTTGAGCGGCAGTTTTGATGACTTCTGGGGTTACTTTCTGCTCTAAAGAAAGAGCCAGTTCTAAATTATTTAAAGCAAGTCGTGCATCACCACCGGAAAGCTCAGATAGATAATCAATTGCTTTTGGTGTAACTCGCTTTGTGGCTTTTTCTGTTTTTAATGTGCGTTTGATGATAGTGACAACATCTTCCTTGCTGAGTGGCTCTAAAATAAGCACTCGACTACGCGAAAGCAACGGAGTGATAATCTCAAAACTGGGATTTTCAGTGGTAGCACCGATGAGTGTAATAAGTCCGGACTCAACATGGGGTAAAAATGCATCCTGCTGTGCTTTATTAAAACGATGAATTTCATCAACAAACAACACAGTCCGTTGTTTTAAGTTCCAATTTGTGCGAGCTCGCTCAACAACCTTTGAAATGTCAGCTTTACCGGCAGTCACAGCGCTGAGTTCTATAAAATCTGCTTCAACCTCACTAGCAATAATTCGTGCGAGCGTGGTTTTACCACTACCTGGCGGCCCCCATAAAATAAGGCTAACAGGTTGTTTATTTTTCACAATTTGTTGCAAAATCTCGTTCTCGCCCAAAAGCTGACGTTGCCCAATAACGTCTCGTAATGCTTTTGGCCGCATACGTTCAGCCAGTGGAATAACGTTAGCCATAGCTTCATTATAGCGTGTTATACTGTAAACATTATGCAACGCACAACCGTCTTATTGTTATTTGGCGGCGAATCGGCAGAGCACGAAGTGTCTATCGCCTCGGCTCGAAATGTGTTTGCGGCTCTCGATGATGAAAAATTTGATGTAAAGCTTGGCTTTATTGATAAAACAGGGAAATGGTGGCTGCTGTCTGTGCTGGAGCAGGTGGTTTCAACGCATGGTCATCCTCAGCTTGTACCGGTTTTAGGTACTGGTCAGCTCACCACACTACCGGAAACAATTACTCTGCAACCGGATGTTATTTTGCCAATTCTACATGGTCCGAATGGTGAAGACGGTACGATTCAAGGGCTGGCACAGTTGTTACATGTGCCGATTGTGGGGAATAATGTTACTGCCTCAGCTATCTGTATGGATAAAGACTTCACAAAACAACTCCTTCAAAAAGCCGGATTACCAGTGGTGGACGGGAAAGTTTTATATGTTTATGGCAGTCACCCTTCATACGAAGAAGTGAAGAAAGAATTAGGCGAAATTTTGTTCGTAAAACCAGCTAATCTTGGTTCTTCTGTCGGTGTATATAAAGTGAAAAACAAAGAAGAGTGGGAAGATGCTCTGGCTGGCGCGTTTCTACACGACGAAAAGGTATTGATAGAGCGGGCAATTGAGGCAAGAGAGTTGGAGGTAGCAGTTTTGGGAAAGAAAAATAATATTAAAGTGAGCGGGGTTGGTGAAATAAAGCCGGATGCAGAATTTTACAGTTATGAATCTAAATATGATGCATCAAGTCAATCGAAACTCGTTATTCCAGCGGATGTAAACGAGGAAATTGCGGAAAAAATACGTAATTATGCAAAAAGAGCGTTTCAAGCTGTGGGTGGGGCTGGCATGGCAAGGGTTGATTTCTTCTTAGAAGACAAAGATACGATTTATATTAATGAAATTAATACGATTCCGGGATTTACAAATATAAGCATGTATCCAAAGCTTTGGCGAAAACAAGGACTTAATTACCCAGATTTAATTGAAAAACTTATTAAAATAGCTCTATAAACTTTATTAAGCTTATATCTTTTTATTTCTTAAGATTTGGTTTTTTGGTAGAATTTCTATTTTTAATAAATGTGTAGGCTATATAAATAGTAAAACACAGTGCTATCCAGGGAAGTGATAGATAGAAGAGGGGAGTCTGATATTCTCTAGGGCAAAATGCTGCTGATGGGGGTATACCGTTTATTGCCCTACAAACCTCTTTATTTAAAGCATGGGTATCTATTCCAACAACAGGTAATATAAAAGTATAGATAACAAAAGGTGGAAGAAGGGTGATTATTATTGAGAGTGTGACGAACTTGCTGCTAATACCTGTCAGCTTAGTGAAACTATCAGGTTGTTTCTTTGTAGAATTACTCATATTACTCTAATTATTAGCCCTCAATTGCTACTTCAAACCCACCTTGTGCCATCTTTGTCATATCATTCGGCATTTCAAAATCACCTTGATCCCCAAAGCTCTCGTCCATCTCTGCTATAACTTTTTTATTTACCTCGTCTCGGTGTTCTTTAGAATTAAAGACAATAAAAGAGAACCACACATTTTCATCACTGTTTGCGCCTGCCATTTCAGTAAAGGCACGTGTTTTTAAATCACCCATTTCCTGTTGCTTAAGGTCATCCCCCCTACATTCAAAGTACTGAAGCGCACCATGCTTCATCCAGGAATCTCGTCCCAATTTTGCCATTTCTTCGTATTCAGCCTCTTTACCCTTGGGTACTACCAGAACGAATCCATCAATATATTTAGCCATTTTATCTACTCCTCTTTTTAGTTGTATCCTTTATCATTTTAACACTTAAGGTAAAACAAAAAATAGGACGCCGAAGTCGTCCTATGATTAACATTTGGTGCGGGTAAGGAGACTCTAACTCCTGGCCTCTTCCTTGGCAAGGAAGCGCTCTAACAACTGAGCTATACCCGCATAACAGGTTAAAATTATAGAGAAGTTTATGACTTTTATCAAGCTGACAGACATGACAAAGCCCCCTTTTTGGAGACTTTGTCTCAACAACTAGGGGGCTTTAGCTTGCGTGGATTACGCACGCTTTTTCTGCAAACAGAGCTTCACAGAGAAGTTCAATAAACCTTCCCTCAGCTAACCCTGCTTCGTGCTCCTCAATCTCCTCTTGGAAGCGAAGGACAGCAGTATGAGCCTTGAACGTCACGGTGGTGACAGGAGGCTCCATCTTGCAGACGATCCTTTTGAGGAGTCTCTTCTCCTGCTGGGACAGCCCAGCGAGGAGCTCTTTCTGAAGTTCGGCGCATGGGGTCACGGGGTGCCCGTAAGGAGATGCTGGTGCGAGGGCAGCCCGAAGGTCGCTACCTTCTCCAACCTCCAACTGTACCGGTTCCTCGTGCTTCCTAATCAGAGATCCTTCCACCGTGAAAGCCCATACAGATGACGTGATGCGCTCCAGGCTCACCTCGAGCAACTTCTTTTTCGACATACCAACTCCTCCGGGAGGTATAGAGTTTAAACAACATTCAGCCAAGCGATCCTCGGCTGAATTAAGATTTATTATAATACTATTTGTGCTTGCGTCAAGACATGCCTCAAGGGGGTGCTGTATTAGCGCTTGAGCATTTGACCGAAGTTGTATAGAATGAATAAGCACCTTACCTACGGCTCTTTAGCTCAGTTGGTAGAGCAGAGGCTTGAAGAGCCTTGTGTCCTCGGTTCGAGTCCGAGAGGAGCCACCAA
>CAZMZB010000003.1:0-82050 GCA_964570845.1 uncultured Candidatus Saccharibacteria bacterium | reverse complement strand
AAGGTTAGGTGTTTTCTGGTAAGTACCCCCCCCGTGGGTGGAGGTGGGAGAGAAGTGTGTGGAGGGTTGGGATAAGCATAATTAGGTTAGAGTATAGCAAAGAATATAATTACAATCCAGTCTTAAAAACTAGCTTCAATCTCCACCGACTGCTCGTCTTTCAGTGGGATAACCCTCACCTCTTGATTAAACCTCGCAACCGTTTGTTTAAAGAACTCCGGACTGGCTGGAAAGTAATCATAATGAACTGGAATAATTGTTTGAGCACCGAGCAATTCAATAAATGCATATGAATCATGTGGACTTACGTCTGGCCCCGCAATCGGAACTGCCGCAGCCTGCACCTCTACTCCTGCTGTTTTCACTCCATCACCTGGATGAAAGAAGATTTCATCGATAATATATCCTGTGTTTTGCGGTCCATTCGCACCATCCACCATCAAACAATGTGCCAGCTCATGCGCCCGCACCTTGAAGCCACCCAGTTCAAGCTCTCCCCCATCGTCAATAATCTCAGAAATAACATCACCCAAAATCTCTGTTGTGTTACGATTGGCAATGATTGTTACACCCGCCTGAGCCAGCTCATTGATAAAGTCCGCATCAGCATGGTCAGCATGCCGATGCGTTATCAAAACACCATCCAATGGAAGTACGTCCTTCGGCGTATACTTCTTCGCCACAAAATTCCCCGGATCAATCAAAATCCGCTTACCGTCCTTTTCAAGCAGTAAACAGCTTTGGGGATATTTTGTTATCTTCATATAAAAATTATATGCCACAACCATCAAAGAAGCAGTATTTTTAATTGTAGTTTTTCAGAGCTTCTGCAGTGTAGTACGGTGTGTAATCTATAGTTAGCTCCTCCCCTTTTTCAATTTCTTTTTCTGAGATTAACACCCACGTCTCTTCACCTTCAATTATTCTTACATTTGGAGAATAAGAATGATTTATAAATCCACCCAAAGGTGTTCTGATAAGCCCATCTTTAGCACTGTTATCTATAACGTGCGTAGTTCCGAGCACCGCACCCTTTGGTATCTTTGTTGTAGCAAAGAGACCAAGACCATGTAGTTTAGATGGTTTTATTGTTAGACATTCAGGTAGCGGAAAATATGACGTAATTTTTGTCATCATACAGTTTAAGCCTTACTAGGGTCTATACGCCTCTGCTCAGTCGTATCACGGTTTCGGACAGTCACCGTGCCATCTTCAAGTGTTTGAAAATCAATCACAACACATTTTGGCGTGCCGATTTCGTCTTGGCGGCGATAGCGCTTACCAATATTACCGTTGTCGTCCCACATGACATTGCCATATTTCGCCTTAAGAGATTGGTAAACTTCACGAGCTTTTTCAACTAACTCTGGTTTGTTTTTAAGAAGCGGCGAAACAGCAAAACGAACTGGCGCAAGATGTTCTGGTAGCTTCAGATAAATACGCTTTTCACCATTCACCTCATCTTCACGATATGCGCTGACAAATACTGCCATCAGCGCTCGCTCAACGCCAAAACTTGGTTCAATCACGTGTGGAATAAACTTATTGTTCGTTCCTTTAATCGTGTATTCCATGTTGCGTCCTGAAGCTTCTTGAATATTTTTAAGGTCAAAATCGGTGCGATATGCTAAGCCTAAAAGCTCGTCTCGTTTGTGCGGAAAATCAAATTCAAAATCAATGGTCCGCTTGCTGTAGTGCGCACGGTCTTCTTCTGGAACCTCAAGTTCGTGCACAGAGTCTGCCGGCAAACCAAGTTCACTTAAAAATTCTTTAATATCGCTTCGCCACTGCTCAAATGCTTCTTCCCACTGCTCAGGATTTACAAAATATTCAACTTCCATTTGCTCAAACTCACGAGAGCGGAATACAAAGTCGCGCGGGCTGATTTCATTACGAAATGCTTTACCCTGCTGCGCAATGCCAAACGGTAAATTAGGGTAAAAGCTGTCGACAACATTTTTATAGTTAGTGAAGATACCCTGAGCTGTCTCTGGGCGAAGATAAGAAACACTGGACTCATTGTCAACTGGCCCAACGTTCGTTTTAAACATCATATTAAATTGCCGCGGCTCGCTGAACTGCCCTTTCGTGCCGCAAGTTGGGCATGTATCATTTTCAATGTGGTCTTGGCGAAGCCGTGTTTTGCAATGTAAACACTCAACTAACGGGTCGTTAAAGCCCGTTGCATGTCCGCTCGCCTGCCAGACTTTTTGGTTCATTAAAATTGCCGCGTCAACACCATACATATCATCACGATCTTCAACAAAACGCTTCCACCAAAGATTTAAAATATTACGCTTTAACGTAATGCCAAGTGGACCGTAATCCCATGTACCACTTAAGCCCCCGTATACTTCAGAGCCTTGATAAATAAACCCACGCCGCTTGGCCAAAGAAACAATTGTTTCCATTTTTACACTCTGTTTTGACATATTGTCGCCATTATATCACTAATTAACCTCTGTTTATAGCGTAATACTATTTTATTCACTCGCACTGTGCGCAACACTTAAACAATCATCAAGCAAATGCTCTGTCCCGCCAATACGAGCGATGATATCCGGGGTTTTCAGCTGTAAAAGCTTCAAAAGTTTAAGATGATTAGCATCAAAAATGCCCTTTTCATCTTCAATAAACGACATCTCAGCAATATCAAACCGATAGGTTCTATCTTCTACTAATGGTTGATTCTGGTTGTCTCTTGAAATGTTAAGCCCATGCCCAATCACCTCAGCGAGATGAATATAAAACCATGCTTGGATGATACGAACATCAATGCTTAAAGTATTCAAACCAGCAAGTGTCGTCTTGGTAATCATATAAAACTGAGGCTCCTGCATGCCCTCAGCATATTTCGCAATCTGTCGCAAAGCTTCATAGGCAAACTGCATTCTTTCATAATTCTCTAAAATATGTGAATAAAACGTATTGAGGCGTGCAGAAGTAAGTATACCAAGCTCGCTTTTACCAAAATGAACAACGATATCACTGGTCGCAAAAAGCTCAATACTACCTGCCAGCTTACTCTTTTCTCTTCTCACGCCCTTTGCCATCACGCCAATTTTGCCATTTTCCGGCGTGATAAGTTGCAAGACTCTATCCGCTTCGCCAAAATTTGTTCGACGAAGTACGATTGCTTCTGTTTTTACAGAGGTATTATTCATTCTTTTTCTAATGCCTGTTGTAGAGTTTTAAGAAGTTGCGTAGGCGTTAATCGAGCTTTATCAAGTATAGCCCGTACGCCATATTTCACAAGAGTATCTTTGTTTAAATGCTGATGAGCTAGGGTTGTACATAGTACGACAGGCAGTCCTTTTGTATCAGTGTACGATTGCAGCTCATGCAACAGCTCGACTGCGTTTGCCCCCGGCAGCAAAACGTCAAGCAAAATTACATCCGGCAGCGCTTCATCAATTGCTTCAAGGGCTTTTTTTGCAGAATGAACAGTGCGAGACGACCAGCCTGCTTGCGTTAATACCAGTGAATAGCTTTCTGCGAGCCAATTGTCGTCTTCAATGATTAAAACATGTTTTTGTGGAGTCATGACGGCAAGAAACTTAATTGCTCAACAACTGGTGTTTCAACATAAAAAGTAGTGCCAGATTTCTGATGCGCAATCATGCCAAGCTTACTATTCATCGCCTCGGCAAATTGCCCAGCGATATATAGCCCCAAGCCACTCGCTGCTGGACGACGATGAAGTGGTTGCGGAGTTTTTCCAAGACGATTTTTGAGCTGTCTAAGCGCACTTTTCTCAAGCCGCGGTCCGCTGTCTCGCACACTTAGTCGCAGAGTATTGTGCGATTTCTTATTACTCGCTGTTAAAACAATTGCACTATCCTCTTCACTATGTGAAAGTGCATTATCACACAAACCAATAGTGATGCTGCGCAGCAAATCATAGTTGGCATACGCCAGCCCAAGCTGACTTGGAAGCTTTAATTCAATATCTTTTTGCATGGCTTTGCAAAGTGGTGAAAGCTCATGTGCAACATCTTCACACAAACGTGCGATGTGAACTGGTTCAGTATAAAATTCAGTTTCTTGCAGCCGAGTGCTGCGCGTGAGAGCTTCAACGAGCCGCAAAGAACGCTCACTAGTAAGTTTAATTTGCGATGATATCTCTTGTTGTTTTGCTGTGTCTTTTGCAATCTCTTCCTGCAAAAGTAGCGCGAGCTGACGAATAACTACCAAAGGTGCTTTTAGCTCATGGGCAGCAGCAATAAGCGATGAATTACTATTATATAGCTCACCATCTGTTGCATCGCTCCCTCCACTCTGCACTCTCATACCTACACTTAGTGTAGCATACGAACACCTTTCAAGCCTTATGGCTGGAAGGCTAAGGACTTGAGAATAATTGAATCAAAATCTGGTACAAACTGATCCGAATCTGTTTGAAGAATCAACGTCTTGTCTCGAACTTTAAAGATAACCGCTGCCCCTTTTGTCTCATCATCGAAATTACCATCCAGACGGTTGCCATTGTAGCCACTCACCTGAACCGCTGAACTTCTTAGGCCGCCTTTCTCAATTACCTTTTCATACTTCTCCAGCACCTTATCATATGATTTTGGATCAATAGTCATACGAACAGCAAACTTTTGCCCCTTAACTACAGGGGGTACGACATTGGGATGAAGATACGCCTCATAAACCCTATTGCCACTGCCGTTACTAGCCACAAATGCACTCCAGGTTTTTGGATAGTCAAATGTGACACGACCTAAATCATCCGGGCCGATAAATTTTTTATATGGTTCTTTTTCTCTTTCAGCAAACTCTTCAGTATCTTTATCTTTCTGTGCTTTCTGAGCCTTCGAAACTGCCAGATCAATTTTGCTATCTACATTATTTTTCTGATCATTATAGTTCACTAGCGCCCAAATCATCACTGCACCGAAAGCAACAGTAAAGAAGCCTAAAATAATACTTGCTACAAACGAAGCGGTGACCACACCCTCTTCCTGCCTCAAGATTGTTTTTATCTTCATATTAACTTTCACTATATGACAGATGCAGCACGCTGTAAAGATGTTTATGCTTTTAACTCATAAAGATACATTGGTCCAACCTTCTTTTGTGGTTTTTCATCTGGTAGGGTGAAGGCATAGCTAATCACCGAGATAGCCTTTTTAGTGCGCTTTACATATTCTCGCAAAAACCGCTGCATACGCCGTACGTCTCTTCCGTCAGTAAAGATATAAATAACTGTTGTTTCCTCTGGTAGTTTTTGTTGCCAAAAATCGCCCCATTTAACTTCTATATTTTCATGACGGCTGAGTAGTTTTGAAATAACAACCAAAATTGGATTCAATTCGTAACCAATTGCTTTCGCGCCACGCCTCGCGGCTTCACGAAGTAGCATGCCGTCACCCGAACCAAGATCAATAACGACATCCTTTTTACTAATCTTATATAGCTCATCAAATGCTTGCTGAACCTGCTTTTTACGTGTCGGGACATACGGAGCACCCCGAAATGCTACTAACCCAAAACATATAATACTAATCGCAATAAAGACGAAAAGGAGCGTCACGACTTATTCCTTATCAAAACGTTCTTTGAGTACCGTGATTTCATTCTTTAAACCGTCAAGCTGTTCCTCAATTTCACTAGCAAGCGTATCGGCTGTCTTAAATTTTTCGAGCGCCTCTTCAATTGAAAAATCCTCCTGATTAAACCATTCGACCAGTCGGTTTAGCTCATCGATTTTTTCTTGTAGTGTTTTATTTTTTGTTGACATGTTTTACTCCTGCATTTATTATAACTTTCTCCAACTCAACTACTATGTCATCACCCTCTTTTACTTCTCTTTGATTAATGATGTCATGTTCACTCCTCACAATAGCATAGCCTCGCTTCAATACCTGCTGTGGATCAACTTGCTTTAATAGCTGCTGAATAGAGGTAATAACATATTGTAAATGCTCCTGCTGTAAAGTTATTTTTTCCAACATATGCTGCCGCACTTCTTTTAAACCCGCCTGCTTTTTATCATACTGCTTATTAATGCAATATACTGCGTGAAGAAGCTCCCGTCTGTTTTGAGAGATAATTTCTCGCCTATCAGGAACAAGTAGTTGCGCAGCATTACTCGGAGTTGCCGCTCGAACGTCTGCAGCCATATCAGCCAGTGTGATGTCAACCTCATGTCCCACGCCCACAATAGTTGGTACGCGACTGGCGGCAATTGCTCGCACTAATGGCTCATCATTAAACGTTGCTAAATCATCTGCGCTGCCACCCCCACGAATAATTGCAATCACTTCCGGCGGATTAGCTGCCTCATTAAAATAACTGAGAGCATGTACAATCTGCTGGGAACTACCTTTTCCCTGCACCTGCACATGCGCAACCTCAATTTTTAGTCCGCCAAATCTATCATTAAGAATTTTTATAAAATCATTATAGCCGGCAGCCTGCGTAGAGCTGATAATACCGATATGCGAAGGGAGACTTGGTAAGCTGCGTTTCCTTTCAACATCAAACAAACCTTCTTTTTGTAACTTTACCTTCAAGAGTTCAAACGCTTTCTGTAAACTCCCTTCTCCAACAGGACGCACCTCTCTTACGGTCAAACTAAATTTACCCCATGGAGTTATTCTCGGTTGCGCCACCACTTCCACCTGCATACCGTCTTCAAGTGGTGTCCGAAGCTGCCACACCGTCATAAAGCAATTCAGGCTTGCCTGCTCGTCTTTAATATCAAAGAAAACATATTTATTTTGATTCACCGTAAAAGAACTTACTTCGCCAACAACCGTCACACTTGGATACGCACCCTCAAGTGTCTGGTTAATGAGCGCAATGCACTCGCTAACGCCCAGTTGGAGCTTTTCCATATCGCCAAATTGTTAGTTGATAAAAAATGTATCCGGAAAAAATAGTGCCGAGCAAAATAAGTGTGCGTGCCAAGATAATTCCGGCAATTGCCGCCCCTTGTGGCATCCCAGCAGCACTAATAAAAGCAATCATCAGTGCTTCATATGCCCCCGCCCCACCTGGTGTAATGACAATAAATCCTGCAAGCGAAGCAAGTCCATAGGCAATGACTAACGGTGCGGGGTTAATATCAATGCCGAGTGACCAAAAAGCAATAATAAATAAAAGAATATCAAATGAAGTAAATACAAAACCCCACAATAATGGCTTGATAAGCAGCTTTTTTTCATTCAGCAGCTCTTTATAATCTTTATGCATTTCCAGTAAAAAGTGTTCCAGCGCCTGCCTGCTCAGAAATTTCCTGGTTTTACCTCCTGTAGCAAAGCTTCCGATACGATTTACTACTCCCGCTACCCAATGAACTGCAGAGTGTAAACGAGAGACATCACCTATAATATAAATCCCGAATAAAAAGATACCGATAATTGCGCACATTAACACCGCGCTCACTAAAATAATCATTCTATTTACCCCATCATCAATCGTCACTGAGATAACTGCTATAACTAAAAGTGTGAGAAAAGACAAAAAGCCCATTGCATAACGCACCACTTGCGCCATAGTAGAGCGACCCGGCGAAACCCCCATTTTATTCAAACGCCATCCGGTATATGATGCACCCGAGACACCACCACTTGGTAGTGCATGATTGACAAAATTAATTTCAAGCGCAAGACGCGTTAGCGACCAGCGCGAAACATTTTTTAATGCATCTTTTCCTCTTAAATATTCAAAAATCATCTCACCAGCCGCAAAATAAACAATAATCTGTGCCGGAATCATCAGGAGTAAAATCCACAAGTTTGCTTTGCTCATAAGCTCCCATGCTTGAATAATATCCTCTCTGGCAAAGAAAATAATGATAACCAAGATAAGCGCGGTGATGATACTTACCCAAAATCGAAATGACATATCTAGGCTATTATAACCTAAAACACTTTCTAAAAATGTATAATAAGATAATGACAATATATGTTTTAGGAAGACAGCCCCGTATTGGGCTTGTAGAGCTTGAAAGACTTTTTGGTGCCGAAAAAGTCTTTCATATTGCACCTGAAGTTGCTGCTGTTGACGCACCGACCTTACATCGACCGATTGGTAGTGCTTTAAAAATTGCCGACGAACTTACTCGCTTTCAAGCCAATAACTTTAGTTCAGCCAGCAAAAAAGCTGTCTCATTTCTCACAAGCAGCGTACCGACTGACAGCAAAGTGACCCTTGGGGTTAGTGTATATAATTTCGATACTTCGGCTCACGATGTACAAAAACTTGGTCTTATCGTAAAGCAGAAACGAAAAAAACATGATTTTAGCACTCGGCTCATCCCTAATAAAGAATCGGTCCTTAACAGCGCCCAAGTTTTGCATAACAAGCTTACCTCTTCTCATAAATGGGAAGTATTACTTATAAAAACATTCAATGATGAAGTTATCCTTGCAAAGACAAATCATGTACAAGATATTACTGAATATACAAAACGTGATCGCTCTCGCCCTAAACGTGATGCAAAAGTTGGCATGCTACCACCAAAGTTAGCACAAACAATTATTAATTTAGCAATCGGAAATAAGTCTGAAAATGAAAGTTTGCGATTGCTTGACCCGTTTTGCGGAACTGGAGTTATCTTGCAAGAAGCTGCTCTTATGAAAAAAGCTATCTATGGTACAGATATTGATGAACGAATGATTCGCTATACTAGAGATAATCTTCAGTGGCTAGCATCAACACACCAGATTCGTTTTGATTGGTACCTACATGAAGCGGACGCTACTAATACTATGTGGCAGCAGCCAGTTGATACTATCGCTTGTGAGACCTATCTCGGCCGCCCGCTTTCCTCTGAACCAGATGAAGAGGCGTTAAGAAAAATTATTCATGACTGCAATACTATTCATAAAAAATTTCTTATTAATGTTACTCGTCAAACAAAGCCTGGTCTCCCGATTTGTCTCGCCGTTCCCGCCTGGCACGTGAGAAATAAAATTTATCACCTCCCAGTGCTTGACGACCTCAAGAATCTGGGCTATAATCGATTAGATTTCACTCACGCTTCCAGCGAAGATCTCATCTATTATCGAGAGGGTCAAATTGTGGGACGTGAGTTATTAGTGCTTATAAGGAGATAAGATGTCAAAAATTAAAGCTGGCGGAAGCAGTAAAAACGTTCATGACTCACCTGGTCAGCGGCTCGGTGTAAAACTTTTTGGTGGCCAAAAAGTCAAAGCTGGTCAAGTTATTGTTCGTCAAATCGGACAAACAAAGGTAGCTGGTGCTGGTACGTATATCAGCAGCAACTTTACTATCCATGCTGCCAAAGATGGCGTCGTACAATTTCGAAAGATTAAGAAACAGCGCTTCACTGGCAAAACTGTGCCACGCACCGAAGTAATGGTAGTGTAAAGAAAATAAATCTATTCTAAAAGAAGCTGCTTTATCTCAGGCAGCTTCTTTTTCTTGATCAAGATACTGTGTTTTCGCCGGAATGCCAAGGTGTTGTTTCACTTTGGCAACAATATCACCTATAACTACTTGCGACTTTACAAGATAATCATCAGCGCCAACAGAACGGGCGTGCTCTTTATTATCTTCCTGGCTTAGCGCAGTGAGCATCACTACTTTAATACTCGTTGTTTCAGGAGTATTTCTAATAATATCCAATACATCAAATCCATTAATTTTCGGCATCATTGCATCGAGCAGTATTAGATCTGGTTTAAATTCCATTACTTTAGCTAGTGCTTGCTCCCCATCACTGACTTCCGCTACCTCAAATCCCTCAAGTTCAAAGCGAGACTTATAGACGTTTAATAGCGTTGCATCATCTTCAACTAATAGAATCTTCTTTTTTTCTTCCATACCTTCTCTCAAATTATATGCTGTTTAACAGGTTAACACAACTTATGGTTATTTCTCTAATAGCTCAAGTGCTTTTTGTAGCTGAGGATCTTTATTATTTTTATTATCTTGTTCGCTCACTGTCACTTTAACATCAGGCGAGATGCCATTCTTGCCAATATTTTTGCCGTTTGGTGTATACCATCTCGCTGTGGTTACTTTCAACCTGGCCCCGTTTGGTAAATTAATCAGCTCTTGCACGCTCCCCTTACCAAATGTTTGTTCCCCTACAAGCTTTGCTGCTTCATGGTCACTCAATGCGCCCGCCAGAATCTCACTGGCACTCGCGCTACCCTGATCTATAAGCACGATGGTTGGTATGCCCTTTAGAATTGGATCACTTCCTGTCTTGAGGCTATCAACCATTTCACCACCCCTTCGCTCAGAAACAACCGTCTGATTATCAAGCCACAACCCAGCAAGTTCTTGTGCTGCCGAAACATAGCCTCCACCATTGCCGCGCACATCAACAATCACGCCTTTCACCTTCTTATCTTTAAATTCCTGAGCTGCCTTTTGTGCTAATAACATAGTGTCTGTTGAGCCAAAACGTGAAATACGCATAATACCAACGCCGTCTTTAATTTCACTTTTTACGCTCGGATCAGTAATCGTATCACGGGTAATATTCAACTCTTTGACCTCACTCTCACCCCTAATAACAGTTAGTTTCACAGTAGTGCCTTTTTTGCCCCTGATCTGAGATACCGCTTTGTCAATCGACCAGCTCGTCGTATCTTGCCCGTTCACTTTTGCGATAACATCGCCGGACTGTAGTCCCGCTTTCTTAGCCGGACTCCCATCAAGTGTCGTGACAATCTTCAAATTACCATCTCTTTTCGTCAGCTCCGCACCAATCCCCTCAAACGTTCCTTCAAGATCATCAGAGAACTCCTGAGCCTCTTTCTTGTTAAAGAATACTGTATAATCATCCCCTGCAGCCTCAACCAACCCACGATTTGCTCCCTCAATGAGCTTCTCCGAGTTTAAACTGCCGTCATAACGCTTCTTAAGAGTTTCATAAGTCGTTTGCAGCGAGCTGACATCAAGTTGCTGCTGCTTTGTTTCGATAAAAGGCAGACTGACATATTGAGTCAGTTCATCAGAGCGCGTGCCTGCCACAAAAGAAACACACATAAGGAGCACAAGAGTTGGAATGAATAGCAACCAGGAGACACCCTTTCTCGGTACTTCCTGGTATTTTTCCTCCCCATTTTTTTGTTTAGGTTTTTGCATCTATGCCTATTATACACATAATACAAACTAGGTATTAAATATTACAAAAAACTCAGACCCTAGCGAGGGAAAGTGATGAACGTCCATCCAGAATACTGGCCAGAAGATATATCTCTTACTGAGTATTGGCCTGGTGCAGAGAAGTTATATTCACTGATTCGTATCGATCCATCACCATTAACTCTTTCTACATACATAGCATGGCCTACCCCACCAATAGACATATCGATAGCTGCATCACCAGCACGAGGACTGCCTATTCTTTGACTAGTATATCCTGATGTCGTTGAAGGCCATTCATTAGCATTTCCTGCACCACCAAAATGACGAACTCTGTATCCCTGACTATCAAGTTTCCAGGCAACATAGCTTACGCACTCCCGATAGTAGAGTCCCCACGGATCAGCACAGCTGTAAGACCAGCAAGGATAAGGTGCACCCGCCCAAGGATAACTACCCCCACCTCCAACGGTGACATAATTACCACCCCAACTTTGTCTAGCTGCAGCGTATGCAGCCTGTTGTTCAGCTTCAAGCGCCTGTCGCTCTCGACCACGCTGCTCAATTAAGCCACGATAAGATGATTCCTGCCCCCGAGTATCGTTTAACAGTTTTTGTTTCTCAGCTTCCTTTGCCGCCAATGCGTCTCTCTGAGCCTTTTGATCGTCTAGAATTTGCTTAGCTTCTTCTTTTTGCTTGCTGAGTCTATTTTTTAGCTTTGTAATTTCTTTAATGCTCGTACCCACTTGATCAGTTACGGCGGAGCGGTATTGCTGCTTATCAACATAATCGCCAACACTATCACTACTTGCAAGCATTTCAAGTGGCGTTACCGACCCTTCGACATACAGACTACCTAGCGTTGAACCAAGTACATCTTGATTTCTTTCAATTTTCTCTTGAGTCTTCTTGATTTCATCACTCAACTTATCAAACTTTGCTTGACTTAAATCTACTTGTCCTTGAATTGCTTGTTTTTGCGCATTAAGGGCATTTACTGCATTTTGCAGAGAATCACCCTGCCTAGCAAGTTTCCCTGCTTCTTTTTGATATTGCGAAATCTCCTGCTCTTTAGCACGAATTGCATCATCAAATCTATCTGCAAAAACAGATGTTGACATAGTCAGCGGTGTCGCGACCACAACTAATACAGCGGCACCCACAAGAGTTGATGATGACGCAAGCTGTTTTAACGATGGTGTGGTGGACCGTAGTTTCATAGCTTTACCTCCTATGCTAGCAGAAGTAAGCATAAGCGTCAATACACTTCTGCTTTAATTTTTAGTTATACTTTCAGATAACGACGAACTGCAAACGCTGAAGAAATAACCCCAATGAGACATCCGAGGATAATCAAACCAATAATGACAAACGGACTGTTGGCAACAATTCCATCAATGGTCGGCTGCACAGCAATACCATAGTCAGTTAATTTTTGTCTCACCGCTAAGGTGCCGGCAAGCCCCAAGCCAAATGCAATGAGCGCTGCGATAAATCCATACATCATCGCTTCAACAGTAAAAGGCCCGCGAATAAAGTTTTTATCCGCCCCAATCAGCTTCATCATCTCAATCTCTTCTTTACGATTAAAAATCGCCATTCGAATAGTGTTAAAGATAATTAAAATGGATATCGAAATAAAGATCACCGTTGCAAGTAATCCGACTTTTTCAGAGAAGTTAATCCAGCTACCGATAGTTTGAATGACCGCTTTCTTACCTTCAAATGATGGCCTATTGTTCGGATCAATCGCTTCCTGGAATTGACTATCGTTCTCTACTAACTTCTTGATACCGCTCATTTTATTAAGATCTTTCACAACCACCCTAAGAGATGCCGGAAATGGATTTGTCTTAAGCTCAGCAATTGTTTCAAGCTGTTCTTTACTTGGGTTATCCTGATCGATATATGCCTGGCGAGCCTGATCAGTGCTAATATAATTCACTTGAGAAACGTTGCTTTGCCGTCGTAATTTCTGCTCCATACCCTCAACTGCCTTTTGCTTAACATCAGACTTCAGATAAATTGACACGTCAACTTTTGAATACAGGTCATTAATTGTATTCGTAAGCACATCACGGGCAGTAAGTGTTGCAAATACAATAAGAAGCGTGATTGTCATCACTGCAGTTGCTGCAACCGTCAACCACGCGTTACGAGAAAAATTATTCACGCCATAGCGGCACATACGCACAAATGTAATCCACTGTCTGCGCATACGCTTATTTTGACGTAATCCCGTCTTTGCGCTAACCCCTCGTACTTGCTTTTTCTTATTCATCACTGACGATAACTCCCCTTCACCTGATCTGAGGTAACCTTACCATGATCAATCGTGATCACCCGTCGCTTCAGTTTGTTTACAATCTCCGCATTGTGCGTTGTTAGGAGGACTGTTGTTCCGTAACGATTGATTTTTTCCAGCAATCGAACAATATCCCAGCTATGCCGCGGATCCAGGTTTCCTGTCGGCTCATCCGCAATTAAAATCTTAGGTTGGCGCACAACAGCGCGCGCGATTGCTACACGCTGCTGCTCACCACCGGAAAGCTGACGCGGAAATTGCTTTTCTTTGCCCTTTAAGCCCACAAGATTAATTACCTTCGGCACCGTGCTTTTGATCTCCCGATTCGTCATACCTGCAATTTCGAGCGCAAACGCTACGTTTTCAAATACCGTACGTTGCGGCAATAATTTAAAATCCTGAAACACTACGCCAATCTTGCGGCGCAGCAGCGGAATTTGGCTATCTTTTAATGTATCGTAGTCAATCCCACCGACAACAACTTTACCGCTGGTTGGCTTCTCTTCTCTTGTTAAAATCTTTAAAAGCGTTGATTTTCCAGCACCACTAGTACCCACCAAAATTGCAAATTCTTTCGGTTCAATATGAATACTCACCCGGTTAAGTGCCGGATTCGCATCTTTTGTATATACCTTTGTCACCCTATCTAACAGAATCATACAGTACTTAATTATAGCATAAACCTGACCAGAACAATTTATTCTGAAGAAAGTTTTTGTTCTAAATATGCCTCAATAAAGCCATCAATTTTTCCATCAAGCACGCTTTGCGCGTCGCGTTCTTCGTGCTTAGTACGCGTATCTTTCACCATTGTGTACGGATGCAAAACATAATTTCGAATTTGACTTCCCCAGTTCGCGCTTTCGCCAGCTTTTAGGTCTGAGAGTTTTTCAGCATGTTGTTCAAGCTGTAATTGCGCCAATTTTGAACGCAACACTTTCATCGCAGTTTCTTTATTTTGAAGCTGCGAGCGTTCGTTTTGAATACTCACCACGAGGCCCGTCGGGAGATGCGTAATCCTCACCGCGCTATCGGTCGTATTTACACTTTGCCCACCATGACCACCAGCCCGAAAGACATCGACTTTCAGGTCTTTTTCGTCAATCTTCACATCATCTGGAGTATTGATATCCGGCAAAACCTCCACTAAGGCAAAGCTGGTTTGTCGCAAATTATCAGCATTAAACGGACTCAGGCGCACTAAACGATGGACGCCATTTTCACTCTTCAGTTTGCCGTATACAAATGGCCCTACAAACTCAATCACACTTGTTTTCACCCCTGCTTCTTCATGGGTCGAGCGTTCAAGAATTTGTGTTTTCATATTAGATTTTTCTGCCCAGCGAAGATACATGCGCTCCAACATCTCCGTAAAATCTGCCGCGTCTGTTCCGCCCACACCCGCACTGAGCCTCAAAATCGCGTTATGCGTATCATATTTTCCCTGAAATTGGAGCTGTTTTTTTAAGTCTTTAAATTCTGACTGTAGTCCTTTAAACTGATCTTCAATCTCAGATTTTAGACTATCATCACCAGTCTCGGTAAATTCAACCAAGTCTTCTAGCTGAGCTTGCAAATTTTCCCACGGCTCGGTGGAATTTTTTAAACTGGCTAGTTTTCTACTCTTATTTTGAGCGACGTCTGAATCGCTCCACGCGTCAGGCTTCGCCAGCTCAGCTTCCAACTTGTTTTGCTGTGTGAGCTTTTCATGAATTCTAAGTTGTTTAACTGTTGCTTCAACCTCTTGAAGAAGCTGTTTTATTTTTATCAGTAATGGCTGCATATAACTTATTGTAACCCGAAAGCTTAGCAAATAAACAGATATAAAACTCATTTAGGAAAGTTGGGGCCACTGTTTCAGCGACCCCACGTCCCTATTCACTACTAGACCCCCTTTTTTTCAACTCTTCCAGCCGTTTTCCGGCTTTTTCCAGATCGCTTTCAATTCTCTCAAGCTCTACCCTTTTCAGGATATCGTCTTTCGGAAGACGCTCAAGGGCCAAGAAGGCTTGTTCTTTAGCGCGTTGCACGTACCGCTCCAACGCCTCTAGCGGATCAGTGGTACGAGGGCTGCCAGGATGAAAGCTCTCAATCACTCGATCACGAACATCGGATAAATCGATGCCCAGTTTTTCCAACACGCGTACGCCAACGCCCTCATTCTCTCGCACCAAGCCAAGCAAGATATGCTCGATTCCGATATAGTTATGCCCGAGACTCAGCGCCTCGCGTAACGAAAGCTCGAGGACTCTCTTCGCCCGGGGCGTGAAAGGCGGCTGCTGAGAGGCTGGTAGAGCAATATAGCTCTCTACTTCTGGGCCTGGCTGCTCTTTTAGTATTTTTGCCAGCGTCTCGCGAAATACTCTCTTATTGGCACCTAGTGCCGTAAGTACTCTTAGCGTCCTTCCTTCTTCTGCAATAATCAGTCCCAATACAAGATGCTCCGTTCCGATATAGTTATCGCCTAGCTCTCCCGCCTGTTTTTGGGCAATAACAACTACTTGCCGGGCAGCATCGGTAAATCGCTCAAACATGCGAGCCTCATTTCTTTTAGTGAATAGGTCAATTACTGGGTTCATTTTTATGAACCTCATATCTATTTATTTAAAGCTGCCTTAAATCACACTACCAATTCAATCAAGAATTACTATAGAGTATTATTCTTACTTTGTAAAATCAGTTGCTTAGTCCACTCCTGAGAAGGGTATTCTTTTAGATAATCAAAATGTGACATAGGAACTTCAAAAGGAAGTTTTTCGTAGCCGCCATTTTCTTGTGCTTTATGATAAGCAAGCCGCAATTCGTCAATCTCTCCCACGCATTCAAAAGGCTTCATGACACCATCAACCCCCAGTAGACCTTTGAATGTTTCAGCCAGCAAAGGTTTTGAAAAAAGATCCTTTCCATCAAAAAGACTCTTTAGCTCTTTCGCTTCAATAAACGACGCAAAAAGCAAAAAGGCATTTGCGCATTTTGAACACTCGCCGCACCACGCTAGCTTTGTATTATCGGTTCCCTGTTTGTAGTTAGCCCGGTTGCATGAGCTAAACTGTTTTCCAAACTGAGACCACGCATTTTCAGCAAACAACTCAGCAACTCTGAGTTCACTATATTGACGCAAAGGAGAACCCACTCTAATGTCTGGTGAAATGTATCTTCTCACATACTCTGCAAACTGTTCTTCCGCCGGCCAGGTTTTTGACCATTGGTGTGTTATTGGTAGATTACCTATTAGAGCATGCGATTCTTCGCCTTCATGTCCAATTGAGACGAGTACTGTGTTGAGATCATTCAAAATCGCCTCAATGAGTGCAATTGAAAGTACAATAAACGTTACTGGTACATGTCCATTCAACGCACCATTACTCTTTGCACTCCCGAGAGCATTGTGGTCAATACATCTCTTTGCAACGTGGAGTGGATAAGCAAGTTCGTCTAAAACACCGGGATGCTGATGCGCTGAGCTAAGGTACCATGGCGTAAATACCGTGCTTTTTTTCTGCAACAGTGTTGCCAGAAGAAGTGAATCTTTACCACCACTTTGAAGTGCTAGAATGCCACTCCCCGCATAGGCCACAGCATCTTTTTCTTTTGTCGTATCCGGTTGGAAAAAAGCCAAGTCCTCTCTTTTTAAGTTATTCTCATAAGCAAACTGACTGAGTCCTTCTTGATAGATATTATTAGCAAAATTCGCCTGCCACTTATCAAGCCCGCCAGTCTGAAACGCGACACGCCGCGTCGGAAAAGCTTTATAGTAAGAAGTTCCGATGGCAAGAAAGGCTAGAAAAAGCGCTTTTTCCAAGGCGGGCTTATTATAATTTTTAGCTAGGTTCGCAAACACAACTTTTTCTTGAAAGGTATACTCATCATAGTTATAGACAAAGGTGGCCTCTTTCCTTACTTCATTAAAAGTACAACGACAAAAGACAAATGTTTTTTCGCTCATAGTTCGCTAACTATTTTTTTAAATTGATTCCCACGTTCATAAAAATTTTTAAACATACCAAAGCTTGCTGATGCCGGGCTGAGCAGTACGATATCGCCCGCTTCCGCCATCTTGTATGCCGTCTTAATAATATTTTCAAAGTGCGTTGTTTCAATCATTGTATAATTATCAAACCCTGCAGCAGATAACTCGATAGCAATTTTCTCCTTATTCTGCCCAATCAATAAAACCTGTTTAATATTTTTCTGCCGCGCAAGAACAGCAGCCAGCTCAGTATAATCACTACCTTTGTCGTAGCCACCCAAGATCACAATCTCCGGCTTTTCAAACGCTTTAATCGCCGCGATAGCTGCTGCTGGCGCAGAAGAGAAACTATCGTTATAAAAAGTAACGCCATGTATTGTTCGTACTTCCTCGAGCCTATGCTCTAGTCCCTGAAACTCCGTAATCGCTTTCTTTATCGCCGGAGTATCTTGTGTATATTGCCACACTGCCGTTACTGCCGCGCAGATATTTTCAAGATTGTGTTCACCTACTAATCCAACTTCATTCACTCCACAGATAATTTGTTCATTCATGATAATTTGACCGTCTTTGACATATGCAGCCTCTGGCGTTGAGTATCGTTTCTTATGCTTTGCTGGAGATGTGTCGGCAATTTGTTTGCTATATTGATTCGTTGGGTGAAAGGTAATCAAATCATTTTCCTTTTGGAATCTGGCAATATTTTTCTTCGCATCTACATATTCTTCAAAACTCATATGAACATCCAAATGGTCAGCTTCAATAAGAAGCACCACTGCTGTTTCCGGACTTTGTTTCAAATCCCATAGTTGAAAACTGCTCATCTCATAAACAACTATTCCTTTGCCAGCTTGCTGGATTTCCGGTAATAGCTGAAGCGCCGGCAGTCCAACATTACCGAGTAACCAGGTTTTAACACCAGCGTTTTCAAGCATACTTGCGATAAGCGTGCTGGTCGTACCTTTTCCCTTTGTTCCCGTGATACCAATAATTGGCGCTGGGCATTCTGTAAAAAATAGTCCGGTCGGCGTCATGACTTTTTCAGCTTTTTTAAGATAATCTGGATGTACAGTTTGATGCCGGAAAACAATATCGTATATTTCTATATCAATATTTTTTATATCTTCAGGCGAGTTAATCTCAATTTTATGAATATCTTTTGGAATACCACTGGCAATCTCTTCACCGCCCCAAAACAACGTCGATATATCATCGCAGTCATGTGCCTTTAGATAATTATACAGCGCCACCGATTCACTCGTTTTTGCAGTGCTAAATGCCGTAAGAAGTACTTTTTTATTTTTAAATTGCATACAAGACTACTCCGAGGATGAGATAAATAGTGTCTCTACTTTTTCACCTAAATCATCGATAAGTTCTTTTTCTGCACTACCAACACCAGCCAACACCCATGTATTTGCACTCAAGAATGAACAAGCCGTCTCAATAATTTGGTCTTTAGAAACACCAGCAATGAGCTCTGGAACCTTTTCATAGTTCTTTACGAAGCCATCAAAGAAATATCTACCAGCGTAAAAATTACTAATCTGTGCAACTGTTTGAGCGCCCATTTGATGACGACCAAGCGCATATTGCTTTGCTACTTCAATTTCCCCATCAGTAATCTTACCGTTTAATACACCTTTCATCTCGCGAGTAATAATATCAAAGAGCGACCCCGCTTTATCCAGGTTAACTTGTCCTTCAAAATCCCAGGCACTATCATGCGCGTATGAATTCGTACCTGAGTAAATACCATATGCCAGTCCTTTTTTACGTGCTGCACCGTAGATTCTTGAATACATCGTGCCAGTGAGAATATGATTTAAGAAATCCATAGCATCACGCTCTTTATCATCTAATTTTCTTGGCAAAATAATCGACAACCCAAACGTTAAATTTGGCACTTCCTTGCGACGGATAAGTGTCGGGTTCGCCTTGGAAAGCTCATCTTTAGGAACGATAAATCGTTCACCCTTTGGTAGCTTCCATGTTTCAAGCTGACGCAAAATTCCCGCCTTCTTGCCATGGAGTTTTCCGGCAATTACAAAACGAAGATTTTCCGCCGTATGTGTTCGCTTGTGGTGTTCTTTAATATCCGCAAGCGTTACGTTTTGAATTGTCTGCAGGCGCTGCCAATAAGTCAAAACATCCTCACCCAAAAGCTGCTGCATCTTTGGCCACAAAACACGTCCTTGATTATTTAAATATTCTGTCAACTCACTCTTCACGTTCCCCTTCTCTGCTTCAAGCTCTTCGTTATTAAAGCGTGGTTGCGTGATTGCAAGCTTTTGCAACTCTAATATTCTTTCCCACTCAAATTCAGCACAGTCAGCAACATACGCCATACTCAAGTCACTGGTGAACGCATTATGATACGCACCATTTTTCGTAAAATCAGCTTCGTAAGCGTGTTCATCTTTATATTTCGCATTCGCCCCAAATGCCATGTGCTCCATGATATGTGCTGTTTCATAGCTTTCTTTACTCCGCACAAACCGATTGCCTGCCCGAAAATGAAACTGATAGCTCATAACAGTAGATCCAGGGATGTCTACAAGCAATCCCCTCGCGCCGTTTTTTAGCCTAATTTCCTTAACTGTGTGTCTCAAAAGTTATTCCCCTCATCTCCCACCAGTTATCATCGATTCTTCTTTCGACCTTGTTTTTGTGCTTTGCGCTTTTTCTTTTTCGCTCTCTTGCGCTTTACTCCGTCATTAGCCGCTTTTTTCACTTTGAAATTATTCGACTTGCTGCCAGAAGATATTTCATTCACTCCGCCCTCAACCGCACCCTCAGCCGCTCTAGTAAGTTCTGTTTCATAATTCTCATCAACTTGAGCAACATCAGCTTTCGTCACATGCATAATCGCCTTCAACACTTCATTTCGCAGTGTCATTTGCAAAGATTCAAACAATTTTTGTGACTCTTGTCGATATTCGACTAAGGGATCGCGCTGTCCAACACTACGCCAATGTATACCTTCACGAAGATGCTGCATGTTTTCAAGATGCTGCATCCAAAGTGTATCAAGTACCTGTAAGTACACCTCCCGCTCCACCGCACGCATTGTCTCATTGCCAAGTTCTTTTTCTTTCTTGGCATAGAGTGCTTCAACCGCTTTCTTTGCCTGCTCATAGCGCGGTTTATCTTTCTTCTCCTCGCCAACCTTCTTAATTTCGTTTTCTTTTAGCGGGAAGGTTATCTCAAATTCTTGAATAAAATGTGGATTATTTTTTGCCGGAACAATAGTGAGTTCTTTTAACTTTACATCCAGAAGCTTATCAATTTCTGGTTTAATATTTTCACCTTCCAAAATCTCGCGACGAATCGTATAAACGGCCCGACGATGCCGGTTGATAACATTGTCATACTGTACAACGTTCTTACGGGTATCAAAATTATATCCCTCCACCCGTTTCTGCGCCGATTCAAGTGTCTTACTCACTGCTTTATTCTGAATTGGCACATCTTCTTCAACACCCAACCGGTCCATTAGCTTCGCAATTCTCTCTCCCTGGAAAATACGCATAAGATCGTCCTCAGTACTGACATAGAATTGTGTAATACCCGGATCACCTTGACGACCACCGCGACCACGCAGCTGATTATCAATTCGACGCGCTTCATGGCGCTCAGAACCAATTACTACCAACCCACCCAGCTCTTTCACGCCCTTACCAAGCTTGATGTCCGTACCGCGACCAGCAATATTAGTCGCTAGCGTTACCGCACCTTTTTCGCCAGCTTCTTCAATAATTGCTGCTTCTCGCTCATTATTTTTCGCATTCAAAGTTTCGTGTGGAATTTTTGCTTTTGTGAGCGCCTGACTAATAAGTTCATTTTTCGCAATCGATGCACTCCCAACCAAAACAGGTCTTCCTGCCTTTTGATGCTCAGCAATCTCTTTGACAAGTGCTTTGATTTTGCCTGTTTCAGTTTTAAAAATAAGGTCTGTTTTATCTTCACGAATCACTGGCTTATTCGGCGGAATTTGAATAACCTCAAGTCCATAAATCTGCTGGAACTCTTCCGCCTCCGTGAATGCTGTTCCGGTCATACCTGAAAGTTTGTCATAAAGACGGAAATAATTCTGGAAGCTAATCGTTGCAAGCGTCATGCTTTCCTGTAAAACCTCAACTCGCTCTTTTGCCTCAATCGCTTGATGAAGCCCCTCGTTATAACGCCTCCCCTGCATCAAACGACCAGTAAACTCATCGACGATAACTACTTCACCGTCCGTATTCACTACATAATCTTTGTCTCGCCTAAAGAGTGTCTGTGCTCGCAGCGCCTGATCCATGTGATAGACCATGCGCACATATTCTGGGCTGTATAAGTTTTTTATTCCCAACAGTTGCTGCACCTTTTCAACACCCTTATCACTCAGTGCCACGCTACGACGCTTCTCATCAAGCACATAATCTTCTGGTTTGAGTTTTTCGGCAACTTTAGCAAACTGCAGATATGACTCGGGGCTTTCTGCCGCCGGGGCAGAGATAATGAGTGGCGTTCTCGCTTCATCAATCAAAATAGAGTCAACCTCATCTACAATCGCAAAATTAAGCTCTCGCTGCCGCAAAAGGTCGACTTCATTAACCATGTTGTCACGAAGGTAGTCAAACCCAAACTCATTGTTTGTGCCATAGGTGATATCGGCTGCATAAGCTTCTTTTCTTGTAGCCGGGCGAAGATGCTTTAGGCGAATATCGTCATGATTCTCATTTTCAAATTCTGAATCATACAGAAAGGATGCTTCATTGATAATGACGCCAACACTGAGACCAAGAAAATCATAAAGTTGCCCCATCCAGCCAGTATCACGCTGCGCCAAGTAGTCGTTCACTGTTACAACATGCACACCTTTGCCAGTTAGTGCATTGAGATACGTTGGTAATGTCGCAACTAACGTCTTACCTTCGCCGGTTTTCATCTCTGCCACATTACCTTCATGTAGCGCCATGCCACCGATCAACTGTACATCAAAATGACGCATCCCAAGCGAGCGGGTAGAGGCTTCGCGAACGAGTGCGAATGCGTCAGGCAAAATATCGTCAAGAGTTATTTTTTTATTCTCAAGCTGCTTTTTTAAAACGTCAGTTTGCTTTTTTAGCTCACTGTCACTCATTTTTTGATATTTCTCGGCTAAATCATTAATTGCCTTGACTCGCTTTTGCAAGCGTTTTAACACCCGCTTCTGCGGGTCGCCAAACACTTTTTGAAGCACGGCTGCTTTTTTCATCTCAGAAAATCCCCTCTTTTCTCGTCATTCTAACCAAACAATTACCTGCTATTATACGCTGTTTTTACGTAAGTTAAAACAGCCTAAGAAGAGTTTTTGAAAATATCTATCCGCGTCGAAAACTACGCTTCATTTTCCCAAGAAGGTTATGTGCCCCGCGATGGTTAGTACGCTCACCTTTATACTTCTTCAACTGGTTCTTCAGTTTTTCTTCAACAATATCAACCGCGGCCAGCATGTTTACCGTGCTGTCCTTCGCCATAAGCATTTTATCTGGCACAAAAAGCAGAACTTCACACTCATATTTATTGCCATGATCACGATTTACTTCTTTGAGCTTCACCTCAGCTCGAACACTACCACGGTCTTTTTTTGGAAGATATCTATCCAGCCGACTAATTTTCTTGTTCACATACTTTTTCGTAGTCTCATCGAGATCATATTTCACCCCCGCGATATCAATATGCGTAATCATAGCTACCCTCCTTTTGCTGCGCTATGATTAAGCCATAGCACCTATCCTTATTATAACAGCTTAAAGAGCTTCTCTATCGCCAAGATAGGGTCGTAAAGCCTCGGGAATACGCACTGTATTATCTTGATTTTGATAATTTTCAATAATTGCCACCATGATGCGCCCGAGTGCAAACGCAGTTGCGTCATTGGTGTGAACGAGTTCAATATCATCAGCTTTTCGCACTCTCGTCTTGAGACGACGTGATTGATAATCAGTCATATAATCCGCCGTGTGTGTTTCCCGGTACTTGCCTTGACCTGGCAGCCATACTTCCATATCAACACCACGGGCATTCGGTTTACCGATATCTGCAGTACATTTGAGTAAAACTTGATATGGCAACTTCAACAAATCAAGAAGATATTCCTGAATTGCTACAAAGAATAAGTGCTCCTGCCCGCCTGTTTTAGCGTCAGTGATACTTTCCATTTCCAACTTATCAAACTGATGCATACGAATAATGCCTTCCATATCTTTACCATACGTGCCAGCTTCTCGCCGAAAACTTGTTGCATAGCCTATATAACGCATAGGAAGCTCAGCTTCAGCCAAAATTTCATTGGCATGCATACTACCAAGCACATGCTCTGCGCTACCCTGCAGCCATAAATCCTCATCTTCAATCTTATAGCGGTCATCTCGTGGTTCCAGCCTATCCATAGCACTATAGATATCAGTCCTAATCATGTATGGCGGCAAAATAGGTGTAAATGGTTTGCTTGAAACAGAAAGATTATTTTTCTGAATAATTTCTTGTAACTTACTTTCATCAGTCAGCACATCTAATGTGAGTTGTAAAATAGCAAACTGCAGCTTTACTAAATCACCCTTTATGTAAGCAAAACGAGCACCCGCCACTTTCGCAGCACGCTCTTTATCAATCCAGTCTCGCGCTTCAGCAATTTCATAATGGTTTTTTGGTTGAAAATCAAAACTCGGCTTTTCGCCAACGGTCTTAGTAACCACATTCTCTGCCTCACCTACACCTACCGGTACATCCTCACCAGGGAGATTTGGAATTTGTTGTAAGTAAATAAGAAAGTCTTCGTTCGTTAAACTAAGGTCTGCCTCAAGCTTTGCAAGTTGTGTTTTTATTTCTTTCCCCTGTTCAATAAGCTCAGGTGATGGCTCTCCACCTTTCATCCGTCCAGAAATCTCATTGCGTTTTTCGCGTAGCTCATCAGCTTTCTGCTGGAGTTCACGACGACGAGCGTCAAGCTCTAACACTCGATCAACATCAACCTCATAGCCCTTTTGCTGACTCGCTTCTTTAACGCGCTCCGCGTTCTCACGCACAAATCGAATATCTAACATGCTAGTTATTATAGCAGTTAATTAAGGTTATTTTTATAGCTTGCAAGCCAGTTTTGCTTAAACTCGTAAAAGCTGCCACTCTCGATACTCCCTCGAATATTATCAACCAAACTAACAATAAATTGTTCATTGTGAATTGTCGCAAGCGTATATGCCAAAAGCTCATTTGCTTTAAACAAATGATGCAAATACGCCTTTGTATAATTACTACAGGTATAGCAGTTACAGTTGTCACTGATTTTACTAAAATCTTTTTTATGTTTCGCATTCGTGATATTAAATCGACCGGTTAATGAATACAGCGCACCATTACGGCCAATACGAGCTGGACTAACGCAGTCAAACGTATCCGCGCCATTTTCAATACAATCGAAAATATCGATCGGCTCTGCGATACCAAGCATATGACGCGGTTTCTTTTCCGGTAATTCCTCGCACATCCAGCGTACCGCTTCGCCAAGTTGTTCCTTTTTGAACGCACCGCCGAGTCCAAATCCGTCAAAATCAAGATTGGCTAAAAATCGCGCGGACTGACGTCGTAGATCCTCATATTGTGCCCCTTGAACAACTCCAAATAATGCTTGGTATGGCTTATTTTTTTGTTTCTCGGTTAGTCTTTTATGCTCAGCTAAACTACGTTCTGCCCAGGGGTGTGTTCGTTTATCAAGTGATTCGATTTGATAATCTCGACTGTGCTGCAATGTGGTGAGCTCATCAAACGCAAAGATGATATCCGCACCAATTTCGTGTTGAATCTGCATCGATTTTTCTGCCGTGAAACGATGTTTACTGCCATCTAAATGAGATTTAAAGGTAACGCCATCATCATCAATCCATGCTAGCTTTTCTTTTTTTTCAAGTGGCTGATCGCCCTGCATGTCGACAATCTTCTTAAATCCAACCCCCAAACTCATTACTTGAAAACCACCGCTGTCAGTGAATGTCGGTTTTTGCCAGTTCATAAACTTTCCTAAACCGCCAGCGTTATCAATCACCCCTGATCCAGGGCGTAAATAAAGATGGTAGGCATTCGCCAAAACCGCTTGCGCCCCTGTTGATTCAAGCTGCTCTGGCGTCAGCCCTTTGAGTGTCGCCTGTGTGCCAACAGGAATAAATACCGGTGTCTTTATTTCACCATGTGGCGTCGAGATCACGCTCGTTCGCGCTAAAGCACCGTCAAGTTTTTTTGAAACTTCAAACTGAAAACTTTTTTTACTCACCCTACCAGCCTACCTGATTTGCTAATAATCTTCGAGGTCTTCAAACATTTCAACATTTTCGATATTTGAAGCGATTCTTAAATCATCCGTAATAGGAACAGTAATCAGCTCTCCCTCTGGACTCTCCGACTCGCAAATTGGATATACATGGAGAGAAATTGCCGGTCTGGATATATCCCGATTAATATGAGAATACCCAGCTTCGTCTGTTTTTACTTCAGGAAGCATGACAATGCGAACAGGAAGCGCAAGTCGTCTTTGCCATTCGTCTTCTACTTCCGCATCTTTAATTTCCGTGAATAGATTTTGCCGGGCAGGAAAATACATCCCCTTAAACGCAACGCTCCACGGTACGGTGGTTGCAAGTGGCACTTGATGGTTAATTGTTTCCGTTAGTAAGGTTCTTATTTCATCCGAATCAGCATCTTCGGGCGGATGACCTCTTTTGTTGTGATCTAGCAAAAAATTACGTAAAGATAAAACAAACTCTACATCAGACTGGGCTTCAAAATATCTCTCATCAATTTCATCTATTGCATCGGGATAAAAATGTCCTAGCAGGTGTGTCGCTCTGACTCCATCCATTCGCATTGACGTATCTATGTGAAGTTCATCGACATCAGCCCAAAAAATTTCCTCTATTGTATTTTCTTTCAGGTCTACCGCTCCTAAGTAATAGCCTATTTTGCAAACCCCCTCTGTTTCGTTTAAGCTAAAGCCAAACGAAACAACCGGCTGACCATCACTGCTCAGCAATATACTTTCACCACTTTCTACTGAAGTCACCCTGCCATATGCTTGCAATAAACCATCATGATATGGCCACTCCTCATCAAAAGCCGGAACTAGACGCGCAAGCTCATCTTTTTCCAGATCACCATTTTCCGACAGCTTATTCACTCTTCTGACATGACCTATAAGTACAGCTTCTTCGAAACTTGGATCCAACAACTCTTGTATTGTTTTCTCTACACCGGTATTTTTCTGCTCAGACACAACACTAATTATCCTTGCCCACCAGATTATTGCTTTTATATTATTCTACTCTGTTGCGTTCGTTCCGTCGAGCCTGTGGATCTGATCGTGATCCAGTCCGAAGTGATGGGCGATTTCATGCCATAGCGTATGGCGAACTTGTTTTTTCACATCTGCAATATCCCGGCTGTTATGTATGATAGGATTTTTAAAAATCGTTATTTTATCCGGTAACACTAGATTATATCCTGCTCCCCGTTGCGACATCGGAATCCCCTCATAAAGCCCGAAAAGCGTCTGATTATCTCTAAGCCTCATTTTTTGCCGTTGCATCTCTGTCGGCTCATCTTCATATACAATCGCCACGTTATTCATCACGCTAGTATATTTTTTAGGAAGCGAAGCAAACGCCTCATCAATCATTTTCAAAAATTCCTCGTCAGATATATACATTGCTTTTTAGTATAGCGTGATTTTGCTATGCTTATAAACATGAGGAGTGTGTTGGCGCGTTTTGATACAGGGATGACGCAATTTATTCAATCATGGCCGCAGTGGCTGGAGATCCCTATGGTGATTGCTACCTTTCTTGGGCAGCCTTTTTTTACTGTTGGTATCGCGCTTGCTGTCGCTGTCTATGGTTTTTACAAGACAAACGAAAAACTTATTCTTGCCGGAAGTGTCGCAGCGATTACATTTGGTGTTTGTAGTGTTCTCAAAGCATTTTTAAAACGAGACAGACCGGAAACAGACTATGTTAACAATATGTTCTTTGACACATTCAGCTTTCCAAGCGGACACGCCGCCGGCGCAATAGTGAGCTATGGCCTTCTTGCCTATTTTGCTTTTCTTTATCTGCCAGGGCCTTGGAATATTGTCGCTGTAATTGCACTTGGCTTATTGATTTTCTTAATTGGCATTTCGCGGATTTACCTCGGCGCTCACTATCCAACTGATGTGGTCGGCGGCTGGCTGCTTGGTGCTGTCGGGTTGTTCGTTATAATTCACTACATAAAGCCAACGTTATGAAAGTAATTTTAGTTCACAACTCAAAATCTGGCAGTGCACTATCCCTTACCGAGCTAAAAAAGAAGTTTCATAAAAACAATATTGAAATTGAAAAAGATATTAAAATTGGCGCTGGTTTTGAAAAGAAACTGAAACCTTTCTTGAGTCAGGGCAAAATTATCGCGGCAATTGGTGGCGATGGTACGATCAGTGCCGTGTCGGGCATTGTTGTCGGCACAAAAGCGGTTTTAGCGCCACTACCCGGTGGCACGCTTAATCACTTCACAAAAGATTTAAATATTTCTCAAGATGTTGATGAAGCAATTGCGAATCTGCAAAAAGCAAAGCAGCAGAAAATCGACGTTGCAAAGGTGAATGATACCGTTTTTATTAATAACTCAAGTCTCGGACTCTATCCTTCTTCTCTCAAAGTTCGTGAAGAAGCCGAGGATAAGCTTGGTAAATGGCCCGCGGCAATAATTGGCATTGCGCAAGCCATCATTCGCTATAAAACCTATGATGTTACGCTTGGCAAAAAGACATTCACCACCCCTTTTATTTTCATCGGCAATAACTCCTATAAAATTAGTGATTTCGCTCTCACCAATCGCACGTTGCTTTGTGAAGGAAAGCTTTCAATATATATCACAAAAGCCAACAACCGCTTCGCACTCGTCAAAATCTTTGTTCACACGGCCACAGGACGACTACACGAAGCAGATGAATTTGATAGCTTCTCAGCAAAAGAAGTAGTTGTCAAAACACATGGCGAAAAGGAGGTAAATATCTCACACGACGGCGAAGTCAGCAAATTTAAAACCCCACTGTCCTATAAAACTGTTCCAAAAAGCTTAACGATTCTTAAATAAATATGACCACTCCCCCACTCTGTTTAATTGGCTTTATTTCAAATAAAGAGGATAATGGAGTTATGACTACTGAAGAGATCATTGAACAACTAGAGGCGCTTGAGTCTGATAAAACAATGATTACCGAAAGCACCTATAGTCCTAATGCAGACGAATATCCAAGCAATCGCTTGCCCTTTATTGAGGTTCATCTCGCCTATTTAAGAAAAAACAAGCAAGTAAATCCCCTTCATTACATTTCAAATCTAAAACTTATGATAAAAAGACGTTAACCAAGAAAGGTTTCTTATGGCAAAAGGTCAAAACAAACGCAAAGAAAAGAAAAAGCCAAAAGCTACCTAAAGCACTACTTCTCCCACGCAAAATCTGCGTGCCCGAAATGCCCATATCTCGCTGTTTGTTCATATTGCGATTTTTCAAGATCTAAAAACTCAATAATTCCACGCGGCGACAAGTCATATCCCTTCACCGCCTGTTGCTCACCGTCAATTCTCACAGTCGCTTCAAGCGGCTGATCATATCCGATTGCATACGCAACATAACAATAGACTTCTTCGGCACTATGTTGCTTTAAATAATCCAGTGCAATTTTACGCGCTATATACGCGCCCGAACGATCAACTTTGCTAGTACTTTTGAGCAAAAATCTCCTTAGCTCTATTATACCATCTGTTAGTGAGCTACATCTTACTAAAATATATCAATCCCAATATCATCCAAAAGATACAGATGACAAGCGCACTAAGAGTGAAAAACGGTAACCCCAAAATAACCAATACAGGAATTGAGAGTGCCGTGATAATTCCCCCACCAACAAATGGCTCGAACATTAGCTGCTTATAGCCAAAGCTTTCAATCGCATCTGTTTTATCCTTCGGATCAACCATTTTGACAAACAGTAAACCTGTTGCCGTCTGCCCCATTGATTGCGCCATGTTAACGATGCCGTTCTGGAACCAGTGCTTTCGAAACATTCGTGGTGCTAGGAATAAAAACGCCAACAAAATCCAAACAATTCCCACTACGGCAAGTGTGAGAAATGTTTCTATGTTCTGCGAAATATAGTTAATCGACATTGTGGCAATTGCCGTGGTAATGAGAATACTCAATGCAGCTGCACTAATCAGTTCGATAATTGGCCGTGATGTCACCAGCCCAAGTCGCCGCCACACTTGATGCGCCAACATGCCACCAAACATACACAGAGGAAACATTGGCACATAATAAAAAACAGTCAGTCCTGCTTTGCCCCACAAATTATCTTCAAGTATCAACAAGCTTTGATAAATCAACCATCCAAAAAACACTGCCAAAACTACAAGCACAAGATGCGAGACAAGGCGCTTTGGCGTGAGGTGCTCACGCAAGCTCACTCCTTGCTTGCGGAGCTGATGAATAATCCTGCGATGGTATACCATTTGTGAAAGTGTTTTATGCCCGGCGTGTTTTTTAATATATCCTTTATGCTTTCCCCAGTGCACCAAAATCATACCGCTAATAATTGCCGCTGTTAAGCTCAGTGTTGCTAAACCAACTGCCATTTCGTGCCCTTCGGTGAAATTGGCTCTATCGAATACGTCCACAAGACCAGACGCTGTACCATGTCCACCCTCAAAACTAATTTCAATCAATGTTGCACTGAGTGGATTCGCATTAAACAATGGCATCAACACAAGCATGGTGATAAGCCCGCCAAGTGCATATTGCCCCCAAGCTAGCATTTGCCCAAACGCAGCCTGTGGCGCGGCAAGCCGCCAAATCTTCTTTAAAGGCAAGAGTGGCTGTGCTAAAAATAAACACGCAAAAACAACATTAATTAATTGGCCGGGCAGTGGATTCCATACCGAATAAAGTGCTGGTGACAGTTGCCATTCAGGGAAATACTGCCCTGCAATCTGTGGTCCTGCAACAAGAAGTAACAAGCCAGCCGCTAACGATCCGGGAATAAAACTTTTACGCACAATCGGCAGCTGCACAAACAAATAGCCAACTATTAGAGCAGCGAGAATCACAAGCGTTGCTAGCCATTCGTTACTAAGCATTAGCTTTACTGTAGCATATATCTCAGATGTGAGTACGAGCTTGCTTTAAAACTTTGGCAAACCAAATTAACTCTTTGAAAGCATTGCGAACGCTTTGATCGATAATGTCTTGTTTTTCAGCCTTAATGTGGCCATTTTCTTCAAATGTATTTTGAATCTCAGGAAAATATACTTCTGAATGAATATTTACAAGTCCTAATCGATGACACACCGGAAGCAAAGCCTCACACACCCTAACACCTCCCCACGGACCACTACTCACGCCAGCCAAGGCAACCGGCTTACGATGATAAAGATCGTATTCACTATCAAGCAGACGCTTTAAGCTTCCTGGAAAACTGTGATTATATTCAGGTGTAACGATAAAAAACGCATCGGCCTTCTCTACAACCTCAGTATAACGTGGATCGCTTGCTCCTCCACCAACTCCATCGTCCGGTAGGTTATAGTCTTTCGGATCAACAAAAATAATTTCAACATCCGGCAATGCACGACCATATTCAGCTACATAGTGTGCAGCTTTAATAGATTGACGCTCTTGACGCCTAGTGCCAGCAATGACAATAATGGTGAGAGAGTCGTTTTCTAGTCCTTTTTGTGCCATTTACCATCTTTTCCTTTTTCATATTTCTTTTTTACCGCAGCCCACGCTACACGGTGTGCTACTTCTTCCTGACTCGCATTGTCACGCCGTTTTTCAGCTTTGTCATATTGCTCGCAAGCATTATTAAACGCCTCCTTATAAATATCCTGCGCATGTGCTGGCAACACAGTCTTCACACTATCCGGTAAATCACTTGTTGAATTATATGGCATAGTCTTCCTCCTTTTACCTATACCTCCATTATGCACCTTTTGTAAGGTAAATTCTAACTATAGATCAATATCTGAGTAAATAGATTTTGTTACTTCGTCAGTTTCTCTTCGAAGCTGCGGAAATGGCACACCCTCTCGAGCTGTGACGCCCTCGAAAATCCAAAAGACACGCTCGCTATAGCCCCAGCCACATGCTGGCGGCATACCATATTCAAGCATCTCAACAAAATCAATATCAAGCATCATGGCTTCTTTATCACCCGCTTCACGCATCTTTTGTTGCTCCTTAAAACGATTCAGCTGATCTATCGGATCGTTCAACTCTGAAAAGCCATTGCCAAGCTCTGAACCAGCAATAACTGGCTGGAAGCGCTGCACTGTATTAGGGTTATCTGGATTTATCTTCGCAAGTGGGCTAATAAATAGTGGTGTATTCACGAGCCATACAGGACCAGCCACATCTTTTCGAATATGCTTCCAAAGCTTATCGATTCCGCGTACCTTATTTTCAGTTTCTGCAACTTCAAGCTTATTATCCTGCAACGCTTTTTTCACCTCATCAAGGGTGCAGTTATAAACATCAAGACCATAATGCTTCTTGATTGTTTCAGCATAATCCCACTCTTCCCACTCTTTCTCAAGATCAACTTCAAATCTATTGAGCTTAAATTGCAGTGTACCAAATGTCTCTTTCAAAACATAGCGATACATTTCAGTCATAAACTTCATGCCATCACGCCAATCCATGTAGGCTGCATACCATTCCATCGCCACATGTTCAGGCAAATGCTCATCAGAATAATTTTCATTCCTGAACCGTGGACCAATATCATACACTCTTTCATATCCACTACCGATTAGTCGTTTAAGCGGCAGTTCATGACTAATTCGTAGATAAAAATCCTGATCGAGTACATCCATGTGTGTTACAAATGGGGTTGCATCCGCTCCACCAGTCGTATGTTCTAAAACTGGAGTATTTATTTCAATGAACCCATTGTCCTGCAAAAATTCTCTCGTAGAACGCCAAAACTTACTCCGCCTCTCAAATCGTTCTCTTACTTCTTGGTTGACATTTATATCAACATATCGACGGCGTAAGCGCTCTTCTTTATTTGTAAAACCATCTTGTTTGGTTGGTAGTGGTCGCAAGCTCTTCGCAAGCAGTCGCAACTCTTTTACTTCAACAGATATTTCATCTGTCTGCGTTTTAATTAATTTTCCGGTCGCTTCAACAAAATCACCAGCGTCAAGCAAGCTGACTTGTTGAATATTTAAAAGCCCTTTCTTTATATCAAGTGGTAGAATTATCCCATCTTTGATGAAAAGCTGCATAAAGCCCGCTCCATCGCCCACAACAATAAAGGCGAGTTTGCCAAATTTACGAATGTTCTTAATACGACCAACAATTGTTATTTCCTGACCCTCAAGAGACTTGAAGCTATCTTTTGCCTCAAGTGATGTATGGGTTCGCTTTTTCACCGTTGCAGGATACGGGTCAATACCAAGCTTCTTTAGATCTTCTAATTTTCTCAAGCGCTCATCTCGAAGCTCTTTCAGTGTTGCCATTTAAAAATCTCTCTTCTTTAGTTCCTTAATACTATAGCAGAAAAATAGAGAAAACGCTGCCTCAAAAGACAGCGTTTTTGATATAAAATAAGCTGATAATCTAACTTATTTTAACAACCTCATATTTTACTTTGCCTTTTGGTGTGTCAAGTGAGAAGTTTTCGCCAGCTTTCTTACCAAGTAATGCTTCACCGATTGGTGACTCATTTGAAATTTTTCCTTCAAGCGGATTAGCTTCAACCGGGCCAACGAGTGTATAAGTAACTACCTTCTTCCCGGCTTTCAACTCAACCGTACTCCCCACTGCTACTTTTGATGACTTTCTGTTTGAGATAAGGTTGGCGTTAAGTAAAATATCTTCAATCTCAGAAATACGACCCTCTACCTGCCCTTGTTCTTCCCGGGCAGCATCATATTCTGCATTCTCGCTTAAATCACCGTAGTCACGAGCGTCAGCAATCTTACTGGCGATTGCACCACGTCGACTCTTTAGTTCTTCCAGCTCTTTTTCTAGTGACTTTTTTCCATCAATAGTCAACTGATATTGTTTTTTCATAATCGACCTTTTCCTTTCTCTCTAAAGCATTTTGAATAGAGTTACTTTAATTTATAATATTTTTTAACTTATCATTTCTTATTTTCGTCTAACTAAAATACCTATTGCCTACTGGAGATACCGCAGGTCAAGCTAGTTTATCAAACAAAGAATCTGCCGTCAACGTTTTTGTTTCATCGTTTTGACGCTGCGTCAATTCGTATTCTCCAGCTTTGACTAAACGATCACTCACTGTCACTCGATATGGTATCCCTATCAACTCAGCATCAGCAAATTTTGCTCCTGGTCGCTCATCCCGGTCATCATAGAGCACACTAATACCTTTATTTTCCAGCTGTTTATACAGCTCATCAGCCTGCTTTACAACTTCTTCACCCTCACCAATACGCACAAGATAGACTTTTGCTGGCGCAATATTCTCAGGCCATACAATGCCTTTCTCGTCTGAGAGTAGCTCGACAATCGTACCCATTAAACGTGTCACGCCAATGCCATACGAACCCATAAATACTGCTTTTTCAGTTCCATCCATATCTGTATACACCAAATTAAATGGCTCCGAAAACTTGTGTCCAAGAGAGAAAATGTTACCGACTTCAATTGCTCTCTGTTCAATCAATTTTGTCTTATCAATATCCAAATCCGCAAGCACTTCGTCGGTGAATACCTCCTTATTTATAGCAATACCCTTGTCTTCGTCAATATAAATAATATCTTCACCAGCTTCAGATACTGTCTGAAATTCATGAGAATATTTCGAAAATGTTCCACCTGATGCAAAGGTGATGTATGTCTTATCACCCAACCCCACACGTTCAAATACATTCTTATACGCAACTTTCATTTTTTCATAAAATTCGTTATGTTCAGCCTCATCTTTAGAAAATGAATAAAGCGCCTTCCAATAAAACTCTCGCCCTCGCATAATACCCGACTTACTGCGAAGCTCGTTACGAAAAATCGTCTTAAAATCATAGGGATAAATCGGCAAATCCTTATATGAACTCACAAAGTTCTTTACGATGTTTGAATACGCTTCTTCATTTGTGAAAGAAAGCCCAAGCTCAGTGCCGTTTTTTAGCTTCGTCTTAAACCAATTATCAACTATTTCATCATTCCATCGATCTGTCTTCTCCCAAACCTCCTTTGCCTGCAACGACGATGTTTTCATCTGCATGCCACCAACGGTATCCATCTCTTCTTTAATAATACCGACGATGTTCTCAAGCACCCTTTGCCCAAGCGGCAAAAGGCTATATACCCCCGCCATTTCTTTGTGTATAAACCCCGCCCGAATTAAAAGCTGTGCATTTTTTGCCACCTCATCTGCAGGTGCATTTTTTCGTGTTTTTGTGAAAAGTTTTGAAAGTCTCATAATGCCTCCTATTCTACTACAGAGTTTCTTAGGCGTATACTACTTCTATGCGCTCGTTGTACATTAAGCCCTTGCTGTGTACCAACCGCTTTTATAACGTGTTTGGTCACTTGATGCATAAGCTGCCAAGCCTCAGTATCAAGCTCTTCTGTACATTCACCGTGCGCAATTTGCCGATTTCTCTCATTCACTTCTTGATGAAATTTCCTCAAACTTCTTACTGAAAAGTTACCGAATACAATCGAATCGATCGTTTCTTCAACATATTGTTCAATGAGTGCTTTCTGCTCTTCCTCGGCTTTTCTTCTCTCTAATGTCTCCATTTTAAATCTCTACGTTTTCAACATAAAATAAAAGACGACCCGAGGGCCGCTTATGTTGAGTGTATGTATTATTTTATAAAACTATCAAAGCCCTCGGTGATACATCGGAGCTGGCGGAGTTAAAAATAATACACTTCGTTTCATACTAGCTATTATAGAGAAGGTATTAATCTATGTAAATGATGTTGGCAGTATGAATAGCAGTGTGAATGCAATGCCATTTTTTAGGCTGTGCAAAAAGATCGCTGCCCATAAGCTACCTGTTTTTTCCCGAAGATAGCACAGCGCTAGACTCAAGATAAACACATCGACACCAACATTCCACTGCCAATGCACCAAACCAAACAAAAGACTTGTGATGATCGTTGCGGGAACGAATGAGATAAAATGACGTAGCCGACCGAAAAGATACCCTCTGAAAAGTAGCTCCTCAGCCAATGGTGCCATCACGACAAGGGCGAGAAAAGCCAAGATATATTCATAGCTGCTCGTCAGCGACTTAAAGCCAAGCTCCTGTTCTTGATCAACTTGAAACCCAGAAATTATCTGCATGATAAGCACCATAACAATCGCAGAAACCACGAGATAAGCAATATAGGCAATTACCGCCATACCAAAATCAGCAACTGACGGACGTTTCTCTATACCGATCAGTTTCTTAAGCGATAACTCCTTTGGTAATAATCGCACCAAACGTGGCACGCCAACCGTAATCACCAATGCCAACGCATAGACTGTCGCATTCACGATAAGAACAGGAAGTACTTGATTGTTCAATTTTACAGAAAAGCCCAGTTCTCTCGCCGCATAGAGTATTACAAGAACACCAACTTGCGTAGCAATGAATACAAATAATACCCAAGCTGCTACCAAAATAGCGTGAGCTATCTTTTGCTTACTAGGTAAAGAATTTTCCAATATCAGCTACCGTAATCAAAATTATTAAAAGAATAAGAAAGGCGAACCCGGTACCATGAATCTTCTCTTCTACATCTTTATTAAGAGGCTTCTTCATTATTTTAAAAAGCAGCGTCACGAAAAGCCTGCCACCATCAAGTGCAGGGATTGGCAACGCATTCATAATCGCAAGTGTCAACGATATAATACCCGTGAGGAGTAAAAGAGAAGTAATTCCAGCATCTTTTGCTGCAGGAAAGATAACGCCTAAAATCCCCACCGGACCAGCCACGCTATTACTCGCTTCATTTAATTGTTCACTTCCTTCTCTTCGTACCTTTTCATCTGAACTTAACTGTGATGTTGTCCCCTTTGCAAGTCCGGCCAATAAATCTCCCAAACCATCCAGTGTAGCGCCGGTGAACTGCGCTGCGGTACCAATACCAACAATTGGTGCTGACCATGTAGAACGCGTAGCTGTTCTTTGTATTGAGCCAACACCCAAATAACCTTCACCTTTATTTTCTGCGTTTAATTTTGCTTCAGTCGTCGCCTCACTGCTACCTCTTTTATAAATAATCTCAATTGTTTCCCCTTTATGCTTCTCTGTAAGCTTTATGAGTGCCTGCGGGGTAGGCACGGGTTGTCCGCCAAAACGCAGCAACTCATCACCAACCTCCAAACCAGCTTTTTTTGCTGGTGAATCTTTCGCCACGGTACTTACCGTTACTGGTTGACTCACTTCCTGCATATCACTCGGCACTATAAACTGATTTTCAAGCACCTTTGGCATACCTGTCACCGCCAAAGCAGTGAATATTCCTGCTGCAACCAGCCAGTTCATTGCCACACCCGCCATTAAAATCTTCGTTTTTGCCCACAAATTTGCAGCACCATAATCGCCCTTCTTCTTGGCAGCGTCATTTTCACCTTGAAGTTTCACAAAACCACCAAGCGGCAGCCAGTTAATACTAAATAAAACACCGTTTTTTAGCTTCTTTGCCCATGCTTTTGGTGGAAAACCAATACCAAACTCTTCTACCACCACGCCGTTCCGGCGTGCCACAATTGCATGTCCAAGCTCGTGAACTACCACTAAAACAACAAGTAAAAATAATCCGACTAAAATTCCTAAAATATCCATCTATCCTCCAAATCTTCTTGAGCGTCGACTATACTCATCAATAATAATTTCCACGTCTTCATTCGTCATGTCGGGCCAATATTTTTCAATAAACATCATCTCGCTATATGCTACGCGCCAGAGCATAAAATTACTCAGTCGCTCTTCACCGCTTGTCCGCACAACAATATCTATATCTGGAATCTCAGGGGCATAAAGATTATCTTGAATCAACGTTTCCGTAATTTCTTCCGCACTTTTCCCTTGAACAATTAATGTGCGCACCGCATCAACAATCTCTCGCTGTCCGCCGTAATTAAAACATAACGCCACCGTTGCTCGTCTACAGTGAGCGGTTGCTTCTTCAGCTTTTTTCGCCGCTTCCTGCACCTCTTCACTCAAGCCCTCATCTGTTCCAAGTACTTTTAGGCGAATATCTTCTTCGATAAGTTCATTTAAATCAGTTTTAAAAAGGCGCAATGCCAACTTCATAAGCCTGCTAGTCTCGCCTTCGCCTCGCTTCCAGTTCTCTGTTGAAAACGCATAAAGCGAAACATACTCCACACCCACATCAACCGTCGCTCTCAAAATATCTTTAAGCGTGTTATAGCCTGCTAAGTGCCCTTCATAGCTTGGTAAGCCATGCTTTTTTGCCCATCTTCGGTTACCATCAACAATATA
Organism: uncultured Candidatus Saccharibacteria bacterium; assembly: GCA_964570845.1. Classification (GTDB taxonomy): domain Bacteria; phylum Patescibacteriota; class Saccharimonadia; order Saccharimonadales; family Saccharimonadaceae; genus CAZLCC01. The sequence continues at coordinate 44,172 of CAZMZB010000003.1, read as the reverse complement.
ACCAACATGCCGTGGAACTCTTCTTTCTTCGCTCATTAAACTGTTAGGATCTCTTTCTCTTTAGTCCTAGTAATATCCTCGATCTTCTTCTGAAAATCCGCCACTAGCTCATCAAGTGTTTTATTCACTCGCTTCACATCATCATCTGAAAGCTCTTTTGATTCTTTCTTGGCTTTCGCATCTTTTAGGGCATCGTGGCGAACGTTGCGAATCACAATTCGGCAATCTTCCACCTTGTCACCAAGCTGCTTCACAATCTGATGACGTCGTTCTTCAGTGAGCTGTGGAATTGGCACGCGCACAATTCTTCCGTCATCACTCGGATTAAAGCCAAGTGATTGCTCATTTCGAATTGCTTCAGAAACGGCCTGCACATTTGCTTGATCGAACGGATTTACTTGCAAAAGCTGCGGTTCTGGTACGGTAATATTTGCCACCTGATTCAGTGGCATTTTCGCGCCATACGCTTCAACCATAATGCCATCAAGCATATTCGGGTGCGCCCGACCGGTGCGAATTTTCTTTAGTTCTTCTTGAAAATGTGTAATCGCCTGTTCCATGCGATCTTCATACGATTTTGTATCAAACATATCTATAAGTGTAGCAAATTTTGGCATAAAAAGAAGGACCGGCTTTTGAAGCGAGTCCGTTAAGTTTAAAATGAAAAATGACCGCTGCATTAACAGGGGTCACTTTTTTTCTTTTTTCCAAGCAGAGATAAGTTTTTTATTCGCTTACGCCAAGCTCAATTCGCTTGATTTGACGAATCACGATGTTTTCGCCGAGGCGTGCGATGTGGTCTTTTACCAAATCGCCCACAGTTTGATCTGGATTTTTGATAAATGGCTGCTCAAGGAGTGTCTTTTCGGCAAAATATTTCTTCACTTGCCCGCCAACAATCTTCTTGATCATATCCTCGGGCTTGCCTTCATTTTTTGCTTTTTCAGAAAATTCACTGGTCACGCGCTCTTTTTCTTCACCTGAAACATCGTCGGTTGAAATATATTCCGGCGACGAAGCGGAAATATGCATCGCAATGTCATGCACCAAACTTTTGAAATCATCCGTTCGCGCCACAAAATCTGTTTCGCAATTCACCTCAACCAAAACACCGATTCGATTGCTATGAACATAAGAATCAACCAGCCCTTCTCGCGCTTCACGCTCGCCTTTTTTCTCAGCCCGAGTTAAGCCCTTTTTGCGCATTGCCTCAAGTGCTTTATCAAAATTACCATCAGCCTCAGTGAGCGCTTTTTTCGCATCGCTCAAACCAACACCAGTCAGCTCTTTTAATTTTTTAACATCATCTAAGGATACGCTCATTTATTTCGCCTCCTCTTTCTTTTTCGCAGCACCTTCGTTAACCGCTTGCTTCACATACTCTAAAATCAGCTGAATGCTTTTAATTGCATCGTCGTTTCCTGGGATGACATAATCAATATTTTCAGGATTTGCATTCGTATCAACAATTGCCACCACCGGAATATTCAGCTTATTCGCTTCACGCACTGCATTCGCGTCAGTAATGACATCAGTTACAAACACAATGCCTGGCTTGCCATTCATGTCTTGAATGCCGCCATATTTTAATTTCAAGTCCTCAATTTCCTCCTGAAAACGCTGTACTTCAAGTTTGTTATAACGATTCTCAAGCTCACCACTATTCATACGCCGCTCGAGATTTTTTAGATGCTTGATTTGACCGCCAATGGTTGCAGCATTGGTTAGCGTTCCACCAAGCCAGCGCTCGCTTACATATGGCTGCCCTGCTTCCTCTGCAGTTTTCTTCACCAAATCTTTTGCTTGACGCTTTGTGCCAACCAAAAGCACTTGCCTGCCCTTCGCCACTGTTTCAGTGATAACAGGTAGCGCAGCGTTGAGTCCTTTAACTGTTTTTGTTAAATCAATAATATGGTTCTCTTGCCGCTTACTATGAATATATGGCGCCATTTTCGGATGCCAGCGGCTGGTCTTGTGACCGAAGTGAACGCCTGCTTCAAGCAGAGCTTTAATATCGACAGTTACTGCCATAGATTATTACTCCTTTTTTCCTCACTTGCACATCTTTCTAAGAAGTTTATCGCGCAAGTTGTGTCATTATAAATATATTACAGAGCCTATTATACCAGATAGTTCCTCTCTACTTCAAGGAAGGTATTTGTTTCTTCATATTTTAGTTATATGATGAAGACGAGAGTCGTACTTTAATATTACTTGGACACAGGAGAAAATGCGTGCTGCCTTTCGCTAGTAAGATACTGAACGGTCTTTTTTTGGCATTGGTGATTGCGGGCAGTATGGGCTACTCTCTGGCCGCTGGACTTGCTCATTGGCCAGTGTGGGGGGGCGCTTATGCCCTTATCCCATTCATCCTTATAGGGTTCTTGTACCTATATGAAGCAAATCGCCCCTTAATCGGGGTCACTCACCACAATAACCAACTCTCTCAAAAAGAGAGTATGGTGGACAGTATATTGGTATGCCTAATCATAGCTGGGACGGTACTCCTCTGGCCCGTTTTTGCATTGATGATGATTATCCTTAGTGTTTATGACGCATTGGATAATCGACCCGAAAGAAAAATTCAATAGGAAGATTTAGGACTGGGAGGAGACCAAGTAATAGATTCTTAAATAAAGTTAGTTGGGTGAAAAATTTCACCCAACTAACTACTAACTTTTTTCAAGTTCACGAAATACTTGTTTTTTTATTATTTTAATGATATAATTTAAAAAGGAATTGTTCCTTGTAATGTAGTAGCAATCTTGAACTTACTCAGAGAGGTGGAAAGTGATTGAGAAGCTCAGCGTAGCTAGTGGATTCATGTTCTTCTTGCTGGTGGCAGTGGGTGTGGCAATCAGCAGTAATGATCACAGTGCTCAGATTCTCTATGAGGGAAGACCTGGCCTTGACGCGACCATCGACCATGTGTTTTATGGTCTTAACTTCGCAGTCATGATCACCCTTCTCTCCCTTGTTTCGCTCATAGCGATGGTGTCTCTTCTGGCACTCGCTATCATAAGCATACTGCTTGGCGTTGATAGAGTCGTCAAGCCCCTCAATGCTATGGAGAAAAGATAAAAGCTATACATTCACAAATCCTTTGGCACCGATGATCAAAGGAGTTTGCGGGGGTTAGGTTCCTTTTTAGCTGGCAGCGACTTATTTTTCGCTCCAGCTTTTTTAAATTACTCCCCTTTGACTTTCTCTATAAAAACAGATACAATAGCTCGAGATTATGAAAAAAGATTTACACCCCACAAACTATCGCCCCGTTGTTTTTCAAGACGACCAGGCTGGCTTCTCATTTTTAACGCAATCAACTACACAAACAGATGACACCATTAAATGGGAGGATGGTAACGAATATCCGCTCGTGAAGATTCACATTTCAAGCGCGTCTCATCCATTCTTCACTGGCGAAGAAAAGATTATCGACACCGAAGGCCGTGTTGATCGTTTTAAGGCGAAATTTGCAAAAGCTGAGCAGCGAAAAGCTGCGCTTGCTAACAAGGCAAAAAAAGCGCAGGTTCGTGCTGAGAAAAAAGAAACTGAAAAAGATAAATAACTACGGGCGGAAACGTCAACTCCGGGGGCACAATAATGGCACAATTACACCTCAACGCCAGCCAGCTTGAAAAAGAAAAGCAAGAACTTGAGGCTTTTTTGTCGCGTCCAGATGCCTATGCTGATGCAGATTTTACGAGAAAAAATAAGCGTCTAACTGAACTTGAAAACATTTTAGAGCGAGTTAATGAAAAAGAACGCCTGCAAAAACAGCTCGCTGAAGCCAAAGAGCTTTCTAATGGCAGTGATGAGCTGGCAGAGCTTGCTAAAGAAGAAATTCCTGCTCTGGAAAAGTACATTGAGGTGCTTGATGAAGAGCTTTTTGTCATGCTCACACCAAAAGATCCAAATGATGAAAAAGATATTATCATCGAAATTCGCGCTGGCGCAGGTGGTGATGAAGCAAGCTTATTCGCTGGCGAGCTTTTAAGAATGTACATGCGTTATTGCGAGCAAAATGGACTAAAAACTGAGCTGTTAAGCGATAGTCCTTCTGAAGTTGGGGGCTATAAAGAAGTTATTTTTGCCGTCAAAGGCGATGCTCCTTATTCTAAGCTAAAGTTTGAGAGTGGCGTGCATCGTGTACAACGTATTCCGGTAACCGAAAGTCAGGGGCGCGTACACACCAGCACTGTCACCGTTGCTGTGCTACCAGAAGCAGAAGAAAAGGATATAGAAATTAATCCGAGTGATCTGCGAATTGATACCTTTCGCGCCAGCGGACATGGTGGGCAAAGTGTCAACACGACAGATAGTGCTATTCGTATCACCCACCTACCAACAGGCTTAGTGGTTGCAAACCAGGATGAAAAATCGCAAATTAAGAATAAAGACAAAGCCATGAAAGTATTGCGTTCTCGCTTGCTTCAGATGCAAATCGAAAAAGAACAAGCTAAACTTTCAGCTGAACGCAAAAGCCTTATTGGTTCAGGCGATCGTAGCGAAAAAATCCGTACTTATAATTTTCCGCAAGACCGTATTACTGACCATCGTATTAACTATAGCCGCAGCAACCTCCCTGCCGCCCTTGACGGTGACATTCAAGATTTAATTAATAAACTACTCACCTATGAACGCGAACTCAAAGCCGAAGGTATCGAAAACAAAAATTAAAACATGGCTAGAAGAAGCCAGTCAGCTAGCAAAAAAGTCTGGCATAGATTCAGCGCGATTAGATGCTGAGTTGCTCTTATGTGATGCGCTTGACACCAGTCGAGAATGGCTGATTACTCATAGTGACGAGGAAATCCCTGAAGATACTGCGAAAGAAGCCTTTGAGAGACGCTTGAATCATGAACCACTGGCTTATATTCGCGGCTTCAAAGAGTTTTATGGTAGAGATTTTATAGTTAACAAGAATGTGCTCATCCCTCGCCCTGAAAGCGAGGTAATTATAGAAATAGTAAAAGCATTACCACAACCACCACAATATATCCTTGATGTTGGCACAGGTTCTGGTGCCTTAGCTATTACTGCTGCTTTAGAGCTACCACACTCCTCCCTTGAAGCTTGCGATATCAGCAAGAAGGCTCTTGAGGTTGCTACACAAAATGCCATGAAACTAAAGGTACCTGTTATCTTTTTTGAATCTGACCTTTTATCAAATACTGCGAAAAAATATGATGCTATTTTAGCGAATCTACCATATGTTGATGAAACGTGGCAGACTTCACTAGAGACTCAATGTGAGCCTTCATTAGCACTCTTTGCTGAGAATAACGGTCTCAAACTTATTAGGAAACTTATTATTCAAACTCAAGAAAAACTACAAAAACATGGTTTTCTTTTGCTGGAAGCTGATCCGCGACAACACAAAGCAATCATTGATTTTGCGAAGAAGTGTGGGTTTTCTTTATATAAAAAGCAGGGTTTTATTATTGTCTTTGAAAAACTACCTGTTGAGCTGGCCTAGTGTAACCTCAACAGTTCGCTGTTGACCCTCACGAAGAATAGTAAGATTCACTTTATCACCAGGAGAAAATTCTACGAGAAGACCAGCAAGGCTGTTCTTTTCATTCACTGACATATCATTTACTTTCGTGATGATATCTCGATTACGTATACCCGCTTTAGCTGCCGGACCATCAGATACAACCGCATTGTTGCCATCAGCACCATATACAAAAGCACCACTCTTAACACTAAGATCGAATTCTTCAGTAACTTCAGGGGTAATGGAAATATACTGTACACCGAGATATGGGCGCTCGATTTTACCACCCTCAACCACCCCTTTTGCAAGTCCTTTGACCATATTTATTGGGATTGCAAAACCAATACCTTGAGCATCAGCCGCAACTGCCGTATTTATACCAATAACCTCACCTGCAAGATTTGTCAGTGGACCGCCGGAATTACCCGGATTAATAGCAGCATCTGTCTGTAAAAGTCCCTCAAATCGCTCTTGCTCCCCGCTACCACCGCTCGCAACGACCGGTCGACCAATCCCGGAAATAATACCCGAGGTAACCGTATTCTTAAATTGTCCCAATGCATTACCAATTGCTACTACCTTTTGCCCAATATCTACGTTGCGAGAATTACCAAACCGAGCTGGAGTAAGATCCTTAGCATTACCAATCTTTAAAAATGCAATATCATTCAACGGATCTTCACCAACCTTTTTTACATTGTCATACCGAGTACCGTCTGAAAGTACGACGCTTACATTCCCAGAGGATTCCTCAAGGACATGCTTATTAGTAATAATATATCCATTTTGGCTAATGATTATTCCTGTGCCAGCCGTTTGTTGTTGTAACATAGCCACACCAACCTGAGCGCTATTATTACCTTTTCCAACTATTGAAACGACACTTGGTGAAACTTTTTTTGCAACATCGGCCACCACTTCACCCTCTTGAAGTACGATATTCTCACGATTATTATTAATCGTTTGGGAGACATCTTGTTTTACAAGTCCCGTGCTCAAAAACACCCAACTCCCCAGGAAGCTGGCAATAAAACAAAGAAATACTATTGCAGCCGTTTTTCCAAATAGATGTGATTGTTGTTTCTCCTTTTCCATTAATGCCCCCTATATAAACAGTTATCGATCATATACTTGATTGAATATTGGTAAAAATAAAATAAATAGAATAACTGCAATAAATAGAGCTACCCACCAAATATCTTTTGATTGTATTTTCCCTTTTGTACGATAAAGGAAGTAGCTTCTCTCCACAAACCAACTAACAAGCGTAATGATAATCGCAATTTGCGGAACTTGCACCACTGCTCCCGGGAATAATATCTTGGTAAATGGTAGTGCATATGCAATAGCCCAGTGGTAACCAAGCCAGCCAAGTTGCGCAACCACCAACCCCCAAAGCAGACTAAGTAAACCTATATCTTCTTCTTCATATGCGCTCAGTACATGTCGTGCAGCAGCATAACCAATAAGCCACATAGCAAGAACAACAAAAAATGACGGCCATGCATATGAAACCATGAAAAGTGCTGTGATACTAATAAATTGTGCAAGTCCACCTTGAAATACCATCGCTGTACGACCGGAAAGTGGTTTAATAACAATCAACCAAAGTGCATAGAGTACCGTAAGAGTAATTTGTAATGGTAACGCACCGGTTGCCTGCCATAACAATGTAACAACACTGAGTCCGACCAGTGCATCAAGTAAGTTTGTTTGTAGATTAGCAAGCCAAAAACGCGGACGAACCGCAAAAACACGCCATTTACTTAAAATAATGAAGACGTACGCCAAAATAGGTGATTCAGTAAAGCCCAAAATTAATAACAATACAATTGCCGCTAAAGCTAGGTTAAGCACAATATAAATTGTTTCACTAAGCAAAGAACGCTTGCGTGAAGCTGTTCGTATTAACTCCATATATGCTAGCAATTATATCACGTTTTTGCGCAGTAGATTGGAGAAATACTATTGACCGACGATGATGACAAAATCAGCTGCAGACTGTATCGCACCCGATAAGGGTTGTATACTTTTTACACCTAAAATTTTTCTGAGTTTTTTCTTTGTGGCTGATTTATTATTATTTGCAGAGTAAACTGACAGTCCTGTATACGTCCCCGCTGGTGCATTACCAACCTCCGATACAACTAGCCCGGCATTCTCAATCTTTTCCGCCTCCTTTTGTGCCGCACCCGATATGCCAGAGCCATTTAAAACTTCAATGCTCGCATTCTCTTTTGCTGCTTCATCGCTAACCTGATATGACCGCACCAACGCATGAATATCTTTATAGTTAAACGTTCCCGCAACCGGCATAACAACACTCATTCCACCAATAGTACCTGTCGTAAAGACTGCCTCTCCTTCTTTATAGAAGTCAATAGTTTGAATAGTACTAGCTTGAATATCTCTGGAAAGGCGAGTAAGGGTTTTTACCTCTCCCGCTACAAAATTCGTTCGGACATTATTGCCAAGTGAATCAATTAGATTACTCACCTTAACCGGATTAGTAAGTGTACTGGAACTATTGGCTTTCTTTAGCATTGCTGTAATTATTTTTTGCTGATTACGCTCACGATCAAAGTTTGACTCTTCAAATCCATAAGTAGGCGGAGATTCGCCGCGAGCCTGTGCCAGAAACAACGCCTGCTCCCCATTAAGATGATGTTTACCATTGGAGTATTTCACCTTATAGCACTGATAGTTACATCTCCAGTCAAAGTTGCGGTCAAGTACGCCGCGAGGATCACGACTGTTAATTGTAATATTAATTCCGCCAATTGCATCGACAGACTCACGCACCACCTTGTAGTTTACCTTTGTCGCGTATTGTATATCCATACCATATACTTCCCCGACCATTTCTCTCAAAGCTTGTTGCCCCTGTTGCTCTGCTTTATCATCAGTGCTATTACCACGAGCACAGGCATACACCTCGTTAATCTTCCCTTCATAGCCGCTATTACATGCCGCACCATAGTCAACATAAAGGTCTCTTGGCACACTGAACATAAAAGCATTGTTCTTCTTTTGATCAATACTGATGACTAAGATCGAGTCAGTCAGGCTGGCTCCATCATGTCCCTCATCGTCCTCAGAAGTGCCAAATAAAACAATATTACTCCGCCCAAATTGATCCATTTTTAGAGGTTGCCCCTGGCCAAATAAATCAAAAGGGTTTCCACTGAATAAACGTCCGCTGGCAATCAGCGCCTTAATACCTAAATAGCCGCCAATCAATACCAGGATAATGAATAAAGTAATAAATATTCGCTTCACGATTTTTTTACTTGGCTTAAAGTGTCTTTTTTTCTTTTTCTTTGGTTCATTTAAGTCAATATCCTTCAGTGAGTCGTCAATATCTCTTCTATTTATACCAATTTCAGCAGATTTTCCCGAATGTTTGTTGAGAATAGGAGAGTTGGGTTGAGATTTCTTCTCACTCAAAAACTGCGAAGGAACGTCTAAATTATCGATTCCCAATTGGCGACGCTCACCGCCCGTTACTTGCTGAGGTTGTCGGCGCCGTAAAATAAATCCATCTGTTGAAGTTCTTTTTCTATTCATGAATGTCGAGTTCTACTATACCCGATTTTGCCCCTTCTCGTAAACAATAATGTTTATTTATTTTTGCACAATTATCATGAATAGATGTATGCTAAATGGGCTATGCCTATCAATAAAAAATCAGCATCAAAAGATATTCTCAACCTTATTGCATTTATTGTATTGGTTATCCTTGGCACGCTATTCATTAACGCATTCATCTTTCGCAGTTTTAATGTTAATGGTCCAAGTATGGAAAAGACCCTATACACAAATGACCGCTTGATCGTTAACAAGCTACCTGTTACCTGGGATCACATACGCGGTAAGGAATATGTCCCAAACAGAGGAGAAATTATTGTATTTAAAAATCCACACTATATTTCAGGCGCTGGCGAAGAATTCATCGTCAAGCGTGTTATCGCCTTTCCTAGCGAGAGAGTAACCGTTAAAAATGGCCTAGTTACTGTATATAACAAAGAAAACCCGAAAGGATTTAACCCAGATAAGGCGTTCCATGGCGAGCCAGGATTTTATACGAGCAAAATTGTTGACACCGTTGTTCCAAAGGATGAGTTATTTGTCATGGGCGATCACCGTGCAGGTGATTATTCCCTTGACTCACGAAGCGGACTTGGCACCATTCCTTACGAGGATATTATTGGTCCAGTAGGAATTAGATTTTTTCCATTTGATAAAATACGCACATTTTAGCCAAGAAGTGACGCAATTCGTTCTAAGTCTTGATCATTTTTAAAACGAATAATCAGTTGCCCGCCCTTAGCGGTTGTCTTCATACTCACCTCTGTTTTTAGTTTTTTTGCCAAGGCTTTTGTGGTTGGTGTTTCTGTTTTGGTGTGCTTCACTGCCGAAGCTTTTTTCGCACTTCCACCAGTAGCTTTCTTATAGCCAATGACAAATCGTTCTGCCTGACGTACGCTCCATCTTTCTTTAATAATCCTCTTTAAAAGTTCTTTCTTAGCATCTTCATTATCAAGTGCCAGAATTTGTCGTGCATGCCCTTCTGAAATTTTCTTTTCAACCAGCGCTTTTTTCGCGTCTTCAGGCAGCTGTAAAAGCCGGAGTGCATTACTAATCACGCTTGGCGACTTTCCACCAACCCGAGTACTCATCTCTTCTAGCTTCAGATTAAATTGATCTCTTAGTTTCAAATATGCCGTCGCTGTTTCCAGCGGATTAAGATCACGGCGCTGCAAGTTTTCAATCAGTGAAAGCTCGAGTTTATGTTGGTCACTTAGTGTTCGCACCAATACTGGCACCTTTTCCAGCCCAGCCTTTTTTGCCGCTCGCCAACGGCGTTCGCCCGCCACAATTTGGAAAGTATTACCCTTACTAATCACTACAAGTGGCTGTACAATACCATGTTCTTTTACAGATAGTGCCAATTCCTCTAGTGCTTCTTCGTCAAAATGACGACGCGGCTGGTCGGCATCAGGCTCAATCTCAGAAATAGCTATATATCGCAGTTCTGATACTTTTTCATCTTGCAAAGCTGTCGGGTCAAATGCCTCATTCAAGTCAGTTGGTAGCAGCGAGTCAAACCCTCTGCCCAGCCCCTTTTTTGCTTTAGCTGACACGGTTCATCACCTCCTTTGTGAGCGCCTTATACGCCCTTGCACCTTTGCTCCATCTGTCATACGCACCAACGGGCACACCATGGCTCGGTGCCTCCGCCAGACGAATGTTGCGCGGAATAATGGTCTCGAAAACTTTACCTGGAAAGTGCTTTTTCACTTCTTCACTTACTTGAGAGCTAAGCGTTGTACGTCCGTCAAACATTGTGATGACCACACCAATGAGCTCAAGTGTCGGATTCATGCCCTTTCGTACCAGCTGCATTGTTTCAAGCAGCTGACCCAAGCCTTCCAGCGCATAAAATTCGGCTTGCACGGGCAACATAACATACTGCGCGGCAATCAGGGCATTCACCGTAAGTAAGCTCAGCGACGGCGGACTATCAATAATCACAAAATCATATTCATCAGTCTTTTCGATCGCCTGTCTCAAGCGCGTAAAGCGCTTTTCAGCTTTTGCAAGCTCAACTTCAGCATTCGCAAGATGTGGCGTTGCCGGTAGCAGAGAAAGTCTCTTCTGCTTCATCTTTAAAGCTACTTCGGAAACTGGCACGCCTTCTTGAATAATTTCTAAAACGCTATTTTTAAGCTTTTGCTTTTCAAAACCAAGACCGCTTGTCGCATTTCCTTGCGGATCAAAATCTACTAAAAGTACATTTTTACCGGATTTTGCTAAATAATAGGCAACATTAACTGCTGTCGTTGTTTTGCCGACGCCCCCTTTTTGATTTGTCACCGCAATAACTGTGGTATTTTTCACGCGTGTTTATTCCCTCTCTCTTTATACATTTATTGTAGCACGTGCGTGAAAAGTTTTTTACCATCAAAAAACCTCGCGTTTCTAGGCGAGGTTTTCTTTTGCTACTTGATTCCTGTAATCTGAATTTTACTATACTTTTGGCGATGGCCAGTTTCTTTATGAACACGCTTTTTCGATTTATAGCGAATAATGCGAAGTTTTTCACCTTTTACTTCCGGTTCAATCACCTTTGCGTTTACTTTCACACCTTTCACGGTTGGCGTACCCACTTTTGTCGTTTTACCGTCAAAGGTGAGCAGTGCATCAAGCGTGAGCTCTTTTGTGCCATCTTGGAGGCGGTCCACCAAGAGGGTCTCTTTTTCAGCGACAATATATTGCTTGCCGCCTATCTTCACGACTGCTTTCGTCATTTTCCTCTTCCTTATAATATTATTGACTTCAGAGGTAGATTGTAACAGATGTCAAATAAGATGTAAAGAGGTGGACGCTCGCTGTTTCAGCCCAATTGAAAAAGGGGCGCGAAATTTCGCGCCCCTGCGGGGCTGGAGAACCAAGGATTAAAAAACCCAAGGCTCCCCAGCCCCAAGGGAACCAAGTTCCCAGTACTACGACTCCCGACGAACCGGGCACGCCCAGTTCCGAGTGGCAAGGCCGACCCAGCGGGCATTGAGCTCGGCCTCGCGGCCGGACTGGCTCCAGTCGAGGTACGGCACGGCCCGCCAGGGGTCGAGGCCATCGACACTAGCCTGGTAGGCGGGCAGCCAGACGTAGGGGATGTCCCCGCCGTTCATGGCTCGTACCCACTCCGGGAAGTGAGCTGCCGCTGCCAGGATCTCCGCACCTGCCGAGTCCGCACCGCGGACGTCGACGGGTGCCTTGCCCTTGTGGGCACCGAGATCGATCGTTGCCCGGTGGAGACCGGGCTCGTAGTCGATCCCGTCGAGCAGCCTCAGGTGCTTGGTGTCGCTCTTGAGGCTGGGCCAGCGCCAACTACCTGGCTGGCGGCTGGCGCCGACGCTCCACAGCTCATCGAACGTCCGTTGGACGCTGGTGAGCTTGGCTCCTCCCCTGCCCTTTGCGGGCAGGATGGGGTACATGACGTCGATGACCAGCCCGCCAGCGAGGTCGCTGGGGGTGGTATCGACGTCATCGAACCACTGCTTGGGGAGCTTCCAGCCCACCTGGTCGGACCAGGTGGAGAGGTTGGTGAGCTGGGTGGGAAGCGGGGTATCAAGCAAGTGTATCGTCATAAGACTCAATCCCTTCTATTGCTTTGCAAGCGTGCCTTTATCCACTCATCTAGAGCGGGGACTTACTTGCTGACTCGAGAACGGCGTTTTACTGCTAAAAATTAGCCCCAAAACGCCACCCTCAAATACAAAACAATAGAATAAGTTGTAGGAATCTGTTAAGGTACAGTGTTAATTATACTTTAATAGTATAAAATTGTCAATGATTGATGGCGTTAAATTTGTCCACCAATTGCACTCAAGAAAAGAATTAGCGCAAGGCAAAGAAATATTCCAGCTTTATATAACCCATGGTGACGTCGCCAGCTTTTTCTCATTTTCAGAGGTAACTTGTGACGATTCAGATGCGCAACAAGCGTCACCAAGAAGCCAAGAAGGAATATGACAATACCACCAAGTGCCGCCGGGTTAAGTGTTTGTAGAGTACTACCGAAGTTTGTGAGTGGATTCGCTGAACCAATTGCTGCTTGGCTGAAAGTCTGTTCTTCGTTATTCACACCTGCAACTCCAGCATTATCCACTTTTGAACCATAAAGTGAAACAATGAGTGTGGTTTCTTCGCCACCAAGTTGCCCACTAACTACTGCAAACCCAGCATCTTCATATTTTTTGTTAAGAATATTCGCTTTGTGGTCTGTTGAATGCATCCAGGCGTTCACCGCAGCTCTTGATGAAGTGAAGTTTTTAGCCAAGTTTTCGCCAGCAATATCATAGCTATACTCTGCTTTGGCAAACCACTGCCACGGCTGCACGCCATCGGGTGATTCATGCGCCCAATAGCCCTTTGTAAGCATATCTTGGGCTTTCATAAACGCAGCTTCATTCAATTTACTATCTAGCTTCAGTTCAGTTATCCCTTCAGCTTTTCGTTGCTTATTCACCTCTTTTAACAGTTCACTTACACTTACACTTGAGGTTTGCCCTAAAATCGCCACATTACCAGTGGTGAAATAGCTATAAACAATCTGTAAACCAAAAACCAGCGCCACAACAACCGCAATACCACTCCGCCGAATAAGATACGGTCTGTACTGGTTCACTTTATGAGGAATCAGCGTTTTTTTGAGCGGCTTTTTTATTTTTGTAAGTTGTTTTTTATTTTTTACTTTCACAACTGTTAATAGTATACCACTTTAAAAGCCATGATTTTACTCTTTAAAACTTTTAGGCTTCTTCTTGCTCTTTGCGCCGACGAAGCACCGCAAATAGCCACCAAAGACCTGAAGCAACTCCAGCCAAAATAGCTAACCACCAATACCACCTTAAGCCAAGAATTTTTCCTTCTTTATCGACACCAGGAATATTTGTTTGAGCTGCTTTAGTAGCAGAGTTATTCTCTTTTGCTGTTCCCAAGACATCACCTTCAGTGTTGTTCGCTGTTCCAGCAAAATCAACATTAAATATAGGATTAAAAGCCGCAGTACCAGCAACTGGTGTTATCGCTGGAGTGCTAGTCACTAATGAAGAGCTACTGCCTCCCCCAGAACCACCACCTACTCCCAGATTATTATCAGGCTGAGCTGGAGGGGTAGTCACTGGCGACGCAAATGTATACTCTACGCAGCCAGCGGTTAACTTACTAATTATAGCGTCGCCCATTACGCCGGAACCAAGCGAATAACCCACCTCCATAATACGTGCGGATGGATTTGCCGCTAAGAAGTCATTGAGTGTGCCGAAGCTCGCGTAACCCATGCCAGCTGGAACACCAAGGTACGCAGTAGCCCAATAATTACCTTCTCCATATGCCCACGGCTCATAAACGAGGTATGCGTCCCGAATACCATCCGCATTGGTATCAATGCCAAGTTGAAGGCTAGGACGACCGCCAGTATAACTTGCAAATTCAATGTTTGGTATACCAGCATTTATGAGTGCGAAATTAGTACTTAAGTACCCGGCAGCCTTATCCGTAGAAGTAGCCCCTTCTGTCCAAACGCGCACTCCATCTGTAGCCAGTTCATTATGTCCAGTAGCGCGAGTCTGACTCAAATCCCAAGTTGTAAGATTATCAGTATGGATAGTCGAACTGGTTACACATGGTGTAATTGAAGGTGCAACATCAAAGCGAGTCCAGTCAAAATCCCAATCCCGTTCTCCGCCTAAAGCCAGTCTTATTTCAATTTTTTCAGACAAGCCAGTAAATGTCCTATCTACTGTTGCTCCACTAGTAACGCTAACTCCCTCTGTGTGGATTGTATCACCCGTAACCACCGGATGAGGAGTGGTTCCAGTAGCTACACCATCGCGTCGCACTTCAAAGAATGCTAACCCGGAAGCATGATTAAAGAACCTCAATGAAACTGAATCACTAGTATTACTAACAAAATCTACATACGGAGCCGTTTGTCCTATGCGCCCAGGGGTTTGTTTGTTTTTATTTAATTCATTTGTACTGTTATAAATATGCGCTGCATTTGCTATCGGTGACACAATCAACTGGACCGCTAGCATTAACACTGCTACAGCAAAGAATAATTTTTTATCAATTTTATGTAATACTCGCACAAAGGACCTCCTCGCAACTAGTCCCCACCTACCAAAAATTAATTAACTTTATGAAGAATTATAGCACAACTTAACCAAATTTATGCAATTTTTTCAAGACTCAACACCAGTTTCTGATCTTCTATTTCTACTTTGACAGCGTAAGAATACTCACTTTTATTTAAAGATTCTGCTAGTGTCTCGGTGAGAATTGTTTGTTGATGCTCCTCAATCGCATGCTCCAAAGCACCACTAGCTTTTAAGCTAAGTTTAATTCGATCATCAACATTCAGCCCCGCTTTTTTACGTGCATTTTGTATATGGCGAATCACTTCACGCACTAAACCTTCTCGATGAAGCTCAGGAGTGATTGTTACATCAAGCTCCAATTTATCACCTTTTTTTACTTCTTTAACATTCAGCTCTTCCTTCAAGATATTTTCAAAATCAACAAATTCACCAAGTTGCGGCACAGTAACACTTGTAAGCGGCTGACGAACTTTCAGTTGATTTTTTGCCCGAATACTCAAACCTTCATTCACATACTCACGACCAATCGCCATATCTTTTAGCACCAATTCGTTGATATGCCCTGTTTTAGGCCAATCAAGTAGATGTACGCTTTCGCCGCCAGTTAGCTTTTGATAAAGCTCCTCTGCTAAAAACGGTGTGAACGGCGCGATAATTTTACTAAGATAGGTCAGTACATAATGAAGCGTCTGGTATGCATCATTCTTATCAGCACTATCACCGCTCTTCCAGAAACGACGACGACTTCGGCGAACATACCAATTACTCGCATCTTCGATGAATGGAATTATTGGTTTCGTGGCATTTGGAATGTCGTAAGCATCCATATGTCTTTCAATTTCTTGCACAAGCTGATGCATCCGACCGATAATCCACTCATCAAGCGGATTATTAAATTCTTTAGGGTGCTTCAGTTCACCATCCCACTCCCAGCCATCAACTTCAGCATACATCGTAAAGAAATCATACATATTCCAAATCATTGAAAGCTTTCGCGCTACATCACTCACATCTTTGTCCTGTAAAGAAAAATCTTCACCCGCAAGCACGGGGGAGCTAAGTAGCAAAAAGCGTAAGCTATCAGCTGAATATTGATCCATGAGTTCGTTTGGATCGGTATAGTTTCCGTAACTCTTACTCATTTTCCGTCCATCATTACCAGCCAATGTCCCTGTAACAATAACATTCCTAAATGAGTTCGTACCAAAAAGACCAACACTAATAGCATGCATATAATAAAACCATGCACGAACCTGTCCAATATACTCCACAATGAAGTCACCCGGGAAACTATTTTCGAACTTTTCTACATTTTCAAACGGATAATGAAACTGTGCAAAGGGCATACTGCCCGACTCAAACCAACCATCAATCACTTTATCAATACGCTTATATTCCACTCCATCGATTTTGAAAGTAATATCATCAACCCACGGTCGGTGATAATCTTCTAACTCCACACCACTTAATTGTTTTAGCTCTTCATAACTGCCAATGACTTTAATATGTTCTTTTCCATTTTTATCCTTACCTTTCCAAACTGGCATTGCCGTTGCCCAAAAACGATCACGGCTTAAGTTCCAGTCTGGTGCTTGTTCAATATTTTTTTCGAATCGACCATGTTTAACATGCGGAGGAAACCAGTTAATATTCTCACCATTCTGTTCGAGCATTTCTGTACGCTGACTATCAATATCCATAAACCAACTTGGATGGGCACGATACATCAGCTTTGTCCCGCAACGATGACAGTGTGGGTAGCTATGACGAATATAATCAACCTTCCACACAACACCCTGCTCACGAAGTGTCTTTGCAATTTGCTTATTTACTTCCCAAACATTTTTATCTTTCCAGTCACCCTCAAGATATTCTCCCTCTTCATTGGTCGTCATAAGCAGTGGAATATCACGCCTTTTGCTCATTTCATAATCATCCTCACCATATGCCGGTGCAATATGAACAATGCCCGTTCCGTCTTCCGTGTTCACAAAATCCTCTGCCCAAATTTTATACGCATTTTTAGTTAACTTTGCACTAAATAATGGTTCATAATGCTCATCAGCAATTTCACTTCCATTAAGAAGTTCTAGTAATTCGTATTTTATTGGCTGATGTTTTTCGTCTTGTAAAACCACCCCAAGTCGATCTTTCGCAAGAATAAATACTTCATCACCAACCTTCACTTTCGCATACACAATGTCCGCACCAACCGCAATCGCCGTATTAGCGCTCAGTGTCCATGGTGTGGTTGTCCAAACAAGAAGATATTCATCTTTATCTTTTAACTTAAATTTTACATATGCGCTCGGGTCGGTTACTTCCTGATAACTATTATCCATCGCAACTTCAGCTTTAGAGATTGGGGTGGCATCACGCGTACAATACATTAAAACTCGCTCACCTTCATAGATTTTGCCTTTTTCATAAAGTTTTTTAAACGCCCACCAAATACTTTCCATGTATTCTTTGTTCATGGTTTTATAAGCGCCCTTAAAATCAACCCATCGGCCAATACGATCAATCGTGTCTTCCCATAATGCACTTGTTTGAATCATATTCTCTCGAGCTGTCACAATATACTTTTCAAGACTAATTTTTGTGCCGATTTCACGCTTATCTTTGATACCAAGTTTTCGTTCTGTAAACACCTCTGCGGGTAGACCATGACAATCCCAGCCCCACACACGTTCAACGCGCTTACCTTTCATCGCCTGATAACGCGGAACCGCATCTTTAACAATAGAGCTTAACAGTGTTCCATGATGAGGAACACCAGTAATAAATGGTGGGCCATCATAAAATACATAACTATTATCAACTGGTCGTTGTTCTACAGATTTTTCAAATGTCTTATTTTTCTTCCATTGTTTAACGAGCGCTTTTTCATATTCTTTCGCCCGCCGACGAGCCCCTGATTTAAACTTCATTTTCTTAAACTCCTTAAAATTAAAAGTCACCTCTTTTGTCTGCCAGATCCCAATATAGGGAGGTACCATCTGACTTCCAAAAGAAGTGATTCTTTTAGCGCTTTATTATTCAGTCTAACGAGCTGATTTCGTCGGGTTCTATTTGTTTCTTTAAACGTTCTTCCCGCTGCTTCGTGGGTGATAGCCACTCATTCATCTCAATGATGAAGCGCATTTACTTTCTTATTTTACCCCTGTTTTTTTATCTATGCAAATAAACTATCGCCAAACTTTAAGAAAACAAGTAAAACAAGGAGTGCTAGCCATGCTGCAGTTAAGAGTTTTCCATAGTCTTTTTGCTGAAGATTTATAAGCTGTTTGTGCGTCTTTTTATCAAGCCCAAAAGTGTTTTCTCGAATCGTATAATGCGTAATCGTTGCGAGAATAAATGTCGTTGAAACAGTTACTGCTAAACACCATGGACAGAGCGTCTCGATAGCATAAACACTTTGAAAAAAGAGCCAGTAGGCAAACAGTGCGCTGGCTAAAAAGCCAAGATTTGCCGCCATCCAAAACCAACGAGGAAGCTTGACTTGAGATAAACCTAAAACAGCAGTCATTATCACTACAGGAAACGCCATAAGTCCAATAAACATATTCGGGAAGCCAAATACAGAAGCCTGCCAGGTTTGCATGACAGTCGCACAATTAAAAATGAGATTAAAACTACAACTCAGCTGAGCATCTGGATTTTTCAGCAAATGAAACTCTTCGACAGATAAAACTAATGCAGCAAAAAGGGCGATGATACCAAAAGCCAACATTGTACCAAAAATCCATTTATCAGCTTTTTTAGTATCTTCTTTTTTATGAAAAACGTCTCTTATCTTATTCCACATAATAACTAATCTCACTTATTGTTGGCAGCGGAAGCCCCCGCCACATTTGCTGCATTACTCCATTATTATCTGTTGTTAAAACCGTAGGATACTCTACTACATCATATGCTCGACACAATGAAGCACCTTCTGGCGATTCAGGATCAACAATATTTAATGTTTTTCCCGTTTGTCTTTTAAAATCACGCAAGTAATCAATAACCGCTCGGGCATGATCACTTGCGTCTTTGTAAATTACGTACGTTTTCACGCTTTTAGCATACCATTTATGCTTAGCTACAGCCAGTTGTTGAACCGCACGCAGTGCAGACATAGCAACTACCTGAACGCTGAGTAATATTACCGCAGTTGCTGCAAAGTGGTGCGCTGCTATCTGAAGTTGCTGCTGCCTTCACAGAAGCTGACGAAGCAACATTTTGCTCTTTCACAACTTCTTCCTGCTCGATATGCTCATTCTGAATAGGCGCTTTTGCTTCTTCAAGTAAGCTTGCCTGTTGGCTTGCCATCTCTTTTTCTAAATCTTCAATGTTTGCTAGCCCCAGCTCAAGCCGATCATCAATACTGAGATATTCAAGTGCAAGGCGTCGGAAGACATAATCAATAATTGAACTTGCTGTCTTGATTTCCGGATCATCAGTCGCGCCAAATGGTGCAAAGCTCGTGTTACTCAATCCTTTTACAAATGCCTTCAATGGTACGCCATACTGTAAGCCGTAGCTTACTGAGCGACCAAATGACTCCATGACACCAGCAAGCGTTGAGCCCATTTTTGCCACTTGAATAAAGATTTCGCCTGGACTACCGTCTTTATATTCACCAACTGTAAAATGTCCGTGAAGGTCTGCGACATAGAAGCTAAACGTTTTTGAGTTTCGCTTACGCGGCAGTTCATTTCGCATCACTGCTCGCACTACTTTTGTTTCAGTCTTCACCTGAGCGGCAGTCGAATCACCCTCTTCCTTCTTTTCATCCTTTTTGTCGCTAAGCGGTTGCCATGCCTTACTGTTATCTCGATAAATCGCGACTGCCTTCAGGCCAAGCTTCCAAGAGTCCATATGAAGTTGCTCAACATCTTCGACCGTTACCTCTTCTGGCATATTTACGGTTTTTGAAATCGCGCCAGAAAGGAATGGTTGCACTGCGCCCATCATTTTTACGTGTCCCATATAGTGAATTGGGTTTTCGCCAACTGCACAGGCAAACACATCATAATGCTCTTTCTTTAGATGTGGTGCTCCACTGACAGAGCCATTATTCTCATGAATGTAGTCGACAATTTCTTTAGCTTCTTTTTTGCTATAACCCAAAGTTTTCAATGCTCGAGGAATGGTTTGATTGACAATCACCATTGAACCGCCGCCAACAAGTGTCTTGAATTTTGTTAAGCTAAAATCTGGTTCAATACCTGTCGTATCACAGTCCATCATAAAGCCGATAGTGCCAGTTGGCGCAAGCACCGTCGCTTGTGAATTTCGCACACCGTGTTTCTCACCCAGTATTACCGCTTCATCCCATGCACTAGCAGCAGAACTTAGAAGTTCCTCCGGCACTAAGCTTGCATCAATAGTACGCACAGCATCACGATGCTTTTTAAGTACTCGGTTCATGCCTTGCTTATCTTTATCATATCCCGCAAATGGACCGACTCGCTTAGCAATTTTAGCGCTGGTTGCATATGCATGACCAGTCATTAAAGAGGTGATTGCAGCAGCTACTGCTCGTCCTTCATCACTGTCATACGCCAAACCCTTCGCCATTAAAAGCGCACCAAGATTAGCATATCCCATGCCAAGCTCTCGATATGCTCGCGCATTCTTATCAATTCCTTCAGTTGGGTATGCAGAATAACCAACCAAGATTTCTTGTGCTAAGAATACTGTCTCAACAACATGACGAAAGGACTCAACATCAAAACTGCCATCATTATTAAGATATTTAAGAAGATTAAGGCTTGCCAGGTTGCACGCTGAGTTATCGAGGTGCATATATTCCGAACAAGGATTTGAGCCATTGATCCGACCTGCATTTGGTGTGGTATGCCAATCATTAATAACCGTATCAAATTGCATGCCCGGGTCAGCACACTCCCATGCTGCCTTTGCAACTTGAGAAAAGAGATCACGTGCTTTTACGGTTTTATACGTCTTGCCATCTTTTACGCCCTTAAGATCCCAATCGTCATCAGCTTGAACTGCTTTCATAAAATCATCTGTGACGCGAACAGAATTATTCGCATTTTGATATTGCACAGAAATTGAATCGTGGCCATTGAGTCCCATATCAAACCCAGCATCTTGCAATACATGAGCCTTGCGCTCTTCACGCGCCTTACACCAAATGAACTCTTCGATATCTGGATGATCTACATTTAAAATTACCATCTTGGCGGCACGGCGCGTCTTACCACCACTTTTAATTGCACCAGCCGAAGAATCAGCGCCACGCATAAAACTAAGAGGTCCTGATGCCTTGCCGCCACTTGAACTAAGAGGCTCATGGGATGAGCGTAGTGAGCTGATATTTAAACCAGATCCCGAGCCACCTTTAAAAATCATACCTTCTTCTTTATACCAATTGAGAATTGAAGGCATTGTATCTTCAACTTTGAGAATAAAACAGGCACTCGCTTGTTGAGCGCGATCAGGCGTACCGATATTAAACCAGACCGGGCTGTTAAAAGCAGCTCTTTGCGTCGCTAAGATATATTTTAATTCCGCGTTAAACGTATCAGCCTCTTCTTCGCTCAAGAAGTAGCCTTGATCATAGCCGTGCTTTGTAATCGTATCTGCCACACGATCAACTAAATCTTTTAGACCTGTTTCGCGGTCTTTCTTGCCAGGCGTACCGTAAAAATATTTTTGAGCCACAATATTAATAGCATTTTGACTCCAAAAATCAGGAAACTCTACGCCAGACTGCCCAAAGACAACCTCGCCAGTTCCTGGATTGACAATTTTTGAATCTCTTTTTTCCCACTTTAATGAGTCGTACGGATTCTCCCCCTCCTCCGTAAAATAACGTGCGACCGAAAGTGTGGACACTGCATGTGCCATATAGCTAATACCCTCCTACTTACTCTAATTGTTTTTTATGTTTGCCTACAAAAAGCCCTCACTCACTTTTTGTTAGTGCGACTACCTTTAACTCGACGAAAGTAATGGATTACTCTGTTTTGAGTCTTTTTAGAATTTTTTCAAATTCTTCTGTCGTTTTGAAGTCTAAATAGACACTGGCGAAACGAACATAGGCAACTTGGTTGCGCTGCGCCAATTCACTAAGCACCAAGTCCCCAATTTGGCGTGACGGCAGCTCACTGTCCCCGCAGGCATATAAAGCATTTTCAACGCGAGACACAATCTCCTCGACTTCAACATCAGATGACAAAAACTTACCAACTGCACGATGAATCGCTGCAAAAAGTTTATGGCGATCAAAAAGTTCTCTTGTACCGTCCTTTTTAACAACCGCTAAGTTTGGTCTTTCGATGCGTTCATACGTAGTAAATCTATGTTGACACTTCAAGCATTCTCGGCGGCGGCGAATCGCCTCCCCATCTGCTGCTTCTCGTGACTCTACTACTTTCGAATTTTGCAATCCGCATTGTGGACACTTCATTACCTTAAAAGCTCTCCTTACTTTTTTCGTGTTAATGGCTCTCTACACCTTCGCACGATGTAGCTAATATCCAGTGTACCCCCATATATATGCATTATGCAAGAGTTTTTGACACAACATGTAGTGTTTTACAACAACTCTACTCGTTATCTTCGGATTCTTTTTGTTTTTTATCTTTTTTCTTATTCTTTTTACGACGACGAAGGAATGAAGGGCGATCTGACTCAGCTTCTTCTTGATTATCATCATAATTCCAGATATTTTTACCCTCGTCATCATCAGTAAACGAACCCTGTGGAGTTGGTTGCTTATCAAGATCCATATCAATTTTATCAACTTCCACCTCTGATGACACAACAGATGATGTTGGCTCGGCTGCATCCGTCACATTCTCAGTGCTACTTGCATCCTCTAAGCTAGTTGGTGTTTGTTCGCGCAAGTGTGCGGAATCAAAACCAGTCGCAATCACCGTAATAATAAGTTCGTCTTCAATTTCCGGCTTCAATGTTGCACCAAAGATAATGTTTGCGTCTGGTGCTACTGCACTAGTAATAATTTCCGCAGCTTCCTGAATCTCGCTCATACTCATGTCATAGCCACCAGTAACATTAAAGAGAACACCCTTTGCACCATCTATGGAAACTTCAATAAGAGGAGATTCAATCGCTTGTTGCGCAGCTTGCGCTGCTCGATTGTCACCGCTTGCACGACCAATACCCATTAATGCTGAACCAGCATTGCTCATAATTGCTTTCACATCAGCAAAGTCAAGATTAATTAAACCATGCTCAGTAATAAGTTCGGAGATTCCTTGCACACCTTGGCGGAGTACATCATCGGCAATTTTGAATGTTTCAAGAAGCGGCGTTCGGCGATCAATGGTCTGCAAAAGTCGATCATTAGGGATAGTAATAATCGTATCAACTTGACGACCAAGATTCGTGACAGCCCATTCAGCATTTGTACGGCGCTTCTCTCCTTCGAAACTAAATGGCTTCGTTGCAACCCCAACTACTAAAATACCTAAATCACGTGCGATTTCCGCCACGACATGACCAGCACCTGAGCCAGTGCCGCCACCAGCACCAATGGTTACAAACACCATATCAGCACCATCAAGTGCTTTTTTGATTTCTTCTTTTGACTCCTGTGCTGCTTTTTCACCCACTACCGGATCAGCACCTGCACCAAGCCCACGTGTTGTGTCATGACCAATGTGAATTTTTACATCAGCTTTTGAGTTATGCAACGCTTGGGCGTCAGTATTAATAGCAATAAACTGCACACCATGCAGCCCCACATCTTTCATACGATTAATTGCTGCGCCGCCAG
The DNA here is from genome assembly GCA_964570845.1 of uncultured Candidatus Saccharibacteria bacterium. Classification (GTDB taxonomy): domain Bacteria; phylum Patescibacteriota; class Saccharimonadia; order Saccharimonadales; family Saccharimonadaceae; genus CAZLCC01. The sequence continues at coordinate 20,249 of CAZMZB010000003.1, read as the reverse complement.
CACCGCCAATGCCAACTACCTTAATGGTTGCAAATGTTTGAATTTCTGATGGTTTCACTTCAGGCATAGATTATATTTCTCCCCGTTTTACTCAATAGTTAGTATACACTGCATCGTCACTCTCACCAAGCTATGAACGTAGTTTTCCAAAAATACCAGTTATCTTATTCATTGCTGAGCCAACACTAAGACCGCTGCTTGATTTACCCGCACCACCACGATGCGAGTGCACTTCTTCCAAATCAAGTAACATTAATCCAAGTGCTGTTGAAAACGCTGTTTTATCAACTTTTTCTGCCACACCACCATAACCTTGAGACTTTGCAATTCTTGCTGGTAGCTCAAGTGCTTCTTTCGCGTACTCATCAATCCCTTTCAGTGCTGCGCTGCCACCCGTCACAACAACTCCCCCAGGAAGTTTCTTCGCTCGACCAATTTTTTCAAGTTCTTTTTCAACAAGCTCAAAAATTTCCTCAAGTCGAGCCTCAACGATCATATCCACCTCTTTTGTCGCAAACTCATACGTTTTTTTATCAAGCTTCACGCTAATTTTCTTTTCGTCTTTTTCCCGCGCACTCTTATCAGCCACAGCATGTTTTAGCTTCACTGTCTCCGCCACATCAAGATCAGTCTTCAGACCAATTGCCAAATCATTCGTAATATTCACACCACCCATTGGCACAACCGCCACATGCTGCAAGTCCCCCTCTTCATACACCGCAACATTAGTCGTCGTTCCACCGATATCAATCAATGCCACCCCATTTTCAATTTGCTGATCATTCAGAACTGCTCGTGCTGCCGCTAAACCCGCAGGCACCACTTGTTTTACTTCAGTTTTTGTTATTTCTGCTGTTTTGAACAAATTCTTAATATGAGGCGTCAGAGCTGTAATCACATACGCATCAACTTCCAATCTCACGCCCGTCATACCAATTGGATCTTTAATATTCCCCTGTCCATCAAGTTGATAACTTCGTGGGGTAACATCCAAAATCTCTCGATTCGCTGGCAGTTGTACGACCGTCGCAGCTTCTTCCACTCTTGCCAAATCATCACTATTAATCTCATGTCCCTGCGTACCGACTGCTACTACACCACGAGAACTCATACCGATAATATGTGTTCCATTAATACTAAACGTTGCGGAATGAACATGATGCCCGGACATACGCTCAGCATCTTCAAGCGCTTTATCAATTGCCTCAGCCACATTCATGAGAGTCACCACCGTGCCCTTACGCATCCCTTTGTTTGGCGCTTCACCAATACCAATAATAGTTGGTACCTGCGTACCACCATCAATATGACCCACAACACATCGTATCATCGTCGTTCCTATATCAAGGCCAACAGCATATCGGGAAAGTTCTTGCATACTTTTGCTAGTATACCGCTTGTGGTATGGATATGGCAACTCAAAAACACTCTATACTTTTGTCAAAATATCAGCACCGTCTTGAGTAATCAGCACCGTATGCTCAAAATGAGCTGTCAAACTACCGTCTCGTGTCCGAATAGTCCAACCGTCAGGATCAACCACGATCCTCTCGCCGCCATGTGTTGCCATCGGTTCAATTGCAATTGTCATGCCTGCCCCAAGCTTCACGCCAGTTCCCGCAGTGCCATAGTTTGGAATATCAGGCTGCTCGTGCACTTCATGCCCCACGCCATGCCCTACCAGCTCTCTCACAATGCCAAGCTTTGCCGCGTTTAACACTTCTTCAATCGCCGCACCAATATCACCCGTTTTCACACCATCTTTCACCATAGCAATTCCTGCTTGCAAGCTTTGTTCTGTCGCTTCTAATAATCTCTTTTTATTACCTTCAGGTTCCTCGCCAGCTACAAAAGTCAACGCATGGTCAGTAATCATACCATCATAAACCACACCAAAATCAAACTTCACCACATCACCTTTTCGAAATTCAGTATCATTTGGAATACCATGTACAATCGCATCATTCACTGATATACACAGTACGTCAGAAAACCCTTCATACCCCTCAAACGAAGATTTCGCACCAAATCCTTTCAATTCTTGGCGAACAAATTGTGAAACATCTTTTCCTGTCGCACCAACCCCTGCAAAGTTTCGTGCCCTGTCTAAAATCGTAGCTAAAATCTTGCCGCTCTCGCGCATCCTTTTAATTTCATCTTTAGTTTTTACGCGAGTGAACATGCCTTAAGCTCCTTCTCAATCCGATCATGTACTTCGCCAACCGTTCCCGTGCCATCAATATGCGCAATCAACACTTTCTGCTCAGTCAAATAAGTCAAAATTGGATAGATTTCTTGTCGATACAGCCGCAACCTTTCCTCAATTGCTTCGGGTGTATCATCTGCCCGACCACGCAGGTGTAGCCGCTTCACGAGCTCACTTTTTGGCACCTCAAGCACCACTACCAATCCAATTGAGCGCTCATGCTTAGGCTGATTATCAATCAACCACTGAGCTTGTGTAAGCTGGCGTGGATAACCATCTAAAATCACGTGGTCGATGTCTTTTGCTCTATGTAATGCATCATCAATAATCTCATTCACCTTACCTGTATTAATCAAATTGCCGTCTTGCATCTGATGAATTAATTCTTTATCGTGCGTATCACGCAGTAGCTGCCCCGCACTCAACCACCGCCAATCATGTCGTGCTGCCAAAATTTGCCCCTGCACACTTTTGCCAGCCCCCGCTGGTCCAAAAAATATAATCATGTTTTTATTCTACCCTACGTTAACTTTTCTTTAACAATCTTCGCAATCAGCGCACCATCACCCTTGCTGCCAACTTCCGCCCGCACTTTACCTATCACCTGCCCCATTACTTTTACATCACTCGCACCAGTTTCAGAGATTGCTTTCTCAATAACTTCCGTAAGCTCCGCTTCGCTCATTTGCTCTGGCAAATATCCCTGAATGACTTCTCTTTCCTTAAGCTCTTTTTCAGCCGATGCCTGGTTGCCGCCTTTTTCAAAAAGCTCCGCACTCTCTGCCCGCTTTTTGGCCTCTTTTTGTAAAAGCTGCTCGATTGCCTCGTCATTCAAGCCTTCATCTCGCTTGCCTTTAGCAATTTCCTCATTCAAAATTGCGCTCTTCAAACCACGTAAAACTTCAGCCAAAAAAGCATCCCTTGCGAGAAGGGCGCTCTTTAAGTCCGCGTCAATACGTTCTTTTAATGTCATTAGCGCACACCAAGACGTGTTTTGAGAAGTTTATCAGCCTTGCGCTCTTTGCGGATAATCGCTTTTTTGCGTCGCTCAGTTTTTGAAATTGGCTTACTGAAACGTTGGTTTGCTTTTGCTTTTGCGAGCACACCAGATTGCAGCACCTTCCGATTAAACCGTCGGATAATATTCTCGTTCGCCTCGTTTGCGTCTTTTCGTGTAACTTGTACCATATCGTCAGCTATTGTAACAGAGATAATGGGTTCATGCAACGTCAGATCAAGGATTGAGTGTAATAGGTAGCAGCTCCATATACATTCCCGTAAGACTTAGTCCATTGCGCGCACCCCATTGGGTATAACAAAGATAATAGTTAGCAGTGGCAAGATTAGTAATGACACTTCCGCTTAAAGGAGGACCGTATGTATCTGTACCTGCAACATAAGTGTAAGAGGGTGGCGCAAAACTACTAGTAGAAGGACAAGGTCCAAGGGCAACAGTCATATTGGCACCGGTAGATGACCAGTATACCGTTGAGCTGTAGTTTATCTTATAGCTGCCTGGTCGTGGAGCCGTAAAACTATATATGAGGTTTACAGACGAAGACCCTGGTGATGATATGCTGTACTGGCTACCAAAGGTGCCATTCTTTAGCACAAGCGGGGGTCCGCCAAGAAAGTTCCATTTGCCGTTACTACTGCTATACCTCAAGTGCCATAAAATGGCACCATTAACTGGGCTATTTACCGAGAGATACACCTCCATCCCATCAGCAGGACTGGAGGGCAAGGCGGTGACCATAGAGGCGGTGGAGGCAAGTTCAACAATGACGGTTCCTTTAGCCACATATTGTTTACCATTAGCCAGAGTGACGGTGCCGGTTACTACAGCCGAGGGTGCCTGGGAACCGGAGCTACTGGGAGGAGCTACCGTGAAGGTGGAGCTGTAGGTATCGTTTTGTTCTACATACTCAGTACCGGAACTAATGCTGCCAGTACAGGTGGTTTTGGGTGTTAAGTTACTGGTCCAGTAGATAGTGCCGTTCTTTTTTAGGCAGGCGGTGGCATAGGCAATGCCTGCTTCAACGACCTGATCGGCAACCCGGTTGTAGGTTTGTCCCTGCAGCGACTGGAAGATAGAGGTACTTGCCACCAGTGTGGAGGTGCCTATGATCATGAGGATGGTGCCCACCAGGATGAGGGTGGGAAGGGCGAAGGCGGAAGAGGTGGGAGTTAGGCTTCTTTTAGTACGTACCCCCCCCGCGGGTGGGGGGTGTGAAGAGAGGAAAGCTGCTTGTGTTTCATAGTTGGGTTTATTATTAGCATGAGGAGGAGGTGGGAGTCAAGGGGGTTAGGACATCTCCAGTTGAATGATTCTTCCCTCGACATTTTTAATTCCTCTCCATTCATTTACCGAGAGCCTACACCATATTTTCACCGTCCCACCTATTAAGCCAAAAAAATGCTCTGGCGCACTGAATGCTAAGAATTGCAGCAAGTTACCTTTACTGTCTTCAAGCTGCAATTTTATATGCTGTTTCCTATCCCCCATCAACCTTTCACCAATCACTTTCATCTTTTTAAAACAAAACACTGGCTCTGGGTTGCCATTGCCAAAAGGCTCTAGTATTGCCATTTGCTTTATAAGCTCTTCATTAATCCCCTCAAAACTATCAAGTGTGACATCTGCTTTTGGCGCTAAATGTCGTTCTTGGTTTTCTAGGTTTTGCGAAGCATAGAAATCATTCACCGACTCACGAAATTTCATAATATGTTTGGTTTTGAGAGTTACTCCAGCCGCCAATTTATGCCCACCGCCTTTGATAATCCATTGTTCACTCTTTCGAATTGCCGCCACAGCGCTAAAATCACCAAAACTGCGCGCCGAACCCTTAGCTTCCTCGTCAATCTCTTGCAGCACAAATGTTGGCTTTTTATATGTCTCAAGCAGCCTCGCCGCTACAATACCAACAATGCCGTGCGACCAATCTGCTGCGCTCACTACTAAAACAGGGTAATCTTGAAACTCCTGCGCCTGCAGTTTTGCCATCTCAATAATTCGATTCTGCTCTTTTCTTCTTTCAAGATTCATTGCATTGAGCTGCTGCGCCAAACGAAGCGCCTCTTGAGGCTCATCAACTGTTAATAAATCCAGACTGTGTTGCGCTGTTTCAAGCCGCCCAGAAGCATTCAGCCGTGGCCCTAGTACAAATCCAAGTGTTCTGGCAGAAATATCTTCAGGCTGCACACCTGCAACCGCTAAAAGCGCCTTTAACCCTACTCTCCTTGTTTGTTTCAAAACTTGAATTCCCCAAAAAGCCAAAATCCTGTTCTCATCTTTCAGCTCCACAATGTCGCATATCGTGCCAAGTGCAACTAAATCAAGTAGCCATTTTTCTTGTCCTTCGGGTAAGCCTTCAAGTTCTTTTTGTAGCGCTTGTACCAACTTAAACGCCACACCAACTCCGGCCAAATCCTTAAATGGATATTCGCTATCTTTTCTTTTAGGATTAATTACCGCCACAGCGCCAGGCATATCCTCATCCACCTCGTGATGATCTGTCACAATGACATCAACACCAAGCTCATTTGCTCTTTTAATCTCATCATGCGAAAGACTGCCGCAGTCAACAGTAATAATGAGCTTCGCGCCATTCTCTGCCAGCTCTTCGATAGCCGACTCGCTCAAGCCGTATCCTTCATCAAATCGACTCGGAATAAAGGTTGAAATTTCAATACCAAACTTTGTCAAAGCATCAAACAAAAGACTCGTCGCCGAAAGTCCATCAATGTCATAATCGCCATAAATAACGACTGTTTCTTTTTGTTTTTTTGTTTTTTTAATCCTTGCGACCGCCTTTTTCATATCCGGCAAAAGATATGGATCATGAATTAAAGAATAATTAGGGTTTAAAAAAGCTCGTTGTTTAGCTTTATCGTCCAAACCTCGAGCAATTAAGATTTTAGAGAAGATGTCTTGAGCCATGTATTAGTTACTGGATCGCTTTGTGCGTTGTGCCTGCATCTGTTGTGACTTTATAACAATACTCTGTAGCTCTTTAAAAATCGCAAAGTGTTTGTTTGTAGAATATATTTTTGTGTTTCCTTGCTTCTCACTTGTCAGAAACCCAACCTTTTCAAGCCGCTTTAACTCACGCTGAATATTGCCTGGATCTTCCTTAATTAACTTTGCCAAACCTCGAACATGTGTCCGAAAATCTGGATATTTAGCATAGACAACAATAATCTTACGCCGCACCCTAGAAGTAATGAAAACGTCTAACATAATCTCCTTGCTTACACCTCTTACCTTTTTAGTCCGTTGCTTTTTATTCTACACTCATTCGCCATTCTTTGACAAGCAAAATTACCCACAGATTTTGCACAACATCACACTATATCCTTTAAACAACAGTATAATGAGAGCTATGTACTACTATTTCATTGCTCCCGTTGTCCGTACGTATCAACAAAAAGAGCCTCTTACGTACGCAAGTGATGCAAAATTGCAACCTGGTCAAATCGTTTTTATGGAGATAGGAAGAAGAACCGCTCCAGGTGTTGTGCTAGAAAAAACTGAAAAACCTGCTTTTCAAACGAAAGAGATTTCAAGAGTTATTGAAACAACACCGTTGCCTCAACCCCTCCTTAAGCTTGCCAAATGGCTTAGTGAATACTACCAAGCTGCGCCTGCTGCCACTTGGCAAACAATGTTGCCTCGTGGACTTGAGAAAAAGCGGCGAGAGCATATTTTTCCACTTCCAGAAGTAATCAGAAAACGAACAAAAATTGTGTTCAATAAAGAACAGTCTAACTCTGTTAAAGCTATCGAAAATATGTCACCAGGAACAGCTTTACTACAAGGCGTTACAGGTTCAGGAAAAACCCAAGTATATATTGAACTTGCCAAGAAAATTTTGAAAGAAAAAGGTCAATCGGTCATCATTTTAGTACCAGAAATATCCCTCACTTCGCAAACCATTGCTGAATTTAACAATCACTTTAAAGATAGTGTTGTCGTTACTCACTCCACTATGACAGAGTCAGAGCGCCATGCGGCGTGGCTGAAATGCCTGCGTGCAAAAACTCCACAAATCGTCATTGGTCCTCGCTCAGCTCTCTTTTCTCCTTTAAAAAGCCTTGGTCTCATTGTTATTGATGAATGCCACGAGCCTAGTTTCAAACAAGAACAAAGCCCGCGTTACTCTGCCCTGCGTGCAGCAAGTATCTTAGCGGTCGAACATAAAGCAAAGTTAGTCCTCGGCAGCGCAACACCGAGTATTACTGACTATTTCTTGGCAGAAAAAAATAATCGCCCTATTTTAAAACTCACCAGACCCGCCAATCCAAACTACAAACCTGCCAATATCGAAGTGGTGGATATGACAAAATCACAAAACTTCACCAAACATCGATTTCTCTCAAACAAATTGCTAGAAAACATAGAAGCTTCACTCCAGAAAGAAGAGCAGACTCTCATATTTCATAACCGTCGTGGCAGTACACCGACAACTATGTGCGAAAATTGCGGGTGGCACGCTATGTGTCAGCGGTGTTTCGTGCCACTTGTCCTCCACGCAGATAGCTTTTCACTTCACTGTCACATTTGCGGCTACCAGGAGTCAGTTCCTACCGCTTGCCCCGAATGCCATAACGCAACAATTATCCACAAGGGCATTGGTACTAAGCTGATTGCCGAGGAACTCCACAAACAGTTCCCCAAAGCTACTATTAAACGTTTTGATGGTGACACACATAATAGCGAGACAGTTGAGAAGCTTTATCAAGAGCTATACGAAGGCAACATCGATATCATTGTTGGTACGCAAATCATTGCGAAAGGACTTGATCTGCCAAAGCTTTCGACCATTGGCATCGTGCAAGCAGACAGTGGCTTGTTACTGCCCGATTTTCAAGCCAGCGAACGAGTATTTCAGCTCACTGCCCAAGCTCTCGGGCGAGTTGGAAGAAATAACAATGACAGTACCGTCATCGTTCAAAGCTATCAGCCAACACATCCCAGTATTCAGGCAGCCGTTGATGGGAATTATGAAGAATTTTATAACTCTACCCTCAAAGAAAGAGAACGTGGTAAATTTCTGCCGTATACTTATTTATTAAAGCTTACTTGCGTATACAAAACAGAATCTGGCGCAGTCAACGCAGCAAGAAAGCTTGCAAGTGAGCTAAAGCGAAAAGCCAACAAAACTACTCTTATTCTTGGTCCGACACCCGCTTTTTATGAACGCGTACGTGATACCTACCGTTGGCAACTCGTTATCAAAAGCCCGGTTCGCCAAGACCTCATTAAGCTGCTCACAGAAGTCCCGCCCACAAAATGGCAAGCTGAACTTGACCCAATCAGCCTCCTTTAATCTGTTAATTTCAGCTTTTTTACGCTATACTAACGTCTAAATGTATACTAAAGATGACATCATTGCTCTTCCTAACGAACATCTGCGCCAAAAGTCGCAAAAAATTAGTACGATCTCCGAAGAGACTAAAAAACTTATCCAAGATATGATTGATGCTACGCTTGATTGGGAGGCGTCACGACCCTACGAAATCGGCGCAGCACTCGCTGCCGTTCAGATAGATAAGTTACAAAGAGCAGTTATTATTCGCGGCGATTTTGATAATAAAAACTCACAAGAATTCACCACTCTGATTAATCCGAAAGTAGTGAAGTATGAGGGTGAAATTATAAAAGACTACGAAGGCTGTCTTAGTGTGAAAGACGTTTATGGTTATGTTCCCCGCTATTCAAAAGTGCGAGTCAAAGCCCTTGATTTAGATGGCAATGAAGTTCGCATTAAAGCCGAGGGATTCTTGGCCCGGGTTCTACAGCACGAAATCGACCACACCAATGGCAAAGTGTTTATCGACCACATTAAAAAAGACCCTGAAGCCTTTTTTACTCTTGATGAGAAAGGGGAATTAACAAAACTAGACTATGAAAAAGATATCAAAACCAATTCTATTCTTTGGGACTGAAGATTTCAGTGCCGTTAGCCTAGAGAAGCTCATCGCAGCAAACTTTGCTATTTATGCTGTTGTCACAAAACCAGACAGTAAAAAAGGGCGTGGACACAAAATAACCCCGCCTTTGGTGAAAACTATCGCCGAAAAGCATAATATTCCTGTCTGGCAGCCTATTAAAGTAAGTGAGATTGAAGAAACTATTAAAAAAATCCCGGATGTCGCTGGGGTTTTGGCAGCATATGGCAAAATTATTCCAAAATCAACGTTAGAGCTTTTTAGGCCAGGAGTTATCAATGTTCACCCTTCTCTCTTACCTAAATACCGCGGTCCTTCGCCCATTGAATCAGTCATCTTCAATAGAGATGAGAAAACAGGAGTTTCAATCATCAAACTCAGCGAAGATATGGACGCTGGTTCGATATACTGCCAAAAAGAAATCCCTTTAACCGGCAAAGAAACTCGCCCAGAACTTTATGAAACACTCGCTCACGAGGGCACAGAGCTACTTACTGATAATTTGGAGTCAATTTTAAACCAAACTATCACCCCAAAACCGCAAAACGACCGAGAGGCAACGTATTGCAAACTACTAAGAAAAGAGGATGGCTGGCTCAAACCTAGTGATATGACCGCAGACGAATGCGAGAGACATGTTAGAGCATTCTTAGGCTTCCCTCGCAGTCGCTTAGAGATTAACGGTTATCTTTGCATCATTACCGCAGTAAGTGTTACGAAGAACAAGCAGGGTGCACCTCTGGTGGTCCAATGTAAGAGTGACACGTTCCTGTCCATAGAAAAACTCATTGCACCAAGTGGTAAATTACTTAGCGCAACCGAATTTCTTCGCGGCTATAGCTAAAGCTATTCCGCTAACTTATCTTTATTCTGAATCACTTCTTCTTTTAATTTTGCAAGCTCAGCAGCTACTACGTCTTTATAGTCTGGACGGTTCTTTTGTAGCCACTTTAGCGATGCATACTCGGCAGCTAGTGACTTTGGGTCAGTTCCTTCTGGTGCAGAGCCAGCAAACTTTTTATAATCTTCTTGCTCAAGATAGTTTGGTGCATTTTCAGACAACCACTTGGCAACTTTCTCACCATCTTTATCAACAAACCCCTCAAACTCCGCTAACTGTGCGTCTGTCAGACTATCTGCAAGCTTTGTACCAACCCGAAGCTCTAATTCTTCATAAATATGCTGCAAAAATGCTGTTTTTTGGTCTTCTGGCAAGTCTCCCATGCCAATATCTTGTAAGAACTTATCATCTAACTGAAACATTGAACTCCCCCGATTAATATAAAATACCCTTTTAGTATATCTATAAATTGGTGATTAGAGAAGGGTTAACTAGTGGCTGTATTAACTTTTCTCCCAGCTTTATCATATGCCCTCATGAGTTTTCTATGGCTGGTCGTGGTGCTCCGGTTTATAGAGATTTTTCATCGCTTCATGCATTGCCCGGCGAGAGGCTATCCATTGGCGAGCACCATAGCCCAGGGCACTGACACCAACAACACTGGCTGCGACTGCACCCGGACCGGTTGAAGCGATGGCTGCTGGCAGCCCTCCATCATTGGATTTCTGAGCACTAGACTCAAGAGAAGATTCCGGCTCAACCACTTCGCCACACTCTGTTGTTTGGCACAATCTAACCTTTGTTTCGTTAGAGGTAATTGGTTGACCGTCAATCAATACTGTAGCACTATTTGAAATAGTATCTGTATCTCCCAATTCATCTGTGATCATTGCCGTAAGCTTGATAGTTACAGTTGCGCCAGCTGGGAGATCAAATGCACCTTCCAGTCTTTGTTCAACATCTACCACTACGTTGCCCTCGCCAACCTCTTCTTCAATTTCTTCTGTAACTTCTTCTTCCGTTACATCGTCTTCCGCATCCTCAGCCTCCAGTCCGTCACCCAACAATACTGTATCAAGCACTTCCTGTGCAGCAGCAAGCTGATTTGTTTTTTGATCCAAGCTGTTTTTCGCCTGATTAAAAGCAACTTGTGCGTTATGTAAACGATCGTTTAATTTCTTGATATTAGCCCATGCGTTATCAATTTTGGCTTGGAATTCATTCCTGCAAGCCTGTTTTTTACAGTCGCTGCGTTTCTTGCGCCAGGTTTCAATGTTTTTCTCAGCCTGTGCTTTACCCGCTGGCACTTCTCTTTTAGCAACATTTAATCTTTGTTGCGCTTGATTGAAAGCCGTCTGAGCAGCATTCTTTGCTGCCTGAGCCTGATTTACTGCCTGCTGTAATGCTGCTGCACTAGGATCGGCAAGTGCCGCTCTGTTGAATGCTTCCCTTGCAGCCTTTGCTGCTGCTTGTGCATTCTTAAAGTTTTGCTCTTTCTTAGCAAAATTAACTTTTACTTTTGCCTGGTTTAAATTTTTTTGAGCTTTATTAAGCGCAGTTCTTGCTTGATTAAGCGATTTTTGTGCTGCAGCTTTTTGATTTGGTTTTTTAGCATTATTGACTGCCTTTTGAGCCGCGGCAACCCTATTCTGTGCAGTATTCACAGCATTTTGCTTATTAGCAATCGTTTTCTTAGCGTTTTTGAGAGCCTGCCTTGGTTTCGCAAGAGCTGCTACCTTCTGATCATATATTTCTTTTAGTTCCAGTAATGACGCATTTTCAGGTATAGTCCCGGCATCAGCAGGTACTTCATCATCGCCACCTCCATTTTCATCTGTAGTTGTTTTATCTACAGTCTTAATTTCTAATGTACTATTTGCTATTGCTCCTTCGACAACAAAAGATTCAAAATTTTGTGCAAACGGATTGGTATTGACGTCGTTAAAATTAACTCTCTGTGTTTTATCAGAGTTGTTAGTTATCTTAATAGTATAGTTGAACGGCTCATAAAGAAGGGGACTCTTTGTGTCTACCTCTTTTGTAATAGTTAGTGGACCTGCTGATGTGTTTGATTGACCTGCTACGCTATTCTGCAGAGACAACTGCATAATTGGTGCAATGGTCAAAACAGCCGCAGCCAACATTACTAGCGCAAATTTGATGCTTTTTATAGAGTTTGTCTTTTGTGTTGGCATGACGTCTTTCTCCTTTTTTATTTTTTATACAGCTTATCGATCGCTTCATGCATTGCCCGGCGAGAGGCTATCCATTGGCGAGCACCATAGCCCAGGGCACTGACACCAACAACACTGGCTGCGACTGCACCCGGACCGGTTGAAGCGATGGCTGCTGGTAAAGACTCTAAAACAGGCGTACATCGCTCATCCCCAACTGGAATGCCCTCAGCACACTCTTGAGGAGCTGGCGGTTCAGCAGGAATAGTAACATTTTTTGCATTATCACACGCACTTATCTCAGCGCCATTGTTAGCACAAGCAACATTAACTATTTCACCAGCTACTTCTTCGACTAATTTTGCCTGGAGACTGAACTCTTGAGTCTCACCCGCCTTAAGAGGGAAGTTTGCTTTACTAAACCAGATTGTTTCTTTACCGGTTTTAAATGGATCACCCGAGCTAATGGTCGCACCGTTAGTTGCTGTATCTGCGATAAACTCCACTCCCTCCGGCTGTGCATCAAGCATATTAAGAGAAGGAATATCTACTTGGCTGATATTAGTCACTTTTACGGTATAAGTGAATGCTTCACCAAGCCGTACTCTTTCCTTGCTAACATCTTTTGTGACAGTAATTGACGGTGGAGTTGAAGTAATTGGCTTATTCTCAGCTGTCGTACAAATGAGACCAACTACAGGCTGTGCTTCAACACATACCTGGTTAATACCTGTCACCCCAGTGCTGACACTTTCTTTATATTTTGCACGCAGCGTAAAGGTTTGTGTTTCACCTGCTTTTAATACAAACTCGCTCTTTAGCGCAACCGAAGCAGTACTAACAACAAGACCATTTGTTCCACTATCCGGTACCAGTTCTATAAAATCCGGCGTCAGTATAGAGTCAGCCAACTTTATATTACCAATATCCTTAGTAGTAGGGTTTTTTAATGTAATCGTATAGGTAAATTCTTCACCAATGTTAACCTCCGGCTTATCAACTGCTTTCGTTATTTCAAGAGAGAGTTGCTCAGTAGTAGTAATAGTATTATTAGGAGTGTTTGTTTTGTTTTGGGCGGTAGCACAGTCTTTTACATTTTGCGGTTTTGCATTGGCGTTTGTACTTTTCCCTGTAATACATACCTCATTTTTAACAAGGTTTTTATCTGACTTTCTTATGAACTTCGCCTTGACTTTATAGGTCGGTGTCGAAGCACCCTTTGCAAGATTACCGACTGCCACCGTTACGCTACCTTTTTTTACTGTTAATCCTTTTTGTTTTTCGGTCTGGTCGGGAATAAACTCAATCAGCTGGTTACCGTTTCCACCTCTTGGAGCCGGATCAGTGATCTTAACATTTTTCAGCGCTGTCGCACCAGTATTTTTTGCCGTAAATGCATACGTAAACGTTTCCCCTAATAATGGAGTCTTTTTATTAACACTCTTGTTAATCTTAATGCTTGGCTTTGGGGGAGTTGGTTTTGGCACTGTATTTTTACCAACTGTTGGGTTTGCACAATTTTTTATAATTGCGTATTCAAATTGACCGTATTGATTAAGCTTAACAAAAGCCGCAAGAGATGAGCTTGCAAACCGACAATTTGTTGAACCCTCATAGATTTTATTACCGTTTGGCATTGTAAAAACTTTGTTGCTACAACCTAAAGCTTGACGTCCAGTAGATCGCGCGTTGGTAGCAACTTTTTTATTACCAACGAAGATATTGCCGTTTTTATGAACTGTCCCGTTCCGTAAACCGTCAATATCAGCTTTTTTAATACCATAGTGCTGAAAGACATAAGAAGCCTTACTAAAGCGGCTCTTTAGCTGAGCCTTAGTGCTGGCACCTCCGTTGATAATATCGTTTGCACTTGCGCTAGCCCCTTGTGGAATAGCAATAAAAACCGATGCAATCACAAATATGTAGCTAATGAGCAGTAAGGTTAGCTTGTTTTTTATCTTCATGAGAGCTTATCCCTTTTGTTTGTTTTTTATTTTTTTATATCGCTATATTTTCACACTAAGTGTACTCAATTATAAGTATCGTTGTCAACTCTTTTTTAAAGTGTACGCTTTTTGAGTTCTCGTTCAAAAAACTCTATTCGATCACCCTCTTCAATTTGTAGCTTACTTTGTGTTTTCAACGAAAGACCGCAGAGCTCTTTTTCAAACACCTCTTTTACCTCTTGCTGCTGTCGCTGTACGCTCGTAACTTCTACTTCCGCTATCTGCTTATCGGCACGTTTTACTCTTGCCAAAGTATTTGGCATCGCTTTTCCTTTCGTTACTTCACCGCCACAGATAATCGTATCTTTTGTGGTTCGAAATACACCTTTTACTTTCAGCACTCCTATTTCAGTTTCTATCACCTCGGGCTCTAACAAAGATTCCATTGTCATACGAACATCATCCAAGAGCTCATAAATTACCTTAAAAATCCTCACACTCACCCCTTCTCGTAGCGCCAGGCGTTTGGCTGTTGGGGACAGCTGCACGTTGAAGCCATAGACAATTGCCCCGCTGCTCGCCGCACTGGTGATATCACTTTCAGAAATATTACCAGCACCAGAATTGACAATACGCACCGTCAATTCATCATTCTCCAGTAAGCGAAGGTTGTCATTAATAGAAGTGAGTGATCCCTGGACATCAGCTTTGATAATGACATTCACTTGTCGCACATCCCGTTTTTTATTCATTAACTGCAGTAAGTCCGATCCTGTGATATTCGTACTTGCAGTATCTTTCTTAGCTTCAATACTATTTTTTTCAGCCAGAAGTCGCGCAGCCTTTTCATTTTTCTCCATTGAAAAAATATCACCAAATTGAGGAAGTGTTTTCATGCCCGTGATAACCGCTGGGGTTGCAGGACCAGCCTGTCTGAGAGGCTTATTTGCAAAATCAAGGAGTGTCCTTACTTTGCCATATGCCCCACCGGCAACGATATAGTTTCCTGCCTTTAGCATGCCATGTTCTACGAGTAGCTTCACCACTGCTCCGCGCCCTTGTTCCATGTGCGCTTCGATAACGAGACCTTCTGCCGGAATATCCGCCTCAGCTTTTAAGTCCTCCAGATCTGCAACAAGAAGTACCATATCAAGCAGCTTATCGATGTTTGTCTTCGCTTTTGCACTTACCTCAACCATTACCGTATCGCCACCCCACTCCTCCGGATTCAGGTTATATTCACTGGCAAGCTGTGACTTCACTCGGTTTGGATCAGCAGTATCCTTATCAATTTTATTGATTGCTACCACAATCTTGGCATTCGCTGCCTGAGCAAACTTAATCGCTTCAACCGTCTGCGGCTTCACACCATCATCTGCAGCGACCACGATAATCACAACATCCGTTAGTACCGCACCATGCTGTCTAAGCGCAGAAAATGCTTCATGACCGGGAGTATCGAGTAAAGTGATAGAACGGTCACCTCGTTGTGTTTGGTGGGCGCTGATATGCTGCGTAATACCACCCGCCTCATCATCAACGACTTTTATTCCTAGAATTGCATCAAGAAGTGTCGTCTTTCCATGATCAACATGCCCCATCACTGCGACAATTGGCGGACGAGAAACAGCATTTTCTGAAAGCTCACGAGTCTTTTTCAGAGAGTTGGCTTCTTCTTGCTGAGATTGTTTTTCAAGCTCCACATCAAGACCAAGCTCCTCAATAATAATTTGAGCAGTTTCAAAATCAATCCGCTGGTTAACTGTGGCAGCAATACCATTCTTGAATAGCTCACCCACCAAACTTGCAACTGGCAGATTAAGTTTTTCAGCTAATTCACCAACGGTAATCATATCAGCAACAATCAGTTTTTTTTCTGCCACTGTATTTTACTCCTCTCTGCTGCACACTTCCTAGTGCAACGCTTACCGATGGGTTATTTTTTAGATTTTTTCTTATCTATTAATCCTAATGAGATTTTACGATTTTCTTTATCGGCCTCAAGTATTTTAAAAGTTTTTCGTTCATTGAGCTTAAAGACTTTCTCAGGATCAGCTTCACTACCTTCACCTAGTTCGCTGATGTGAATAAGAGCCTCAACAGCCGGGCTGATCTGTACAAACGCACCAAACGGTGTAATTCGCGTTACTGCCCCTTCAATAACATCACCTTTTTTAAACTGCTCCGCCTCTTTCAACCATGGATCCTCGCTCAACTGCTTCAAACTAAGGCTTAGTCGCTCTTTGTCCACAGCAATGATTTTTGCCTCCACCGTTTGACCGACTTTTACGTAATCGCTTGGATCATTCACTCGCTCCCAACTAATCTCACTGATATGAATAAGCCCTTCAATGCCATCAACATTTACGAATACACCAAAATCAACAACGCCAGTGACCACTCCTTTTACTGTTTCACCAACAGCAAGTTTCTCAAAGCGTTGAGCTAAGCCCTCCTTAATAGCTTCTTTTTCGCTGAAAATCAATTTGTTAGCTTTACGATCAGCATCCAGGATGCGAACTTTAATCTTTTTATTGACTAAAGAATGAAGCCTTTGCAAGATCTCATCTTTATCTGCACCGCCTACCCGAGGATAATGTTCAGCACTCAGCTGACTGACAGGAAGAAATCCCCTCACGCCCTCAAGTTCTACGAGAAGTCCTCCGCGGTTTGCATCGTAAGGAGAAATATCGATCACCTCACCACTTTCTTTCACTGCAATTACTTCATCCCAACCACGATCTTTCGCTGCCTTTCTCAGAGAAAGCAGTGCGTAACCATTTTCCATCTCCGGCTCAACGATACTTGCCGTTACGCTATCTCCCTCATTCAGATTACGCGAAAACCCCATTTCACGCCGGGGAACAAATCCTATACCACGAGGACCGAGATCAACCAAAACCTCATGCTTGCGGATTGAGAATATTACTCCTTCTACTGCCTCCCCTTGAGTTGTCTGTGTTGCTGCCTCTTCTTTCAAAAGGTCATCCATTGTTATTGCGGCTTTAGCCATAGTCTTATTTTTAAGACTCCTTCCTTATGTAGTATTTCTATTAAAAGCAGTCCTCTGAAGAAACTGCTCTAAAAGATTAGTTTCATTATACCCTGATACACCAGTGGAGTCAAAGAGGGCTATTCTTTGCGAGCAGCTTTAATAAAAAGTTTTTGTGAACGATAATATTCACGAGTTAGATATATCGCACCAAATCCCACAATAAACCCGACAATGATATTTTCCGTTGGTCCGGTTGAAGCCACGGATGACGGCACTTCGGAAACTGAGGACGGACCAGTGGTAACAATTGGCTGACTTGATTGCTGCTCAGTAGTCTCTCGCGTAGATATTGATTCGCTACTGGTAGGTGCATTCGCTGGTTTCTTTTTCTCTTTTTCTTCTTTCGCAGCTTCAGACTTTTTGCTATCTTGCTTCTTTTTCTCTGTTTCTCGTGTTGCGGTTTGCTCTTTGCTCCTTTGCTGTGCTGCATTCTGTTGCTTGCTAAAGCTAAGTCCACCGATCAGCCCTGCAACAAGAATAACAATCACAATTAAAAATATTGCGACTGAACTTCCTGTCATCTTTGCTTTTTCATCCGTCATCACACACTCCTGATTATTTTCAACTGTTTTTATTATACCATAATAACCCCCTAAATACTAGATAAAAAACATGCTACACTAAAAACATGCTGATAACAGTGGATACCGGAGGAACAAAAACACTTGTCGCCAGTTTTGACGAAACAGGTACGCTAGGTACAACCCATCGCTTTGAGACTCCGAAAAACCAACAGGAATATCTGCAAAAAGTGATAAAAACCATCAAGGAAAATTACAAAGGAGAATTTGATGGTATTATTATCGCTGTTCCAGGGGTAGTGAAACATAACATTGCGGTCTGGTGCTCAAGTTTAAAATGGCAAGATTTTGATATTGGTCGCGTACTTAAAAAAGAATTTTCTTGCCCCGTTATACTGGAAAATGATGCCAATCTCGCTGGTCTCGCCGAAACAAAAACACTCTCTCTGGCCCCAGAAACAAGCTTATATGTCACTATCAGCACCGGCATTGGCACAGGTATTATCATCAATGAAAAAATCGAGCCGGCCCTTAGCTCAAGCGAAGGTGGGCACGCCCTTGTTGAATATGACGGAATCGTTCGTGAGTGGGAGGCGTTTGCCTCCGGTCACGCCATTAAAGAGACCTATGGAAAGTATGGTAAGGATATCCATGATCCGAAAATTTGGGAACGTATTGCGGATAAAATCAGCCGCGGTTTTTTACCGATTATCCCTTTTTTGCAGCCAGACATTATTATCATTGGTGGAAGCATGGGAACGCATTTTGATAAATACTGTGAAGAGTTAGAAAAAATCTTAAAACACAGCCTCCCGCAACACATCCTTTGTCCGGATATCATTCAAGCAAAACACCCTGAAGAGGCGGTAATTTATGGCTGTTACTACTATGGCATCGAGAAAATCTCTGCTTAAAAAGTTGCGAAATGACTTTTCCGAGATAACTTTTTCAAAAAGTAACAATTTTCGCTGGTCACCACGTCAAAAAACAATTTATTACCCAGAGGATATGATCAATGGTGATGAGAAAATACTGCTTCATGAGCTTGCCCACGCTCTCTTAGGGCACTCTGACTACGAACAAGATATAGAACTCCTCCATAAAGAGCAGGAGGCATGGGAATATGCCCTACAGAAGCTCTCAAAGCTCTATGGCATCTTAATTAGTGAAGATGATATTGAAGATGCGATGGATAGTTATCGAGATTGGCTTCACAAACGCAGTATCTGCCCGGAATGTTCTATGAACGGTCTGCAACAACCAAAAAACACCTACAAGTGTTTAGCCTGTGGGTGTTCTTGGCGCGCAAATGATGCGCGGATTTGCGAGCTACGTCGCCATAAAGTAAAGACTACTTAAGCAGCTGCTTTTGCAACAGTAGTAGCTTTCGCTGAAGCCTTGCGACGACTCTTACGACCACCGATTGCACCAGCTTTTCGCGCTAGTTCACGATCAGCCGCAAAGCCACCAGTTCGACCATTACGACCACCTTTAGCGCCAATGCGCGCATAAAAGTCTTTTCCATGACGATCTTTATTCGTCTTAGCAGCGGCCACGCCGCCTTTTCTTGTTCCTGCCATTGATTTTCTCCTTATTTAACTCACACGTGATATGTGTATGTTTTAAATATAACACAGCTTGTGCTTTATGTCAATATTTACATAAACATTATTATATTTTTATAAAGGTATTGTGTTTATATCTTTTATGCGATACTATATCTATAGCACCTGATAAAACAGCCCTCCTGCGAGAAGGGCTGTTTTTTTATTATACGCGATTCTGAACTTTTCCTACTCTTCTTCAGAAAGATAGAAAAAAGACCTCTTTTCAGAGGTCTTTTTCATAATTCGGCACCGTGCTACTTTCCCGCTTGTGGCAGTATAATCGCCGCTACTGGGCTTAACTTCTGTGTTCGGAATGGGAACAGGTGTTTCCCCAACGCCATGGGCACCGAAGATTGGCATATATAATTTAGTAGTTATATATATCAAGCTTCGATGTCTATATGTTGCACGTTTTGTAAAGAATTAACAGGGGTGATATTCACCAAATACTAGTTAAGTCGTGTCCAGACTCTCGCCTAGATCCAAGACACATTCACAAAAATGAACGTATCTTGGAGCATAAAAAGGCAATGGCTCTATTAGTATGCTTCGGCTCCATGTATTGCTACACTTCCACCTTGCACCTATCAACCTGATCGTCTATCAGGGAGCTCATAGGGAAATCTAATCTTGAAGTAGGCTTCGCGCTTAATATGCTTTCAGCGCTTATCCCTTCCGAACATAGCTACTCGACAATGCGGCAGGTGGCCACAATCGATACACCAGAGGTTCGTCCACCTCGGTCCTCTCGTACTAGAGGCAGATCTCCTCAAATTTCCTAACGTCCGTACCGGATATAAACCGAACTGTCTCACGACGTTCTGAACCCAGCTCGCGTACCACTTTAATCGGCGAACAGCCGAACCCTTGGAAGGTGCTCCCCCTCCAGGATGTGATGAGCCGACATCGAGGTGCCAAACAGCGCCGTCTATGTGAACTATTGGGCGC
>CAZMZB010000002.1:0-133014 GCA_964570845.1 uncultured Candidatus Saccharibacteria bacterium | reverse complement strand
AGCAGAGGCTTGAAGAGCCTTGTGTCCTCGGTTCGAGTCCGAGAGGAGCCACCAAAAAATGCTGACTGTAAAGGTCAGCATTTTTTATTATCAAAATATGTTTATTTTGTTCCACTAGGCAAGCTTATGCTATTATAAAATTAATAAGATCGATGAGGCGTAAGAGACGGGGGCAAAAATGAGTAAGATTGCAAGCTATTTGCAAGAACACTTACAGGGTGAAGTAGTAACAACTGCGGCGGTGCGACAACATTTTTCGAGAGATGGCAGTATTTTAACGCAAACTCCACATCTCATAGTGTATCCATATGGAGTGAACGATGTTCGCAAAGTAGCGCGGTTTGCTTATCAACTGGCGCAAAAAGGCCATGCATTACCAATCACGCCCCGGGGAAGTGGTTCAAGTAATACTGGCGCGGCGATTGGTACGGGCATTACTATCTCAACTCCTGCCCACTTTAATAAGATTTTAGAGCTTGATACAAAGCAACAATTGGCGCGTTTGCAGCCTGGTGTAAACTTCAATGTCTTCCAGGAAGCGATGAAAACGCACGGCCTTTGCTTGCCAATTTTCCCAAACTCTTCTCTTTATTCGACTATTGGTGGTGCTGCTTCAAACAATACTATGACGCGAAAGTCCATTAAATATGGCGATATGCGTAAATGGGTTGATCAGCTCGAAGTCGTTCTAGCGAATGGTGAAGTAATTCAAACTGGGCGTATCAGTAAAAAAGAACTTAACAAGAAAAAAGGACTTCAGACACTTGAGGGTGAAATCTATCGTAAGATTGATGGCTTAATTACGGACAACCAAGAATTAATTGAAAATGAAATTGTTTCTCGTGCGTCATACACAAACGCAGGCTATAGCGGGTTGGCTGAAGTGAAACAAAAGAACGGCTCGTTTGACCTCACGCCGTTACTTGTAGGGGCACAAGGAACGCTTGGGATAATTACAGAGATGATTATAAAACTTGCGCCATATGTGCCGCAAACGCAGCTTGTGACGATTTGTTTTGAGACATTAGCTGATGCGCATGATGCTCTCGATGCGCTGCAACAATTACAACCAAGTAGTATTGAGTTTATTGATAGGCAAACGCTTGATTTAGTACAGAGTCAGGGGCTTGATATAAGCACCGTGCTTGAAGAGGGTGCAAAAACCCCAGCTGCACTGTTGTTTGTTGAATTTGACGATGCAGGCAGAAAGCAAGTGAAAAAGGCTAAAAAAGCAGCAAAAGGATTTCAGAAGGCGGGTCATTATGTCCAGCTGAGTGGTGATCTTGATGAGCAGGCAGATTGGTGGCAAGCATTTTTCAGTATCCAGGCGGCAGTGATTAATGGCGAAATTGACGGCCGTGTACCATTGCCACTCACGGAAGATGCAAGTGTTCCGCGAGAAGGGTTTGAAAAGTATGTGGCTGGTGTCTATGACATCGCTAAGAAACAGCGTGTCACCATAGCTATGTGGGGTCATGCGGGCGATAATATCTTTAAGGTATATCCGTTCCTTGATCTTCGTCGATTAAATGATCGACAGAAGGTAAAAAAGTTTACTGAAAGCTATTATGAGCTTGTTTTAAAGCTTGGTGGCAGCGTTGCGGCGCAATATGGCGAAGGACGACTTCGTTCTCCGCTTGCAGCGAGTGAATATAGCCAGGAAATGATTGAGCTTTTTGAAGAAGTAAAACATGCGTTTGATCCGCAAAATGTGTTCAATGCAAATGTAAAAGTTGGTACGCAGTTGGCAAATGCCCCAGGTTTACTTGAAATTGTCGCTGAAAGCTATGATCATGCACGGCTCAGTGATTATTTGCCCCGTCTATAGCTTGAAGCACGTAGCGAAACTACGGTATAGTTAAGTGAGCGATAAGTAGGGCGCGGTGGCCGAGGAGTTAGGCAGTGGTCTGCAAAACCACGTACACGGGTGCAAATCCCGTCCGTGCCTCCATATTTATTGCAAAAAACTAAGGGCGAGTGGCGGAATTGGTATACGCGGTGGACTTAAAATCCGCTGCCTGAATAAGGCTTGAGGGTTCGAGTCCCTCCTCGCCCACCAGGATTAGATAACAAAACGCTTTACAGATAAATAAAACATCGCTATAATCTGACTCATACGTTCGTGGGGAAGTATTTTCCTATGCGCAAAAAATAATTAGTAAAACCAAGGAGAAAACCTACATGGCAGATTTTGATCGCAGCAAGCCACATGTGAATGTTGGTACTATGGGTCACGTTGACCACGGTAAAACAACTCTCACAGCTGCAATTACAGCAACACTAGCAAAGAAACTTCCTAGTGATGTGAACAAGTCAATTGCATATGACCAAATTGACAACGCACCAGAAGAAAAGCAACGTGGAATTACCATTGCTACTTCTCACCAAGAATATGAAAGCGATAAGCGTCACTACGCTCACGTTGACATGCCAGGACACGCTGACTATGTGAAGAACATGATTACCGGTGCTGCACAGGTCGACGGTGCTATATTGGTTGTTTCAGCAGCTGATGGTCCAATGCCTCAGACTCGTGAGCACGTACTTCTTGCAAAGCAAGTTGGTGTGCCAAAGATTGTTGTATTCCTCAATAAAATGGATATGGCAGACGAAGAGCTTGTTGAGCTTGTCGAAGAAGATGTTCGTGATCTTCTGGCAAAATATGAGTTTGATCGTGAAGCTCCAATTATCAAGGGTTCTGCACTGAAAGCGCTTGAAGGCGACGAGAAATATATGGAAGCTGTCATGGAACTTGTGAAGGCTATGGATGACTACATTCCGGAGCCAAAGCGTGATCTTGATAAGCCGTTCCTTATGCCTGTTGAAGATGTGTTTTCAATTAAGGGTCGTGGAACAGTGGCAACTGGTCGTATTGAGCAGGGCACTGTGAATCTAAACGATGAAATTGAAATCGTGGGTATCAAAGATACGCAAAAATCTGTCGTAACAGGTATCGAAGCATTCAAGAAGAATCTTGATAAAGGCCAAGCTGGCGATAACGCTGGCATCCTTCTTCGTGGCATTGAGCGCGATGATATTGAACGCGGTCAAGTGCTTGCGAAGCCAGGTTCAATCACGCCGCACACAGAGTTTGATGCTGAAGTATACGTTCTTACAAAAGAGGAAGGTGGTCGTCATACACCATTCTTCAAAGGTTATAAGCCTCAGTTCTATTTCCGAACCACTGATGTAACGGGTGAAGTTGAACTTCCAGCAGATAAAGAAATGGTGATGCCAGGTGATACAGTGACCTTTAAGGTGAAGCTACTCGCACCAATTGCTATGGAGCAGGGTCTTCGCTTTGCTATTCGCGAAGGCGGCCGAACTGTTGGTGCTGGTGTGGTGACAAAGATTTCCAAGTAACGCCCAAGAAATCTCTACAATAAGAAGATCCTCCGATTGCTCGGAGGTCTTCTTATTTAGCCATAAGTTAGACGAAAGTATAATTTTATAGTAAAATATTTTAAATGGAATACTCAACCACTGTAAGACTTCCTTTTTTGGATAAGAGAGGCTTGCCAAGATTGCGCGATGGTGATGCCGAAAAGCCGGGGTATCGATATGGCTGGCGCTTGTTTGCTCAAGTCGCCGACACAATGGGCGTGGAGCTGAAAAAAGAAGATATAGAGCGCTGGCGCACCATGTTTGGCATCACTCGGGCTTTGGATGACATGATTGATGAAGAGGGGTGTGAAGACATAGAACCCGCTTTAACCATGCTATTATCGGGTCGCCCAGTAGGACAGGTAAGCGAGAAAGAGGCATTAGATTTTCGAGCCTCAATTGCGACGTATTCAACGACCGAACAGTAGCATTTAGTGGAAGAGATTAAAAAACTTGCAGCTTTTGCCAAGGATAAGGCCCGGGCCTCCTCTGTAAAAGAGTTAGTAACCCTTACGAGAAATGAAGTAAAGTGGTATTCGTCCTTATTTGAGTTAAAGGAAAGCAGTCAAAAAGACGCTGAAAGTCGCCAACACTTCAATGACTGGTTGCATAACTTTATGGTAACTGGCTATATGTTTGATAGCTTGCTTGACATGGAAAAAGATTTTAGGAGTGGTAATATTACCGTAGTGCCTTCTTTAGGCAATAAAAAAGCACTTGCGGGTGTTGCGATGAGAGAAATCATTAGATCAGTAAAGAAAACACCGCCAAGGAGACTTGGCAGCATTGCGTATATTGCGTATCGTAACGTACATCCTCCAAAACAACTGCTTGAAAAATAGTTAATAACAGGTATAATAACTTCTAGATATAACATAAATTGTATCGAGAACTCGTCCGGTAAACATTCCGTGAAGAGGTTACGATACTAGCACATTGAAGGAGAAATAATCATAATGGCTAAAGCTACTCCAAGCGGCGGAAAAGCACCCCGTATTCGTATTCGCTTAAAGGCATATGATCATAAGGTCATTGATCAGTCTGCCAAGCAAATTATTGATACGGCACTGAGAACAGGCGCGGATATTGCGGGTCCTGTGCCCCTGCCAACACGAAAAAGTACATTTACTGTGGTCAAATCACCACATGTCTACAAAAAGGGTGGTGAAGCATTCGAGATGCGTGTGCACAAGCGCTTGATTGACATTACGAACGCAACACCAAAAACAATTGATTCACTGCAAAACCTTAGCTTGCCAGCTGGGTGTGATGCAGAAATTCGAATGTAGCATTTTATAAAGAGGGTTGGGAAACATGGCAAAGACTGTAAAAACAAAATCACAAAAGCAACAAAAGAGAACGGCTAAAAAATCGAAACAAACAATAGCCGAAGAACGAGATAGCGTTTATTTTCTGAAATTAGTTCTCTATCTCATGCTTGGAACAGTCTGGTTAAAATTCAGTGAACCGGTTATTGCTGGCGGTATCCCTTTAGTGGGCGTACCAATCGGACTTTTGGTTGGGCTGTTGATTGCAAGCCACGATAAATTTCAAATTGACCGTAAGATAGAATACGCCGTCATCATTGTGATGACGGTCGTATCGTATTTCCTACCGGCTGGAATTATTCTGTAGTCTTTTTTGCTGGACTTTGAATGATGAGTAGTTCTTCATCATTCATATTATTATAGATTTCATGTACTTGCTGAGAGGTGGTGTAGGTCCAGTAACCAATAGCAACGACTAAGACGCCAAAGATAAGCCAATAAAGCGTTTCGGCAGTAAATTCAACTGTCCAAAAATCTGATTGTTTCTTTTTTGCAACAGAGCGCTTTTTTGTATTTGTTGCTTTTGTAGTGCGCTTTTTTGTCGTTGTCTTTCTCTTTGCTGTTGCCATAATGAGTGAGATCCTTTCGCTTACCCTTAGCTTATGCTTTAATACTAGGCATTATATACTTATTTAGTTTTTTAATGCAACTTCTTGTTGATTCATAGCGGTTATTTTGCTATAATTACTTGGTAACTTTTTAATAAAAGCAAAATATTAGTTTAATTCTTGGTGAATTAGCAGGTCTGTAATCGGTTTAACCATCGACAGAAACCACTAGCCACCAAGAATTTTAAGTGGAGTGAAGTTGAATGAAATCTCTTCTCGGCACCAAGGTCGGCATGACACAAATCATCTCTGATGATGGTACTGCAAAAGCAGTTACCCTGCTTCAAGCCGGTCCTTGCACTGTCACGCAGATTAAAACTGCAGAAAAAGATGGCTATAACGCTATTCAAATTGGCTTTGGGAAAGGAAAAAATCTCTCAAAAGCCACTAAGGGTCATGTGAAAGGTTCAAAGACTGAGCCAAAAGTCATTCGTGAAATTCGTGTTGACGAATTAAATGAAGAAATTAAAGTTGGTGATGTAATTGATGTGAACACCTTTGAAATTGGTGATAAAGTAGCAGTTACAGGTACGAGTAAAGGTAAAGGTTTTGCCGGTACCGTGAAGCGGCATAACTTTAAGACGAGCGCAAGCAGTCATGGCGGCAACGGAAATGTACGAAAACCAGGTTCAATCGGTTCAATGTATCCGCAAAAGGTCTTTAAGGGTAAACGCATGGCTGGGCGCATGGGGTATGATCGTGTGACGGTGAAAAATCTGAAAGTTGCTTATGTTGATGCTGAGAATAATTTAATTGGCGTTACAGGTGCTGTTCCTGGGCCACGACGTGGTGTGGTGATGATTGGAGGAAAGGCGTAATATGGCAACAACGACAAAAACAACCCTACCAAAGAAAGTATTTGCTGTGGATGTGCCAAACCACGAACTATTGAAGCTCGCGTATGATGCTTATCTTGCAAACGCCCGTACGAGTAGTGCAACTACAAAACAGCGCGGCGAAGTGCGTGGAGGTGGTAAGAAGCCATGGCGACAAAAAGGTACCGGTCGTGCTCGATTTGGTTCAATTCGTAACCCGATCTGGCGTGGTGGTGGTGTTGTCTTTGGTCCACGCGGCAACGAGAACTACAAGAAGCAACTTAACGTTCGTACCAAGCGAGTTGCCGTTCGTCAAGCATTAACTCTTGCAAATAAAGCAGATAAAATTATGATTGCTGAAGCCAAAACGACTGGCAAGACAAAAGAGATTGCTGATTTTCTGAAGAAACAAAAGATCGATGTACGTCGCGTATTACTTGTGGTTGATGACAAGACACCAGAGCTAATTCGCGCAACGCATAATTTACAAAACGTAACGTTGATACGTGCAACGTATCTAAGTGTGTATCATATTTTAAATGCAGATAAGATTGTTGTGAGTCAGGGTGCATTAAAAGCTATTGAAAAGTGGCTAGGAGAGGAGAAATAATATGTTGTCATATCTAACACTTATCCCTCGCCTTAGTGAGAAAGCATATGTATCGGCTCAGGAAAATGTCTATGTATTTAATGTTCCTTTAACTGCAAATAAGCAGCAAATTGCGGATGCGGTAAGTGAAGAATATAACGTGAAAGTGGAAAAGGTGAAGACGTTAGTGAGCAAGGGTAAGGCTGTGCGGTTTTCTCGTGGTAAACGAAGTCAACCCGGAACAGCGCATCGCAAAAACACAAAAAAAGCCTATGTTACCCTTGCTGGAGGCGATTCAATTGATATCTTTACTGAGGAGGAGAAATAATGGCGATTCAAGCATATAAGCCAACAACTCCGGCTCGTCGTGGTATGACTAGTCAGGATTTTTCAGATATCACAACCAAGAAGCCATTAAAAAGTCTTTTGGCAGTAAAAAAGCAAAAATCAGGTCGTAATAATGCAGGCCGGATTACGGTACGGCATCGTGGTGGCGGAGTGAAGCGGTTTTATCGAATTGTAAACTATCGTCTTGCTCCTGGTACTGAAGCAACGATTGAGCATATTGAGTATGATCCAAACCGCTCTGCACGAATTGCTCGCGTGAAAGACCAGCATGGTCTTTATCACTACATCATTGCTGATAGCACAATGAAAGTTGGCAAAAAGATTAAAAGCGGTGAAAAAGCTTCGATTGAAGCAAGTAATCGTTTGGCGCTTAAAGATATTCCAGCTGGTACGCTTGTGTATAATATTGAGCTTCAGCCAGGTAAAGGCGGTCAAGCCGTTCGAGCTGCGGGCACGAAAGCACAGCTTATGGCAAAAGAGGGTGACTATGCCCTGCTTCGTATGCCAAGCGGTGAAATTCGGCGCTTCCGTGTTGAATGTATGGCCACTATTGGTGTAGTTGGGAATGAGCAACACCAGAACATCAAGATTGGCTCAGCTGGTCGCAAGCGACGAAAAGGAATTCGTCCGAGTGTTCGTGGTGTGGTTATGAATGCTGCTGATCATCCGCATGGTGGCGGTGATGGCGGTGCACACGGTCCAGGAAAGTCACCACGCACTCCGTGGGGGCAATTGACACTAGGCTATCGCACTCGCCGCCGTAAGTATAGTAATAAAATGATTGCTCGTTCTCGGCATGAAGCAAAGAGGAAGAAGAGGTAGAATATGAGTCGTTCACTAAAAAAAGGTCCATTTGTCGATTTCAAGCTTGCAAAGAAAGTTGCGGCGCTTGGTAATGATGATAGAACAGTCATTAAAACGTGGGCACGTGCAAGCACAATTAGTCCTGATATGGTTGGCCGCACTATCGCTATTCATAATGGTAAGGTACATGTTCCTGTGTATATCAGCGAGAATATGGTTGGTCACAAGCTTGGTGAATTTGCGCCGACTCGTAAGTTTCGCAAGCATGGAGGCAAGGAGAAATAGATTATGACTGCTGTTAAAGAAGTAAAAGCAATCGCTAAAGAAGTTTCTCAATCTCCACGCAAAGTTGGCTTGGTGGCAAGTTTGGTGCGTGGTCGCAGCGTGACAGATGCCGTTACGATCTTAGAACACACACCAAAGCGTGCAGCCCTTGCTGTGAAAAAGACGATTGAAAGCGCAGCGGCAAATGCGACTAATAATCATGGACTCGACAAAAAAACGCTAAAAATTGAGAGTATTCAAGTTGGCGATGGTCCACGTTTAAAGCGATTTAAGCCAGTGGCGCGAGGTCAAGCACATCCATTTCAAAAGCGTACAAGCCATATTCGAGTAGTAATAGCTGGTACTGAGAAGGTGAAGAAAAAGCCGGCAGCAAAAGCAGCCAATAAAAGCACAAGTAAGGAGAGCAAGTAATGGGCCAGAAAGTAAATCCTATCAGCATGCGCTTACAAGTGACAAAAAATTGGCGTTCGCGCTGGTTTACAGGTAAGCGTGAATATGCGGAGTGGTTAGCACAAGATATTAAGATTCGTAAATTTGTTGAAGATCGCTTTAAATCTCGTCCGACGATTAATTTAATTGAGATTGAGCGTTCAGCAAATCTTGTTACCGTGACAATTCATACAGCAAAAGCTGGCGTCGTAATTGGAAAAGGCGGAACGGGCGTCACTGAGATTAAAGATACTGTTCAGAAAATTGTTGGGCAGCCGGTACGGATTAATATTGAAGAAGTAAAGCGTCCTGAACTTGCGGCAAAACTAGTGGCTGAAAACATTGCTCATCAGTTGGAACGACGTATCAATTTCCGACGGGCAGTAAAGATGACAGCACAAAACACCATGAATGCAGGAGCGAAGGGGGTTCGTATTGAGGTAGCCGGTCGTTTGAACGGTGCTGAAATGAGCCGTCGTGAGAAAGAAATTCGCGGGAGTGTACCACTTCACACACTTCGTGCCGATATTGATTATCACGCTGCACGTGCACAAACTCCAGCGGGAATTATCGGTGTAAAGGTATGGATTTATAAAGGAGAACAGGCTCAGAATCGATAGAGCCTTAGAGGATTAAAGTATGTTATTACCAAAGAAGACAAAGTATCGAAAGGTTCGAAAAGGCAAGAATAAAGGCGTTGCAACCAAAGGCAATTATATCGCTTTTGGTGACTATGCCCTGCAGAGTCTTACAAACGAGCGAATAACAAGCCGCCAAATCGAGTCGGCTCGCCAAGCGATGACACGCTACATCAAGCGTGGTGGAAAAATTTGGATTCGTATCTTTCCCCATACTCCCGTAACTCGTAAACCACAAGATGTAAAGATGGGAAGTGGAAAAGGAAACCCGGAATTTTTTGTTGCAAAGGTAAAAACCGGCACAGTGATGTTTGAGATGAAGGGTGTTAATGAAGATCTTGCGCGCGAAGCAATGCGACTTGCGAGCCATAAGCTTCCTGTGAGGACACGCTTTATCAAAAGGGAGGAGATTTAGACTATGGCAACCGCGACCGAACTGAGAAAGAAAAGTATCACCGATTTAAGGGTAGAGCTTGCTAAGAATCAGCGCGAACTTGGTGAGGCAAGGCGAACAAATGCTGCGCGCGAGCTTGCAAATCCGGCAAAGATAAATTACTTGCGAAAAGAAATAGCTCGAATCTATACAATTATTTTGGAAATGAAGCAAGCAGCTGATAAGGAGAGGAAATAATGGCAAAGAAAATTGTTGGAAAAGTAACTTCAAATAAACAGGACAAAACAATTGTCATTACTTCAACACGCCGCCAAACACATCCACTGTATGGTAAGCAGTATACCGTGAATACAAAATATATCGCACATGATGAGAATAATGAGGCAAACATTGGTGACGTGGTGGAAATCGTTGAGACTCGCCCGATCAGTAAACGAAAAAGCTTTACGCTTTCAAAAGTTCTTGAAGTTGGTCATGCTGTAGTTGAGTTGAAAGAAGAGGAGGCGGCATGATTCAGCAAGAGTCTCGACTAAAAGTAACTGACAATAGCGGAGCGAAAGAAATTCTTTGTATTCGTGTGCTTGGTGGTAGTAAAAAACGCTATGCCCGAGTTGGCGACATTATTGTTGCAACTGTTAAAGATGCTAACCCAACTGGTACCATTAAGAAAAAGAGCGTTGTAAAAGCAGTTGTCGTACGTACAAGAGATAAAATTTTGCGTAAAGATGGCAGCACAATCTGTTTTGATGACAATGCAGCAGTGATTATCGGTGATGATAAACAACCGCGTGCAACTCGTGTATTTGGTCCTGTTCCCAGAGAAATGCGTGAAAAAGGCTATGCAAAAATCGTGAGCTTAGCTCCGGAGGTACTTTAATATGGCAAGTTTGAAAATTAAAAAAGGCGATAGCGTAAAAGTGATTGCCGGAAGTCATAAAGGAAAAGTTGCGAAAGTGACCGCAGTATTGCCAGAAAAAAATGCTGTACTTATTGATGGGATTGGGCAACGCAAGCGACACGTGAAGCCAACACAGTTAAATCCGAAAGGCAGTAAGAAAGATATTCATATTCCAATGCCAATTAGCAAAGTGGCGCTTATAGCTGATAAAACAGCTGGCAAGACTGCTCGAGTTGGCTGGTTGATTAAACCGGATGGTAAAAAAGTTCGTGTAGCGCGAAACTTGAAGAATAAGGAGATAAAATAATGGCAACCAAGACAATTGCACCATCAACTCCACGCTTAAAGCAGCTCTACAAGGAAAACTTAGTGCCAGAGTTGACAAAGGAATTAGAGCTTCGCAACCCTCATGAAGCACCGCAGTTGGTAAAAATTGTGGTGAGTAGTGGTATTGGTAAGTATAAAGATGATAAAAAATATCATGAAATTGTGAGTAACACACTTCGAAAAATTACAGGGCAACAACCAATTGATCGTATGGCTAAGAAGAGTATTGCGAGCTTTAAAATTCGAGCAGGCATGAATCGAGTTGGCGTGAGTGTGACGCTTCGCGGAGCAAGGATGTATGAATTCTTAGACCGACTGGTGAACGTTGTACTCCCCCGAGTTCGTGATTTTCACGGTGTAAGTGCAAAAGCATTTGATAAAAGTGGTAATTACAGCTTAGGCATTATTGAGCAGTCAATTTTCCCAGAGCTTACTTTTGAAGACACGCAGAAGCTACATGGTTTGCAAGTTACATTTGTAATTGAGAGTAAGCAGCCAGAACATAGCCGAGCACTGCTAGAAAAATTTGGTATTCCATTTGAAAAGAAAGGAGGCAAACGCTAATGGCTAGAAAATCAAACATCGCGCGCGATAAAAAGCGGCAAAAAATGATTAAAAAATACGCAGCAAAGCGAGCTGAACTGAAGGCAGCTGGTGATTATGAAGGATTGGCAAAGTTGCCGCCTAACTCAAGCCCAACTCGCTGGAAGAACCGTTGTGTTGAAACTGGTCGTCCTCATGCATTTATGCGTCGTTTTGGACTTAGTCGAATCAGTTTTCGTGAACGCGCAAGCAAGGGAGAGATCCCTGGTATAACAAAGAGTAGTTGGTAGGAAAGGAGAAAATTATATGTCATTACAATCAACTGATCCT
This sequence comes from uncultured Candidatus Saccharibacteria bacterium, assembly GCA_964570845.1. Lineage (GTDB taxonomy): Bacteria > Patescibacteriota > Saccharimonadia > Saccharimonadales > Saccharimonadaceae > CAZLCC01. The sequence continues at coordinate 121,294 of CAZMZB010000002.1, read as the reverse complement.
ATCGCTGACCTATTAACTCGCATTCGAAACGCAATTTTGGTAGGCAAATATGAAGTTCGTGTACCAGCCAGCAAACTAAAAGAAACTGTTGCCAAGCAGCTGAAAAAGTCTGGCTATATTGCCGATGTTGCGGTTGAAAAAGGTTCACCGCGTGGCACAATTGTAATAACAATCAATCAGCCGGGTGAAAATGCTAAGATTACTGAAATCGCTCGTGTGAGTCGTCCTGGTCGTCGTGTCTATGCGGGTGCTAACGATATTCCAAAGGTAAAAAGTGGCCGGGGTGTTATGATTATCAGCACTAGTAAAGGCATTATGACTGGTCAAGAAGCGGTGAAGCAGCGACTTGGCGGCGAACTGCTTTGTAAGGTCTATTAAGAAAGGTTAAGGAGAAAGTTTTAATGAGTCGAATCGGAAAACTGCCAATTGAAGTTCCAGCTGGCGTGACAATCACGGTCGACCAAAACACTGTCAAAGTGCAAGGTCCAAAAGGTGAACTGTCACAAGCGTTACTTCCTGAGGTAACAGTCAAGAATGAAGAGAATCAGATCGTTGTCTCTCGCAAGTCTGATGAAAAAATTGCACGTGCACAGCATGGTCTCATACGTTCACTCATCAACAATATGGTGGTTGGGGTGACAAAGGGTTTTGAGAAAAAACTTGAAGTCAGTGGTGTGGGTTTTCGTGTTAAAGGCGGTGGCCAGCAGCTCGAAATGTCACTTGGGTTTTCTCATCCGGTGAAATATGAAGCACCACAAGGTATTGATATTAAAGTTGAGAAAATGAATATCATTGTAAGTGGTATTGATAAGCAGCAGGTTGGGCAAGTTGCTGCGGAAATTAGAAGCCTGAAGAAACCAGAGCCATATAAAGGCAAAGGAATTAAATATGCTAATGAGCAGATTATCCGTAAGGCTGGAAAGGCTGGTAAATAGTCATGAATCATGTATCTAAAAAACAATTAGGTAAAAAGTTACGTAAAAATCGTGTACGCGCAAAAATAAGTGGTACTGAAAAACAACCGCGTCTCAGTATTACGGTGAGCAATATACATGTCAGTGCACAGCTGATTGACGATGAAGCTCAAAGGACTCTAGCAGCAGCTACTACAGTTGGTGGCAAGCAAAAAGGTAATTTGACAGAAAAAGCGGCGTTTGTTGGTATGGAAATTGGTAAAAAGGCGAAGAAAGCAAAGATTTCTAAGATATCACTTGATAGAAATGGTCGAAAATATGCAGGACGGCTAAAAGCATTAGCTGAGGCAGTTCGCAAAGAAGGGATAGAGGTTTAAATTATGGCTGAGAATAAAGCACAAACAACCAGAAAGCCAAGCGATAAGTCACAAAATACGGTTGGTGAGAAACAATTTCAAGAGCAGGTCATTAATATCGACCGTGTTGCTCGAGTTGTGAAGGGTGGTCGACGCTTTCGATTTAAAGCACTTGTTGTGGTTGGAGATGGTAAAAATAAAGTTGGCGTTGGTGTGAGTAAAGGTCAGGATGTTCAGGCAGCTATTGCTAAAGCAACTGATGTTGCTAAGAAAAATCTCATCACTATCCCGATTGCAAACACAACGATTCCGCATGATGTAGAACTGAAGTTTAGCGGCGCACGAGTATTACTCAAGCCAGCAGCTCCTGGTACGGGTATTATTGCCGGAGGTGTTGTTCGTCAAATCATTGGCGTCACAGGAATTCGTAACTTGCTCAGTAAGTCGCTTGGCAGTACTAATAAAGTAAATATTGCGTATGCGACAGTTGATGCACTGAAGTCACTTGTCCCAGCCGAGGAATGGGTAAATCCACCAAAGAGAACAGCGAAAAAGTCATCCGTGAAGAAGGAGAAATAGTATGACGAAATATCACGAACTACAGACTGATAAGATTAGGTCAAAAAAGCGAGTTGGTCGTGGCATTAGTGCTGGTCAAGGAAAGACAGCTGGTCGTGGTACAAAAGGTCAGAAAGCTCGTACCGGCAAAAAACTTCGAGCAACCTTCATGGGCGGTCAACGTGCACTCATGCAAGCTGTTCCCAAAGCTCGAGGCTTTAAGAGTATTCGTGTTCCAGCGCAGGTAGTCTATCTTGATGAGCTAAACGCATTTGCTAATAAAACTGTTGATAACCAAGTGCTTTTTGAATCAGGGCTTATTTCAACACCATATCATAGTATAAAAATTGTCACTCGTGGTGAACTTAATAAGAAAGTAATCGTAAAAGTGCAGGGTGCCTCCAAGGGCGCGCAAGAAGCGATTAAAAAAGCGGGTGGTACTTTTGAGAAAGTTCCAGTACCATTGAAACAGAGCGAAAAAACTGAAAGGGTAAGCCGAAAAGCAGCCAAGAAGGAAAAAGCTATAAAGAAATAGCTTGTAAAAAGAGAGGGTATAAAAAAGAGGTGAATTGGCGAAATATTTTAGCATCACTCAAAAGCGGCGATATGCGCAGGCGCTTATTAACGGTACTTGGTATTATTATTGTCTATCGATTTTTAGCACATGTACCTGTCCCGCTTGCTGAACCGACGCAGCTTAAACAAGTGATCGATAGTGTCTTAAGTAGCACTGATTTTGGCGGGTTCCTCAACCTCTTAAGTGGTGGTGCTTTAGCAAGCTTTTCTATTGTACTGGTTGGTCTTGGGCCGTATATTACCTCATCAATTATTATGCAGCTTCTTACTAAAGCAGTACCGAAATTAGAGGAACTGCATAAAGATGGAGAATCTGGTAGACGAAAAATTAATCAATGGACACGTGTAATAGCACTGCCCCTTGCGATTGTGCAATCAATTGCATTTATCTTTATTTTGCGGCAGACCGTCCTTGCTGGCAACACAGCAGTACTCGGCGATACGTCACTCATTGAATGGATTGTTGCAGTTACAGCGATGTCAGCTGGTTCGATGTTACTTATGTGGCTAGGAGAATTAATTACAGAGCAGGGTGTTGGTAACGGAATTAGCCTCCTCATTTTTGCAGGTATTATTAGTCAGTTGCCGCAAATGTTGGCAACACTTGGTACGTCGCTCTTTGAAATTCCAAATGAGGCTGCTAAGCTCCATATATTTAATTGGTTTACTCTACCGGTTAATGAAGTGGCATTTTATGTACTGCTCGGTGTTTCATTAATCTCCTTAACAGTCTTATATATCCTCGTCAAGATTAATGAAGCACAGCGTGTCGTGACAATTAACTATGCAAAACGAGTGCAAGGTAATAGTGCGTATGGCGGTGTAAGTAGTATCTTACCTGTAAAACTCATTACTGCTGGTGTTATCCCGGTAATTTTCGCCGTAGCATTCTTGGCTTTACCGGCATTTATTGGACAACTTTTAAAAGCAGCCGGCAACCCTGATTATACAGCCTTAGCCAATAACCTCATTACATGGTTTGAGGCTCCGCAGCCAGGCGCGTTTACTGGTGCTGACCCGGGGTCATTTGTGTATCCAGTCACCTATTTCTTGCTTGTGGTTGTATTTACGTATTTTTATACAGGTATAGTATTCAACTCAAACGAGATTGCTGAAAATCTACAAAAGCAAGGTGGTTTCATTGCTAATGTTCGTCCTGGCGAACAGACAGAAAAATACCTTCGCACAGTCGTGAACAGGCTTACGCTTTTTGGTTCTATTACACTTGGTCTTATAGCAGTCCTACCGTTTGCCGGTGAGTATATTCTTGCTCAAATTGGGGTCACGGTACCAAACCTGGCACTAGGAGGAACCGGACTTTTGATCGTTGTATCAGTAGCGCTTGAAGCACTTCGCCAAATCAACTCACGGGCATTGATGGTGACCTACGACGAGTATAAATAAGAATTTTAGTCTGAAAAACTTAGATCAAGATACTCTTTTTGGCTGCTTTCAATCATGGCCACAATTTCTTTCCAGCCTGGAATAAACTCATCGTACGGTAGTTTTTGCCACTCGACCCACTGCGGTGTCGCGTGTTTAAGGTCGGGCAATTCTATCTCCTCTAAATTGTCAGCAAACCAAATGGGACCAGTGATATGGGTTCGTAACTCTTTGGTTTGTATCATGACTGAAGCGTAGCCTCTATATTCAAGCGGGGCAGTAATATTTCCTCCTGTGAAATAATGTAACTCTCGTTTTGCGGCTGATTCAACCGTTTCCTCGGGCCAAACCTTTCCTGAAATACAGGCATACTTGTTAATATGGGGGTGCTTTTTGCGCTTTACCACTAACCAACGATTTTTGTTTGAACGAAGGAATATTAGGCTATAGGTCAGTGGACCGAGGCGCATTTTTCCCATTTCAGAAGAGAATAGCTGGGCAAGTCCAGCCCCTTTACTGGTGAGCCGATACTCTCCATTATCTGTTTTTTCAACAAGCTTTCGCTTGATCAATTCTTTTAAATGGTAGACAAAAAGACTCGACTCAATCGCAGGATCTTTGAGATCGCTGTAACGCATTGTTTGGTTATAGCGAAGCTTTGCGAATATTTTTGACTGAAGATGGTGGTCGAGTTGAATAGCATTCATAGTGTCTCTTTTATCTTACAGAACACTAAATAGCCTAACAAGTAAAATGTTTTTTACTAAAAAACTCTTCACTGACACATTGCTGGACATTTTTCATACTGCGAGTGGAGGTAAATAATATGAGTGAAAAACTAGCAACAATAAAATCAAATTTAGAGCAAGGAATACCGGATCATTTAATGGATGAGCTGGTGTCAAGAAAGGATTTGGAAGTATACACCAAGGGAGCGAAGGATGCACTATTAGTGGCTCACGCAGCTTTACACCATGCCTTTAGAGAAGGGGATACTAGAGTTACGGCCTTTCATGGAGACAAGGGTGAGCAGAATTTATATATTACGTATCGAGATCGATATAGTAACCCGACGTATGCACCATGGGATACTGGGAATCCTGCGACTGATATTGGGTTACGCGCACCAAATCCTGAGTATGAAGGAGTTGTTAATCCAATGACTATTGTCCATGCTGATAGTGAAGCAGCTGGGGATTTTCAAAAGAGAGGCGCACCCGAAGAAATGGTAGATGCAGTTGATGCCGCAGCACAACTTAATAAATTTATTGTTGATGAAGCTGCTATCCCTTATTTAAGACAGGTTGCTGAAGCGTTTGGAATTGATGCTGATGAGTACGTAGAGATTTTCTTTCCCTCTGATGGCAGCCGTGCGCGAACATTAACGCGCGTCATTGGTTACCATCAAGACGCTCAACCTGGACAGCGACCAGTAAGCAAAGTCGATGAAAAAGAACTACTCATCAAGGAACATAATGATAAAAGCTCCTTTACAGTAGATATTGAGCAATCAGCAAGAGGATTACAATATCTTGTTGACGGGAAATGGCAACCTGCGGATACAAGAATCACAAGCTTTAGAGGTGCTGCGGATGATTATTTGGGCCTAGAGAAACAAACTCCTCCGACATTCCATCGTGCAGTGGTTGGTGGAGAGGGTGAATTACCAAAGAAGTTTCAAGACGCTGGATTAGTGCGAATTGCTATCCCGCTCTTTATTTCACCAAGTGTTCAAGATGCTCGAGTTGTTGAGGCTGGGTCATCCGAGACACACACAGCAAACACATAACACTTTGCCCGTTATTGACATGTGAGTAGGCTGCGATATAATCGTTAGTAACTACTCACATTCATTTTTGTAAAAAATAAGTGAGAAAACTCTTTACTTGGGGTTATATTTTGTGTATAATCTATTCTTGTAGTTTATGGTCGCACAAAAAGAAGTAATCAAGTTAACCGGCAAAGTGCTTGAGGCATTGCCTAACGCGCAATTTAAGGTTGAACTTGAAAATGGCCATACAATTATCGCTCATGTATCAGGTAAGATGAGGAAATATTACATCCGCTTGATTCCAGGTGATAAGGTAGAAGTTGAGTTAACCCCGTATGATCTTACAAAGGGTAGAATCAGCTTCCGCCTCAAAGATTAATAACAATAACAGTGGGAGGCTACAAAGCGCACTCATGAAGGTTCGTGCCAGCGTTAAAAAAATCAGTCCAGATGATCAGCTTGTCCGTCGTAAGGGGCGGCTGTATGTTATTAATAAGAAAAAGCCCAAGAATAAACAGAGGCAAGGTTAAGAATGGCTCGAATTTCTAACGTTACCATCCCAACAGATAAGCAAGTACAAGTTAGTCTACGCTCGATTTACGGTATTGGGCCACTGCATGCTAGTAAAATTTTAGAGGCAGCAAAAGTTGAGCCGACAACTCGTGTAAAAAGTCTTACTGATACTGAGATACAACGCATACAAAAGGTAATTGATACAGACTATACAGTTGAAGGTGACTTGCAGCGTCTTGTGACGAATAATATTAAACGCTTGAAAGATGTTGGAGCATACCGAGGCCTTAGGCATAAGAGCAATCTTCCAAGCCGGGGGCAGCGAACCCGAACTAATGCCCGAACTCGACGCGGCAAACGTATTGCTGTAGGTGGTACTCAAAAGAAAGCAGCAACCAAGACGTAATTTTAAAGGAAAATAATGGCAGAAGCAGCAACCAAAACACCAGTCAAGGCAAAGAAGAAGCAACGACGCTTAGTACCAAGCGGGCAGCTTCATATTCAAGCGACATTTAATAATACAATTATTACTTTCAGTGATAAGAAAGGTAATGTTTTAAGTGCCTCAAGTGCTGGAGCATGTGGTTTTCGTGGTAGCAAAAAAGGCACTGCTTATGCTGCACAGATTGCAAGTGAAAAAGCGGCTGAGACTGCAAAACAGTTACATAACTTAAAATCAGTCGATGTATTTATTAGTGGTGTTGGACTGGGCCGTGATGCAGCAGTACGTGCCTTGCAGAACATGGACATTGTTGTTGATAGCATTAAAGACGTAACGGGCATTGCTCATGGTGGGTGTCGTCCAAAGAAACAGAGGAGGGCATAATATGGCGCGAGATAGAAGCCCGATTGTGAAACAAAGCCGTCGAGAAGGATACGCCCTGCATCCTAAAGCACATAAGATTTTGGCAAAGAAGAGTAGTATTCCCGGACAGCATGGTCGCTCACGACAAAGCAAGCCAAGTCTTTATGCAACTCAGCTGCGCGAGAAGCAAAAAGTTCGCCGAACATATGGCTTACTTGAGAGACAATTCTCCCGGCTTATGAAAGAGGCCGAGCGAGCACAGGGACTTGCGGGCGAAAATCTATTAAAATTCCTTGAACGACGACTGGATAATGCAGTGTATCGTGCAGGATTTGCTTCAAGTCGTCGAGCTGCTCGTCAACTCGTAAGTCATGGACACTTTACGCTAAATGGTCGTCGAGTTGATATTCCCTCAATCCGCTTAAAGGCTGGCGATGAAATTGCCGTACGACCAAAGAGCACTAAGTCGAATTATTTTTCTGAGCTTGATGATATCGTGAAGAATACTAATCAACCCGCACTGAGCTGGCTCAAAAGCGACCCGAAGAAGATGACAATAAAAATTACTGGTGAACCAAAGCGAGAAGAAGCTGAGGTTGACATTGATGAGCAACTAATCGTTGAGTATTACTCACGTTAATAAATTAAAGGAGAAATGACGTGTCAAAAGTTATTCACAACCCAACACTCGCAAGTGTAGAAGATCATTCAGATAAGAGCGCAACTTTTATTGTAGAGCCGCTACATAGCGGTTATGGTATGACACTTGGCAACAGCTTGCGTCGAGTGCTGCTTTCGAGTATTGCTGGTGGTGCAGTCGTTGCATTTCGTATTGAAGGTGTAACACACGAATTTACTACCGTTAAAGGGGTTAAAGAAGATGTAGTAGACATCATGCTTAATCTCAAGAATGTACGCTTTCGTCTACATACTGATGAAGCGGTAGAGCTTCGTCTTGAAAAGAAGGGTACAGGTGCGATTACCGCAGCTGATATCAAAACAACCGCAGATGTTGAAGTAGTTAATCCAGATGCACACATTGCAACTATCGACGATAATAAAGCAAAAGTTGCTATGGATATTGTAATTGAAGTTGGTCGTGGATATCGAACTATTGAAGAGTCTGGTGAGAAACGTCTCCACAGTGATATGATTGCCGTAGATGCAATTTTTAGTCCAGTACAGCGCGTACGCTATCAAGTGGAAAATACACGTGTTGGACAAATGACTGATCTTGATAAACTTGTCCTCACTATTGATACGGACGGATCAATTTCTCCACGTGATGCGTTTGAAGAAGCAGCTGCGATCCTTATCAACCAATACACTGCACTTGCTGGAAGTACCCGTATTGAAGCAGCACCGGCAATTGGTCAACAAACAGAAGAGACTGACTCAGAGTTGCAAACACCTATTGAGGATTTGAATCTTAGCGCTCGAACAGCCAATGCTTTAGTAAATAACGATATTCGTACTGTTCATGATCTAGTAACACTTTCAGACACTGACCTTCGCGAACTCAAAGGTTTCGGCAGCAAGGCACTTGATGAAGTGAAGGAAAAAATGGCAGAGCTGGAGTTTTAAATGCATAGACACGGATACAAAGGTCGAAAACTACATCGTGACAGCGCACAGCGCGTTGCACTTTTGAAAGGCTTGGCAACAAGCTTGATTGAGCATGGTAGTCTTGAGACAACACTTCCAAAAGCGAAAGAACTTGTACCCTACTTTGAAAAACTCATCACGAAAGCCAAAAAAGGTGACCTTCATAATCGCCGACAAATTATTGCTAAAGTAGGTACGCTTGATTCGGCGAATACATTAGTTGATGAAATTGCTCCGCAATTAAAAGGTCGTGATAGTGGGCATCTTCGAATTGAAAAGACACGTCTGAGAGTGGGTGATAACGCGCAGATGGCACAAGTCAGCTTTGTTGATGAATTGAAACAAGCAGCAACTGAGAAAAAATCTGCTGAAGTGATGAAAGAAAAGGTAAAGGCATAACTATGAATCAAAAGACGTACTCTTTAAAAGCAGCTGAAGTAACACGAAAGTGGGTTCTTGTTGACGCAGGTGAAGCACCTCTTGGCCGAGTGGCTGTCACAATTGCTAAATATCTTACTGGTAAATATAAGCCGTCATATACCCCACATATTGATGGCGGTGATTATGTTGTGGTAATCAATGCAGATAAACTGGTTGCGACTGGTAATAAAGAATTTGATAAGAAATACTATCGCCATACAGGCTATCCTGGCGGCATTAAAGAAGCAACTCTTGCTGAGCTGCGTGAAAAAGACTCTACAAAAGTTATTATTACGGCAGTGAAAGGTATGCTCCCAAAAAACAAGCTTCAGGCTGAACGATTGAAACGGCTAAAAGTATATAAAGATGAAGCCCACTCGCATGCAGCACAAAAACCAGTGAAAGTTGAGGTGAAATAGAATGGCTACAAAGAATTATTTTTATGGCTTAGGTCGCCGCAAGAGTTCAACCGCTCGGGCACGACTTATGAAAGGCAAGGGTACTATTACTATCAATGGCAAAACGGCTGAAGAATATTTAAGCCAAAATAAACCATTGGTTGCAAAGCTCAGTGACCCGCTTGCACTTGTTGGTAAACAAAAAGACTTTGATGTTTCACTTGCTGTGAGCGGGGGCGGCTTGAATGGTCAAGTTGACGCTAGTCGGCTTGCTATTGCGAAAGCAATCAGTGTTATGAATGAAGAGCTTCGTGGAACACTGAAAAAAGCACAGCTTCTTAAGCGGGATCCGCGTGAGAAAGAGCGTAAGAAATATGGTCTTCGCTCAGCCCGCAAGAAAGAGCAATTTTCAAAACGTTAAACTGCAACTTCCTGATTTTGAAGGTTCACCCATCGAGTTAGGTGGGTGATTTTTATTGCACTAACTATAATCCTCATGGTATTATAAGAGCCTATCATCAAGTAACGGTCATAAGAAGAAAGGAATATAAAGCAAGCGACTGTTCACTTGACATTAATATCAATTAAAGAAAGTAACAACAATGAAAAAATATTACGGCTTTACGATAGTCGAGCTTTTAGTTGTAATTGTCATTATTACAGTACTCGCTGCTATAGTAATTTCTACCTATAACAACATACAAACGCAAGCGGACAATTCAAAAACAGCTGCAGCTGTGTCGTCATACAAAAAGGCTCTATTACAATACGCTGTCGAGAAAGGGAGCTACCCACGAGTAACCGGTTCTGCATGTTTGGGAGAAGGGTATCCAGATAATACCTGCTTTCGTTCTTCTACTACCGTAAATAACATAGTCAGTTTCAATAATAATATTAGACTTTATATGGGTCAGGTTGCTCCCTTACCACTTCCTAGCGTAAGAGTCTTTCAAAGTGGTAGCACTACATATTGGGGTGCAACAATGTTTTATAATCCGACCACTACTCTAGATGGGGAACCACAATTATGGTGGATCGTTTATTATATGGATGGAAATGTGAGGTGTCCAGTCGGACCCATAGTATCTACCGCTGGCTGGCCAGCAATTTCTTCAACCTATCCAGTTAACGGTAGATCAACCTATCATGCTAGCGGTAAGTTTGCGGAATGCTGGATACCTATGCCAGACCCTGCTACCCTGGGATAGCTTAGTTTACATATCTAACACTAGTCCACCCCAGGTAAAACCAGTTGCGCCATGCCCTTCACCCGTGCGGGGATCGTAATATTCTCTAAAACCGGACTTTTGTACTAAGCTTTTTGACTGTTTTGCGATTCGATCTGCCTCTTTGTTAAAGCCATAGCGCCTTAGACCTTGAATAATGAGCCAATTACTGCCGATCCACACTGGTCCACGCCAGTTGGTACCGATCCAGCCATCCCCTCTCCAGTCACCGTCCGGATTAAAGCTCGGTTCATTCGCTGCAACTGTCGGAACACCGAAGAATGTATTAAAGTACTCTGGATTATTCAGATATTTTGAAACAATGAGCAAAGCTTCTTCTTGTGAGGCGGTGCCACTATAGAGCGGCATAAATAATGCCCATGTTTTCACCTTGATTCTTGATGCTTTCGCACCATAATCCATGAGAGGCAAATAGAGTCCATCTTTTTGCAAATAACTTTTCATTGCTTGTTTTACTCCTTCAGACTTGGCTCTTGACCATGCTTCAATTCCTGGTTCATGACACAGCCTGGCAAGCTCTGCAGTAATAGCAAGGCTTTCAGCTAGAATCGAGTTCATGGGTACATCTCGCACCCAATGGTGTAAATCCATGCGATGCTTCACAACAAAACGAGCGTGCCTCCAGTCATCGACTAGCTTAAGCCTTGAAGAGAAGTTATCAACAAAATGGTGGTTTGGATTTTTTAAATTTAACGCTTTATCAAACCGAGGCGAGTTATCTTCACCAGATTCATCTGGGTTAATAACACCAATGAGATTAGTTTTTCGGGGATCACGATGCCGGAAAAAATAATGGTGAAACGTATTAATATGCGGCAACATCTCACGTACAAATTCAATATCGTCTGTTGCTTTATGAATTTTTTCAACTGCTGCAGCGAGAAGCGGTGGCTGAGTGATACTACTTGTTCGTCGTTTACCCCAACGAATTTCAGGAAACGGGTGTTCTTTTAGTGGTTGCCAATAAATCATGTGCGGAATCATGCCATTTTTAAATTGTGCCGAGACAAGTGCGCGAAGCTCAGATTTAGCACCTTCAATGTCAAAATATGTCATAGCAATTGCAGCAAAACAACTATCCCACAGCCATTGATAGGGATACGTGTCTTCTGAGGGGATAGTGTACGTATAGCCATTTGTCTGGCGACGATTCTTCTCATATAGCTTTTTTGTTTTTTCAAGTAGCTGATTATCAGTCATAAGAATGTTTCTTTCTGTTTTATAAACCCTTATACCTATTATTGTCATATATGGGTTATAATTCAACTGCCCATAAAGTTTGTTAGTTGACAAAAATGTAGTGGGCTGTATCATATAGACTATGAAAACAGTTCAAATGCATAGCTATCGCTGGTTTACCCACACCTCAGGTGGTGGCTTTTTCAGTGTATTTGAATAAATAATAAATCTCCAATATATCGATAAAGTCGCCACCAGGCGGCTTTTTAAATTGATTAAAGGAGATTGAGAAATGAAACTAAATATATCTCACCCGGAGAAAAAATCTCTTCAGGTGGTTACCGATACGATCGAAGAAGGAGATACGATTTACCGGTCACCCCATGTTGGTAATGTGAGTAACGCAGACTTAAGTCTAATGTTTGGCATCGGTGCTATGGGCGGTACTATACAGCTCGAGTTAGTGGATACAATCAGAGGCAAGGATAAGTATTCTGAGCCAAAGGTCGCCATCGTAGGCTTAACAAGAGTCGTACTGGCAAGTAATAAAAATGCTGGCAGGATAGTTGGTAGCTGTACAGCTATCCCTGAAGGGGTGGATCAGCTCAATGAGCTGGGAGTAGGTATAGGCATAAATGGCGCACAAGACGTAACTCTCAAGCAGCTCCACCTTGACTCATTACGACAAATAGTACCAAGTACTGTAGAAGTTACTCCCTCAACTGAATATTTTGCTCAGATAGGCGCTGAAGCCTATGAAATGATTCTAAGGGAGTCAAGAAGCGTGCTTGGAAGACCACTGAGAAAAGTTGATTCGTCCGGTAGAATTGAAGAAGGGCAGGATACAGCAGATGTGAGCAATGTTTATGGTTTAGGTGATAAACCCAACGAGGGCTTGCTACCGCCACTAGAGGCCATGATGGCGATTGAAATTGTGAAAAAAGCCCTTGATGGTAATGGCAGTGATGGGCAAATTGTTCATATCGCTGGTGCTGATATGATTAAATATACTAAAATGGAAGAAGTTATGCAGCCAGCTAAAGAAATTGCTGACCGTGTTCTATCTGATCTGGGAATTCCTGGTCGCATTACTATTGATTATGTAGTACCTTGTAGGGCAACAATTTTGGAATCAGCTGATTTCGATCCGGTTATATCGGAAAATATCAGGTCGCAATATGATGTAATGGTGGCAAGAAAGGATGTAGAAGCATATTATGAATAAAGAATTGTTGGTGCCAATAATATCAAATGAGCATCTGTTGATTGAACCAATATGGGAAAAGCCGATAGATGAAATCGAGGGCCCTCTCTATCAGGAGTATATAAAGAAAAATCCAAGCTATAATCAAATTCTTGTGCGCGAAAGTGTTGCTAAAAAGCTAGAACAAGCAAGCAGGAAGTTAGACAAAAAATATCGTATGATTGTGCGGGCTGGGCACAGACCGCTTGCTGTACAGTATAAATTATTAGAAATGGTGAAGAATAGTTATAAGACTGATAATCCAAAGGCTAAAGAGCAAGAAGCCCTGGAGTTTGCCAGAACATATGTTGCTGATCCGAGTATAAAAAAACCACCCCACTGCTGTGGAGCGGCGGTTGACGTCGATGTCATGGATAGAAAAAAAGGCGGGCTAGTGGATTTTGGTTGCCCTGTTAATACTGATGATGATATTTCATTTTTAAATACTAACAAAATCAATGCGGAGCAAAAGGCCAATCGCGATATGTTGCATAGAGCAATGCTTGGAGTAGGGTTCGCGCCGTACGCTCATGAGTGGTGGCATTTTAGCTATGGCGATGCAACTTGGGCAAAGTTTTATGGCAAAGCAACAGTTATGTATGGCTTGATAGAGCCCTAAGGTTGTATAATGGAAAATAATATGCAAAAACCTGTCATTCTAACTGGCCTGCGGGCAAATAATGATTTAACAATCGGTAACTATTTTGGTGGCATTTTACCGATGGTTGATATGGCAAAGAAGCATTCTGATGAATATCAAATAAATATGTTCGTACCGGATCTTCACAGCTTTACAACACCAATCAACTTCGATGAGTTACATGAGCAAATTTGGCATAATATGCGCCTGTTTGCGGCAGCTGGTTTGCCTTTGGGTAATCCGGCTATTCACTTATATCGCCAAAGCTACATTTCTGCACACAGTGAGCTGACATGGATTTTAGATTGTTTTACTGGCATGGGTGAGATGAGCCGCATGACACAGTTCAAAGATAAGTCAGCAAAGATTGGCGGTGAGAGAACAAGTGTCGGGCTATTTAATTACCCGGTTCTTATGGCAGCAGATGTACTGCTCTACAACGCTTCTTATGTTCCTGTTGGTGATGACCAAACGCAGCATCTTGAGTTTACTCGTAATATTGCTGAGCGAATTAATAATCGATTCGGTGACATTTTCACTGTTCCAAAGCCAGTTAAAGAGCAGCACGAGTTTTTTGGCAAAGACCAAGGTTTAAGGGTTAAAGATTTAGTTGAGCCGAGCAAAAAAATGAGTAAAAGTGACGATTCTGGTAAAGGAGTTATTTTCCTTAGCGAAGACCCTGAAAGTGCTGCTAAAAAGATTATGAGCGCGACAACTGATAATTTTGCAAATATTCAATTTGATAGAGAAAAACAGCCAGGAATTTCCAACTTACTTGAAATTTTGGCGCTACTTACGGAGCAAGACGTACAGGACGTTGTGAGTGAGTGGCAAGGTAAGGATCGTTATGGCGACTTTAAGAAAGTCGTGGCCGATGAAGTGAAGCAGTTTTTAACTAAATTCCAAACCAACCTAAGCTCTACTGAGGATATTGCTATCGAGCAAAAGCTTCAACAGTCTGAGGCAGAGCTTGCAAAAACTGCTAATGAAACACTGCTACGCATACAACAAGCTGTTGGCTTGCGTCCGAAGAGGTAAAAATGCGGCTTGATAGCTATCTTGCGCAGTATTGGCCAGAATATTCACGTTCTCAGTGGCAAAAATACTGTAAACAAGGGTTTGTAACGGTAAATAGTGAGACTATCACGGCTCCAGACAAACAACTAGGTGAAGATGATGAAGTAAAGGTGCAGTTTCCTAAAAAAGCAGATTTTAGCAAAGAAACGCTGCCGATTCTTTACGAAGATAATAATGTTCTCGTTATTGATAAGCCAGCTGGTATTCTAACCCATGCAAAGGGCGCGGAGAATGACGAGTTCAGTGTGGCTGAGTTTGTAAAGTCTAAAACAACCTATAAGCAGGAAACAAATCGTCCGGGAATTATCCACCGCTTAGATAGAGACACGAGCGGGGTGATTATTTGTGCTAAAAATGACAAGGCTGCGAAGATACTACAACGTCAGTTTTCAGACAGAAAAGTCAAAAAGCAATACCTTGCTGTTATTAAAGGTACACCGAAAGATAAAACAGCAGTCATTGATCTGCCCATAGCTAGAAACCCAAAAGCTCCATCGACATTTAGGGTAGATGCAAACGGCAAGACGGCTCAGACGCGATATGAGGTGTTAGAGAGCGATAAGCAACACTCTTTAGTTCGCTTACAACCGCACACTGGTCGCACACATCAACTACGTGTTCATTTGAGCCATATCAATCATCCAATTATTGGCGATAGAGTATACGGCAAAACCGCGGATAGACTTATGTTACATGCGGAGAGTCTGGAAATCACTTTGCCAAGTAGCGAGCGAAAAACTTTTACTTCAAAAGTTCCCAAAGAATTTTTTGAATATTTTCCTAATTTTAAAGAGCAGTCATGAAAGAAACACTACTACACCCATCAGTTGAATTAAAAATAAACGCTATGCGTAAGGAATTGCCACATGCCCTACTTTTAAGTGGCACGAAAGGCGTGGGACTTTATGCAACTGCTCAATATATTGCCACCAACAATCAGACCAAAAACAGCGCTACTGTGGTTAAACCAGACGAAAAAGGCACTATCTCTATTGATACAATACGAAATCTTTACAAGCAAACGAGAACGAAGCAGCAGCAACAGCAAATTATCATCATTGATGATGCCGATGCTATGGGACACGAAGCACAAAACGCCTTTTTAAAACTACTTGAAGAACCGTCTAGTAGCACCTCCTTTATTCTCACAACCCATGCCCCATCT
This sequence comes from uncultured Candidatus Saccharibacteria bacterium, assembly GCA_964570845.1. Lineage (GTDB taxonomy): Bacteria > Patescibacteriota > Saccharimonadia > Saccharimonadales > Saccharimonadaceae > CAZLCC01. The sequence continues at coordinate 105,444 of CAZMZB010000002.1, read as the reverse complement.
AAGCTGCTCCCCACTATTCACTCAAGAGTACAGCGAGTTACTATTCAGCCGATCACCAAAAAGCAAACTGAAGATTTTCTGACAGAGCTTGAGATAAATGACCAAAAAACTCGTCTTCAAGTTCAGTTTATCGCTTCTGGTTTACCAGCAGAAATCGCTCGTTTACATGAAGATGAGCAATATTTTCAACAGCAAGCTGAAACAACTCGTAACGCCCGAGAATTGCTTGGTGGAAATATATATCAAAAGTTGTTGCTTGTTCAAAGATATAGCACAGACAGGCAGAAAACTATTGAACTTTTGGAACATGCAATACATATTATTGAGTTTTCATTATCGCAGAAAACTAGTAGTGCACTAGCTAGCCAATTGGATAGTCTTTTAAAGACAGAGAAGTCTATACGTGAAAATGCAAATGCCAAAATTCAGCTCCTAAAGTTAGTCATTAGTGCATAGTCTGGTATAATAAATCTCAGAATGTTTGGACTTTTACTTATTGCAGCCCTTGGTTTGTGGGTGCTCCTATATCAAAAATCAGTTAGCGAAGTTGAAGTCATTCCCGCTCGTATTGCGGAGCGTCTTGATAAACTCTGGCAAATTGCCAGCGAAAGTATTAGTGAAAGAAAATATCTTCGAGCTGAAAAGGCTTTGTTAACAATCCTCAGAGTTGATGAACGCAACGCAACAGCCTATAATCGCCTCGGTATTCTTTATGCCAAACAGCGAGAATATAATGATTCTATTGAATGTTTTGAGATTGCACAAAGCTTGGAGCCAAGCGCAAGCAGCCTTCATAATATTGGCTTGATTTATTATGAAACAGGCAACTATGATAAAGCTTCACTGGCTTTTGAGCAGGCAATTGAGAGAGAGGGTGATCTTGCCACGCGCCATATTGCCTACGCCAAGGTACAAGAGAAGCTTGGTGATGATAAAAAAATGATTGAAGCACTTGAAAGAGCAATTGAGCTAGAACCAAATCCACAAAGCTTAGGTATTCTTGCTGATGCCTATGAACGAGTGGGCGAAGAAGAGTTAGCACTCAAAATTCGTGAAAAGATAGCTAAAATCATCATTCCAGAGGGCACACCAAAACGTGTCAAACAACCACCTCGTCGTGTCATAATGTAAATGGCTTGAAAAGTACCCCTATAATCTGTTAAGATTATCTGCGTACCTTAAGTAATATGCCGCCTTAGCTCAGTTGGTTAGAGCGACGGTTTTGTAAACCGTAGGTCGTCGGTTCGAATCCGACAGGCGGCTCCATGCTGGGATAGTGAAGCGGTCAAACACGTCAGACTGTAAATCTGATGGCTTATGCCTTCGTAGGTTCGAATCCTACTCCCAGCACCATCACTCTGAAGCTAATCTTTGAAACAGAATAAAATTGGTGTAATTTTTGGCTGTTTCTGTATTTCTCTTGATAATCTCAAGTTCATAATCGTTCGCAGCAGATTCACTAGCAACGGCGGCTTTTGTTTTATCGCCACTACTTGCTATAAACTTAGCAGCTGCAGCTGTGTCGTGATATTCATGCACAGTCACGTCTAACTTATCTAAAAAGGCTTCACTGGCGACGAGAGCGGGTGCTTGAGAATAGACCTCTTTGATGTCGGACAAAGTAGCTCCTTCTATGCCAAGTAAGTGCAGTTCAACCCGCAAAGTAACTTCTTTGAAGATTTTAAAATGGTTATATTTCTTTCTCAGCCCCACCACTTCAGGAATATCACCATACGCTGAATTATGAGTTGCGACAATGCCATACTTTGCTTCGTCTTTATCAATCGCTTCAAAAACGTCTTGAAACGTATCGCAGAAAATATACTCATCGACATCTTCGAACATTTGTTTTGACACAATGAAATGAAACGAGTGCTTCGCTCCTTGAATAGCAACTTTTATCATTACTTACTATCATAACACCACCAGTACGCAAAGAGGCTATTAGAAAGGCTACTTTTTTGCTACAATAGGCGGAGTTATAGGCCGTTGTAGCTCAGGGGTAGAGCAACGCCATGGTAAGGCGTAGGTCACGAGTTCAAATCTCGTCAACGGCTCCATTAAAGTAAAAAGCTAGTAAAAACAGTTGAGAAGTGCTATAATCGTATCTAATTACGAAAAATAATTTTAAGCAGGAACAGAGATGGCAAAGAAGAATACCAAGCGAAAATTGGTCGGACTTGTGAGCGATGATTCAAATCATCGTACATACTATACGAAGAAAAACACAATGAACACCCCTGATAAATTGAAGCTTCGTAAATATGATCCGAAGCTTCGTAAACACGTTACCTATACTGAAACCAAGAAGAACCTTGGTCGAAACGAAGTAAAAGCTCGCAAGGGCTAGTTAGTCTTTTCCGCTAATAAATCAAGGAGCGTACTGACGAACTCCGCCTGACTCCATGCAAGTGGGGCAACGGAAGCTCCCTCGTCGGTAAACGGATTGGTTTGCTCTGCGATTACACCAGTGTTCCACATATGTGCTTGCGTCCAATCGAGTAGTTCTTTGGCTTTATCCTCATTTCCAGAGGCGATATAATACTGCGCTAACCATAGTGTCGTCACGAACCAAGGGTTACCTGGAATACTCTCACTCACACGATTGTAGCCATCGTCTTCATGTCGAGCAAGACCAAGGCCACCCCCCGGTGGCATAGAAAGTGCCTGTTTCAGCGTCTTAACGCTGTTTTCAAGGTCTTTACCAAGAGGGAGTAAGCCAAACATGAAAGCACCAAATACAGCCGAACTGTCTTGAGTTTCATTAGGCTCCACCTTACCATCCTTTATTTTGACACCCTTATAGGCGACCCCCTTATCTGTGTCGATCAGATATTTATGAGCGGCGAGTGATATATCATCTGCAGCAGCCCGCCAACGAACTGCGCTGTCTTCATCCTTTGAAGCCTCAGCCATGTGTGTAGCGGCGAGTAAGGCCGCTTGAACTGTTGCAGTGGTGTAGGTAGTGGTTAGAAATACCTCTTCCCACAAGTCATAGCTTGGTTTTGGAAGATCTGTTGTTTCGTCAACATAGCTAGCTAGAAAGTTTGCCATCGGTTTAATAAAAGTAGGATAAAAATCACGAAGCAACTTCTCATCTTTATGCAAGGCGTAATATTGTGCGAAGACAAACAGGACAGTAGCAGTCTCATCTTCTTGAATAGGGGGGGCAGAGACACCATCTTGAATATACGGATGCCAGCTTGAACCTAACGCACCATCCGCTTGGTATTTATGCATCAAATAGCCGTTCGCGTGAAGTCCCCGGCGGCAAAACTCAAAAAAGCGCAGTGGCTCTTCTTTATAACCAAGTCGGATAAGCGGCCAGACAACGTAAGCACCGTCTCGCGGCCAGCAATAGGCATAAGCATCGCGGGCATAGTTGAGCATAGTCGTATCAGTACTAGCAATAATTGCCCCGCGATTGTCCATATGAGCCTTAATGATAAGGAGGCTTCGGGTAAAGTTTTTGCGATATTTTTCTTCAATTTGCCCAATAAATCCTTGCACCGGTTTCAACCATACCCGCCACCATTTATGCGTAATGAGAATACGATGCAACACACCTTCCTCTCTAATTCGCTTATCGATAACCAGTGTTTCCCGAGGTGTCTTGCCAACCGCCACCCAATAACTAACCCTTCCTGAGGCAAAGGCAGCAACGTGAAGATTAAAGCCAATCGTAGAATCAACCCGGCCATGTTCAACGTTATTTCTACTCAATATTCCATCCTCCGCGTCTGCAAAGGTTCCTGAGCGCCCCTCAATTCCAAAAAGCCCGACTGTGTATTGATCAAATGAAGCATCATTGTCACTCGAGACTCCACTCACCAGAAATACTCTATGGCCTCTATAATGAAGAACTGCATTGCTATCTGGCAAATATTGCACAGTATCACTATTGCTTGCGATGTCACTGATATCGAACACCTGATGTAGGAATAATTTAATCTCGCGCTCGCGATCTTCTTGATTTACGACATGAATGTTACGAAGAAATGCAGCTTGATAGGAGTCAACAGCATCGTCAAATTCCAATAGAATATTTAGCTTTGGATTATATGCCCGAGTGTAACCAATCAGAGAGTTGTGTGGATAATCAAAACTAATCTCCCAGCTGCCATCATCTATCCAGCTAAGTTGCCCCTCGACCCACACGCCAACTTTGTGTCGTAATGACTTTCCGGCAGCATGATTTTCTTGTCCAACATAGGGATAATAAAAGTCATGGACTTCGCCAAACTTGTTGATGCCAACATGAAGCTCACCGTTACTCAGTACAATTGGTCTAGCCATGCAACCATCCTCTCTGGTGCTCCATAACGCGCCAACGGATATCACGTATTGCATTCATATAATACAGAAACGCATCATAAGGCGAAGAGTACGGACTAAAATAAGCATGTACATCACCGTCATTAAACCATTTAGTGCACATATAATACATGTGGTCTGACGTCTGTAATTTTCGCCAATCGGCAATCAACCCGTCATCTTTCGTATTCAGCACGCCTTCCTCAAGCATATATAAGCATCGCATGGCCTCTTGTTGCATACTATTACCCAGCCAAGCGGTAAGATCCCGCTCCGTATCAGCCCAAGTAATTGTGTTCGGTGCATCGATTTCATCAACAGGGGGGAATATATCAACCACATCACTTAAAGTATAGAATGTATTTCCTTCGCGAGCCAGCCATTTTTCCGGTAAATGACGAAAGAAATTAAAAATACCAATATCTTCCCACTGATGCTCACCGAAGGTCTCATAATCCATAAACAGATTTACAATCGGCTGCTCCTCAGTAGCAGCATTAAGCCAATGAGCATATTTATCCGCGTCAAGCGGCCACTCAGACCAGTTCTTATCTGAAAATCGGAAAGCAAGGTCATCACTGAGCTTATAGTTTTTTGTCAGCAAGCTAATATTTCTCGTATCAGTCGGACGATAGACGAAGTTTGGACTGCGCCAGCCAAGCATGGGATCCCAGCCCTCAGCTAGTATTGCTTTAAATCCAGCTCTTTCCGCCCACTGCGCAAGAGTATTGTTATAAGCGAGTTCCGTATTCCTAAATACTTTTGGCGCCGCGCCTAATGTTTCCTGTACTTTTTTATAATGCGCCTCAACCTGTTTATTAAACTCGTTTTGGCTATAAAAAAATGCCAGGCTGTGATAATACGTTTCAGAAACGATCTCGACTCGACCGGTTTTCACTAACGCCCGGAAGTCTTCTAATACGTCCCGTCCCCACATTTCACACTGCTCAATTAACGTGCCGGTGATACTCAAACTCACCTTAAATTCGGGGTGTCTTTTCAGAAGCTCTAACAAAAGCTTATTGGTTGGACGATATGATTTGTCGGCAACTTTGTTAAAGATAGAATGATTATTGCTTTCAGAGTGTTGGTTTTGATCATTAAAATAATCATGGTGAACTGCCGTATCAAAAACACTATAGGGGCGCACGCGATACGGCTGATGCGCGTGAAGGTATAAAACAACACCTCGTTCATTGTGGCTACTTTCGCTCATGCTGTCGCTCCAATCATCTTCTGGTATACTTTTAGACAATTTTTAGCAACATCCTGCCATGAGATGCGGCCATATTCACGAGCAACATTCTGCTTTAATTCACTTGAAAGAGCAGGGGAAGCAGCAATATTCACCAGTTCGTCCGCTAAACGATCAACATCCCAGTAATCAAACCGGAAGACACTATGAAGCACCTCGCCAACACCGGATTGTCGACTAATAATTATCGCATTATCATGAGCTGCTGCCTCAAGAGCGGTTAAACCAAAGGGTTCGCTTACAGAGTTCATAACGAACACATCGGCCACATTATATGCGTCCCGCCACCTTTGACCACGCACAAACCCAGTAAAAAAAACTTTATCTGCAATACCAAGATCGGCTGAAAGCTCTAAAAGCTCATTTCTCAACTCACCATCACCAGCAATAAGAAAGAGGAGTTTATCGTATTTTTCACTGGCACGGGCTGCTGCGCGCACAAAATAGTTAAATCCTTTCTGCACGGTCAAACGTCCAATTGAAGTGACTACGGTGTAACCCTCTTGCTTCATAGACTCCAAATAGGCATAGGTGCTCGTATCATATACCTGTGGCTGCAGAGCTGAAATATCCAAGCTGTTATGAATCACCTCCACTTTGTCTTCGGGGATACCATAGTGTTTTACAATTAATTTTTTTGTCATGTTGCTCACAGCAATGATTCTGTCCGCCATAAGCAGTCCATGCTGCTCTACCTCGTGCACAATAGGATTTCCATACAACTCTCCCGAACGATCAAATTCAGTCGCGTGAACATGTACTACCAAAGGAATACCAGCAATCTGCTTTGCGTGCATACCAGCTTCTAGAGTAAGCCAATCATGAGCATGCACCACTTCCGGTCGCTTTCTCTTAATCAGTTGTCCGACAAATTCTTTATATTGTTGCTGTACAGCCCGCAGGTCTCTTAGGTCATGCTTGCAATGTTTGTCTTCGCAGCTACATTGTGAACTTTCATATGCGCCAAGACCATAACGCTCCAAAGGAAGTAGCTGAGTTGCCGAATGAATATTCATAAACTCAACATTTTCATGCTCAGCTTCATAGGGGAGTACGAAATCAATCGAGGCACCTTCTTGTGCCAAGGCCTTTGACATGTGATAGCAAGCTACCCCAAGTCCACCACTGTTGTGCGGAGGAAGCTCCCACCCGAGCATTAATATTCTCATATCATTTTCTTTTTGCTATAAAACTAGCCTTCACGTACTCCTTTTTACTTACCTTCAAGTATAGCGATCTTACAGAGGAATGACAATGCTTATGCTAGGTTTTTATAATTCTTCGCGAACATGATACTCACGCCATGCTTTCCAGGCTTTTGGTAGGGGCAGAAAATTACAATAATTATAAAGCTCAGTAGCCCGACGAATCCATGCGCCAAGCCTACCCGTGATTCGCCAGTTTCGCCCTTGAATAATTGCCCATGTTTCTCCGACGGGAACAGTGATGATCGGTTTTCGTAAAGGACTGTGAGGCTTTAGGGGTTTAGAGTGCACGATTCGCTTGAAATGGCTGGCGATAAATCTAGCATCTCTCAATGCCGTCAGTGCTACACCGCTATACTTGGTTGCTGCATTATCGCCAATCACATAGACATGGCTGAGCGCCTTCATATGTTCATCGACCACCACTTTACCATTTGGTGCAAACACGAAAAATTCTTTGTGTTTTTTAAAGAAAGGATGATTTGCTACGCCGGATGTCCAGATTACCGTATGCGAAGGGATATTTTTGCCGTTGATAATGATGGCGTCTTTCGTTTGGCCCTCAACCCTTTGCCCCGTCATCAGGCGTACGCCGAGCTGTTTGAGCTGACGCGCCACTTTCTTGCTGGCAACACGCGGCATCATCGGCAAGACGCATGGACTAGCTTCAACTAAACTAACGTGAGCTTTGGCGTTTTCGCTTGTATATTTTTGAGCCATTTCATCAAGATAACCCGTCATTGCAGCGGCCAGTTCAACTCCTGTTGGTCCAGCCCCGACGACAACATAGTTTTTATCAACCTCGCCATCAACTACCAGATTGTCATAAATATGTTCTTTAAAACGCCGCACTTCTGACAGTGTTTTAATGCCATAGCAGTGTTGCTTCAAACCATCAATATGAAAATGAGTCGTTACTACGCCGAGCGCCAAAATAAGCATGTCGTATTCATAACGATCATGTTTTCCGGCAACTGTTTTACGTCCCGGATCAAACTTGGTTACCTCATCTTGAATAACCTGCACATTCTCATGACCAGCAAAGATTTCAGCCAGCTTGATAACAGACTCTTTAGTACTTCGTCCCGTTGCCGTGGCGTAAAGGGTAGCGTGATGCAGGAAGTAGTCCTGATCAGATATAAGCGTTATCTCAAACTGTTTGTCTTTGCTTAGTTCTAAAGCACTTTTTATTCCGGCAAATCCGCCGCCAACAATCACTACATGCATGTTCTATTCCTTTTTATATTTGCTCATGTCTTCAATATTCATTTAATAACATAAAAATATATCTGACAAATAGCTCTAACGTCTACCAATTCGATGCAGCTCTGCCAGTAAGTCTTCTCTCGGGATTTCCGCTACGTCAATACCATGTTGCCGGGCGATAATGATAGCCTGCAAAATTCGCTCTACAAGCCGTGCATCCTTACGCCATAAAAATCGTACCTCAAGCTGCCCGTCAACAAAAAATCGACTATGTAATTTTATGGTGCCAAAAAATGGGCCTAAGCCCATTTCAACATTTAAAAGGTCTTCGGTACTAATGCTCGACTTTTGCTCAACAAAGAAGAAGTTACGCTTAATTACCGTCACTTTTGCTCGATCGATAATGATCGTATCCGGAAATAAATCGAATGGAAACACTGCATCGACTTTTATAAGTTTATCCTGTGTTGACTTACCTAAATTCTTTAATTTTCGATACAGCTTAGTATTATCAGGGCGAAGTCGGTCTCGACTCTTCTGTCCCGCCTCAATAGTGCGCCTTCCCAGCTGTCGTATGATATTCGCCATACCACCCTCATTGTATCATTAAGCTATAAAAAACCAGCTGGTGCACAGCATGTGACCATAATATATCTTATACCAAGGTATTTTTTGGTCTTGTATTAAAAGATGACACAGCCTAACTTCCGATATATTAACCAGAAGTTAGGCTGCTCACCAACTACTCAATCATCGACTGATTCAGCTATTTCTACTCGAGCCTCTGCGGGAAGGCGATCCCACCTCTGTTTACACATGATGCGCCGTGGCTTGCCTGACTCTGGCTGCCATGTGCAGTATTCGCACGTACAGCCCTTGGTCGTATAGTCATCAACCAAAGCATGAATTGCCGCAAAACCAATTTTGGCATTTTCAGCTTTAACCTCTTCGGGCACCTCTGCCCACATGGCGGTAAAGCTCGGATCTTGAGATCTTCCTCTCTCGTAAAACGTTGCCGACGCAACTTTATCTACGACAGCCTTATCTTCTTGAAGTTTTTCAAAGTCATGAATATTCATGCATAGCTTTCTTGGGTTGTTGGTGAGCAAAAAAGTTATAAAACTTCTTATAACACATAGAGTAACATTTACTTGTATTTTATACAATAAATAGATAAAGACTTCCAAAGAAGTCTTTTAATCACAAGTTTGGCAGGGGTAGAGGGACTCGAACCCCCGACACCAGGTTTTGGAGACCTGTGCTCTAGCCAGCTGAGCTATACCCCTATAGCGAACTACTGCTCTATTATAGCAATTAGGCCATAATTTGCTATACTAGCTAACATGAAATCGTTGAGTCTATCAAAGCCACTTATTATCGTGACAGTGGGAGCGCCTGGCGCGGGCAAAAGTTTTTTTGCCAGGCAATTTTCAGAAACATTTGGTGCACCAATCGTCAGTTATGACAGACTGCGCTATGAGCTTTTTGCCGAGCCAACCTATTCTAAGGAAGAGCGGATAATTATCAAGCGAGTGGCAGAGTATCAAACCGAAGAGCTTATCAAAACACAAAAGACATTTATTATTGATGGCGGCGGTAATACGAAAGCTGAAAGAACACAGCTCAAGAAGTTGGCTGAAAAGCACGGTTACAAAGTGTTAGCTGTATGGGTGCAGATTGATGAACGCACAGCAAAACAACGCTCACTGAGACGTTCCAAGCGCCGCGCAGACGATGCATATAACCAACGTTTGACTGCAGAAGAATTCGAAAAAGAGATAAAGCGTTTTTCACCGCTTACAACAAATGAGCATTACGTGGTTATCAGCGGTAAGCATGTGCATACAACTCAAGTAAAGGCGGTGCTAAAAAAGTTAGTAACACCGCGTGAAGAGATAAATCCTCATCTTACCGGGCATAAACTTGCTCCTGAACGCCACGATATAGACCGGCCAGTACGGCGAAATGTCAAGATAAGATAGAGAAGAAGTATGCCTTATATCCACGATAGCGAATTTGGCGAGGTGGTAGTACGGCGTAGCGCCAGGTCAAAACACATTCGCTTGCGCGTGGCTCCAAACGGCACGCTTCGTATTTCAGCACCGCTCTATACTCCGATGATGCTGGTGAAGCGCTTTTTAAAGCAATCGCACAGTGAGATCAGGATGCTCATTGAAAATCAGGAAAACAGTTTGCCGCGCTACGAAGCGGACGCACAAATCGGTAAATCTCATCACCTTTTAGTTGAAGAGGCGAGTGCGAGCGAAACCGCAGTGGAGTATAAAAAGCCACATGTTATTGTATATCTTGCTGAAAATGATAGGCTGGATGATCCGGGCGTGACAATGCTCATTCGTCCAGTGGTCATTAAGGCTTTACGTAACGAAGCAAAAGCCTACTTACCTCGTCGTTTAGCCTATTTTTCCAATAAATTTGGCTTTACTTATGAAAAAGTACGCTTTAGCCATGCTGGTAGTCGATGGGGAAGCTGTTCAACAAGTGGAACTATCAGCCTGAATATCGCACTAATGAAACTGCCATTTGAGCTTATAGATTATGTTTTAATTCATGAACTTTGTCATACGAAAGAAATGAATCACAGTGCCGATTTCTGGCACTTAGTGGCAATGTGCGATCCGAATTACAAAGAGCATCGAAAAGCAATTCGTGATCAACATCCGCATTTATAGCAACTTTTTGGACTATCTGTGGCATAATAGCCATAAGAGTTATGGACAAAATTGAACCAGAAATTGCTACGTATAGTGGGCGCGTGCGCAAGATTATTCATTATGCCATCCTTTTTTCACCGATTTTAATGCTCGGCTATGGCCTCATGATCCAATTTGGAATCATTACCGGATCGCAAAATTACTATGATATTGCACTGTGGACACTAACGCTCCTGCTACTTTTTCTTGGATTAACCCAACCAAAAACAAGACCGATGTCAACGCTCCGACTTTTCATTTTGCAGCTAATTATGGTTGGATACGCGCTGTTCGTTGTGGGAGTGGAATCAATTGCCATTGTATGGCTACCAGTAGTGGTTATCGCCGCACTCAACCAGGGGGTTAAAACCCTTTGGTGGAGTGCCTTAGTCTTGCTGCTCACCGGCTTTGCAGATGGTATGTTACAGGGAATATCATTTAATAATGAGGTGTTCTTAAGCAACGTCGCAACACTTACCGGCATGTTCTTTGCAGCCGTTCTGTTAATTGCTATCAGTGTGTCTCAATCAAATGATTACCAGAGCCTCGTGCGCACCAGAAAGCGGGAAGCTCTGCAGAAAAGTCGCTTAGTGGCATTAATTAACGGGCTTGATAGCGCGGTTATGAGCACAAACGCGGCGGGAGTTATCCAGATGCACAATACGGCTGCACTGGCACTTCTAGATACTACGTATAGCCTTAGCGGTCATAAGATTGAGAAAATCTTAAATCTGCATCAGGCAAATGGTAAAAAGATAAGATGGCAAGACATTTTCGGTCATATGAGTAGTGCTGTGGTGCGAGAAGATTTAGTGCATCACTTTGCGGATGGTGAAAAAATACGCCTTAGCATAACTTGCGCTCCAATTAGACTTGATACAAAAAATAAAAATATGCGTGAAGGATATGTATTTATTTTACGTGATATTACCAAACAAAAATCACTCGATGAAACAAGGGACGAATTTATCTCTGTAGTGAGTCATGAATTGCGAACACCGATTACGGTCGCTGAAGCTGCAATTTCCAATACTCAGTTGTTAGTTGAACGCACAAAAGATCCCGAACATGTTGCGTCAAATCTCGAAAAAGCACATAGTGAGATTCTATATCTCTCAAACATCGTCAACGACCTTGAGACATTGGCTCGAGCAGAACAAAAGGGTACCACTCATGTTGACGAAGTTGATATCAATAAACTATTTGAGAAGCTCTATCACGAATATCGTCCACAAATTAATGGCAGAAAGGTATCACTAAACCTCAGTATCGATCCGAGGGTGACCATTATTGAAACAAATCAACTTTATTTAGAAGAAATTTTACAGAATTTGATTGCTAATGCTATTAAATACACTCATGAAGGCTCAATCACTCTGATTGCTAAACATCATGACAACGGTATTTACTTCGCCGTAAAAGACACTGGTATTGGTGTAAGTAAAACAGATAGAAACAAAATATTTGATAAGTTTTACAGAAGTGAGGATTATCGAACTCGTGAAACGAGCGGCACGGGTCTTGGACTCTATGTTGTGCAAAAACTGGCAGAGAAAATTGGTACGGAAGTTGAACTTACGGGCCGATTAAACCATGGTTCAACGTTTGGCTTTACTATGCATCAATCCCGCCAGGAGCGTAGCGAGAGTACTGGATAGCAGATATTCCGCCCCTTCCAGTTCACCGTGCCAAACTCATACTGCACAATACTTGTGAGAATCAATGCTGTTTCCTGCAAAGCAACGAGCGGAAGACAAAGAACGGCAAGTACTCTGCCTTTTGCTTGCGTTCTAACGATATATAACGCGTAAATAATATATTGCAGCACAATAATAACCGCAGCAACCAGCGCTGCTAGTGGATGTTGCTGCGTAAACAAATAAAAAATGATTACGATATACGGCAAGAAATTAAAAAGATACTGTCCAAATGCTGCTAAATAAACTCTGCTCGGCTGCATATCAAGAAGTGGATACCACAATCTTACGCCAGTCTCAATTTGCGATGACCACTTTTTGGCATAAAAGGCACCGAGTGAATAAGTACCAACTAAAAAGCGATACGTGTGCTTCGTAGCCAGCATATGAGCAAAGATACGTTCAGGTTCAATATCATGAGCTACTTTCTTAAAGCCGCCCAGTTTTTCAAGTGTTCCAGCGCGTATCAGCCAGAGAGATGACGCCGTTGGCATATCAACAAAGCGCGGCGTGGTAAGTTGCCAGAAATAACGCAGAGTCGAAAACAGTGTATCGAGTGCAAATCGACCACTCTTGCGCGGAAGTACAGATATCATACTCAGCTTTTTATCTTGCACATAGTCAACAAGCTGTGAAATAGTATTAGCGCTAAGCCGTGTATCCACTCCAATAAACAGTAGGTATTTGCCGGTAGCTTGCTTTGAAAGTACCTGTAAGGCCTGGTTCTTGCCCAGCCAGCCATCACTTGGCGCGCTGCCCTGCACAAAGCGAACACCATCATGAGCAAACGAGTGAATCACACGAGATGTTTTATCCTGAGAGCAATCATCAAGTACAATAATTTCCAATTTCGGATAATCCGATTCTAATATAGAAGTTAGACAGTCAGATAATGCATGCGTTTCATTACGAGCCGGAATACATACACTCACTGTTGGCAAATCACGCAACTCTCTTGGAGACTGTTTTTCTAAAACATACTTATGAATACCATCTCGAAACTGGAAAAGCATAGCGATCGTAACCAGTGCAATCGTGGTAAGCAAAAGCCACAGCAAAAGTATTTGCGGCAGAAAGACACACGCAACAGAAACCAGCATAATAATGGCCAGTTGACCAGTATCTTTTGCCGTTGCATGCGGTCCGCGCAGGCGTTTTGAGAAGAGCAGTCTAAATGCTGTGAAAAGAAGGAATAGTTCTCCTGTAATGAGAAAAACGATTTCCCAATATTCAATTGGCAATAACACCGTCAATAAACCGGTTGAGAATAAAGGTACCAGCGAAGCGACGCCAATGATACGCTGATAACGCTTCTTTTTAATGTTATCAGTCAGAGCAAGTAAAATAATAGCCATCACAAGCAGCACTATCCATGCAATCCAGATATTCACACATCTATAGTAGCATAAGCTTTAAGAGATATTGCTAATTTTCAACCTGTTTGCTATAGTAGCTATTGACAGTCTGCAAGAAGCAGACTTTTTAAATTGGAGAAAAGTGGTGGTAGAGAAGAAAATAAGTAAAAAAGCAACTCCCTCAAAGAAAGCAGCTGCAGCAAAAGTAGCCGTAAAGAAGCAGAGAAGAACTCCCGCGTTCTTACATCCTTTTGCAGCAATTGGTGGCTATTTCAAAGGTTCATGGCAGGAGCTACGCCAGGTACGCTGGCCCAATCGTCGTGCAACCTGGGGTCTTACGGTTGCAGTGCTGATCTTCACAGCTTTTTTCACTTTACTTATCGTAGCACTCGATGCCGGATTTGAATATATATTAAACAGGATATTACTATAATGACGACAAAAAAACGATACGACTCAACTCGCCAATGGTATGCAATCCATACCTATGCAGGCTATGAAGAAAAAGTAGTAGAAAGCATTCAGCAGCGAATTAATACTGTTGATATGGCTGACAAAATTTTTGATGTGCTTGTTCCGAAAGAAAAGCAAATTGAGATTAAAAATGGCAAGCGAAAAGTAGTGGAGAAGAAGATCTTCCAGGGCTACGTACTTGTTGAGATGAAAATGACCGAAGACGCGTGGTTTATTGTCCGTAACACCCCAGGAGTCACTGGCTTCGTCGGCAGCGGTACAGATCCAACACCTGTTTCAGAACGAGAAATCGCAAAGATTAAAAAGCGCATGGGCGTCGAAGATCCAAAGCATCACATCAACTACAGTGTTGGCGAAGTGGTGAACATTACTGATGGACCATTCAAAGGTTTTGACGGCGCAATCAACGAAATCGACACGCAAAAAGGTAAGATTAAAGTGCTCGTCAGTATGTTTGGTCGCGATACACCCGTTGAGCTTGACGCTTTACAGGTTAAGAAGGTATAATTCACTACTGTTACGCACTCAGTAAGAACTGAGAGAAGGAAGATATGGCAAAGAAAGTAATCGGAAACCTAAAACTACGCATTCCAGCTGGTCGCGCAACCGCAGGTCCCCCTGTTGGTGCCGTGCTTGGTCAATGGGGGCTTAATATGATGGATTTCATCAATCCGTTTAACGACGCAACGAAAGACCTGCAAGGCAAAGATGTTATCGTTCATCTTCAGGTATTTGACGATCGGACATTCGACTGGAAAAGCCTTGGTCGCCCAGTTGATGATCTCATCCGTGAGAAAATCGGCATTCAAAAAGGCTCGGGTACACCGCATACCGAAAAAGTTGGCAAAATCACTCGAGCACAGCTTGAAGAGATTTACGAAGAGAAAAAAGACACGCTTAACGCAATTGACGTTGATGGCGGCGTGAAAATTATCGCTGGAACAGCCCGCTCAATGGGAGTTGAAGTCGAAGGTTAGAAAAATTAAATTTGTGGGAGGTTGAAAAACACCGTTTGCACCACGAAAGGAGTTAGAAAATGGCAAAGAAAGCCGATGTATTAGAACAAGCCAAGAAGCTTGGTCTTGAAGTCACAGAAAAAAATACCATTGCTGAGATTGAAGCAGCAATCAAAAGCGCTGCTGCACCAAAAGAGGAAGCCGCAGAAGAAAAGAAAACTGAGAAGCCAGCCGCAAAAGCTGGAAAACGCAGTGAAAAAGCCCTCAAAGAAGCTGAAGAAAAAGTAGCAAAAGAGGAACGAAAAGCAAAAGGCGATACGTCTGCACAGCATCCCGAAGCAGAGCAGAAGAAAAAGGGTCCAAAGCCAATCACCCGCCCGAAATTAGAACGACGCGGCAAGAAATACCAGAAAGCTGCTAAAGAGTTTGATAGCACAAAAGCATATGAGCTTGTTGAAGCGATGAAAATTGCCGAAAAAACAGCAACCACTAAATTTGATAGCAGTGTTGAGCTTCATATTCGCCTTGGTGTTGACCCACGCCAGGCAGATCAGAATATCCGCGGAACGGTGAGTCTACCAAATGGTACAGGTAAACCTGTCCGAGTTGCCGTATTTGCTCCTGAATCTGAAAGCGAAGCAGCGAAAAAAGCTGATGCTGACGTTATCGGCGAAGATGCAGTGACAGAGCTTCTTAAGAAAGAAAAGTTAGACTTCGATATCTTAATCGCAACCCCGCAACTTATGGCAAAACTAAGTAAATTTGCTCGCATACTTGGCCCTCGCGGCTTGATGCCAAACCCTAAGAGCGGTACTGTTGCAACAAATATCGCTAAAGCAGTGAAAGAGGCAAAAGCAGGACGAGTTGAATATCGCGTTGATAAACAAGGAATTATTCATCTCTCGATTGGTAAAGCATCATTCGGCACTGTTAAGTTAAGCGAGAATGCAAAAACAGTGCTTGACAACATTCAGGTTGCAAAACCAGCTTCACTTAAAGGTACGTACATCAGAGGCATCCATGCCACAACCACCATGGGTCCAAGCATAAAAGTTACAGCAAGCTAATATTATTCTAAAATTGTCTTGATATCTTTGATTATTTGCCTAGGGTTTACTGCTTTAACCGTATGAAACCCCATATTTTTTGCTGGAGCGAGGCATTTTTCTTGATCATCAATAAAGATAACTTGACTTGCATTTAATTTTAATCTTTCAAGGAGCAACTTATAGATTTCTCTGTCCGGTTTTGCAAGCTGCACATCAGAGGAGAGTATGACGGGTGAGTATCCTTCATACCAGCCATTCGACCGAATAGCCTCTGCAGTAAGGGGAAATGTATTGGAAAGCACCCCAACTACAAGTCCTTGGTCCTTCAAGTCTTCAACGAAAGCACTTATTTTCTTGTTTGGCGCAAAGTCATTAATGTCCGTCCAGATATTTCGCTTTGCCGGCGGTATATCTTTGCTAAAGTCTTTCTCAATTTTTTGCCAAAATTGATCTTCATTAATTTCACCACGCTTTAGCCCCTCAAGTCCTTTAAGTAAAACTGGCAAGGCCTCTTTGTGAGATATTACTGTACTAAATTTTTTCGGTACCTCATCTGGAGCACCTTTCGGCGATATGACCCCACCCCAATCGAAGATAACAGCTTTTATTTTCATTTAGTTCTGACTTCTCGGCGTAGTAGTAGAAAATGCTGTAAAATCTCTGTATAAAGAATAAGAATCTTCTACTCTATACCTTTTCTTGAGATGAATTGGGGGAGTCTCGTCATATTCAACCACTTCATCCCACTCATTAGCACGAGCATAAACAGGATAATTAGGGTCAACACCCCTAACGACCAAAGCTCTGACTACGGGTATACCACATTCTCTAGCTAAATATACTCTATGGGCACCGTCAAGTAATACGTCGCCGTCTTCTGCATCTTCTTCCACGATAGGTGGAATCAAGTCAAACTCTACTTCATCATTAGCTACTTTAAGCGCTGTCTCCAGTTGCAACGGATCTTCTCCTAATTCAAGTAACTCTTCGGATAAAATGCGTTGAACTTCAAGATTCCCGCGTACAACATACAAAGTCGTAGGTCTAAAATCGTTGATGTCTAGTTCTTCAACGCTCACTTCAGCATTTACATATGGAAAAATATCTTTTCCATCGGCATCTTTTTTAAGTAAAGGCGCTTTCTTAATACGACTTCCAATTTCATCGAGCCTAACACCTTTCCTGACCTCTACCATCAATCTTTACCCCTCTATAAGCTCGCCTAATCCGAGCTTCTTTAGTTTCTCTTGGGCGCGGCGATTTTGTTCAAGACGACTGGTTGCTGGGTCATCATCATTACGATTCACGAATATCATCGCCTTAGCTATGCGCGGATGAACTTTTTCAATTTCATCATGCATCATCTTGCTTATCTGACGATAGCCTAAGTGCCCCGCAGGTTGCGTTCGTAACTCAATAAAGTGAAAAGCTGCGCGAGCATTGATTGTGACTTTCCAGCGCATTCGATGATCAAGTAGGGTGGCGTATTGCGCCTCCAACTTATATCCATTTTTTACTAGTGTACTAAAAAAGGTTTCACTCAGCTCATGTGTTTGATGGTAGAGTTCTTCCAATCCAGCATCTTTCACAGCTTTTGGTACGTCATAACCAAGAGAAGGGCTGAGCTGCTGCCACTCCAAAGCATCAACCATGCGATGGCGCTGTAAGTCTCTAAAAATCCCATAATCACACACCAGCTCAAACGTATAGTGAGCTACCTCCATAGCTCTCCCCGGCTTATGACGACGATTATCCCGCGCGCCCATATAAAGCTCGAGTGCAGCAACAAGCTCATCCTCACTCCACCCTGAAAGTTCTTTTTCAAGCTCAGCAAAACTTATAGTGACATACGGATAGAGCAGGTGGGCAATAAGTTCCAGCTCGTCTTTTGGAGTGTATTCGAGTAATGTCGCCTTTAGACCTGTTTCTTTCCTGGTATTGAGACCTATCTTTCCTGCTAAAGCTTGCACTCTTTCTTTTGTTTCTTTGCGATACTTTATAATAGCTTTTCCTCTGTTAGGTAAGTCTGTTCTTTCAAAAAAGATGGCGTGTTGTTTTCTGACTTCATTTAAAATTTGCTCACCAACATCGTTTGCTTCTGGAAGGTTTTGGCTCAACAAATGCATAATCAAGTTATCAATTGCTTGGGCAGAGCCCACAATGCCCACTGTGGAGGTTGTGGAAGCAGGTAGTAGACCTCGTACAGCATCACACGCCTTGCCGCGCATTGCAATTCGCCACGCAACATCTCGCTCTTTTTCTGGTGTATCATCTTGCTTTTGTAGCCACTCGCTAAGTTTATGAACTGTCTTTGAGTAGTTGTCAAAAATAGCATTCATCACATGCTTATATTCTTTTTTTAAATCATCCGGAAAATGCAATGGGGTGTAATAGCGATATTTGTTATTACGTTTCTGGTCGAAATATATATAGCGAGTAGACTGCTCCAAGTATGCCGCCAAACGGCCCCACTCAAGTTGCTTAGTCAGTAAATTAGAAGCATTTTCAACTACTACCGGAACCATGCCAAGTTGTTGAACAGAGTCATCGCCAAACTGAGTCAGGACTCGTTGTAATAGTGCTTCTTCTTCACCTTTTTGACCCGAAAATTCTTTTAAAATCAGTTCTCTCATATCACCGCCAAAGCGACTTAAGCGTGCCATTGCAGCGGCTACGACCTTAGGACTCAAAGTATTATAAAAGGTATAAACATTTCCCTCTGTATTCGTCACTGCTTCTTTTAAAAAAGCTTTACCTTTTGGTGTTATGTTAAAATTTCCGTCTTCACTCACTTGTATATATTCATTCTCTGTCTTCACCAACAACCCTCCAACTTAATCTTTCACTTCTTATACATTTTATACGTCTTTTATGTATAATGTAAAATCATGGGAGTTTATAGCAATACAGAAATCAAGCAAGCAATAAAAGATGGTGAGATTGTTTGTACGCCTTTTAGTGATACACATATTAGTGAAGCGAGCCTCGATATTACTCTTGGCTATTATTTTTATAAACAAGAATATAGCGAGGAATATCGCGTATATAATCCGTTCGATGCGCATGATGTCAAACGCTATTTTAAAGGACCGCTTGAAGCAATGCCGCATGCAAAATGGTGTGAAAAATACCACCACCCGCTTTTTGAAAATGTCCCTAAGAGTCATCCAGTCATCGTTTTAAAACCAGGCGAAAGAATCTTAGCGCACACTCACGAATTTGTTGGTATTCGACCAACTGGCGGTGCGTGCGAGATTCGTTCTCGCAGCAGTTGGGGAAGAAATGGCGTGGCAGTTTGCTTTGACGCAGGCTGGATTGATCCTGGCTATATCAACCGCATTACCCTTGAAATTTACAATCTCAATAAACACGAGGCCGTTGTGTTACCAGTTGGCGAACGTATTGGGCAGATTATTTTTCATCATACGGGCAAAGTTGAAGGTGATTATAGCGATGGGCGCAAAGGTATAAGCGGGAAGTATCAGCATACCAATAACTTGGATGAACTTATTAGGACCTGGTCACCAGAACAGCTGCTGCCACGAGCCTATAAAGACACTCGGGTGAAGCCAAAGATGATAAAAGACTTGCCAAAAGGCATTAAATAACCATGTCTGAGCGTGGCAAATATATCGTCATTGAAGGCCACGATGGAACTGGTAAATCAACGCAAGTAGAACTGTTGCATGAACGCCTGGAAAAAGAAGGTGTTGAAGCAGTTGAAATTCATGAGCCTGCTGGAATTGCAATCGCGGATGAACTTAGGGTAATCATTAAAAATGGTAAACTAGAGCGTGACGGAAGAACGAATTTATTACTGTTTACTGCTGCACGGAGAGAGTTGTTCCGACAGCTCATTATGCCAACGTTGGGTCGCGGCGCATGGGTACTTGCTGCCAGAAATTGGCGCTCAACCGCAGCGTATCAAGGATATGGCGAAGGGTTAGATGTTGCCGAAATCGAAGCAACCACAAAAGAGTTTACAGGAGAAGAATACCTAAACCCGGACTTTGAGTGTATTTTGAGTCTACAGAACGAAAAAGAGCGTACAAAGAGAATCGCCAAACGAGGAGAATTAGAAAATCCTGATACGTTCGAGTCTCGTGGCGATGATTTTCAAACAAAAGTTGAAAATGGCTACCTAGAAATCGCCAAAAAAGATGGCTTGCCAGTTGTCAACGCAAGCCCATCACCAGAAGAAATTCACGAAGAAATTTGGAAACAAATTCAAGAAATAAAATAAATCAACCGAAAGGTTAGTGCTGCCCGAGGGGTGAGCGAAACAATTCCGCTCACCCCTACGACGAAAGCTCAGCTTGGAGCTAGAGCAGCGTCAGACAGCACCATCTGCCCATCTTTTTTTGACGGCGGTCGCACGTCAATTGAGCGGCCTTCGCGGCGACAGCGGTCGTACATCTCAACGAAACACTGTGCCTCTACCGTGAGCACCTCTCCTTGCTGCTCGCGAGCCCGAAGCTCTCGAACTACTTGGCACGATACTGCCAGCGTCGAAACATTCATATCTTGCCTCGTTGCGAAGGAATAGATGTTGACAGCTGCCTCATGACTGCTGAACTTACTCCGCAACAAAGAGTCAACGATGCTCGACGTAAACTCACGCCTAAGTTCACCAATGTCAACCACTGGTTTACCTTCCTTTCGGTTGATTGTAATGTACTTCGAGACCCCTTTAAGTTTTTTCCTTGAGGCTCTTCTCGCCCCAAAAATAAAAACGTGCTCGCTTCCGGATGGAATTGAGCTCGTTTCGCTGTTTAGAGTCCCGATTTGATGCTCAATTCATCATGCAAAAATCACGAGGCTGAGCCCGCGAATGTCTGCGACAATGAATTGATTAAACACCATGCATACATTTTTACCGCACCTATTTTCCAATGTCAACCGCAAAATGCGAATACATGTTGACGCATGAACAACTTTTTGTTACACTGCAAGGTGAACATTACCAGAGACAGTAGCTGTGAAGGGGAACTGGAACTTAATCTGCTACCGAGGAATGAACAAACAATTTGTTTATGCTTAAAGTCTTTGGTAGTGCGAGAATCAAAGACTTTTTTTAATGCTCGTAAAAAGTGTACGTTTACAATTTAATCAGTAAATAAGAGAGGAGTTCTTAACGAAATGGCAATTACAAAAGATAAGAAACAAGCCTTAGTTGCAGAGCTATCCGATCTTTTTGCAAATGCAAAAGCTGTTACCGCTGCCGCCTATACGGGCTTAAGCGTGGCTGACATGCAAGAGCTAAGAAAACAAGCACGAGAAGCAAACATCACCATCAAAGTGGTGAAGAATCGACTTGTACGTGTTGCGCTTAGCCAAAGTGATACTTTCAAGAAAAGTGATACGAAATTGCTCGAAGGGCAATTGCTTTATGCATTTAGCAATGAAGATGAGGTGGCACCTGCTCAAGTTTTAGCTGCTTTTGCAAAAAAGCATAAGGAATTAAAGCTTGTTTCAGGATATGACGCAACAGGCGCTGCACTGGATACAGCAGCAGTCAAAGCCCTCGCAGATCTTCCAAGCAAAGATCAGCTTCGAGGTATGGTCGTCGGCACAATCGCCGCACCGCTAACTGGCTTCTTGGGCGTAGCAAATGGCGCACAGCGCGGTTTTGCTCAAGTATTAAGCCAACGTGCTGAAAAAATGGCATAAAGAATACATTAGATAAAAGGAGAATATATTATGGCAGACGCAGAAGAGAAGAAAACTGTAGAGCTGAATACAGCTCAAAAGAAAATTGTAGATGAACTAAACAAACTAAGTGCACTAGAGCTTAGCGAAGTTGTGAAGCATCTTGAAGAAGAGTGGGGCGTCAGTGCTGCTGCACCAGCTGCAGCTGTAGCTGTTCCCGCTGCTGGCGGTGACGCTGGTGGTGAGGCTACTGAAGAACAAAGTGAATTTACCGTTACCCTTAAAGATGCAGGTGCTCAGAAAGTAGCAGTTATCAAAGCTGTGAAAGAAGTAACTGGTCTTGGGCTCGGTGAAGCGAAAGCAATCGTTGACGGTGCTCCAAAGGCTGTGAAAGAAAAGGTAGCTAAAGAAGAGGCTGAAGCTGCGAAGAAAACACTTGAAGAGGCAGGTGCAGTCGTTGAGCTTAGCTAGTTTGATATAAACTCACGCTACGAAACATACCCACGAAAATCAAATCGTGGGTACTTTTTATTTGTTAAATTACAACGCTTTTCTTAGTACCCCTGAAAGTCGTGTGGATAATTTTAGCTTGACTCTAAGTTCCATAAATGCTAACCTCAGCGTAATACTAATTGACATAAAAACAGACAAAGGAAAATGCGAGTATGTCTGAATTACCAGAAAAACAAGTAAAGCGATTAAGATCGTTGCTACAGGACGCTGAGACAAACTTAGCGGCTGCAAAAGAGTTATTAATCAGCCTTGTAGGCGAAGATCCTGTGGTACAAAAAGAAGTGACTGAAGAAATCGCTGGCAAGGTGATTGAGGGTGTCTTTGATGGACAATCAATGATTGGTCCTGATGGAAAGACCTATCCCGTGCCAGCAAACTATGCCAGTAAGTCAAAGTTAGTTGAAGGTGATATTTTAAAACTCACCATTGCTGATGACGGCGGCTTTCTTTATAAGCAGATTGGTCCTGTTGCCAGAAAACAAGTTATTGGCACACTAGTGCAGCACGATGGTGCGTATTATGTCGAGGTTGGCGGCAAAGAATATAGAATTCTACTTGCCAGCGTGACGTATTTCAAAGCCAACGTAGGTGATCAAGTTAGTATCATCATTCCAGAAGACAATCCAGATGCCGAATGGGCAGCAGTTGAAGCTGGATTGTAAATATAAAATTACATAGCTATTCAGATTTAAAGCTGTATACTGCATTAAGAAAATGTTTCAGGTCAGTGCGATCTAGCAGAACGCACCGACCTGAAGTCATTCCACACTAGCTGTAATCTACCTCCCCGGAAGCTGAACAAGTGTCCGAGGGTGATTTAGCTACCTCTTTGCGCACCTGCTGTTGGACCCGGCTAACAAGTCTGTCCCTAATAGACTCAAACTGTTTTCTACTAAATCGAACACCCCGCCAAATCCGAGTGACGTGACGACGAGCGCTTACCTTTACTTCAACGCCACAGTGCATAACAACATTGTAGCCCTCGGTGCGCACAGATACTTGGAATTTCTTTTTCACATGATCAGCAACTGACCCGAAAAAGGTCAAAAGGCACGAATGATTCAGCTCTACCTTGTCCTTACAAGACATAGCAGGAAACTCGTGGGTCTCCCCGTTAGCAGTCGCGCTTCCGCTGAGGGAAGTGAGTAGCAGTCCCGCCATAATGAGCGTCAGAACAGCCTTGAAGTGCATATTTCTCCCTTTCAGGAAGTTGGAATGGTTTCTGTGAACACGCAGTCCACAGCTTTATACTGAAAATGCTAAATTATTAAAGTACTGTATTATATTAGCATATATAAATAATCATGTCAATATCTAGCGCATCTGTCTTGTGCTACTGCAGTGCTTTAAAATAACAACATACTATACTCCTGTTAGGATGTTGTTATTTTTTGTTTGTCTTTAAAAAATACTGATAAACACCGTATAATAGTGGGTGAGAAAAGTAGAGGAAAAGAAACAGTTTTATGGGGCAGGCGTTATATCGTAAATATCGTTCAAAGTCGCTTGATGAAATCGTGGGGCAAGAACATGTTACAGAGGTGCTGAAAGCAGCAGTTGCTTCTGGGCGGGTGAATCATGCTTTTTTGCTGACTGGTCCACGAGGCGTAGGCAAAACAAGTATTGCTCGAATTTTGGCGCATGACATTAATAAGCTGCCTTATAGTGACGAATCAACCCACTTAGATATCATCGAAATCGACGCTGCGAGCAATCGTCGTATTGATGATATTCGAGACTTAAGAGAAAAGGTGCACATTTCTCCAACGACAGCGCAATATAAGGTATACATCATTGACGAAGTACATATGTTAACAGGTGAGAGTTTTAATGCATTACTTAAAACTCTCGAGGAACCACCTGAGCATGTTATTTTTATTCTTGCCACCACAGAACCGCATAAACTACCTGCAACCATTGTGAGCCGTACGCAGCGCTTCCACTTTAAGCCAATTAGTGAAGTACACATGGTAAAGCACTTATCACACATTGCAAAGCAAGAGAAAATTAATATTGATGAGGAGGCGCTAAAACTCATCGCAACCCATAGTGATGGCAGTTTTCGTGACGGTATCAGCCTACTCGACCAACTCGCTTCACTAGTTGGCAGCAAGAAAATTACTGCAAAACTGATTGAGAATACGCTTGGTTTAGCGCCACAAACCAGTGTTGAAGAACTGTTAGCTGCAGTTGACAGCCACGAACCAGAGAAAGTGATAGCATTACTGAATCAGCTGGAAGAAAGCGGCGTTTCCGCAGTTATTCTAACCGATCAGTTATTGTCATCGTTACGCAAAAAAATAACTTCCCATACGCATTACATAAAACTCATAGAGGAACTACTGGAGGTATCACGAGCCTATCGCCCAAGATTAAAACTGCTTACCGTATTAACACTTGCCGCCACTCCTTCAAAAACAATTGCCCTCAGCAGCCCCGTAGCCTCTGCGAGCTTAATGCTTGACTCTGTCATAAAAGAAGAAGTACAAGAAAAACCGATAGCAAAGAAGGAGGTAGGCCAATCGACAGCCATAGCTCAGAGTGAGATAAAAAATAATTCTGAAGTACCGAAAGATATTGATTGGAGTAAAGTACTGGAGCATGTGAAGCAACATCATTTACCTCTGTATAGTGTACTTAGCCGAGCTCAAATGGAATATAAAGACGGTCAATTGTCGCTGCATTTTGCGTATAGTTTGTACCGCAAAAAAATAGAAGATACAAAATATCATTCTATGTTAGCTGAGAGTATCAAAGCAGTATGCGGTAGCTGCCCGGTCATTAGTGTAACAAGCGGGTCGCGAGCGCCACGAAACAAGCTCGCAAGCGATGTAGCTGCTATTATGGGTGGGGGAGAAGAGATTCATGTCAGCTAAAACTAAAGAAACCACGTCAACCGGAAAAGTACCTCCGCAGAATATTGATGCTGAGAGGAGTCTGCTCGGCGCAATTTTGATTGACGAAGAAGTACTTGCAGATGTCAGTGATAAGATTTCCGGTGCTGATTTTTATGACAAGCGACATGCAGCTATTTTCGATGCCATGCTGCGATTATACGAACGACACAGACCAGTTGATTTACTAACACTAAGCGACGAGCTCAAGCGTAAAAAAGAACTTGATAAGGTGGGCGGTTCGGCTTATTTAACAGAACTGACAAACTATGTACCGACTGCTGCACATGCCAGTGCATATGCTGAACTCATTGAACAAAATGCTATTAGAAGACGACTCATCAAAGCAAGTAGTGACATTGCGGAGCTTGGCTATGATGCGGATCAGAATACACAAGAACTTTTAGAACGCGCGGAAGCCCAGCTGTTCTCTGTGAGTGATACATCACTAAAACAAGACTTAGTAAGTCTGGAAAAAATCTTAACTGAAAGCTTTGACCGCATGGAAGAGCTGCATCGTGACAAAAATAAGCTACGTGGTGTGAAAACAGGCTATCGCGACCTTGATAATATGACAGCTGGCTTGCAAAAATCTGATTTATTAGTATTAGCAGCCCGCCCTGCGATGGGTAAGTCAACGTTCGCCCTTAATCTTGCTTATAACATCGCTACTCAACAAAAACAGGCTGTCCTTGTGTTTAGCTTAGAGATGAGCAAAGAACAGCTGGTTGATCGTATGCTAGCGGAAGCATCAGGCGTTGACGCATGGAATATTAGAACCGGCAACCTCAGCGATGATGATTTTGGGAAACTCTCTGAAGCTATGGGCGAGATGGCTGAGGCACCAATTTATATTGATGACACTCCGGGTATGAGTGTGCTTGAAATACGCACCAAAGCGCGCCGAGAAGCTCACAACCATCCCTTAGGACTTATTATTGTTGACTATCTTCAGCTGATGCAATCAAGTGGAAGAAATAATAACGACAACCGCGTGCAAGAGGTGAGTGAGATTTCGCGCGGTCTTAAAATGATTGCCAGGGAATTAAATGTACCTGTTGTCGCACTTTCACAGCTCAGTCGTTCGGTTGAAAATCGCAACCCGCAAATTCCACAACTTGCTGATTTACGCGAATCTGGTTCGATCGAGCAAGATGCCGATATTGTGATGTTCCTCTATAGGGAAGATTATTACAACCCAGACACAGATAATCAACACATTACCGACCTCTTTATTGCTAAACATAGAAACGGCCCAACCGGACGTATTAAATTATACTTCCACCCAGAGCGTTTGCGCTTTATGTCGCTCGATAAAGAACACTCCGAAGAACCAAGCTAGCACACCGTGAGTGAGTAGTGCTAAAATAGACAGGTTATATGAAACAAAATATTATCGCTGAACTTACCTTATATCGCTATCGATATATTATTGGCTACACGTTGTTTTTCATTTTCTTAATTAGTCTTCTGATTATTGCCGGTTTTTTTATTCCCGGCGGACTGACAAAGGCCGAGCAGACAAGCACTGTCGCGAGCATGAACATTGCCTTTCGGCCCCCGTTTAACTTTCCAATTATCGATCTACCTTATCATTTACTGCAAAAAACCAGCGTTAGTTTTTTGGGCTTAAATGAGACCGCCATCAAGCTACCCTCCCTTATTCTCGGCTTTATCAGCGGAGTAGCACTATTATTTTTGCTTCGCGTATGGTTTCGCCCAAATATCGCCATTCTATCTGGTGTGATCGCTATTACCGCAAGCCAATTTCTCATCATTTCTCAAGCTGGCACGCCAACAATCACCTTATTCTTCTGGTCAATTATTCTTTTGCTCGCAGCAACGTATCTCTCGCGTTCAAAAAAACTCAGCCTGCTTTGGAAAATTGTTTTTTCCGTTACTGCAGCATTAAGTCTTTATACGCCATTAAGCATTTATATCCTTGGGGCAATGTTCTTTTCCGCACTACTGCATCCGCATCTTCGAAGTACTGTAAAAAAAATGTCGAAACTGAGGATTTTATTCGCATTGATTGCCGGAGCAATTTTACTCACTCCTCTTGGTATACATCTCGTTAGAGAGCCATCAACCGGACTGACGTTACTTGGTGTCAATAATATCGACTGGTCAGTTAGTACGCTGTGGGCAAATGTGCAGCTGCTTGCGCAGAGCCTGTTTGGATTCGCACACCCAACGATTGGACCAGAAACCATCACACCGCTCTTCGGTATTCCGGTTGCAGCACTTATGCTGCTTGGGTTTATGCGCATTCTCGCTGATCACCATTCGGCAAGAACCTACGCACTAATAGTGTGGTTGATTCCCGTAACCTTTATTTTATTATTCCAGCCAAGCCTCACTGCAATTGCTTTTGTACCCCTTATCTTGCTTCTAGCGGTCGGTGTTGAGACGTTAATCCGCGAATGGTATGGCTTGTTTCCACGTAATCCCTATGCCCGTATTGCCGCGCTTATTCCGCTTGCAATTCTCATCGGAGGCATCGTTTTCTCAGGAATTGCTCGTTATGAAAATAGTTTTCGCTATAATTCAGACGTTGCTCGCTACTTCAGCCATGATCTACATTTGGTAAGAAATCATTTGAAGGATGACGGTAAAGATACCGCTCTTGTAGTGCCAAAATCTCAAAAAGAATTTTATGCATTCTTGAATCGTGAATATCCAAAACTCACTGTCAGCACAAAACTTACAGGCAATAATGACAGAGTAATTATCCCGCCAAAGCTAGCCAAGCAAAATCGTCTGCAATTTGATCAACCATCAAAAATAGTTACTGATTATTACACAGCGAACAGTTTACGATTTTATATCTATAAATCGAATGGCGGGCAATGATATAATTAGATAAGTAGTCTAAGATAGCAAAAACAAGGAGGAGTAAAGTGTTAGATAACGCCAAAATGGTCATGAAATTAAAGAAGGCTCAAAAAGAACTTTCCAAAGAGATTGTTGAAGTTGAAGCTGGTGATGGCGCAGTCGTTGTGCAAGTTAATGGTGAGTTAAAGCTTAAAAAAGTAAAGATTGACCCGGATATGGTTGATCTTGACGATATCGAAGAGTTAGAAAAGTGGATTGAGATTGCAGTACGTGATGCGACGCAAAAGGCTCAGGAAGTTGCGGCTGAAAAGATGAAGCCGCTGATGGGCGGGTTGGGTAATCTTGGTCTTTAAGGGTACGGTATTTTCCAGTGAAATCAGCGTTACCAAAAGCACTTACACAACTCATTGAGGAGCTGGGAAAGCTCCCTGGAGTTGGTTCGCGTACCGCTGAGCGTTACGCCTATTTTTTACTACGCACTAACCCTAAAAATGCAACTAGGTTAGCCGAGGCTGTACATAATGTACATAGCGGAGTGAAACAGTGCTCAAAGACATTCATGCTCATTGATAAAGATGAAGAAGTATCTGCACTTTATAGTGATAAAGATCGTAATAAAAAGCTGGTAGCCATTGTTGAAGAGCCATTTGACGTGCTAGCGCTTGAGAGAACAGGGCAATTCAAAGGAACCTATCACGTACTTGGCGGAGCCATTAGCCCCATCGATGGCATTGGCCCGGAGCAGCTACACATTAACGAACTCTTAGAAAGATTGAAACAAGATGAAGTTGAAGAAGTTATCCTTGCCACAAACGCTAGCGTTGAAGGTGAGTCAACCGCACTATTCCTACAAAAGCAGGTCAAAGATGCTGAACTGGATATAAAAATGAGTCGGCTTGCACGCGGTATTCCGGTTGGTATTGATCTTGAATATGCCGATCAGATTACTCTGACCCATGCACTGGAAGGAAGAAAACCTCTGTGAAATCATATGAACAAATTAGTCAGTTAATCCAAACCGCCTCACACATTGCTATTATTCAAGCCGAGAATCCAGATGGTGATTCCCTAGGAAGCGCGCTCGCGCTTGAAGAAATTCTTGGTGACTTGGGAAAAAAGGTGAGTCTTTATTGTCCAGTCGATATTCCAAAGTATCTTCGTTATGCGAAAGGATGGGATCGCATTAGAGACGAATTGCCGACCGACGCAGAGTTATTCCTCATTGTTGATACCGCCAGTAAGACATTAATGGAAAAAGCGCTGACACCAGAGAACCTTGCCCAATTAAAAAAGAAACCCGTTATAGTTATCGACCATCATCTCACAAAAAGTGATCTGCCGTTCGACCACACCTTAATAGCCGAGGAAAGTGCTGTTGCGACTGCAGAGATTATTTATGATCTGGCAGTTCAAAATAAATGGACAGTTAATAAACAGGCTGCCGAAGGCATCATGCTTGCCATTCTTTCTGATAGCTTAGGCTTAAGTAGTGAAGGAACAACCGCAAAAAGCCTGCATACTGTCGCAGAGCTTATTAAGCTCGGAGCACATCCCAGCGAGCTGGACACCCGTCGTAAAGAATTTATGAAAAAGTCTCCTGAAATACTGGCATATAAGGGTAGATTGCTTGAAAGGGTTGAATATCACCTAGATGGCCAATTGGCACTCATTCATATTCCATGGGAAGAAATTGCAGCATATAGTGATCAATACAACCCAAGTATGCTTGTACTTGATGAAATGAGGCTTGTTACCGGAGTGCGTATTGCGGTGGCTCTAAAGACATATCCTGATAGAAAAGTAACCGGCAAAATTCGTACCAATCCGGACGCGAAGGTTGCAGAAAAAGTGGCTGGGTTCTTTGGCGGTGGCGGTCATCCATTTGCAGCTGGTTTCAGGATTCACGAAGAGTATGACAAAGTAGTAAATGAACTCATCGGTGCAATTAATAAAATATTGAAAGATTATGATAAAACTGCATAATACCCTCACCAGAAAAACAGAGGAATTTGTGCCTCAAACTCCGCAGAGTGTGCTGCTCTATACTTGTGGACCAACGGTATATGATTATCTCCACATCGGTAACTGGACAGCTTATATTTACTGGGATATTCTTGTGCGCACATTGGAGTCAAATGGCTATTCGGTTGATAGAGTCATGAATATCACTGACGTTGGCCACTTAACAAGTGATGAGGACGAAGGCGAGGATAAGCTAGAAAAAGGGGCTAGACGAGAAAATAAAACAGCGTGGCAAATTGCGGAGTTTTATACTAAAGACTGTCTCGATGATATAAGAAAGCTTGGATTAATCACGCCCACCCACATCGCAAAAGCAACTGACTTCATCCCTCAGCAACTTGAGCTTGTTCGGCAATTAAAACAAAAAGGTTTTACTTATCAAATTGATGATGGGATCTATTTTGATACCAGTAAGTTTCCGACGTATGCTGACTTCGCTCATTTAAATCTTGCTGCACTTAAAGCTGGAGCCAGGGTAGAGCAAAATCTACAAAAAAGAAATCCGAGCGACTTTGCGCTTTGGAAATTTACACCAAAAAACACCAGGCGAGATATGGAGTGGGATACACCAAAAGACTTAGTAGAAGGTGAGGCGAAAAAAGGCTTTCCTGGCTGGCATCTTGAATGTTCAGCAATCGCTATGAATATTTTAAGCAAAACGCTTGATATTCATACTGGCGGTATCGACCACATTCCCGTGCATCATACCAATGAAATTGCGCAAAGTGAGGCAGCGACCGGAAAACTTTTTTCTCGATATTGGCTTCATAATAATCACCTGAAAGCGAATGGTACAAAAATTAGCAAGTCTCTTAGCAATGGTTATACACTACAAGACATTGAGAAGAAGGGCTACTCAGCACTTGACTTTAAAATGTTTGTTTTACAAAGTCATTATCGAACAGAAAGTAACTTCACATGGGAAAACCTTGAAAGTGCAAAGATAAGATTGAGACACTGGAAAGAAATTGCTGCCTTGAGATGGCAAACTAAAACACAGCCAGAAAAGGCTTCGGAAATTGTCGAAACATACAAGATATCTCTCGTTCGCGCAACTCAAGGTATTGCCGAAGCGTTGAATGAAGATATTAATACTCCTGCAGCACTACAAATTGTCGATGAAGCCTTTTCGTTAATTTCAGAGAACCCACTAGGGCGAGTTTGTAAGAATGCTCTTACCGAACTACTCACAACCATAGATAGCCTGCTCGGTCTCGAGCTTATTGAGAGCACTCCTGATATAACGGGTGAGCAGAGGCAATTAATCCAGGAAAGGGAAGTAGCACGAACCAACAAAGACTGGGTGAAGAGCGATGCGCTGAGAGACGCTCTACTCTCACAAAATATTCAGCTAAACGATACGCAGGATGGTGCCGTTTGGTACTGGGCTTAAATAAAAAACTACTATGCCGTTTTTGTTTTCGGCGCTTTTGTAGCTGATTTTTTATGACTCTGCTGTCGACGCTCCAGATGATCTAAGAAAAGAACTCGCAAACACCCGGCAATTGGAATTGCGATAAGACCGCCCAGAACACCAAATAGTGAAAGGCCGATAGTAATAGCGACTAGCACAGATAAGGCAGAGAGCTCTACGGTTTTTGACTGTACGACAGGTGAGATAAAGTTGTTTTCAATCTGCTGATAGACAAAGAAGAAAATAATAAAGATAGTTGCTGCCCAGAAATCATTGAGAGCCAATAATACTGTTGCGATTGTTCCACCAATGGTTGCTCCGAACATCGGGATCATTCCGGTAAAGAACACGACAACCGCAATTGGAATCGCTAAATTAGCAGGAAGCGGAAAGAGGGAACTAAGAATTAACACTCCAACCAAACTCACTGTTGCCGCAATGCCAGCCACAACCACCTGACCGTTCACATAGCCAGTCACTACCTTATACATTTTCTTGAATAGTTCTTTATGTCTTGTCAATTTCGTATCGTTTTCATATAGCTTCCATACTCGATTTATCCAACCCGGACCCTCAATAAGCATGAGGAACGTCAAAACCAGTACAACAATTGTCATTACTGCGGTATTAAGCGCAGAGCCAACGCTGCCAACCGCAATTTTTCCAGCCGATGAAAGCGAATGAGATATCTCACTTTGAACCGTTTCAACCGCCTCCTGATATTGCTCCTCGAGACCATATCGCGTAATCGCATCGTCAACTACTTTGGTCTGCGTACTAAATTGGTTCACCGTATCTGGCAATGTTTTCACAAACTTAGAAGACTGTTCAACAATCGGTGGAATGATCAATATGATAAACCCTATAATAATGGTCACGACAGTAACATAGGCGATTGCCGTAGCCCCAACTCGGCTATTGCCAGGCAAACTCCTTGCTATTTTCGAAACAGGAGGGTTAAGTGCAACTGCCAAAAATGCTGCAATACCCACAGCAATAATCGCCTCACGAGCAATATAAATCGCTCCAAGTGCCAATATAAACCCGATAACAACCAACCAAAACCGAACAAATGTTTTGGTTTCTATTTCAATCCGTACTTTCATCTAATTTAACTCCACAATAAAACTTAATTTGATTATACGCCGTCACTAAATATTAAGCAATGCAATCGAAATAGTCCGGCTAAATATTTAGCGACCAGCCGTAAATAGCAAAATTGCGAGCGCAAAAATACTTATCACTGCTAATAGTGCTATACCAAATGTTACTTTATTTGGGCTGTAGTCAACCGTGACAGCTTTCCTAGTTTTTTTCTTTATAGCCATATTGCTTATAAGTATACAAAATAGTAACAAATTATAAAACTCTTACGCTAAGAATGGTCGATTAATACTATTTCAAGTACAATAAAAACAGATGCTGTTTTATCAAAAAACAACAGAAGAAACGCTAAAAGTAGTTGACAGCTCAAGCAAAGGTCTCTCTGGCAAAGAAGCGAAGCAACGCTTAAAAAAGTATGGGTATAATTCCATTACTATTAAGGGCGAACCTTTATGGCGCAAAATTGTTGAGCCATTTTGGAATGTATTCATGTTGGTACTCATCATCGCCGCCGCAATTGCTATTTTTAAAGGCGAGGCGCTCGACGCAGTCATTATTGTTATTATCATCGCCGTAAGCTCAGTTATCTACTATGCCCAAAGCTTTTCGACTGAGCGTATTTTAAGAGCACTCAGAAAGCACGACAAACAAACAATTGAGGTTTTAAGAAATGAAAAAGCCGTTGAAATAGATTCTGAAGAGCTTGTGCCAGGGGATATCATCATGCTTTATGAGGGGCAAAAAATTCCTGCCGATGCCAGACTGTTGCATGCTAAAAATGTTCGATGTGATGAATCGTTATTGACTGGCGAATCAACACCCGTTAGCAAACAGACAAAGCCGTTGCAAAACAAGAAAGAAACATATGAACAAACCAATATGCTTTTTCAGGGTTCATTTGTCGTTTCGGGAGAAGTCACAGCAGTCATCGTTGCAACTGGAAATGACACTCAATTCGGTCAACTTGCCGCGCTCGCCGGAAGCGATAAGCAAGTCAGCCCTGTACAAAATAAAATTGATAAACTCTTAACACAAATTGTTGTTGTTATTGCCGCAATTTCAGTTGTTGCGTTCGGGCTTAGCTTGCTACGAAATATGGAAGCTGCTGAAGCATTGCGCTTTGTGTTAACACTCGCTGTTTCTGCCGTTCCAGAAGGTCTTCCAGTGGCAATCACCGTCATTTTGGTACTTGGCATGCGCCGAATGGCAAAACGGAAAGCTTTAGTGCGCAGTATGCGCGCCATTGAATCGATTGGTGTCATAACAACCATCGCAACCGACAAAACAGGGACTCTCACCAAAAACCAACTTTCCGTTACCGATTTGTGGCAACCGCACGATAGGGCAGAGGAGTCAGTGCTGGCTAAATCTGCGCTACTCACAATCAATAGAGGCAAAGCAAAATTGCATGACCCGCTTGATGATGCCATGCACCGTTTTGCGAGTGAGCACCACGTTTCACAACCAAAAGACTATAAACTCATAGCCAGCCTCCCGTTTGACCACCAATTCGCAATGAGTGGCAATGTCTGGTCAACGCATAGCGGTCATGAGGTTATCGTCAAAGGCGCTCCCGAACACGTATTAGCACGCTCATCTTTAACTGAAAAACAATTAAAAAACGCTGAAGAAACTTTAAAAACATTCACCAGTCATGGATTTCGAGTTATCGCCATTGCTAAAATCAAACTGCCGGGCTCCATTCAATCACTCGAGGAACTGCCTAAAAAGGGCTTCATATTTGAAGGCTTCTTAACAGTTGCAGATATCCTTAGGTCAGAAGCAAAAAGCGCTATTCAAGCTGCAAAAAATGCTGGCGTGAGCGTTCGCATGGTTACAGGCGACCATTTTGAAACTGCCTATACTATTGGCAAGCTACTTGGTATGGTTGCTCACCGGGAACAAGTTTTCGATAGCCGAGAGATGACAAAAATGACTGACAAAACTTTGGTAAGTCGAGTGAGCCACAGTTCGATTTTTGCTCGGGTTATTCCAGAAAATAAACACCGACTTCTTTCTATTTTAAAAAAGCATGACATCACCGCCATGACTGGCGATGGCGTGAATGACGTGCCAGCGCTCAGTAACGCACATGTTGGCATTGCTATGGGAAGCGGTTCGCAAATTGCCAAAGAAGCAGGAGATATCGTACTGCTTGATAACAATTTCAAGAGCATCATCACCGCCATTAAAGAGGGGCGAATTATCTTGAGCAACATTCGCCGCATGCTGTTTTATCTTTTGGCAACCAGTGCTGGCGAAGTAATGACAATGCTTGGTGCGTTGCTTATTGGACTTCCATTACCCGTTGCAACGGTGCAAATTCTCTGGATTAACCTTGTTACTGACACTTCTTTAGTAATTCCGCTAGGGCTTGAGCCAGGTGAAAAACATATCATGAAAACCCCACCGCGCAAACCAACTGCACCGATTCTGGATAGATTCTTAATCACCAGAATTATTTTCATCGCACTCGCGATGGCAATCATAGCACTGTGCATTTTCTTCATATTCTTGCAGTCTCATTCCGTTGACTATGCACGAACCATTACCTTCAGCAGCCTCGTCGTAATGCAGTGGGCAAATGCTTTCAACGCCAGAAGCGAGCTGCAATCTCTCTTTACTCGAATCAAAGCGGTCAACACAAAATTTTATATTGGACTTGCTGTTGCCATTTCACTACAAATGTTTGCGCTCTTTGGGCCTTTACAAAGCATCTTGCATGTCGCACCCGTCAACGCTAGCGACTTGCTATTTACTGGTGCTATCTCAGCTGGAATTATCATTATCATAGGCGAACTTCATAAAGTTCATAGTCGAAGAAATCTTAAAAATCTAGGGGATTAAGCTATTTTCTGAATCGCTGGTCAAAGCGCCATAAAGTTTCCACGCTAACAATACCAATAAGACTTAGTCCTAGCGCTAGCTGTATATATTGAGTTTGCACGCTATAGCCAAGCAACTGCTGGGTGAAAGGCAGGGTAATGAATAAAGCAAAAATAATCGCCATCAAAGCGATTAAGCCAACTTTCCAGACTCTTAAAGGTCGTGCCAAACAAAAGAGCACCCACACGCCAACTACCATCACCACCATTGAAGCAACAGTGCTTGCCACTGCAGCGGAACCGCCATCACTACGCACTAACAAATAGCTTATGAAAATTAATGCCGCAATAACTGTGCCTGTGGGTACAGCAAATTTTAAAACTCTTGGCAAGAACCCTGGGATATAGCGCCGATTATTTGGCGCCAGCGCTAAGAAGAAAGCAGGGATACCAATTGTGAGAGCTGAGAGTACTGTCATGTGTCGCGGCAGAAACGGATAGGGTAAAGCTGAAAGTGTTATGATCAGCGCCAAGAAAAGAGAGTAGACGTTTTTAATTAAAAACAAGTTCGCAACTCTCTCAATATTCGCAATCACACGACGACCTTCAGCAAGCACTCTCGGCATGTGAGAAAACTTATTATCAAGTAGCACCAGCTCGGCAATCGATTTCGTCGCCTGTGCGCCGCTTGCCATAGCCACACCAATATCAGCATCTTTTAGCGCCAGCGCATCATTCACGCCGTCGCCAGTCATCGCAACGACATGCCCATTCGCCTGCAAGGCTTTTACCATGCTGCGCTTTTGATCAGGCGTCACACGACCAAATATATTATTTTTTTCTAAAATACGTTTGAGTTCATCCAAATCCTCGGGTAACGTCCGCGCATCAATTGGCTCTTTTTTAAGCTTCAGCCCAACACTACGTGCCACCGAGCCGACAGTTTTTGGATTATCACCAGAGATAATTTTCAGCTCAACACCTTGCTTGGCAAAAAAGTCTAGTGTTTCTCTTGCGTCAGAGCGAATCTTTTCTGAAAGTACCAAAAGAGCAACTGGCTTCATATTTTTTGGCAATTTTTCTTTGGTTGGCCTTCCATGAGACTCAAGCAAACATAACACTCGCTTTCCAGAATTCGCAATGTCATCAGCTTGTTTTCTTGCAGCACCATTTGCAGAACTTAACACAATCTCTGGCGCTCCCATAATCCAGTTTTTATTTTTCGTGCTGAGTGCGCTCCACTTGCGGGCGCTTGAAAAGGGGACTGACGCAGCTACCTGCACAGCCTTTTCAGAAAAGGCTTCATTGATTGCCTGCAAGGTTGGCGATTGCGGGTCATCGGCGAATGTCGCGAATATTTGCTTAACAGTTTTTTCTTGTTTTTTATCAAATACAATGAGTTCATCAAAAATAATCTTGCCCTCAGTTAGCGTTCCTGTTTTATCAAGACACATCACATCAACTCGCGCTAAACCCTCAACCGCAGGGAGCTGCTGCACCAATACTTTTCGCCTTGCAAGTACCAACGTCGCAATCAAAAATGCCATTGAAGTCAAAAGTACCAATCCTTCAGGAATCATACCCACGATTGCTGCTGTCGAGCGTACTAACGCTTCTTGCCAAGAATTGCCACTATTCACGATTTGCCCCCAAATCAGCAGCGGAGCAATAATTAAAATAATCCAGCTGATATAGCCAAGTAGCTTATTCGTTCCTTCAACTAACTCAGAACGAGCCTTCGAAAACTTTTTAATATCACTTGAAATTTTATATGCATACGCTTCACGCCCGACAGCAGTCGCTTGCATAAAACCATACCCCGCAACCACAACTGAACCAGACAGTGCTTTTGATTTTTCAGATTTATCAATCGGGTCTGCTTCACCAGTAAGTAGTGATTCATCAACCTCCAGGCCCTCGCTTCCTAAAATAACTCCGTCCGCCGGAAGTTGATCACCAGTTGATATCTTTAGTACATCATCAAGCACGACTTCTTTAACTGGAATCTCAATTATTTTGCCATCTCGCAGCGCATGGGCAGTTGGCGCATTTAAAATCGCTAATCGGTCTAGCGTTCGCTTGGCTCTTAGCTCCTGCGCAATGCCGATCGCACTATTAATAATCACCACGAGCCCAAACAGTGCATCAGCAGGCGAGCCGACGCTCAAAACGATAACAAGCAGAATACCGAGCAGTGCGTTAAAGCGCGTTAACACATTGGCACGCAGAATATCACTCAACGAACGGCTGGTTTGCTGGTCGGTAATATTTTGCTTACCAGCAACAACCCGCTCGTCAACTTGAGCGCTTGTTAAGCCTTGAATATTTGAGTGGGGCAAGGTAGGCTATTCTCCGTAATTTTCAGAAACTTTTTCCCAATCAACCACGTTCCACCACGCCTCGATATAATCAGGTCGTTTATTTTTATAGTCCAAATAATACGCATGTTCCCACACATCTAAGCCAAGCAAAGGAGTGGGGCTACCTTTTGAAATAGGGTTATCTTGATTTGGCGTCGTTTCAATCGAAAGATCTGGCATGAGCCACGTCCACCCACTACCAAACACACCAACTGCAGCAGTTGCGAACTTATCTTTAAAGTCAGAAAAACTGCCATATTTATTTTCCAAATCTTGCGCCAGTTTTCCTTGCGGCTCTTTTGTACCATCTGGCGTAAGCCATTTCCAGAATAAACTATGATTATGGTGCCCGCCACCGTTATTTCGCACCGCAGTACGAATTTCTTCGGGCAGTACATCGAGATTTTTCAAAATTTCTTCAATGGTTTTACTTTGAAACTCTGGTGCTTTTTCAAACGCCGCATTCAGCTTATCGACATATGTTTGATGATGCTTACTATAATGAAGCTCCATAATATCTTTGCTAATATACGGCTCAAGCGCATCATATTGATAATCTAGATCCGGTAATGTGAACATAAAGCCCTCCTTGTTTTATTCTAATACCTCTATTATAACTCTTTTAACTCAACGATAATTCGTAAAATGAATAGGGAAGTCAAAGTCAGCTTCTTTTACCACACCCATTGCAGCTTGTAATTCATCTTTTTTGCCACTTGAAACACGAACCGCTTCACCCTGAATCTGCGTTTTCACTTTTGGTAATTTTTCACGCAATAATTTCGTAATTTTCTTCGCTTTTTCTTGGTCTAAGCCCTCTTTAAATGGAACTTCTTTTGCGGCACGCATATTCGCCTCATTCACTGCTTTCGTTTCATCAAGCACCTTAACGCTCACATTACGGGTTGCCAGTTTCTTGCGAAAAATATCAACAATTGCATCAATCTGCCATTCGTTGCTGCCAACCACTTTCAAACCAATTTTATCACCAAGCCACTCAATCGCTGCGGGTGTCCCTTTAAAATCATAACGATTAGAAAGCTCTTTCTGTGCCTGCAAAAAGGCATTATTCATCTCTGCCTTATCATACTCTGAAACAATATCAAAACTAAATGCTGCCATATAATTTATTATAACTTATCGCGCCAGCACAAGCTCCTTTTCTGTATCGATAACTTCCGTAAAACCACGAATTGCCGCCAAACCAAGTGGCATGACTTTTTTGTAACGATCGACAAGATAGCGACGATATTCTTCGATATCCCGTGGTTGCAGTTCATGAATTTGTAGCGCAATTTTTTCAATGTATTCTGTATATTCTTTATCGATCACACCAAGCTCGGTGAGGCTATGAATCAAACCATTCTGGCTCGCGATATGGCCAAATAAATCCTGTTCCTCATCTTCAAAAAGAACACACAATTGCCCGACTTTTCTGCCAAGTGCCTTTGGCAGTTCAAGTACCCTTTGCAAAGATTTCACTGCCTTATCGCCATCGTCAAACCCAAGTGGAGCGATGGTAATACCTTTGTGTTTATAAGCAAGATACTGAAGAACAATATCACGAAGTTGTTCACTGCTAAGCGGTGCTTCAGAAATCTCAATAATTCCGTTATCACCCCCCCCGATGCTCCAGCGAGAGTTTTGCATGGCATTCACGAGATATTTACTGAAAAGCCGATCGTGCATACGCTGAGTGCGTGCTCTCATTGACTCATTGGCCACCCAAATATTCGGCTCAACCTTGACATGATGCTGACTTTCAACTTGGTCAATTATCTCTCTAATTTGAGACAGAGTCATGTATTCAGACCCCGATCCATCAACAAGATAGGTAATTAAAACATCCAAGTCACTGCGAAGCGTCGCCTGCTTATCCTCATCAACCACGGAGCCATAGACTGTCGTAAGTTCAACTCCCTCAATTTCAGGAATTTCATCAATGATAGTCTGTGCAACCTCCAAGTGTGCTCCATTCTGTGGAACAGCAGCACTGGCAATTTCTTTGCTCGAATAAACAACTCCCATTAGAATTTATAGTATACTACTCTCACTAAAAAATTAACTGGTTATGGTTAGTTGATACCGTTTATTAAAATTTAATATTTTTTATCAAATTCTTCGTGTGAAAGTATGTCAAGAATTGCTACTGAATCCTCAGCCACTACATAAACAATTCTGAAATCTTTATGTCTAATTTTTCCTATACCCGCCGCATGATGGGGAGCGAAGCGAAAAGGGAAGTGAAGATGTCCATTGACTCTTAAACAATGTTTATCTGCTGTCTGCAATCGTTTTGAGGCAGGGTTAACAGGATTTCTTTGAAGATATTGAATCATTTTCCTAATATCAGCTTCTAGGCCATTACCATCCTGAAATTTTATTTTCAAAGACTCAAGCATTTCATCTTCACTAACAAAAACGAGTCGAGCATTATCTTGTGTCATTTCCGAGCTGTCAATTCGCTGTACTTTCGCTAATTGCCTTGGTGCTTTTTCTTTGTCAGCAACTTCCTTTTCCTCAGGAAGCTCAATTGATTGTTTCGGCAGTCTCTTGTTTTTCCTTTTAAGGCGTCTGGCCCTGCCACTACCACAATCTATCACCATAGATAACTGAGAATCACATACCTCATCAAGTGTCCTTGCATTCCTGATATCTTTCCTCGAAAAAGCTCCCGCTATCGAAACCAAGCTATGCTCAAATTTCGATATTCTTTCTTCAACAAACTTTTCAAATCCTTTTTTCAGTTCCGGCATACTATCCCAGCCGTCTTGCTCATACGTTTTTTCGATTATTTTAGTGATATTTTGCAAACTAGCTTCTTCGCCAATATATTGGAGGGTAAATCGTACATACTCCTTAATAAACTCCTCCACATCGCTACCATCATCGCTAATCTCTTGAATAAAGCTATCAATATGTCTTCCTACATCTCCCTTGAGCCACTCTAGATATTGTCTCAAGCATCCATTTTCTTTACTAACATTCCAATCATAACTAATCATTTTTTGGAGTTCAGATAACTCCTCTCTACCATCTTCCTGTCGCAGAGCCGTATCCACTTCTTCAAACAAATTATCGTTATCTTGATGAAAATCAACGAGTAAGTCAATAGCTCTTTCTCTATGTTGATCAGCAGAGCGCATATCCGCAATTAAATCGGCTTGACCCTCAGAGGTTAAAATTCTAGGAGGATTAGTGCCATATAGAACCCTTCGGGTATCTTCATCCTTTATCTCGGTAATCTTCCCGATAATCATTATATATGCCTCTTCAGGATCTTCATCTTCAGGTATCTTAATTTTCACTCCCTCTATAGACATATACCTTGCGGTGATAAGAGCATGTTTAACCATATGGTCAAGAAAGTTACGCGCTACACTGGCTGCTTTGCCAGGATTTATAGACGCCCCGTACACCCTTTGTATCTCTTGGGATATCACTGATAATGAGGTATCTGATTGAACCGGGCGAACTGCGTCCGCTATATCTTCTCGCCAAAGTGTAGCTGATCGCTGAATATTATCCTGTGCCACCGCCAAATAGGCCTCTAGGTCACGAGGCTGGACTTCTTCTTTTAACTCATCATGAGAAACATCAATAACTTCTGGCGCTTGAAGGGTTTCAGGCGCTTTTTTCGTCTTTTTCGCTCCAAACATCCTATTATAATAACATATAATTATTATATTTCAAACCCTTTTGCTCTTTCTAACCTCTGGGCAAAATATCTTAAAGTAATTAATGCTCACCTTTGAGCCAAAGGTATATACTAAATAGTAGGAGGATTTATGTCTACAAAAACAAACTTTAGTGACCTTAGAGCATTATTTATTAACTGCTCCATCAAGAAACATAAAGCAAAGTCTCATACCCAGCGTCTCATGGATCGTGTCGCAGGTGTCATGGAGCAGGAAAAAATACAGGTAGAACAAGTGTATGCGCTCGACCACACCATCGCCTTTGGAATGGTGAAGGATGGTAAAGATGAGGGGCAAAAGGATGATTGGCCATCTCTTCAAAAGAAAGTTCTAACAGCTGATATCTTAGTGATTGGCACACCAATTTGGCTTGGTGAAAAATCAAGCGTTGCCACACTGGTTATTGAACGTATGTACGCTTACAGTGGTGATGAGAATAAAAAAGGGCAGTATGTATACTATGGAAAAACAGGTGGCTGCGTTGTCACGGGTAATGAAGATGGCGTGAAGCATTGCTCAAGAGACATTCTCTATGCCTTGCAGCATATTGGCTATACCATTCCACCCCAAGCAGATTGCGGTTGGATCGGCGAGATAGGACCTGGTGCAAGTTATGGTGATACCATTGAAAACTCTAAAATTCCTGCAGGGTATGATAACGACTTTACAAATCGTAACGCTACTTTTATGGCTTGGAACCTTATGCACACAGCACGCTTGTTAAAAGATAACGACGGTTTACCTGCTGTTGGGAATACATCCGCAAACTGGGAACTTGTCTCAAATGCGAAAGATTTTAAAGCAATGGAGAAGATTCTGCGGAATGAGTGAGCCTCATATAGAAAACCCCGACGCCTTTCAGCGTCGGAGTTCACAGATGAATCGAATGGCTGGGACGGAGGGATTCGAACCCCCGAATGCCGGGACCAAAACCCGGTGCCTTACCACTTGGCCACGTCCCAATATCTTAAGTAGCCGCTTACGCTCAAACATTATACCAGAATATAGGCAGAACTGTTATAATAGCTGTTAGTTATGAATTCTCAGGCGTCACTTTCAGTTGATGGCAAGTGGCTTCGTGATCAACTTTCGATCGCAAAAGCTAATGCCCGGAACAAACACACCAAAGACATGGCTACGAGCAAAATCTATGTTGCAAGTAGCGGATATATGGTGTCTTCTGCCTATGAGCAGCTTCGTAATGCCGCTGAATATACTGAGGAGCATTTGTTGCTGCAACGCGCAATTCGGCGATTTTATAAGCGTAATATCTCATTTCATGAAGCCACTCCACGAAAAAACTTAGGAGAAGAACTGGTTATCGAGCTCACGCAGGCCGGATATTTAGTAAATAATACTATTAATAAAACGACTGCTACTCATATCGATAAACTTATTGCAACGCACTATCATTCGTATAAAGAATATAAAAAACACCGTGTCGGACAAGAGCGAAGTATTGAATGGACACTGGACACTCTCTCAGTACAAACCGAGTCCGCGTTAAATGAAAATCCGTATATTGAAATTTTTGCTAACTTTGCTTATCAACATTATGTGAAAGTGCTTTCAAAAGAGAAGTTATTTAACACCGAAAAGGTAGCTGACTATGAAGCTTCTCTCTACGTCGCAATTCACCGAGCACTGTTAAAATCTGACATCGCCACCGTTCGCCAAGCGATGATTCAGCTTTATAAGCAGTCACCCAAAAATACTACCGAATATATTCATTTTAATAAAAAGATTGATGAGATTTTTGCTTCAAGCACCACGGAAACATTGACGCGACTCATCAATAAACACGGTGCGCCGCTTCGTATTATCAAACGAATGATTGATGAGTATCCGGAGCTTGATCATGTTTTGAGTAAACAGGGTAGTTTTTTAGGGCTCTATGAAGATCAGACTCATACTGAATACCAGGCTATCGGCAGAAAAGTGAATCGCGGTATTGTGAAGAGTATTATCTTTTTGTTTATCACGAAGGTTATTGTTGGTATTGCTATTGAGATTCCATATGACCTTTATATTGCTGGCTCTATCATTGCACTGCCACTCATTATTAACCTCATCGTTCCACCGCTCTATATGGCAACCTTGAAGCTTGGGCTAACGATACCAGGGCGTGCGAACACTTTAGCGTTAAAAGAATATGTCGACGCATTGCTCTATGAAAACGGACAGGAATTTACCTATGCGTATACTCGGGCAAAAACGAGTAATTCACTATTTGCCAATCTCGCATATGCTATGATGTTTATCATTTCGTTCGGTGTTGTCACGAGCCTGCTATTACTTGCACACTTTGAGTGGTTGCACATCATCATTTTCTTTATCTTTATCTCGACGGCAAGCTTCTTGGGCTTCCGACTTTCGCGAATGATTCAGGAACTAGAAGTCATCACCACCAAACAGGGCATCATAGCAGTGCTTCGCGACTTTTTCTACACGCCGTTTATCCTAGTCGGAAGCTGGCTTTCAGATAAATATGCAAGGATGAACTTTGCGACACTTATTTTAGATATGGCAATTGAGCTGCCACTTAAAACGTTCCTCAGGCTTTCACGGCAGTGGACTCGCTTTTTGAGTGAAAAAAGAGATCAAATCTAACTTGTTCGAATGCGACGATAGCTAAACTCGGCAGCAATACGCCACTGTGTCGGATTATCGCTATCAAATTGACGGATCACGCCATCTTTAATTTCACGAATCTGCACGAGCGCCGGATTATACGGCGCAAGTGTTCTATAAAAGGCAATATCACTTGGCGAAGCGATTCCTTTACCCGGGAAAACCTCATGATATTTCTCGCGACCAATACGATCGAAATAATCAGGTTCACCTTTGGGGGGCAGAAAGATTTCCGCCTTCAAACCCATTCTCACAACAATTTTTTTAATATCACGTAGCAAAAGTCGAGCCTCGCCGGAAATAAGCACAAAAAGCTCATTCTTGATCGTTAAAAATACGGTTGCCTCAGAGGTATGACTCACTGCAACACTGCGAGCAATAACCTGTTTGATATCAACTTTTAGGCCAAATTTTTCCTTGGCTATCTTCTCAATTGCAAAGTCTTCATAGATTTCGTGGTTCACCCCTGTATAATAAAACAAGATGGATAATTTTGCACGGCGATATGAAAAACTGAACCCTCAGCAGCGAGAGGCGGTTGATACAATTGACGGTCCCGTTATGGTAGTGGCCGGACCTGGAACAGGGAAGACAGAGCTTTTAAGCATGCGTGTTGCTAATATTCTGAAAAAAACTGATACTTCAGCGCAAAATATTCTCTGTTTAACGTTTACCGACTCCGGCGCGAACACCATGC
The DNA here is from genome assembly GCA_964570845.1 of uncultured Candidatus Saccharibacteria bacterium. Classification (GTDB taxonomy): domain Bacteria; phylum Patescibacteriota; class Saccharimonadia; order Saccharimonadales; family Saccharimonadaceae; genus CAZLCC01. Next base: position 60,580 of record CAZMZB010000002.1, on the reverse strand, counting down.
GCAAGCGATTGATTGAACTGATGGGGCAGGAGGCGTATAAAGTAGCTATTCACACATTCCATAGTTTCGGCAGTGAAGTTATTAATGAAAACGCTGATTTTTTTTACAGCGGTGCTTATTTTCGACCAGCCGATGAGCTGAGCAGCTATACTGTCTTACGGAGCATTTTCGAGAAGCTATCCCATGATAATCCACTCAGCAGTAAAATGAACGATGAGTATACACAGCTTCGCTCAACGCAAAATACAATTTCAGACTTCAAGAAAAGCGGTCTAACACCAGACGAGATTCAAAAAGTGCTGAAAAAGAACACTTTATTCTTGGACTTCGCCGAACCGCTTTTGCAAAAAACATTTTCCTCGCGGGTGAGCAAAACAACTATCTCAAATCTCGAAAAGGTATTATCTCAGCTAAAATCATATAAAGATGAGCCGCTGAAGCTACCAAACGTTACCACCTTGAGCACTGTGTGTATTGAGCAACTTGAGCGAGTAGTCGACCAGGCAACCGATCAAAACAGCACAAAACCAATTACCGAATGGAAAAATACATGGCTTGAAAAAAACAATCATGATGAATTCATCTTTAAGGATAGGAAGCGCGCCAAAAAACTCCTTGCAGCAAGCTTTATCTACACTGATTATCTCAAGGCTATGCAAGAACAAGCACTGTATGATTATGATGATATGATTCTTCGCGTTGCCCACGCGCTCGAAGTGTTTGATGAGCTTCGGTTTAATCTACAGGAACAATATCAGTATATTCTGGTTGACGAATTTCAAGATACTAACGGTGCACAAATGCGCATCTTGCACGGCTTAACCGACAATCCCGTGCATGGCGGTAAGCCAAATATTTTGGTGGTCGGTGACGATGATCAGGCGATTTATAGTTTCCAGGGTGCCGAGGTAGGTACTATTTTATCTTTTAAGGAACAATTTTCAGCACTTAAAACCATTACACTGACTGAAAACTATCGTTCTTCAGAAAGAATTTTGTCTGAATCCCGCCGTGTCATTACGCAGGGAGAAAACCGACTTGAAAATCATATCAAAGATATTGATAAAACGCTGGTTGCTAAAAATAACCACCCGAATAGCAGTGTCAGTCTCATTGAGCAACCCACGCAAAGCGATGAGCTTTATTTCATAACGCAAGAAGTAAAAAAACGTATCGCAGATGGACAACAACCAAGTACTATCGCCGTTCTTGCGCGTTCACATAAAGATATTCAGCTGCTTTTACCATATTTCAATCATGAAAATATCGCTGTGCATTACGAACATAAAGATAACATTCTGCAACAGCCGCCCATTGTCATGCTCATAAACCTGGCGAGAATTTTACATAACATGAGATTGGGGAGAGCAGAGCTGGTTGACGCAGCCTTGCCGGAACTTTTAGCACATCCGGCCTGGAATATTTCACCGGAGGAACTCTGGAAACTAAGTCTTAAGGCTCACAGAGAACGGCGCTTCTGGCTTGAAATCATGCTTGAAGAGAACAGCAAGCTACAAGATGTTGCCAAGTGGCTGATTACCACCGCCTATGACAGTCAGCACCAACCACTCGAGATATCACTGGATATTTTACTTGGCAACAACGAAAAGAAAGATAATCTCACTTCGCCATTTATGCAGTATTTCTTTTCAAAAGAAGAATTAAAAAGTCGACCCGACATTTATTTATCGTATCTTCATGCGCTACAACTACTCAGGCAAAAGCTCAGTGAATATCTTCCCGAAAAAACACTGTACCTCAAAGACTTTGTGGAATTTGTTAATATGCACGAACAAGCAAATCTTGCACTTAATGCCGAAACCGATCCGGCGAATACCCGGCTTGAGGCTGTGAATATTATGACTGCACACAAAGCAAAAGGTCAGGAGTTTGAAACAGTGTTCGTAATGAATGCAACCGACAGCACGTGGGGCATGAAAAGCCGGGGTCGCTCCAACCGCTTGTCATATCCTGCTAACATGCCGATTGCACCCGCTGGAGAGACTGCCGATGAGCGATTGCGACTTTTCTTTGTTGCTATTACCAGAGCGAAGCGAGAGCTCATTGTCTCTTACTCACTTAAAAATAACAGCGACAAACAAACAGTACTTGCCAACTTTTTGCATCTCGATAGCATGAAACCACAAACACTAAAAGCGCTGCCGCTCAAAAAACAAATAGAATCAGCGACATATGCCTGGAAAGATAGTGTCGTAAGCACAGCTGACGCTAGTTTTAAAGAACTCATCAAATCTCACATGGAAAACTATCAAATCAGCGCGACTCATTTGAACAATTTCATCGATATTGTTGATTGCGGACCGGAAGCATTCTTCATGCGACATATTCTCAAATTCCCACAGGCAGCCCATCCGAGTGCTGCATTTGGATCGGCAATTCATAAAACATTACAAAAAGCTCATCTCCATCTTAGTTCGACCAAAGAACGCCGTCCGCTTGAAGATGTTTTGCATGATTTTGAGATTTTCTTGAATGAACAACGACTTCGAGCTGCAAATTATGATTATTATCTGCAAAAGGGAAGCGATGCTTTGCAAACATATCTCAATACACGATACGACAGTTTTCATGTTAACCAGAAGGTTGAAAGCAGCTTTAGCGGACAACATTCCATTATTAACAATGTTCATCTTACCGGAACAATTGATGTCATGGAGATAGATGAGCAAGACAAGATTATTACTCTCACCGACTATAAAACCGGTAAGCCAGCCTCGAAGTGGCAAGGAAGAGATGATTATGAAAAGATTAAGCTGCATCGCTATAAACAACAGCTGCTTTTTTATAAACTATTGATCGAGAATTCTCAAAAATATAGTGATTATACAGTTAAAAATGCTACTTTAGAGTTCGTTGAGCCGGAAAAAGAGAGTGGGGAGATTCGACAACTAATGCTCGAATATAGCGACAAAGAACTTCAGGATTTTCTTACATTACTTGAGTCTGTTTGGAAAAAAATCAAGGATGTTGATTTACCGAATATTTCAAAATATGAACAAAATTACAAAGGTATTGTGCAATTCGAAAATGACCTGAAAAAGGGGTTGATTTAAAATATTATAGGTGCTATAGTATTTTAGTGAACTCGAGGTTTTGAGTTCTCCCAGGGCTATAGCTCAGCTGGCTAGACCTCTTCGCTGGTAGCGAAGAGGTCTGTGGTTCGAATCCGCATAGCTCCGCTGCGACAGCAGCCCTTTTCTTTCGATTGGGAGGTAATCAAAAGTAAGAAGAGGGTGGAAACCTTGTCGACCGCCACGCGCCCCCGCATCTGGTCGAACTATCTGTTGAGTTTGCGCGGCCCTACATAGGCCACAGCCTGTGTCGTGCTAGACGAACTCAAAAGATAAAAGGTTTCCCGCTGTCGCCAAATTTGCAGTGACAATACCGACGCCCTAAGGGGAAGGGCGAAGGCTCCACTCTTTCTAACCAGGGAGGAGAAAGATGGATGTCACTGTGAAAAACTCCCGGCGCCCTCTGCGTATTGAGATCCTGTGTCCGACCCGGCGATCCCGGCACGACCAGTAGATCTCCGTAGAGGTGCGTCGGGGGGACCAAATCCTTCCGTGCCCGCTGAATATTTCAGCGGGCATTCTTCTTTTATGAGATAATTAATTGATATGAAAAATTTTTGGCACACTCTTTCAAACCCATTTTTTGTCCTTGCACCGATGGAGGCGGTCACCGACACTGTTTTTCGTCATGTCGTAGCTAGTGCTGCTCCAGCAGATGTTTATTTCACCGAATTTACTAACGCGACCAGCTTTTTTAACCCAAAAGGACGACATAGCACTCGTAGCAGACTAAAGTTCAGTAAGGACGAACAACCAATGGTAGCGCAAATTTGGGGTGCTGTGCCAGAACACTTTGCCTTCATGGCTCATGAGCTTAAGAAAATGGGTTTTGCTGGCATTGATATCAACATGGGTTGTCCGGATAAATCAGTTATAAAAACCGGCTCTTGTTCGGCTTTAATTGAAAACCACACGCTTGCCGCTGAAATTATCACTGCCACGAAAGAAGGTGGGTTGCCAGTCAGTGTCAAGACTCGGCTTGGCTTAAAAGTACAGAAAACTGAAGAATGGGGGAGTTTTTTGTTGAAACAAGACCTTGCAGCACTTACTATTCACGCCCGCACCCAAAAAGAAATGAGTAAAGTCCCAGCTCGCTGGGAAGAGATTAGCAAAATAGTAAAGCTTCGAGATAAAATTGCTCCACAAACACTCATTATCGGCAACGGTGATGTGAAAGATAGGCAACACGGTGAAGAGCTAGCAAAACAATACGGCGTCGACGGAATAATGATTGGCCGCGGTATTTTTCAAAATCCATTTGCATTTGAAAAAGAACCGCAAGAACACAACCGAGAAGAATTAATTGGTTTATTAAACTACCAACTGGATTTATATGATAAAGCAATTAAAAAGTACCCCCGAAAATTCGACCCTTTAAAGCGATTTTTTAAAATTTATATTCGCGGCTTTGCAGGCGCAAGTGAACTACGTACAAAGCTTATGGGATGTAAAACCACTGATGAAGTTCGCGAACATCTCTCTGCTTTTGAAGCACAGTATGCTATGCTGGGCAATAAGTAAACAGGGGAAACTTGATGGCAAAAGCTACAAATACAACGAAAAAATATGACTCAAATCCATTTACGCTCTCGTTTAGTGCGCTAGAGCGATTTTTTAAATCAAATCTTGTATGGGCAATTGTGATTCTTGCCTTTGGTCTTTTTGGGTTTTTATTCCAAGCTACCGGTTCAGTCATGGATACCGTCAGCCAACCCGCTGCCCCTGATAATCATCAGCCCACATCTTTAAGCCATAGTACTTTTAATGATGCGGATGGCGGGGTTATTGCCGCTATCATTATTATTGCTGCAATATTTATAGTGATACTTGTCCTTATTAGCAGTGTCATACAGACATTTATCACTGGTATATTTTCATATGTTATTAATCAAAGTGAGCAGGAAAAGTCTGTTTCATTTTCAGAAGCATTTCATGCAACAACGAAACGATTCTGGCGCCTTTTTTGGGCAAGTATATTGGCTAACATTAAAATATTCTTGTGGACACTCCTATTGATCATTCCTGGTATTATCGCCACTCTGCGCTATAGCTTATTGCCATATCTCATCATGAATGAATCCGAGAAAGAGAAGGGAATTATTGACTCGCATAACAAAATGAAGGCTATCGTTAGGGGTCGCTTATGGGAAGTATTTGGTGTTGCTACGGTTTCAGTTATTATTCCATTCATCGGTAATATTGTTGGACTTGCGGGACGCGGAGCGCTCTATCGACAATTACAATATAGCTATGATCACAAAGCAAAACGACCAAAAGTCCATTGGTTAAATTATCTCGGTATCCTGCTTCTCACAGTAGCAATCCTACTTATCCTTATGATTATCGGGTTATTGCTATTGGTTATGGCTGCCGATAAATAACCTTCTTACTAATCACTAATCTTCTTCATCAAAATCAAGATACCCGTTGTCAATATTTACGATAGTAATACTGATGCCCCCTCTTATATCTTTTCGAAAATGATCATCTGTATAGCCGATTGATTTGTCCAATATACGTTTAGATAATGGTGTAGTAGACGACATGATCCTTACACCTTCGGGTAATGCTTCATCAACAAAGCCATTCGGAAGCTCTTCGGAATCAGGAACAATTAAAAATGTCGCTTGATGAGGATTACGTCCGCCATATTTAATTGTTACCAAACTGCCAACCTGAACTATTTCGCTCGCAATAGGCTCATCTTCATGGTGATCTCGATTGATAGCTGGTTGTCTTTCCATTGTATAACTCCTTTTGTACCTAACTTAATTATTACCATAAAAAGCAAAATAATGCCATCTTTTGGCATTATTTTAACGCTATATGTAGTGCTTTATATTTATTCTATACGCTAAATAAATAGAGACAGGGTAGTTTATTTTTGACGACGGCGATGACGACGAAGACCGGCAACCCTCAAGCGAACTGCGTGCTTATCAACCAGTTGATGTGCTTCTTCAAGCTCAACCTGGCTTTTAGCAGAGTCTCGCAATTTCAAAGCTCTTTCAAGTGCAGCCTTGCTTTCCGCTTCCACAATATCATCACCATGGTCGGCTTCATCCACCAACACACGCATCTTATTACCGCCAATTTCAACAATACCACCACTAATTGCGAAGTATTCCAAGTCATCGTCAGTACCTTGCTCTTTGTGCCGGACGGCAATCGCACCAGGCACAGCAAGTGTCACAAGCGGCTCATGATCGGCATATACTGAAATCTCGCCGTCAGCAGTTGGCAAAGTAACCCCATAGACTTCTTGGTCTATTTTTTTGCCCAATAGTGTCACAAGTTCGAGTCGCATGAAAACTATTCTTTCACCTCTGTGATATTACCCTTCATGTAAAACGCACTTTCTGGCTTATCATCATGCTTTCCTTCAACAATTTCTTTAAAACCAGTGATAGTATCCTTCAGCTTCACATACTGTCCAGGATTACCCGTAAATTGCTCAGCAACATAGAACGGCTGACTCAAGAAACGCTGAATTCGTCGAGCGCGATTGACCGTTTGCTTTTGTTCATCGGAGAGTTCTTCCATACCTAAAATTGCAATAATATCCTGAAGATCTTTATATTCCTGCAAAATTCGCTGTACTTCACGAGCTACTTTATAGTGCTCTTCGCCAACAATCTCAGGGTCAAGAATGGTTGAGTTTGAATCAAGCGGGTCAACTGCAGGATAAATACCAATTTCCGTCAGCGCACGATTAAGCACGATGGTTGAATCAAGGTGGGCGAAGGTTGTCGCAGGAGCAGGGTCAGTCAAGTCGTCAGCCGGAACATAGACTGCCTGCACAGAGGTAACTGAGCCTTTTTTCGTTGAGGTAATTCGTTCTTGTAATGCACCCATTTCTTGCTGCAAGTTTGGCTGATAGCCCACAGCACTTGGCAAACGACCAAGAAGAGCTGATACTTCCGAACCAGCTTGGGTAAAGCGGAAGATATTATCGATAAAGAGAAGGACGTCTTTACCTTCATCCCGAAACGCCTCGGCCATCGCAAGTCCAGCCAAAGCTACACGGAGACGTGCTCCTGGTGGTTCGTTCATCTGACCAAACACCAGACTTGTTTTGTCCAAAACACCAGCGTCTTTCATTTCTTCATAAAGATCGTTTCCTTCACGGGTTCGTTCGCCAACACCTGCAAATACAGAGTTTCCACTGTGAAACTTCGCGATGTTGTTAATGAGTTCTTGGATTAAAACGGTCTTTCCAACGCCAGCACCACCAAAAAGGCCGACCTTTCCGCCTTTTGCCATTGGAGCAATAAGGTCAATGACTTTAATGCCGGTTTCCAAAATCTCAGTTTTGCTTGATTGCTCAGTCAGTTCAGGCGGATTTTTGTGAATAGGGGAGAATGCAGCGTTCTTTGGAGCTGGTTTCTCATCAATAGGTTCACCAATCACATTAAACATGCGACCCTGTGTTTCCTTACCCGTTGGCACACTAATTGGCGCACCCGTCGCTTCAACCTCGGCACCACGCTCCAAGCCGTCAGTACTCGCAAGCGCAACTGCACGTACTGTCGTTTCACTTAGGTGCTGTGCTGTTTCAAGCACTAATACTTTTTTATCTTGCTTCACACGAAGCGCATCATAAATAGCAGGGAGTTGACCTTTCTCAAATTCAACATCAACTACTACACCAACTACTTGAATTACTTTGCCTTGCTGTTTACTCATCATTTCCTCCTATTTTCGATATATCTTGATTAATAATTTTACAACCTGCAGCCTCTGTATCTTCATGAAATGGAGAAGAAGTGTCAGGGGGATTTAGCAAATAAATAATTTTATTTAGTGCATATGCCCAGCCAATTTCAAAGAAAGTCGAAGGCCCAATATATCCTGCGGACCGCTCATCATCATAATTAGCCACCACAAGTGCATCAGACTGACGTAATTTAGCTATATGGTCTTCAATACACTCTTTTTTTGTCCTTACATTAGACTCATCTACAGCTTTATATGGCATATCTACATCGTAACCACGTTGCTGCAGCTCTTTTTGCAGCCCTTCGCACTTATCAAAGTGCTGCATCGATGACGATATTAATAGCTTCATTACGCCACCGCCTCCACGCCGCCACTAATTTCAGCGAGTTCCTGCGTGATTGCCGCTTGGCGAACTTTGTTCATTTCAAGCGTCAAATCGTCAGCCAAATCAGTTGCATTATCGGTCGCATTTTTCATTGCCACCATACGCATTGAATATTCGCTGGCTTTTGCATCAAGCAAAGCCTGAAAGAGCTGCGCCTCAACCAACCGAATGGTCGCGCCTTCAAGCACTGCTCCACTTGACGGCTCAAATGTCGTAGCGCTAGAAATCGATTCGCTACTCTCGTCTTCTTCAGAAAATCCAGCAGGGAAGAGGCGCTGCATTTTGACTGTTTGCGTTATGCTATTGATATATTCAGTGAAGATAACATCAACCGCATCAACAGTGCCATCTGTAAATTTTTCAAGCGCTGTTGCTAGAATTGGCTTTATCTCAGCACCTGTGGGCTTATCTGCAAAGTCATGATACGCACCAACAATCTCTGTATCTTTAATTCGTGTCACAAACTGCGAACCTTTGCGACCAATCGCAATAGTTTCATTACCAATGCCCTTATCATCATCTTCTTTCAAAGCCGTGGCATAGGCTTTCATCACATTGGTGTTATAGGCTCCAGCCAAACCTTTGTCACTTGAAATCACAATCAACAAACGATGTTTAATTGAGCGTTTTTTAAAAAGATGATGCCGAGTTGTATCACCTTGCTTAGCCAAGTATGTTAAGATTTCTCGAGCTGTTTTGGAATAAAGTTCGGTTGCTTTTGTGGCATCTTGTGCACGACGCATTTTGCTGGCAGCAACAAGTTCCATCGCCTTCGTAATTTGGCGAGTATTCTTCACAGAACGAATTCGAGACTTTAGCTGTTGCGTTGATGCCATAAAATTGTTCTTACCCTTTAGCCTTCAAATCCTTTGGCGACTTTCTTTGCTGTTTTCCTAATCACCTCTAGCTGTTTATCAGTTGGTTTGCCGCCTTTATTCAGCTCTTGCATTACTGTTTTAGAATCAGCCCACAGCTCGGTGAGTAGCGCTGCCTGTGCTGCTTTAACTTTCTTCACTGATACCTTATCAAACAGCCCTTCGGTTACGGCAAGCACACTTGCAACTTGTTGCCACACACCCATTGGCTGATATTGAGCTTGCTTCAAAAGCTCAGTCAATCGCTGGCCGCGTTCAATCTGATGTTTTGTTTCTTCATCAAGATCGGAACCAAATTGTGCAAATGCGGCAAGCTCCCTAAATTGAGCAAGGCTCAGGCGAAGATTACCGCTCACGCTTTTCACGGCTTTTGTCTGAGCCGAACCACCAACACGACTTACACTCAGACCGACTGAAACAGCCGGTCGGATACCTTGGTTAAAAAGATCTGTCTCAAGGAAAATTTGACCGTCAGTAATCGAAATAACATTAGTCGGAATATATGCCGAGATGTCACCAGCTTGCGTTTCAATAATCGGCAATGCCGTCAGCGAACCTGCGCCAAGTTTATCGCTGAGCTTTGCTGAACGTTCAAGCAAGCGAGAATGAAGATAAAACACATCACCCGGAAATGCTTCTCGTCCTGGCGGACGGCGAAGAAGCAGCGACATTTGACGATAGGCTGCTGCATGCTTTGTTAAATCGTCATAGATAATCAACGCATGTTCTTTACTATCACGAAAATATTCGCCCATTGCTGTGGCGGAATATGGCGCAAGATAGAGAAGAGAGGCGGGATCAGCCGGGCTGGTGGCAATCACAATCGTTTGATCCATCACACCCTCAGCTTTTAAGCGCTCAACGATACGTGCAACCTTACTGAGCTTTTGACCAATCGCAACATAGACGTTAATAACCCCTGTTTTTTGCTGCGCTTGATTAATCATCGTATCAACTGTAATCGCAGTTTTTCCAGTTTGGCGATCACCAATAATCAACTCACGCTGCCCACGACCAATCGGCACCATCGTATCAATCGCAGTTACACCGGTCATCAGCGGTTCATGCACACTTTTTCGATCCATAACACCCGGAGCAGGACGCTCAACTAAACCTGTTTGCTTCGTTTTAATCACACCTTTTCCATCAAGCGGACGACCAAGCGGGTCAACCACACGCCCAAGTAGTTCTTTTCCAACCGGCACTTCCAAAACAGTTCCTTTAAGCTTCACCTTCGCACCAGCACCAACCTGGCTATCATCGCCCAAAATCACTGCACCGATTTCGTCTTCCATCAAGTTCAAGGCAAACGCTTCAACTGTCGTTCCGTCATGTCCTTCAATTTCCAGCACTTCACTATAGCCAGCATTCGTCAGTCCGTGTACCCACGCAACGCCATCGCCAATTCGAGTAACAATACCGACCTTTTCCAAGCCTTCAGTTTGCTTGAGATTATTAATTGCATCTTGTAGTTCTTTTGATAGTTCTTTGACTGATATCTCGGCCATATTTTCTCCTTTTTTAGCTCTTGCTTAGTGCTTTTAGTTGTTGCAGTTGGTTACGAATCGAAGCATCGAATAGGGAAGTGGGGGTCTCAACAACCATGCCGCCAATTACATTCGGGTCAATTTCTTCGCTTAATGTTACTTCTTTTGCGCCTTCGTGTTCTTTGATAAAAGCCTTCAACTCATTTCTTTTAGCATCATCAAGCGGATGCGCCGTCGTTACCTCAGCTAATGTCATGCCGTATGTTTCTGAGAGTACTGATTCGATATCTCGTAACAACAATTCTGCTTCTTTCGTCTTTTTTGCTTCATAAAGATATGCCGCGAGCTCTTTGGTGATATGCTTCACTTCAACACCATTATGTAATGCTTTAGCCACATATCTGGCAATTTGCCGACGAGAGAGTGCCATAAAACTACTCGGCCTCCTTAAGCGCAGACTCAATCAAAGCCTTGTCTTTCTTAGCATCAACCTTTTGCTTCACAATTTTTTCAGTCGCAAGCGCCACAAGTTCTGTTGTTTCTTGTCTTAAAGCTTTTTTGGCATCACGAATATCTTGGTCAATTTGCTCTTTAGCTTCACTCACGATGTGCTTTGCCTGTTTCTTAGCTTTTTCTTCAGCATCAGCAGCCATCGCAACTGCTTCTTTATGCGCCGTTGCTACGATACTATCAGCTTCTTTGCGAGCTTCTTTAAGAGCTTTCTTCACATTCTCCTCAGCCTCTTTTGCGTGAGTTTCGGCCTCGGCCGCTGCTTTCGCACTTTGCTCAATCGCTTCCTGGCGATCGTCAATTGTTTTCATCAAAATAGGATAAACAAACTTCGCAAGCAGCCACACCAGCACCAAGAAAGATATCATTTGCAAAATTAATATTTTCCAATCAATACCTATAGCAGCGAAAAGATTATCTCCACCTCCACTACTAGCAGCAAATTGCGTCAATATCTCCATGTTACTCCTATAGGAACTTGGCGATAATCGCTACAACGATACCGATAATAGCCAGTGAGTCAGCGAAGACGATTGCTAAAATCATGAGTGAACGAATATCTTTTAATTTTTCCGGGTTGCGTCCAAGTGCACCTAAAGCTCCGTTACCAATGAGTCCAATACCAATCGCTGCGCCAAGGGCAGGAAGGGCATAAGCTAGTCCAAATGCTAGTTCTTGCATAGTTATATTTCTCCTTTATTTATACTTTTATTATTATATATCATTCCACCTGCCTGACTACATTAGCGGTATCGGCGGGGGAATGTTCAGGTTTTTTGGCGCTATCAGGCGCATGGGCATCTTGTGCAAGGGCAATGAAGATGATAGTAAGCACAAAGAAAACATATGCTTGAATGAAGCCAATAAATAACTCAAAGCCTAAGAATACCGGCAAGACAACTACTGAGAGATAGCTCGTCAGAATAGCAATAATTATAAGAAGAATCTCACCCGCAAAAGCGTTGCCAAACAAACGAAGTGATAATGAAGTATAACGTGAAATTTCACCAATGATCTCTAAAAAGCCTTCGAACGCGCCGACTGGATCTTTCATTGGATTGCGCAGATAACGCTTCACATTCCCGAAGGCACCTAAATATTTTATGGCATACATTTGTGCCACCACAAGCGAAATAATGGCTAATGCAAACGTAAAATTCACGTCAGCTGCTGCGCTACGCAAAAGTGGAACCCCATTCAGCTTGATTGATTCAAGCCCAGGAATAAGACTCAGCCAATAATTAATCAACACTAGGAAAAATATCGTTACTGCCAGCGGTGTAACTTTGCGAGCCAGTTCTTTATTTGGGATGACATCATTAATCTGCCCTTGCAGCAGCTCGAATGCCCACTGCACCAAACCAACAAAGCGATTATATTGTCCGCGACCAACCTTACGCGCCACATAATAAAGCATCATAAAAGTTATAAGCGCCCCAACGGCACCCGTCACTGTAGCATTAGTAATTGCAATACCCCACAGAATAAACAGAGGCTCTGCGCTAATGCTAACGTGCAAATCCAGTGCTGCAAATGTATTAACGATCATATTACTTTATTTTTTTATTCCTTATTTATCTGACGAATAATGAGTATCGAGGCGGCAACCATGCCGATAATGATGCCGATCATGGTTAACCACGGCTTAGTGTGAATTGTATTATCCAGCCACACACCGAGAATTGCCAACCCAACAATCGGGACGAACATGCGCCATGTCGTGTCGGCAATAGTGCCAAACAAGAAAAGAACCGTCGCAGGCGACGGAACCTCAGAAACATCTTCTTTGGTCGACCTTTTTACTTTAGGCATGTACTCACTAATTATAACAGCGTAAAGCAGCTTCAGCAATAGCGTATAATAGGAGTAGTTTAGAAAAAAGGAGTATAAAAGAAATGGCAGAACCAAAAGTAATCGTTTATAGCACAACCTGGTGCGGATTTTGCAGATCTGAAAAGCAATATCTCGACAGTAAAAATGTTACTTACATTGATAAAGACGTTGAAAAAGATGAAGCAGCTCAAAAAGAACTTTTAGAAAAAATAAATGGTAATTTTCAGGGCGTACCAGTGACTGATATTGGCGGTGATATAATTTTAGGCTTTGATCGACCAAAAATTGACGAAGCGCTCAAAAAGCATAGACTAAGCTAAAAGCACCTAAACCTTGAAAATTATTTTCAAAACTTAGGTACTTCACCAGTTTTTTAACGATAAAACTGGCAAAATCGAGTTGCCTTAAAGCAACTAACTGACCTCAGCATCCCTCCTTTGAGAAATCGTCTCTGCCGGAGGCGCGTCAGGTGCTCGTGGAATCATCGTCGGCCGCCAGCGGTTAAAAAGGTCAACAACCGCCAGTACAACTGACGCCACTCCAGTGATGATTGCCGCTACAGCTACCGGGTTTTCCGTATACCACGAGTAGTTATAGACCCGAAACCATTCCTGCCCGATCATCGTCACCGAAACGATGAAGACAAGACCCGGGAGTATCGCCATGGCGAATGAACGCTGCATTACGCCAAGCACGGCGAGACACAGCAGGCCGGCGAGCATCCCCCAAGCGAGCACCTCCATCATGCCGAACGGCAGATTGATGAAGAAGCCTGCGTCTGGATTAATCGCGGAAGCGAAGTAGACCTCGTTAGCGAACCCACTGGGCTGTACGGACATCTGGTCTGCCAGCTTCTGGCTGATCTGACCGTACTCCGTGTTGTTGTATTGTCCCATAGTGCCCGAGAGCAAGATGAGAGCGAAGAGCGCCACGAGAGCGCAAAAACCGCTGTAAACTCCGCGGCGCGAGCTGAGGTACTGCACATAATTATGCATACTTTAAATTATAACTACATAAATCAATTTTGTCAAGTAAACTCCTCGCTTTTAACTATTGGCGTATAATGCAATTATGGCTTTTGAAGATTATCAGCAAAAGAAGAGTGTTGTTATTGTTTATACAGGCAACAGCAAAGGTAAAACAAGCGCTAGTATTGGCTTGATGTGCCGTGCGCTTGGACGCGACTGGCGAGTTGCGTATATTCAATTTATCAAGGACTGGGAAGTTGGCGAACATACGTTTATTAAAAAGATTTTGCCAGTTTATAAAGAAAAATTAACGTTTTATAAAGGGGGCAAAGGCTTTTTTAATGCTGGTGATATCAGCGCTAAAAATATAAGTGAAGCCGAACATAAAGCTGCTGCGAAAGCTACGTATGACTTCGCGTTAGAAAGAGTGAGAAGTGGTAAATACGACCTAGTCATTTGCGATGAAATCAACAACGCTGTTAATGATGGGCTCCTTTCAAAAGAAGAGATGAAAGCCCTCCTCACAGAGTGCTCTGAGAAAACCAGCATTTGTTTCACGGGCAGAAATTTTCCTAAAGAGCTTTATGAATACATCGACATCGCCACTGAAATGAAGAAGATTAAACACCATTTTGATGACAAATTTTTAGCTAACGAAGGAATCGATTATTAATCTTATCTATCCTGAACATCTGCAGAACTCTTAAAGCAACGATACTCTAGAAATGAAAAAATACTGAATAGAAGCTTATCCTACCAACGTGAGGTTGGGTAGAAAATGGCACTATATTAAAGCACACTCTTTGACGGAAGACTAGCTACTCTTCCGCCTAGTTTACGTCGTTTTTCAGCTTTTTCATGAACGCGTTTTAGCCGAGCCGCAACTCTAGGCTCCCTTAGATGATCCTCATAATCTTCTTGCGTGATATATCCGCCCCCACCAGCCTCACCATCTTTACCGGGTAAGTGCATAACCCAGCCTCGAGATTCAGAGGACCCTTGTTCTTTTGGTTCGTCTTCCATAGTTGCTCCTTTTGTGCTTAATTTTATAGCAAAAAGCTTCCTGATATCAAGTGCTGGCTTTAGCGTATAATAGAAATAGACTTATCTGAGATTTGTAAGTAAAAAGTATTTCGATTAAGTCATGGACGTATAAATAGCACCTTTGGAACGAAAAGCTCTCACTAAAATAAAGGAATTCTCATTATCAATCTCATCGACCCTGAATATTTACAAAATTCTCCCGAAGCGGCTCGCTATCTACTCGGTGCACATATCGTCAGAACGCTTGAGGACGGCACTATTTTAGAGGTAAAAATTGTCGAAACTGAAGCTTATCACCAAGACGACCCAGCCAGCCACACATTCAATGGCATCTCCAAGCGAAATGAAATTATGTTTGGTAAGGCTGGCCTAACGTATGTCTATTTCACCTATGGTATGCACTGGTGCTTTAATGTCACTGCCGGACCAGCTGGTCGGGGAGAAGGGGTGCTTATCCGAGCCGCTGAGCCGATAAAAGGTATTGAAAGAATGAAGCGCCTCAGAAAAACAAACGATGAAAAACAACTCACTAACGGTCCCGCCAAATTAGCCCAGGCTCTGGCGATAAAAAATAATCTTTATGGTCATAATCTTCAGCGAGACCCGTTAAAAATAGTTGGGGGCGGAAACACTTCAATTAAAGACATTATGCTCGCCCCGCGTGTCGGCATCTCAAAAGGCGTTGATGAGTTGCTTCGTTTTTATATCGTTGATTCGCCATTTGTTTCAAAAAAATAATTTATACTGATGCTATGAGTCACACTATTACAAAACACAAAACAGAAATCTATGGCAGCACTGTTTTTTATTGGCACTATCAAAGCAAGCAAAAAAACGCTCCTATCGTTTTCGCACTCCATGGCTTTCGCGGCACTCATCACGGACTGGAAGATATTGTGCGCGCCGCACCCGAAATAACCTTTATCATTCCTGATCTTCCAGGCTTTAATGAATCAACCCCAATGACTCATCACAAGCATGATATTGCTGGCTATAATGCTTTTGTAAAAGCTTTTATCAACAAAATTATTCCAAAAAATAGTATCTTACTTGGCCACTCTTTTGGCTCGATCGTTGCTGCAACTACCGCAAAAGATAGTCCGAAAAATATTCAAAAATTAATCCTCATTAACCCAATTGCCAAAAAACAAAGCGTCATTAACCGCATACTTAGTGAAATATATTACCAATTTGGTACCGCACTGCCAGAAAATATTTCAAGAGTTTATTTCTCCAATAAACCAAGTGTTTTTGCCATTAGTGTCTACCTCGCAAAAACGAAGGATAAGAACCTCAGAAAAGAAATCCACGCCAAACACTTAACTCATTTCAGCTCATATGCCAACAAGACGGTGATGAAAGAATCATTTAAGGCTTCGGTTCTTTCATCTATAGGAGATTCGGCACAAGAAATAACTATACCGACGCTTTTAATCGCGGGAGCAAAAGACGGCATTGCAAAACTCAAACACCAAGAACAGCTGGTCAAAAAAATAAAAAATACCAAGTTGGAAGTCGAGCCTCGCACTGGACACCTTATCCATTACGAAGCACCGGACTTTGCTGCTCGAGCAATAAGAAACTTTCTCAATATCGCGCCTTAGCCACCTTATTTTTAAGCAAACTTAAAGTAGACTTCAAGGATATTTATCAATAAGCTGCTGATAAATTTCTTCAAACCGCTTGAGTGTCTGCTTGATATCATGTGTTTTAGCGATTTCAATACTTTTTTTACTCATCGCAGCATGTGTTTTTTTATCTTTTAGCACACCGATAATTTTCTCTGCCATATCAGCATCATTATCTGTCTCGCACACAAAACCATTCTCTCCTTCATCACACAATTCATGCACTGCTCCAGCATCAACGACAACAATAGGTGCTCCTGATGCCATTGCCTCAAGACACGCAATACACTGAAGCTCAGCAGGGGAGGGCATACAAAAAACAGATCCAGCTTTTTGTAATTTCGTTACATCCTCATCACTCACACGACCAGTAAACGTCGTTCGCTTTTCTATGCCAAGTTGCGTCGCGAGCAACTTTAAATACTCAGTTTCATTGCCATGTCCGATAATAAGCAAATGCCCATTGATTTCATCAAACACTCGCCGCGCCGCATGAAGTAAAACCGGCAAATGCTTCTCACTATCAAGCCTTCCAAGATAGGTGATAATAGGTGTTTTGTCATCTGGCAATCCGTATTTTTTTCTTAACTCAGGAGAAATCTTCCCCGGGGAAAAGCGACTTAAATCAATTCCATTTGACACTGCTTCAACAGGAATATCAACATCTCTTAAGTCGTCTTTGTAGATATCAATTGCAGACTGGGTTGGAGAGGTGAGGTAATCCGCATTACTATGAAAGCGTGCCCCATAATTTTTCAAAATGTAATTAATCGGTCGTGCAAATGGTGCCAAAAGGCGCATATTTTCAATTAAATTGTCTGGCATAGCGTGGTTCGTTGCTACGACCGGAATATTCTGCTTTTTACCCGTCATTAGTGCAGCACGACCAATACCAAGCATACTTTGAATATGAATCACATCCGGCTCAAAATCTTCAATGATCTTTTTTACCTCACGCTGTGGCGTTACAGAAATCCGAAAATTTTGATAGAACGGAAAAGGTAGCGCCATCGTACGCTTCACCACATAATTTTTATCATATTCTTCATAACCTCTTCCTGTTTGGCTAGGGGCAATTACCACTACTTCGTGGCCCTTTTTAGCGAGTCCTTGTGCTAAGTTTCGACTAAAAGAAGCCACACCATTAATGGTCGGCCAATAAAGGTCTGAAGCAATTAAAATTTTCATAGTTTGGACTATTATATCATTTCGATGCTACAGTAATAATTATGAAAATATTCATCGACGCTCGATGGGTGAGAACCGACTATTACGATGGAATAAGTCGTTACACCGCTAGTCTTACTGAAGCTTTTGCAAAGCTACAATCAGTCACGATGATTATCCATGACGAAAGGCAATTGAAGCTACTGCCCAAAGGTGTGCCTTATATAAAATTAAACGATCCACTTTCACTAAAAGAGCTTTTTATTGCGCACACATTAAACAGACTTAACGCAGATGTTGTATTTAGTCCTCTGCAAACCATGGGCTTTTTAGGCAGAAAATATAAGCTCATCCTAACTGTGCAAGATCTTATCTACTACAAAAACCCCAAACCACCAACGCATTTGCCGCGGTTTGTGCGTAGCGCGTGGTGGCTCTATCATCAAGCCTATTGGCCACAAAAACTACTCTTAAAATCTGCCGATGCAGTTGCAACCGTCAGCGAGACGTCTAAAAAAGAAATTTTGGAGCATAATTTCACTAAAAAACCCGTTTTTGTTGTTTCAAACGCCCCAAATAATAAAGCAAAAAAACTAAACATTGGAAAAACAAAGAAAAAAGATATCCTCTATATGGGATCCTTTATGCCGTATAAAAACGTTGGGATACTCATAAAGGGGATGGAATACTTGCCAAGCTATACCTTGCATCTTCTTAGTAAAATATCGCCCAGCCGAGAGAAAGAGCTTAAAAAAATCATTCCCAAAAATGCAAGGGTGATATTCCATAACGGAATAAGTGACAAAGAATATGATAATCTTCTTAGCTCAGCGACTGCACTTGCTACTGCCTCAACCGCCGAAGGCTTTGGTCTGCCTATTATCGAAGCGATGGTCAAGGGCGTACCAGTAGTTTGCGCGAACACGGAAATATTTCATGAAGTAGGTGGCGACGCCGCGCTCTATTTCTCAGCCCACTCTGAAAAAGCTTTTTCAAAACAAATAAAGACTCTTGAGAGCAGTAAGATGAGAAGAGAAGTTATTCAAAAAGGATTGGGTCAAGCAAAGAAATTCAGCTGGCACAACTCCGCGAAAAATCTACAAAAAGTCATTGATACCCTTTAATCTGTTAAGACCTTCTCTACTAGTGTTACAATGAATAAGATTATGGCTAAAAAATCACCGCAAGCAAAAGTAATTACCAATCGTCGCGCCAGATTTGATTATGAACTTGGTGACGAGTTGACAGTTGGTATTGTTCTCAATGGTCGCGAAGTCCGTGCTGCGCGCGACGGGCATGTACAATTAAAAGGATCGTACGCCACAATTAAAGACAGTGAACTTTGGCTCACAAACGCCAGCTTCAGTGTGAAACCAAGCGAACAAAAAGCAAAAGGCGAGAGAAGTGTTGACACCAATCCCCGCAAGTTGCTCGCGCACCGCAAACAACTTGATGAGCTTATCGCTCGAAAAAAACAAGGCTTAACAATTATTCCTTTGAGGTTATTGACAAGAGGGAAGCACATTAAGCTTGTTATTGCGCTAGGGAAGGGAAAGAAACGCTACGATAAACGCCAAACCATCAAACGCCGCGATCAGGATCGAGATACAAAACGAACTCTCAAAAAGTATTAGCCAACTTTTGTCCCAATCGTTTCACCATTCGCGGCTTTTATAATATTCCCATCTTGCATTAAGTCAAACACGACAATTGGAATATTTTGTTCCATCGCAAGCCCCAACGCAGCTTTATCCATCACTTTGATACCATCATTCTCAACTGCTTGTTGAAAGGTGAGGAAGTCAAACTTTCTTGCATCATCATGCTTGTTTGGATCTTTATCATAAATACCATCAACTTTAGTAGCTTTTAAAATCACATCACAATCAAGCTCAAGAGCGATGGAGGTCGCCGCTGTGTCCGTGGTGAGATACGGCTTTCCGATGCCACCGCCAATAATTACCACACGTCCTTTTTCGAGATGACGAAGTGCACGGCGGCGAATAAATGGTTCAGCTAATTGCTGAATGCGGAGGTTTGTCTGAAGGCGTGCCGGTTGCCCATGACTTTCAATCATATCCATCAGTGCCATACCATTCATAATTGTTGCTAACATTCCCATATAATCCGCCGTTGAGCGTTCGATACCACCACCAGCAAATGTGGCCCCGCGAAGAAAGTTTCCACCACCGACCATAATCACCACCTGAATGTCCGCCTCTGTTACTTTTTTAATCTCACTCGCCAACCAACCGACAAACTCTGGATCAATGCCCGTTCCTCGACTATTCGACAACTGCTCACCCGAAAGCTTCAAGAGAACACGTTTATGAGAATTCATATCCTACATAGCATAGCAGATTATCAAATTCACGCTATAATTAAGATAATGAAAATTTATTCGTGGAATGTGAACGGAATTCGGGCAATTATCAAGAAAGACGCTTTTGTTCCATTTGTGGATGAACATCAGCCAGATATTTTGTGCTTGCAAGAAACAAAAGCACAACAAGGACAGGCTGAAATCGATTTACCGGATTATGAAGAATATTGGAACTCAGCTGAGAAAAAAGGCTATTCCGGCACAGCAATTTTTACTAAGAAAAAACCAATTAGCATTGCAAATAACCTGGCTGACGACATTGCAAAAAAATACGGGCTTATTGCCGATAAATATGGTGATCCCGTGAAGGAAGGACGTATTATTACCGCTGAATACGAAGATTTTTATGTTGTGACGGTATATACACCAAACAGCAAGGGCGACTTAACACGCCTTGAGCTTCGCCATACGCACTGGGATCCAGCCTTTTTAGAACATTGCAAAACGTTAGAAAAAATCAAGCCTGTCATCTTTTGCGGTGATTTAAATGTCGCACATACCGAAGACGACCTTGCAAATCCAAAGCCAAATATTGGCAAGCACGGTTTTACAGATGAAGAACGAGAAGGTTTTCAAAACTTTCTTGATGCGGGATTTGTGGATACGTTCCGCATATTTACACAAGGAAATGAACACTATACATGGTGGACGCATTGGGCAAATGCCCGAGCACGAAATGTTGGTTGGCGGATTGACTACTTCTTAGTTTCAAGCGCTCTAAAAGATAAGGTGAAAAACGCTAAAATTCATGCTGATGTCATGGGTTCTGATCATTGCCCGGTAAGCATTGAATTAAAAGTTTAGATATGAATAAACTCCATAAAGTTGCCCTGGCCGAAAAACAACAGGATGAATATAGACCTCGTCCCGACATTCGAGAAAGGTTAGGAGATATTTCTATTACACTACTCATTGGCCCGACGGCAATCGGTAAGTCTCATTTGATCAAAAAAATACTTGAACTTGACAGTCAGTTTTCAGAGTCCGGTACTATCACTAATCGTCCGGGTAGAGAAACTGATCCTAACAACTATATTACGAACGTACCTTTGGAAACTATGCTCAACAGAATAGAAAAACAAGATTTTGTACAATATGGTGTTGTCTTGCCTGAAAAAATATATGCAACTGATCTCGATAGCTATCCATCTTCACACATTCTCCTGCCTGCTTTAGCAAGCAGCGTTGATAACTTTAAAAAGTATGGCTTTAAAAAAGTTACTCCTATCGGTGTATTGACAAGTGGAGAAGAGTGGCAGGAACGTTTGAAGGAAAGAAGGGGTAGTGGTGATTATGAAAATCGCTTACGTGAGGCTATTGCGTCAATACAGTGGCTTCTACAAAAATATCCTACAGTTCCCATTGTTGAAAATAGAGATGGAGAAGATGAAGAAACAGCAAGAGAAATCATAGAACTTTCCAAAGATCAGGCTGCCATTCCCGCTGAGGCTTCAAAAAGACGGATAGTCCATCTTGGGCAAGGGTTGCTATCAATCGCTGAAAAGGAATTGGTACAATTGGGTCATGAATAAAAAAGTTTGCACCCTCTTATTTTTAAGAAACAATGATGAGATTTTGCTGGCAATGAAAAAACGCGGCTTTGGTGCAAATCGCTTTAATGGCGTCGGCGGGAAAATCGACCCCGGTGAAACAATTGAAGAGGCTTTAGTGCGAGAGTGTGAAGAAGAGATTGAAGTGACACCAAAAACATACCATAAAGTGGCTGAACACGATTTTATTGGCAAAAATGAAGACGACTCAAGCTGGAATATGTATGTTCATGCCTATCTTTGCGACAAATGGGAGGGTGAGCCAACCGAAACTGAGGAAATGAAACCTGAGTGGTTTAAATTTAAAGATATTCCCTATCAAAACATGTGGCAAGACGATGAATATTGGTTGCCGCAGGTACTGCAAGGTAAAAAAGTGTTTGGTAAATTCACTTTTGATAAACATGACAATATGCTGACACGTGACGTAAATGAAGTCGAGAAGCTGCCGCATGAATAACGCTCAGTATGATTACTGGCACAAGCAAACTATAGAAAAGCCTCTATTTCCTGATATTGCTTGGAGTAAGCCGGAGCAGCGCTCTCAGGCAGGCAAACTAGTGATACTGGGCGGCAATAAGCTTGGATTTGCCGCAGTAGCGGAAAACTATAGTGAAGCATTGAAAATCGGTGTAGGCGAGTGTAGGGTGGTCCTGCCAGATACCCTAAAGAAGGCAATCCCACCTACCATTACAGATACTGTTTTTGTGCCAACAAATCCTTCTGGTGGCATGTCAAAAGATAGCGAAGCTGATTTATATGCTGCTGCCGAGTGGACGAATGCGCTACTTTTTATCGGTGACGGGGGAAGAAATTCTGAAACCGCTATCTTGTATGAGCATCTGTTACAAAAGACAGATAAACCTGCTGTTTTGACAAGAGATACGATTGATTTACTTCGCCAAAACTCAAATGAAATTATCTCCAGAGAAAATACGCTATTAGTGCTTTCATTTGCACAATTGCAAAAGCTTTTTCAAACTGTGTATTACCCAAAACTGCTCACCTTCAATATGCAGCTCACTAACTTAGTCGAAGCACTCCACAAGTTCACCATAACGTATCCTGTCGGCCTCATAGTAATGCATAACGACAATCTACTCGTAGTCAACAGCGGGAACGTCAGTTCAACACCCTGGACTAACCCAATGGCAATTTGGCGTGGTTTGGTTGCTACAAGAGCAGCGTGTTATTGGCTATGGAACCCTGGTAAACCTTTTGAAGCTATAACAGCAAGTATTATTGCATAATAATTGTACTAACAGAGTATATATGTTATAATAACAATATGGCTCTATTAGAGACAATAAGAAATCGACGATATGAAATACGCGGCGATCGAAGAAGGCAGCATGGTGAATTTGATGCAGCAGAAGAGGAATACGCAAAAAGCAATTCCTATTTCACACAAGCAAAACGCGCCACTCTACCTCTCTCCAGACTGCGACATCTTATTAAAGAAGGCGAATCATTTGATGTAAGCCTCCTGGAAGCTGCCAAGAAAGCACATTTTACTGTTGTTGGGTTACTTTCTGACACACTAGATGAACTACGACTGTATGATGGTATTTTGATGTCAAGCTTAAGCCAAGAAAACCGCACCCATCAGGCAAAGCTTGTAGGGCAAGCGTCTGAATTAACGGTCTTGGCACTTTTTTTACGAAACTTTGCTAAAAATGAAAATATTCTAGCTGTACCATCTAACCTAAAGGCAGATTTTCAAAATGGTAAAAAAGCATATGATATAGCTGTTTTTTCAATTTATTCACCATATGAAGAGATACCCGTACAGGTAAAAACTAATGCTCATGCAGATCATCATGAATACTATGATGAAGATATTGCCTTAATTGGTGTTGAAAATATATGTGCTGACTCAGGGGCTTCTTTAAGGGACGTGCAAGAAAAGCTTATCCTGGAAAGACACGGAATTATCAAGAAAAATGATGGGCTGATGGACGAGATTTTTCAGAAAATTATCGAAAAAATATCTCAAACTGATCCAGAATATGACCGTAAAATGCGACTTGGCAAGCTGGGTTGCGAAGCCTCTCTACTATCAGTATCACACCTGGTTTAAGCTTTTGACATCTATCTAACAGTTATTGTATAGTGTAGATGCACTGATTCTACTTTGAAGGGAGTAGTAATGAGTAGTAACTTTCAGTACTACAGAGAGGCGGCTCGATCGCTTTCCAGCGGCTGGCTGCAATGGGACTGGTTCAACGGCAGCGGAGAGAACTGCCTGGTGCAGGTACTTCGTGATGCCACTCGTGACTATGAGCTCTCGAGGTCCATGATCGCCGAACTCGACGGAGAGCTCGATAGTTTCAAGGACTACCGCCTGCTGCGAATGGCATGTCGTCTGAAGGGCGAATCCTTGGAAGTCGCATTCGCTCTATGGAATGACCTTCCGTGGCGGCGCAAGAAGGACGTGCTCGGCGTGCTCACTCGACTAGCTGATCAACAGGAGGCTGAATGGGAGACGACCGAGCGACAGCGCATCATCGCTGAGCAGGAAGCAGAGCAAGCGCGCATCACTGCAGAGCGTGATCGACTGGACACTGAAGTCAAAGAGCTCGCTCCAAAAGTAAAGGAACTCGAAGCAAGAGTTCAGGAACTCGAAAACGAGAACAGCATCCTCAAGCGTCTCACCAATTCGGCAACTCTACGCAACGATCGACGCACCCTCGAGCAGCTGAGTGATGAGCTCGATAGCCGCTACGAGGCAATCGAGGAGCTCTCGGAGGTGGCATAAACCCGAATAGTCCGCACTTTAAGCGAGGTTCCCTGGTAACAATCAGGTTGAACCTCGCTTAAAGCAGCGGGCTTTTTTTCTTTTACAAAAAAAATAAATGAGCAACACAAAGACGCTCAATTTTAGCTGTAGTCTAATCTTGGTGGGCGAGGAGAGAATCGAACTCTCACTCCGGTGAAGGAACGGGATTTTGAGTCCCGCGCGTCTACCAATTCCGCCACTCGCCCGTGAACATAAGCAATCTGGTAATCACTTCTTAGAAATTGTACAATAAATGTAAGTGGGAATCTATTTTTATGCCTAAAACATCATCACAAAATTCTACTCATGTTGACGATTCGTCAGGCAATGGGCATATCGATGACATAGCTGGTCGTGATGCGGCGACAAATTTAGCACGCAAGAAAATTGAAGAAGCATACGAGAGTGCTCCTCCAAATAAAGAGGCAGAGAAAGTAGTAAAGGAAGCGGTAGAAGATGCCGACAATCATGAGGAGATGCAGTCTCCGGATGGTGAGTTGAGAATAGAACATGGAAAAGAAAGCAGACCTGCAGAAAATACATCTTTAAAAAGTGCACAGCCTGATTGGCAGGGTAGAGAGTTACTAGGTACGTCTCTCGACGATACGGAAGAAAAACAAGCTTCTGATAGAGAATCGTCTGCACATGACGAATCACATGATGACAGTGCAGCCTATGCTGCCGCAGCAAAACAATGGCAGAGTTATCATAGCTCTTGGCAACAATATTATCAGCAGTATTACGAGCACTATTATCTAGCCCAAATGAAAAGTCAGCATACTGAAACAAATACGCCAAATGACGTTTCTTCCATTATTTCATCCGACAAAGATACCAAAGCAACTCCAACAAATGAAATTCGCAATCAACTCTTAAATAAAGCTCAAGAGCGGGCAAAAGCAGTGAGAAAAAGTCGTCACTTTATGCCAATCCTCACCGCGTTATGTGTCGGGCTACTATTTACATTCCTACAATATAACCGCCTGCTGATTGCTCAGGTGCAGGCATATATCAGCCCGGGCAATATTAACCCGCAGAATATCGTCATTGACCCGACAGCGGAAGTAAAAGTTGGTCCTGAACCACGGCTTATTATTCCCAAGATTAATGTTGATGCGCCACTTGTTTTTGATGTCGATTCATACAACGAACCCGCCGTACAGGAAGCGCTAAAAAAGGGAGTTGTGGATTATCCCATCCCAGGAGCAGACGCAAAACCAGGTCAAGTTGGTAATATGCCAATCCTGGGCCATTCCAGTAATGACGTGTTCGATGATGGAGCATACAAGTTTGTCTTCGTGCAGCTCAGCAAGCTAAGTGAGGGTGACACGTTCTATATTCACTATAAAAGCGTACGATACACTTATAGCGTAACTTCAAAAGAGATAATCGACCCTAAAGAAGTTAATAAATTAGCAGTCGATACAGATGTACCAATGGTCACCCTCATTACTTGCGATCCACCGGGAACAGCCTTGAAACGCTTGATCGTATCAGCAAAACAAATCAGTCCGGATCCCACAACAGCAGGTAAACCAAAAACAACCGAGACACCAAAAGAAAAGCCTCAGGACATTTCCGGTAATTCACCGACCTTATTGCAGCGTTTGTTCAGATAGCTAATCTTCAATGACCATTTGAGAACTCTGCAAAACAGGTTTTTTAGTCGCTTTATTTTGCCCGATACTAAAGAGGCGCTTTCCATTAGAACTTAATGTAACGTCATACCCAGACAACGCATCAGTAATAGCCTGACGATTAGCACCATCAAATTCAATCGTTATAAGCTGATTATCATACGTACTCCAAAGGTGATAACCATCAAGCCAACCGACCGGTTTTGTCGGGGCTTGTTTTGCTTTAAGGCTAATGTGCTGTGTTTTATCGTATTCTAAATCATAGGTTGCAAGTTCGTTGGCGTGCTGCGCCACAATAAAACGTCCGTTATCTGAGAAAAATAGCCATTGCACGGGCTCCTTCAAAACAAAGCTGGCAAATAGTTTTTTAGAATTTTCAGGATTTTTAATAATCTCTACCTCATTATTATTAGATAAAGCCAAGTAATCATCACCAAAATAACTACCACTGGCAATTTTTACTGGTGCTTGAACACTTTTTAGAGTTCTAATGACCTTTGATTGTGTGTCATCACTCTTACGCACACCAACAATTTTTTCGTCACCACGTGTAGCACTAAAGGTAACTGTGCCCGGTTTATAAAGCTTGAAGTCCACTACATCTGAAGCAAGTGGCTGGGAGATAGTGCCTGAATCTAGATTAATTTTTCTAATATCACCTTCATTTAAAGCAAACAACGTATTGCCGCTATTATCAGCAAAATAAGCCTCATTAATCTTAATATCTAGTTTTTTCGTTATATTTACTGCTTTTTGCCCATCATTCCTATCAATCACAACATATTCCGGAGCAGTCGCTTTATTATAGATGACAAGAAAATATTGACTATTCCCATTCCACCTCACAATTTCAGCAGTTTCGATTTTTTCAGGCATAATGCCATCATTCGGGAGTGTAATCGTCTTCAGCTGGGGCTTCTTTTCATCGCTCATATCATAGATATCGAATGTCTTGCTCGCCGGTGTTTGCTGTAAAGCAATCCAACGTTGATTTGGCGAGGCAAGTATACTATTGAGCGCGTCAAATTCTTTAACTGTTTCCGTCACAACTGATTTGGGAACAAAGCGAGTATAATTCAGCCACATTAGCTCTCCGGGTCGCAAGTGAATCGCTTTCGACCAATCGTTATAGCCCTCACGCTGCATTATTACCGTATGGTCGCCAGCCGCAATATTTTTCTTCCCGGGAGTAGTAAAGTTCTGTATTTGATTATCAATCAGTACGTTTGCGTCGTTTGGAAAACTACGAAATTGCAGCAAGCTGCCTTGCTCAATCTTACCGCTCGACCGATTAAACTGATAGCCAAGCACAATAAATAGACAAACAATCGCCGTAAAGATGACTGCCATTGTCATCACCCCATAGGTAAACGACCGAATAGCGATTTGACGCTTCGAATTTGAGTGGTGGTGCATGAGGTCTATTATATCAATTTATATAAAAATCTTGCGTATTTTGTAAAATGCTTCTAGGATAGAAGTAACGCATTAAAGCATGAGCAGGAAAACTGTACGGGGAATATGGGTAAAAAACACACAATTGTCATCAACGGTCGCACATATGACGCGACAACTGGTTTAGCCATCTCTGAAAAGGGCGCTAATCACGCTATAAAAAATAGCGCTTCGCCCTCAAAAACAAAGCTCATAAATACTACCCAAAAAGGAGTTGTGCAAGATGTTACCGCTCCTACAAAAGGTAGGGTGACAGCAAAAGCGATCCATCGCAAAACACAGCGTTCAAAAACACTTAAACGCACTGCATTAAAGAAGCCCGCTGCGTCCGGTGCACACAAAATTACTGTTACCAATTCGTCTAAAGCATATACTCGCAGCCCGAAAATTACAAAATTTGCCAAATACCCTGAAACGACTACCAAAAAAACACCCGAATCGGTTATCGAAAAAGCTGCCAAAAAGCCCGCAGAAGTTACAAAGAAAAAGCCAAGCGAGCCAGTTTCCTCACGTACTATCAAAGAGCAGCTTATTCGTGAACAAATGGAGAAAGCACCAGCTGCCAGGGTCACCATAGAAAAAGTGCGCAAAGCTCACTCAAAAAATGTTTCGCCAAGCCGACTTAGGACAGTAAGCGTTATCACTGTCTGTTTATCGCTACTCGTTTTGGCTGGCTATTTGACCTATCTTGCCATGCCAAACCTCTCCGTACGAATTGCTGCTATGCAAACTGGCGTCAATGCAAAGCTGCCCGAATATCAACCGCAAGGCTATCAACTGGCTGGCCCCGCAACATATAACGATAGTGAAGTGAAGGTGGGATATCAATCTGATTTTGGTAACCAAAAATACACCATAACGCAAACAACCAGCGGATGGGACTCGCGTGCCACGCTCGATAATTTCGTAGCTGATGATTCAAATGATGACTATCAAATCCGTAGTACTCAAGGTCTTACTATTTACACCTACGACAACAAGGCTGTGTGGGTGAATGGCGGTGTACTTCATGTATTAAAGAGTAGTAACGCACCACTCACCAGCCAGCAAATTGAGCGTATTGCTGTGAGCATGTAATCTTATCTGTTAAACTAAGGCTATGATACGAACTCGTTTTGCTCCGAGTCCAACCGGACTTTTGCATGTTGGTGCCGCGCGCACCGCTCTTTTTGCCTGGCTCGTTGCAAAGCAAAATAATGGCAAATTCATTTTAAGAATTGAAGACACTGACAAAGCTCGGGAAGTCGAAGGGAGCATTACCCACATTCAGGAAAGCTTAAGATGGCTTGGTATTTCGTGGGATGAAGGACCGGATGTTGGCGGTGAATTCGCACCGTATCAACAGTCTAAGCGACTAGAAATCTATAAGGAGTGGGCACAAAAATTAATTAACGCTGGGCATGCCTATGCTGACCCATATTCGCCAGAAGAACTGCAAAGTTTCAGAGAAGAAGCTAAAGCTGACAAAAAACCGTTTCTCTATCGCAATCATCGACCAGAGAATCCACCAACTTGGGATGGTTCTCAGCCGCTACGTTTTAAATCTGAGCCAAAAAGCTACACGTGGAATGATGCCGTAATGGGTGAGCTTTCAAGCGGCGAAGAGGTGATTGATGATTTTATACTCATTAAAAGCGATGGCTATCCAACCTATAATTTCTGTCATATCGTTGACGACGCATTAATACAAATTTCCCATGTTATTCGCAGTCAAGAATTTATCAGCAGCGTACCAAAATTTTTAAATCTCTATGAAGCGCTCGAGATTACGCCACCAATTATGGCAACCTTGCCGTTTGTCATGGGCCCTAGCGGCAATAAGAAACTCTCAAAACGTGATGGCGCTAAAGATGTACTGGATTATCAGCGTGAAGGCTATTTACCTGAAGCTTTAATGAATTTTTTGGCCACACTCGGCTGGAATGATGGTACTGAGCAAGAGATTTTCTCGGAAGAAGAGCTGGTTGAAAAGTTTAGCCTTGAACGAGTGCAGCATTCTGGTGCTCGATTTGATGAGCAGCGGCTTTTATGGCTTAATGGTCAGTGGATTCGCAAAATTTCTTTAGACGCATTAGAACAACGAGCAAAAACTTTTTGGCCAAGCGAAGCACAAGACGCAGACAATGAATATAAAAGAAACGTCTTAGCACTTGCACAAGACAGGCTCAAAACGCTTGCTGACTTACCGGCGCTTACTCGTTATTTCTTCGCCGAGCCAAAGGTTGATATGGACTTAATTGAGAACAATAAACAACTCAAAAAACTATCACCAGAAAGAAGAGGGGAACTATTAAAGCTCACGAAAGAGGCTCTAGGGGATAGTGGCTTCACGCCGGAAGCGGTTCAAATAACACTGAATAAACTTCTTGAACAAACGGGCGAAAAGCCAGGCACACTCTTTAGTCTGATACGTATCTATACCACGTGGGCGCCATTTAGCCCGCAGCTGAATAAAACGCTTGCACTGCTAGGGAAAGAAAAGGTTATCCATAGGCTGACACATACGCTATAATGCTTATGTAATGCAACTAAAACCAAAACGCTGGACAAAACTGCACCAATTCCTTCACGACGATAGGGGACTTCGCTATTTCTTTGCCTCACTTGGCATCATCATTGCAACCGGATTAGCGCTACTTGCAATGATGGCACAATTTCAACAACCAAGCATCGCAGATACTGTCGCAAAGATCGTTAATGATAAAAAGTACTATTCACCGCTTACCGGACTCGAAGTTTCCGACGAAGCTGCTACCAAACAAGCTGTCACGGCAATTATGATCGAAAACAGTCCCGACGCCAGACCACAATCCGGCCTGAAAGAAGCCGGAGTGGTATATGAAGCTATCGCTGAAGGAGGTATTACACGTTTCTTGGTGCTGTATCAGGAAAGCAAACCGCAGCTTATCGGTCCCGTACGCAGCTTACGACCATATTACGTTGAATGGGCAGCACCATATGACGCCAGCATCGCGCACATAGGCGGAAGCTATAAAGCTCTACAGGAAGTAAGAAACGGTCATTATCGAGATATCGATCAGTTCTTCAATGCCGATACCTATTGGCGCTCAGACGACCGCTGGGCACCGCACAATGTCTATACCAACTTTAAAAACCTTGATGAACTCAATAATAAAAAGGGTTATAAAACCTCAAACTTCACTGGTTTTCCAAGAGAGAAAGTTACAAAAAACCCAGAAATAAACATAAAAAAAGCTCAGGGAAAATATCCAGCAGCAAGAAATATCGATATTACTATCTCAAGCGCAACCTATAATGTGAACTATGTCTACGATGCTGAGCATAATAACTATAAACGCTCGCAAGGTGGCGAGCCACATACTGACCGTGAAAAGGGGCAGATTACGCCAAGTGTTGCTATTGCGATCAAAGTGCCGACAGAGCTTGGCTTTGAAGATGGTTGGCGTGAACAAATGCAAACCACCGGTAGCGGGGAGGCGTTTATATTTCAAAATGGCGTCGTGATTAAAGGTACGTGGAAAAAAGCTGGCACAAAACAGCAGATTCAGTTCTTAGACGAAGCAGGGAAGCCAATCCCGCTCGTACGCGGTCAAACATGGATCACCGCTATCCCAACCGACCAACCTGTCACATGGCAATAGTAGACACACCCTCTTAAATTTGCTACATTAACACCTGTGACGCGGCCCTATCGTCTAGCGGTTAGGACGCCAGGTTCTCATCCTGGTAACCCGGGTTCGATTCCCGGTAGGGTCACCAAATTAGAATTTTTTACTAAATACAGCACAAACAGAGTTACCATATTTCACTTATATAAAAATAACCATTAGCAGATTGTATTTGTATACGCTTTTTTTATCCGTTATTTATAGAAGCGTATACTTTTCATACAAACTATGTTACGATTGGTACAATAACTAATTTGGAGGGATTCAATGGAAGTAGAAATCAAAATTACAGGAAGCGGATTGCAATTCGAGGCAAAAGTCAGCCTCTTTCAGGCGACACAAATCATGTCTTTTATATCGCGAGCTGAACAAACAAATACACCACTTTCGATGAGAGATGCAACTGACGAAACGGAAACATCTGTGCAGCCAGTCTATACGCTAGGTGAAAATTCGCTAGAAAATCAGACCACCTATGAATCTCCCCACGCGGCCATAGCTAAAACGAAGGCAAAAACTAATCCTCAGAAAATTGTTGCCTTGGCATATTACCTAGGAGCCACCAGCACTAACCAAAGACTATTTTCTGTTGATGAAATTCTAACACTCTTCAAAAAGGCAGGTGAAAGTACACCAAAAAATATTAACCGAGACTTCCGTGAGGCCGTATCGGCTGGCTACATATTTCAAGAAGACAAGGGTAGTTTCCGGCTACTCTCATCAGTCGACAGTGTTCAGAGTGAGGGTTTCCCAAAGGTCGCTAAAAAGCGAACCGGCACGAAGTCAGCGGGAGGGAAAAGAGCGAAATCAGTGATACGAGACGGAATTAAAAAAATCCGTGTCACTACGAGCATGGATGGTTATCTTGATTTCTTCAAGATTAACGTTCGAGCTGACCATATCCTCTGGACTATTAAGTATGCCGAATCACAGGGTATCGACGGTATCAATCGGTCTGAGATAATTGACTTTATCAAGAGGGTTGGCGGTGGTATTACCTCGAAGAATTTTACGACGAGCAACACACCCAACATGAAAAACAGCTATCTTTACATAGAAAACGACTTATTCAAACTGACACCGAAAGGTGCTGACCATCTAAAAAATCTCGGCAAGAAGCCCGAATCAAAGTAACGAAGGGTTATTCCTATGACACGATTAAGTATCAATATCAAAGAAGGCACACTGGAGGTTGAAGGCGAGGAATCTTTTGTCAGCCAGGTATATACAGATTTCAAGGAGCAAGTCGCAAATTCCAGCAGTCTTCGTACCGCTCCGCTCGCTACACCGCCGCAAAAGGAACTCCCACCAAGCGACAGTAGCACAAAATCAACGTCAAAAAAACCACAGGTTAAAAGCCGACGAACAAAATCTAAGGAAAGTTAC
The DNA here is from genome assembly GCA_964570845.1 of uncultured Candidatus Saccharibacteria bacterium. Taxonomy (GTDB): domain Bacteria; phylum Patescibacteriota; class Saccharimonadia; order Saccharimonadales; family Saccharimonadaceae; genus CAZLCC01. The sequence continues at coordinate 28,032 of CAZMZB010000002.1, read as the reverse complement.
TCTATTGTTAAAGATTTAGACCTCTCGGCCAAAAGCAATTCACAGAGCCTACGTGATTTTTTTGCAGCAAAATCACCAACACCAAAATCTACATCAGCTATGGAGAAAAACACTATTTTTGTCTACTACCTGCAAATGATTGCAAACATCGAGTTAATTACACCAGACCATGTTTACTCGTGTTATAAAGATGTCGGTGTGAAGTGTCCAACCGCACTTTGGCAAAGCCTATGCAACACCACATTTCATAAGGGCTATATCGATACAGCATCATCTACCGCTATCAAGCTGGCGACTCCTGGCGAGAATTTCGTCGAACACGACCTACCAAAGGGGGATAAATCATAATGGACAATTTTTTTTCATCGCTAGCAGACTTTGACGGCTGGGCTTCCCCCAAACAGATTGATTACATTACTTATTACCTCCTCAAGACTAAGAGTCAAGAATCGGTCACCGTTAAGCAAATTGAGGGCGTAGCAACGAAACTGGATCTCAAGCCGTATAAGCGCCTGCCTCAGTATCTTTCAACCAACGCTGGCAACAAAAAGGGTAGGTATATAAAGGTGAAGACAGGTGGATACCGGTTAGAGCGCAATACTTTCAACGAAATAGACAGGATTGTGAGCAATGAGCCAGCCAAAGTAGCTGTATCAGAACAACTGGCGTCGCTCGCATCGCAAGTGTCGGACCCACAGGAGAACACTTTTCTTAACGAAGCCTTAAATTGTTCTAAAGTTCAAGCTAATCGGGCAACTGTCATAATGATATGGATCGTCGCTATGAATCACATGCGCAAGTATGTTTTCAATAACAAGCTGAACGAGTTTAACGCTGCTTTTGCGCTGAATCCAGACAGGCGGATCAATACAATCAACCAGCTTGATGATTTCTCTATAATCTCCGAGGATAAATTTATTTTACTAATGAAATCAGCGAATATCATTTCTAATGATGTTCGGAAGTTACTTGATGAGAAGCTCGGTACACGTAATAGTGCGGCGCATCCTTCCAGCGTGACAATCACGGGTCACAAATCTACTGAGTTTGCCCTAGATGTTGTCCAGAACGTCCTCTTAAAATACTAGTTGTCTGTAAAGAGTATCTTTATATTCTAAGCGGGGGTGTATATTTCCTGTAGAAGGTTGCGCTTTGAGATAGCTAATATGAGGGGTATTAATAGATTTCTTGAGGAGTTCGTTCCAATCCGATTCCCCACCAAATTCACTACATTAGGATAAAATTTAAATTTCAGGCGTTTTCCGCCCGATTTTTCTTTTTAAAGTTGAAAAGGATGTTTTCTGGTGGTGAAAACAACGAATAATCCAAGCTGATTAACTCAGGAAGTGTTGCTAAATGTTCGGTTAAATGACATAAATTCTATCGTGAGGAATTACTTCAGATTTTCAAGAGCCTATCTGATATGATCATTATATGAAAATCGTGGTTAAGGCACTAATCTATGATCCTAATAATAATGTTCTGGTTTTAAAACGAAGCGGAACCCATCCTAATTATGCTCATGAAGTAGATCTCCCAGGGGGTGAGGTTGAGAGTAGTGAAGATGTATTTCTTGCGTTGATAAGAGAGATAAAAGAAGAAACAAAACTATTAGTTCAAAAGAGAGATATTGTGTTAGGCCGTGAAAGAATTAGTGGAAGTCAGTCATTACATCGAGTATATAAAATTAATGTTAGAGATATAAAGCCACAGATTAAAACCAGTTGGGAACACGAAAGTTATGAATGGATTGCGAAAGATAGTATCATATCACACCTTATTGACGCTAAAGATGACTATATGATTGTGGTTCGCGAATTATTCCTCTCGGAAGAGGAGGCTAGACATTAAAGAATGTTTAAAGCTAATGGGCATGCGGTTCTTTTGTTAGACTTCAAAACTTTACTCTAAACTAAAAATTCGGCATAATACAGATAAGAACGAAAGGGAGGGCAGCCTTATAAAACCATCCATAGCCGTATCGCCGTTTTGGTATCGCCGTATTTGTGAAGCCACTATGTTTGTTGGCTTAGTTTTTGTATTACTTTACGGGGTTGGCTTTATTGCAGGCGACACGCTTGAAAGCAACCATCTCTCTATACCATTTTATGTTGCCATTTTGGCCGCCATTACTACCATTATTAGCTTTGTCAGTCGCCAGTGGATTGCCAAAGAATATATTATTCCTGTTTCCGTTGGCGTCTATGGTCTACTGGCAACGACAGTGGCGCTACTTGTCATCAACACCGGTTTTACGGCATCACCATTCATAGCGCTTTGGATACTCATCGGTTTATTTGCAGGACTGTTTGGACTATATGTTCTTTCTATCGTGGCTATTGTGATTAATGGCTATATGCTGGCAGATTTTCTGTTTTTACACACCATTAACAGTACTGAACAATTTATTATATTCCTCTTAGCGTATGAATTACCATTAATTGCAAGCTATTTTCTATGGCGTAAAAAGAGCCAGGAGGAAAGTTCTGAAGACAGAACATATACGGCACTTGCACAAGAGCTGAGCCAAGTCGCTAATAAATCAGAGGTGGTCATTAATGCCATTGATGAGGGGGTGATTGCAGTTGATGGACAAGGAGTTATTCAACTTATTAACCCCGCTGCTCAAAGTCTCATTGGCTGGGGTAAGCAGGATGCGTTAAAGCTTGATTATCGCTCAATTTTAAAACTAAAAGATAAAAATGGTAAGGCTCTTGAGCCATCACAAGATATTGTGCAAAAAACACTTGCTACAAACGAACCCTCTATCAGCAATGATTTAATTCTTGAAACAAATTCCAGCAAAAAACTACTTGTTTCTGTGCACGTTTCACCGGTAGGGCAAATTGGCTCTGGTGCTATTATTGTATTTCGCGATATCACAGAAGAAAAGAAAGAAGAGAAAGAACAAGCTGAATTTATTTCCACTGCCAGCCATGAAATGCGTACCCCTATTGCCGCTATCGAAGGCTACCTCGGCCTAGCACTCAATCCACATACCGCAGTCATTGACGATAAGGCGCGTGGCTATATTGGCAAAGCACAGGAATCCGTCCAGCATCTTGGTCGGCTGTTTCAAGACCTTTTGGACGTCTCAAAACTTGAAGACGGACGGCTTACCAGTCATCCGAAAGTAATAGATATTGGTGCATTTACGCAAGATATAACGAATGGTTTTATGATTAGCGCAAAAGCAAAAAACCTGACTCTTATCTATAAACCTACTATCTCAACAGAAAAAGCTAGACAGCTGACACCTGTTTTTTACGCCGATGCTGATGCCGATCATTTGCGTGAAGTACTTTCAAATTTAATTGAGAACGCCATAAAATACACAAAAGAGGGGAGCATTACAGTTGATGTTACAGGAGATAATGAACACGTCAAATTAAGCGTCAAAGATACCGGTATGGGCATTCCACCGGAAGACGTTTCCCATCTGTTTCAAAAATTTTACCGAATTGATAACTCATCAACACGAGAAATTGGTGGTACTGGTCTAGGGTTATATCTTTGCCGACGACTGGTTGAGGTTATGGATGGACGCATTTGGGTGGAAAGCGACTATGGTAAGGGAAGCACTTTCTTTGTAGAAATTCCACGCCTCGATCATCAAACAGCAATTGACAGAATTGAAAGAGAACAGGGGCAGGAACAACCGCAAATCACTACCACCCATAACACACCCTCATCAACCACCTAAAAACATAAGGGCTATGGCATTTTTAAAAATAACAACGTACAATAGGAAGTAATATGATAAAAGTAATGTTAGTTGAAGACGATAAAAGTCTTCGTGAAATATACGGTGTACGATTATTAGCAGAGGGATATGATATTGTCACCGCTGGCGACGGGGAAGAAGCGCTCGCTATGGCAATTAAAGAGCGTCCGGCATTGATTATCAGCGATGTCATGATGCCAAAAATCAGCGGTTTTGACATGCTTGATATCCTGCGCTCAACCACTGAAACAAAAGATATTAAAGTGATTATGATGACCGCCCTCAGCTCAGAAGAGCAGCGTACTCGCAGCGAAAAACTCGGTGCTGATAGATATTTAGTAAAATCTCAAGTCGGTATTGAAGACGTCATCCGTACCGTTCATGAAGTGTTAGGTGATACGCCTGGTACCGCAGCGCCAGCCTCCAGTACACAACCCGCAAGCACACCCGCAGTACCGCCACAAACAGCATTTGGCTCACAAACAGCACCCGGACAACAATCAGCTCCAACTCCACCGCCTGCAACCGCACCTACACCGTCGCAGCCGCAACCTGTAGCTGCGGCACCCCAGCCCGCAGCTCTGCCTGCTCCCGCTGCAGCAGCAGCGCCACCAACGCCCCCTGAGCCTCCCAAAGCTCCCGAGAACCCCTCAGCCCCTCAGCCACCAGCACTTGGAGGTTCGGGCGAGAAAGTCATTCAGCCACTGGAAAATAATCCCAATGTACAAAAAGTTGATATCAACGAACTTATTAATAAGGAGATTGCCAAAGAAGCAGATCTTCCTATTTCACCAGCCGAGACGCCACCTCCAAGCGTAGGAGTGTCGCCAGCACCCACCGATCATGACAGTTCAGTCACACCGCCTCCGCGCCCACCAGTTCCTCCAGTTCAGCGATAGTCTATACTAGAATCCATAGTGACTAACGATATTCGACTCAATAAATACCTTGCATTGCAACTCGGCATCAGTCGCCGGGAAGCTGATAATTTAATTGCCGTTGGCCATGTCTCTGTTAACAAAGAGACTGCTTCGCTAGGGAGTAGAGTAAGCGAACAGGATATAGTCGTCGTAAACGGCAAACGCATCATTACTTTAAAAAAATTACGATATATTGCTTTACATAAGCCCATGGGGTATGTCTGTTCACGCAAGAAACAGGGTAATTCACCGACAATTTATGATCTTTTACCAAAAGAGCTCCACCATCTAAAACCAGTCGGTAGGCTCGATAAAAACAGCTCCGGGCTATTACTTTTGACAAATGATGGCGATTTTGCACACCGAATGACACACCCTGGTTTTCATAAAACCAAAACTTATGAAATAGCGCTGGATAAGGACCTGGAGCCACTACATCAACGGATGGTACATGATCAGGGCATAGAACTGGAAGACGGCAACAGTAAGCTGCATCTTTCTCGGCTTTCAGAAAAAAATCGTAGACAGTGGCAAGTTGCCATGCATGAAGGTCGCAATCGACAGATAAGACGAACGTTTGATGCGTTAGGCTACGAAGTAATAAAACTACACCGCACAAAGTTTGGTGAATTTAAAATAGGCAGCCTATCGTCAGGTGAATTTAAAGAAGTCATAATTTAATTTTGCTTTCGTTCTTTTGAGCTCATCAGTACAAACACACACTTGTAGAGCAAAAAAACTACTCTTAATCATTTCTTTTAAAAAAGATATAAACGTAATAGAATACTGTTATTATAAAATAATTATGGTATAATATTAATTATGAGACGACCCCGAGGAGTAACAGTATTTGATGAGTTTGAAACTGAAGTTAGACTGGCTAGCCTGCAGTGGAATCAAAATAGACCTTCTTACGCAAGCGAGCCAGGTACACGTGCATGCTATGAAGAAATGACCGACATTCTCTTTGAGCGCATCGGAGACAGAATACCCGAGAGCCTAAAAACAGCTGGAGTACAACACGGTTTAAGAGTCATTGGCAGATTTGCACACATTGCAGCGAGGAAAGGTGCGAAGGAAGGGTTTTCTTTAGACCAGCTCGTTACCGTAATGCACCAGCCAGCCACCAAGCAAAGTGTAATGCTACCCGCCCAACACCATGGTAAGATAGCGCATTGGCTCGAAACCACAATGGGTCTTACTGAGAGCAGCCGCTATTATGAAGAGTCAGAAATTTTAGCACATTACACATTAACTGATTATGGAATAGCTCTTAAAAATCCACAGAAATTACGTATAGATGCCACAACAACAGCATGCAGTGACGGGCATAGAATCGATTACGATTCAAGAGAAAGAGGATGCCCTGCCCATAAAAAGGGCGTTGTCATTCCAAGCTATGAAGAAATAATGCGTATTTGTGAATTTGACGAAAACCTCTTTGCGGCAACATTAGGAAGTAAAGGCTTGAAAAGAATAGGATCAGAAAAAGAATAGCTTACGTATTATTTGCTATTTATATCTGTTAGAATAGAGTTTATATGAGCAAAAAACTGCCCACTGTGGCAATTATCGGTCAAGCGAATGTTGGCAAAAGTTCGCTGTTTAATCGTCTGGTTCGTGAGAAACAGGCGATTGTTGCGCGTGAAGCGGGCACCACCCGAGATAGCGTGCTTGGTAAAGTGAGCTTTAATGATCATACTTTTTGGCTCGTTGATACTGCAGGATTAAAAGATCCTAATGATGAATTTGAAGCGACGATTCAAGAGCAAATTACGGAAGCAGCAGAGGCAGCCGAGGTTATTTTAGTCACCGTTGATAGCACGCGGCACCTCAGCGAAGAAGACCGTCTCGTGGCCAAAAAAGCGTTAAAAAGCAAAAAGCCAGTCATTCTCGTCGTTAATAAAACCGACCTTAAAGGCAGTCTACCAAATGAAGACTTTCAGCGACTTGGTATCAAAACGGTGATTCGCACCAGTGCGGAACACAGTAGGGGCATTAAGCAGTTACTCGAAGAAATTACCGAACATATCCCGCCACAAAGTAATAAAGAAGCTGATGATATACTGCGTATTGCGCTCATTGGTCGCCCCAATGCCGGTAAAAGCTATCTATTTAATACACTTGCTGGTAAACAACAGGCAATTGTCGCTGACGTTGCCGGTACAACGCGAGATGTCAATCACGTTTCGGTGAAATATAAAAAGCAGGATATTCAGCTGCTTGATACAGCCGGTATGCGCCGCAGCGGCAAGATCGAAGTGGGAATTGAAAAGTTTAGCGTTCTTCGCACCCTACAGGCCATTGAACAAGCTGACGTGTGCTTTCTGCTCATGGACGTTAATGAACTCAACACGCAACTCGACCAAAAACTCGCCGGTATGATCAAAGAGGCGGGCAAAGGTTTAGTATTAGTGGTGAGTAAATGGGATAGCGTCGAAGGAAAAGATGCCTATACCCGAGACGCTCTAGCACCGCAAATCGCTCACAATTTTACCTTCGCTCCGTGGGCACCGCTCATCTTTACCAGCTCTGAAACCGGGCAAAACGTCACAAAATTGTTTGATTTAGCACTGCAGATTTATAAACGCCGAAAAACCAAAGTGAAAACCAGTGATTTAAACAAGATTTTGCAACAATGCCTCAGAAAACATCCGCCTGCAGGACTTAAAAACACCCATCCGAAGCTACGTTATCTCGTGCAAACAGATGTTTCACCCCCATGGTTTGTGCTGTTTGGCTCAGATTTAAAGTTCCTCCACTGGAGCTATAAGCGTTATCTTGAGCGGAATATGCGTGAAGCTTATGACTTTGGCGGCACGCCAATCATGTTCAGTTTTCGCGATGAAAAACAAATGAAGCGAAAAGATTAAAAAGTTAAAGGGGCCGGGAACAGATGATACATCATGCGCAGAGTGCGCACGGAAATCATCGTTCCCAAACCCCTGTTTACTACCACCCCCGCCAGATGGAGAATCCGTTCTTCCGAATGTACCACACGTCATAGTAGTAAAATGCGGCAAAAATAAAGAAGGCACCGATCAGAGCCAGTAACATTCCGCTGACCACTTGACCAACCCTACTCATGCTGATCACATTACAAGCGTTTAGCGCCAGAAAGAGGACAAAATGCCAGCTGGCGGGAGGCTGCGGCGCAACGTGTGCCCATCTGGCAGCCCACTTATTCAGTGCCCAACGCAGTATGACCGTCTGTACGATTGCCACCAACAGAATAATAGCTACAACAAACTCCACAATTCCACCCTTCCTAGAAGTAGTCTCGTAAACTATTACTGAACTAGTAAACAACATTTTTAAATATATATCAATGGTTTATACTGTTTTTAAGATGAAATTAATCGTTGGACTTGGCAATGCCGGGAAGAATTATGAGGCAACACGACATAATCTTGGCTTTTTAATGCTTGATTTTTTCGCTAAAGAATACAGCTTAAGATGGCAAGAAAAAATAAAATTCAAAGCTTTATGTACTGAATATAGTCGTGGGGAAGAAAAGATTTTACTTATTAAGCCGCAGACATTTTATAATAACAGCGGCGATGCAGTGCGAACTATGAAAGAATTTTATAAGATAGAAAATGAAGATATCTTAATTATTCACGATGAGTTAGCGCTTCCATTTGGCACTATTCGTATTCGCCACAATAGCAGCGATGCGGGAAATAATGGCGTTAAAAGCATTTCAGCTCACATTGGTACTAATTATTGGCGCATTCGCATTGGCATTTGGAATGAACTACAAGAGAAAATGGACGATGCCGATTTTGTGCTGAGCAAGTTCAGCAAAGATGAAGCAAATGCTATTCAAAAAACTATTCATCAGGAAGTGTTGGCTTTGATGAATAGTTTTTTGAATAATGACTTAAAGACAACAAGCTTTACGTTATAAAAGTTAAAGGGGCCGGGAACAGATGATACATCATGCGCAGAGTGCGCACGGAAATCATCGTTCCCAAACCCCTGTTTGTTCACTCATCATCGTCTTCATCATTACCTGATGAACGCTCTGATAAGTCTCGACCGCGTGAACGCCGCACCCAAAAGGTAGCCCAGACCGCGAGTGCAATCGCAATCCAGGAAAGCCATGCATCCGGGCTAAAGAGGGCGATAACAGCGTTGTAGGCAAAACCAACGGCAATCAAAGCTGCAACCGCTCGAGCCACCCAATGTGCTTTTCGCTCCAGCATTGCCATTACTGCAAGTCCAGCAATAACGGCCCACACAAGCCAAGTGTAGTCCATTTGACCTCGTTTCTTCTGTTGACTTTTCAAGGTACTACTGTTTTACAATAGCATATTATACTACTTAAGTCAATAGTAGGCTAAACATCAAAAAAGCGCCTGAGCAAGGGTGGGCATCGCTCAAGCGCCATTTTGCCCTTCAACCCACCCAGGTTCTGGGTATTAGCGTGACCCACCTCACACAATTAAGAGGTCCGCCGGTTAAAGGGGTTAGTATGCGCGCAAGGCATAAAATAGTGAAGAGTGGAGGGTAGTAAACTCTCGCACAAGCATTGCACGCACTCTAACTTTCGTTAGAATAGGGGGTATAAGGTGCGTTTGGCTATCAACATAGTCATAGCCAACCGTCAATCATACTAGCACGTATAATATTTATTGTCAATACTTTTTGAAACATTACTTATGAAAATCAATACAACTACTCCAGAGAAGCAGAAATACTTACAGATGGTGGGTACTATTGCTAATCCTCCAAAAAGGTTATACTTTCTTGGAAAATTACCCGAAAACAGAGAGGTAACGGTAGCGATTGTCGGTACGCGCAACTTTCAAGAATAGGGAGGCGCAAATGCGCACCAAGTACTTCATCATTAGCGCTATTGCGCTGTTGGCCTTGGCCACTACTACCGTTTGGTCACCGTGGAACGACACCGACCAAACAAGCACCACGACTCATCTGAGCGAAGGAGGTAATCCGTACACCTACACTGTCCACCGTGACAATGATGGACGGATTGACAGCGTTAGGCCGCTGTATCCTGCTCATGTGTTTTCGGAGGGTGTGGTTAGGATTTGCCCGAGGTACGTGGGCAACACTCTTCGTCTTCCGAAGCAATTTGGAAGCAAGAAAGCTGCCTCCAAGTATGGAAAGGGCTGCATCGAATACACAGCCCCCAAGCATACTCGCAAAAAGCCGCTTCGGGTCAAGCTGAAGTGGGTTGATGCAAACGGAGAAGTTGTCGAGCAGACCAGTTTTTCGGTCTATCGCGACAGCTTTTAACCCCTAACCCCCATCCGCTAGAGAGCCTTCGGCCTCGCGGATGGGGGTTTCTCATTTACAAAATCATAAAAGTTGCGTAGTATGGTTGTTTGTGTTTAGCTAGAACGCGTAATAAAGCATGAGCAAAAAGAATTTAGTAATAGTAGAGAGTCCAGCAAAAGCCAAGACTATTGAAAAATATCTTGGCAGTGATTTTCATGTGCTTTCAAGTATTGGGCATATTCGTAATATTCCGAAAAAAACAAAGGATGGCACGCCGCCAGTGGACGTAAAGAACGGTTTTAAGACAGCGTATGAAGTTGATACAGAAAAGAAAAAGGTAATAACTGAATTAAAGAAGGCCGTAAAAAACGCTGATACTGTTTGGCTTGCAACTGACGAAGACCGTGAAGGAGAGGCTATTGCGTGGCATCTTTGCGAAGTTTTGAAGCTTGATCCGAAAACAACTAATCGAATTGTGTTTCATGAAATTACCAAAAGTGCAATTGAAAATGCCATTAAAAACCCACTGAAAGTGAATATGAACTTGGTACAAGCACAGCAAGCACGGCAAATTTTAGACCGGCTTGTGGGTTTTGAGCTAAGCCCTGTAGTATGGCAAAAAGTACCCGGCGGAAAGTCTGCAGGACGCGTACAATCACCAGCGGTGCGACTTCTAGTAGAGCGTGAGCGTGAAATTGAAAACTTTGAGAGTTCTTCTGAATTTAAAGTGACTGCCGAGTTTCAGCTTGAAGACGATGTAACGATGAAAGCTGAGCTACCAAAGCGCTTTAAGACCGAAAAAGAAGCTCAGATGTTCCTGGAAAGTCTTAAGGACACTACATTTAGCGTTTCAGATATTGCAACAAGCCCTGGCACACGCAACCCAAGCGCGCCATTCACGACAAGTACCTTACAGCAAGAAGCTAATGCACGACTTGGTTTTAGTACAAAAGCCACCATGTCGGCGGCGCAAAAACTCTATCAAGACGGAAAAATCACCTATATGCGAACCGATTCGGTCAATCTTGCCGACCAAGCGCTTGGCGCTATGACACACTATATAAAAGGCGAATTTGGTGAGCAGTATCATCAATTCAGAAAATATAAGAGTAAAGCTGCTAACGCACAGGAAGCGCACGAAGCAATTCGCCCCACCGATGTACGACTTGAAAAAGCGAGTAGTAACGAATATGACCAAAAGCTCTACGATTTAATTCGCCGCCGCACGCTGGCAAGCCAAATGGCGTCAGCTAAACTTGAAAAAACTACTGTGAGCATTGCGATTTCTTCTCATGAAGAAATTCTTGAAGCAAAAGGTGAAGTGGTATTATTTGATGGCTTCTTACGGATATATGGCACAAACAAAAAAGAAGATGATATTTTGCCGCCACTAAAATCCGGGCAAACGCTTTTGCTGCAAGAAGTGAATGCTCGACAACTATTCGCTCGACCGCCAGCACGCTACAGTGAAGGAAGTTTGGTGAAAAAACTCGAAGACCTCGGTATTGGCCGCCCGTCAACCTATGCGACCATCATCGGCACGATTCAAGAGCGCGGCTATGTTGAAAAAGGCGAAAGCGAGGGAGCGCCTCGAGAAGTTATTGTGTTGCATTTTGATGGCCAAGAAGTAAAGCGAGAAATTGATAGCGAGAAAACGGGGAGCAACAAAGGAAAACTAGTACCGACCGCTAGCGGGCAGGTGGTAAGCGACTTCCTGACGGGGCATTTTGATCAAATTGTTGATTATGGTTTCACCGCAAACGTGGAAGAAGAGTTTGACGCGATTGCCGTTGGAAATATTGAGCGAAATCAAATGCTGCAAGGTTTTTACACGCCATTTCATAAGCTCATTGAGCAGTCTGGCGACATTAAGCGCAGTGAAGTAGCGCAGGCCCGCGAAATTGGCGTTGATCCAAAAACAAAGAAGTCGATACTTGCTCGCTTTGGACGCTATGGACCGATGCTGCAACTTGGTAGTACTGATGACGAAGAGGAAAAGCCTCGGTTTGCACCGCTCCCAACAGGCGCAAAGCTTGAGACCGTCACGCTTGAAGAAGCCTTAGAAATGTTTAAGCTACCCCGAACTGTCGGTAAGACAGATGACGACAAAGATATTAAGGCTAATATTGGGCGGTTTGGGCCATATATCCAAGTCGAGAAGCTGTTTGTCAGTATTAAGCCGCTCGACCCCCATACCATCACGCTTGAAGAAGCAAAAAAGCTCTACAGCGAAAAACTAAAGGCTGAAGCTGAAAAAAATGTAGCTGATTTTGGCGATGGCGTCAAGGTGCTTCGTGGACGATTTGGGCCGTATGTTACTGATGGCACCAAAAATGCCAAGATTCCAAAAGATACCGACCCGACAGAGGTAACTCACAAACAAGCTAAAGAACTGCTTGCAAATGCTCCTGTCAGAAAAGGTCGTGGGCGAAAAACGGCACGAAAAAAGAAATAATTCATTTTACTTCATAAAAAACAGTGGTAAGAAAGCCTCAAGACAGACTTTACATCGACTGTCTATTTTGTGCTATAATATGAGCATATTGCAATCAATGTTTGACATTATAAAATTTTTGTTTTATAGTGAAAACATAGAATGGATTTATCAAGACAATCATGGTGGGGAAGTCAAAATCCTAAAATAATAGTGTGACTGATAGAGAGGAACATGTATGAGCACCCCTGAAAGTACGGAAAAAACTCTGAATATTAAGGAGTTAGTGGCTAATGTGTTAAAAACCATAGAGCGTGAACGAGAACGTGAAATTATTGCACGTCGCTTTGGGTTATACGACCGTAAAGAAACCCTGGAACAAATAGGGGAATTGCTTGGCATCACTCGTGAACGAGTACGACAACTAGAAAAAGCTGTGCTAATTCGTCTCAAGATTACTGCAGAAGAAGGAAACGAGGAGGCAGCGCAGCTTGAAAAGTATCTTATCCGTCACCTGCATGAGCTTGGGCGAGTCGCACGTACACTTGATCTTGCAAAACACATCGACTCAAAAGCTGGCCCTCGTGAGCAGGCACACATTGCGTTTATTGGTGAAATTACACCAAAACTTGCCCTAGTGCCTGAAAACGATTTCTATTATCAAAGCGTCGGTATTAAAGAATATGGCGATGAAAAGCAAATCAAAGCCAAAGTAGACGAGCTTGTTAAAACAGTTAAAGCGTACGGTAAACCTTTAACTATCAACGAGCTTGACGAAAAACTTTCTTACGAGCACCCCGATCACGTGAAGGCAATAGCTATGGTAAGCAAGCAAATGACTCACCTCAAGAATCAGTGGGGACTTGTAAAGTGGCCGACAGTCAATCCTAAAAATATTCGTGACAAAATTTTTGCTGTTCTTTCAGAGGTAAATAAGCCGATGCACTTTTCAGCAATTGCTAATGCCATTAAAGAATCTGATTTCAAACGAAAAGATGTAACCATGCAGGCAATTCACAATGAACTTATTAAAGATAAGCGATTTGTACTGATTGGTCGCGGTATTTATGCACTGAGCGACTGGGGCTATAGCCGTGGTACAGTATCAGATATCATCGCGGAAGTATTGAAAAAAGAGGGCGAGCCGCTTCATCGAGATGAAATTGTGAAGCGTGTCCTCAAGCACCGTAAGGTAAAAGAAACGACCATTCTTTTAAATCTACAGAGTAAGCCACAGTTCAAACGGACTGCACGAGCAACCTACACGCTTGCCGAAGAACAAGCAGTCGTTTAAAAAGGAGAGGGGTGGTACTATTTGCGCTTATACGCTGTTTAGGCCACAATAGAAACTAGTAATGATTGGCTCAATTTTTGAATTTCTCCTACAGTGGTATGTCTGGCTACCGATATTTGGTATTATCTCCTTTTTGACATGGCGCAACTATAAAAAGGTAGCCGCTTTAAAAGACACTGAACACATCCTACTGATTTTAGAGATTCCGCGAGCAAACGACAAAAAAGAGTTGGCTGCAGAACAATTATTTGCTAGTTTGCACGGCATTCTAAAAGATAAAAAAGAATTGCGTGATAGCGGAGGGCTTCAAGAACATATCAGCTTCGAAATTGCTTCTATCGGCAAGCTGATTCGTTTTTATGTTTGGACACCAAAGCATTTACAAAATTTTGTCGAGGGGCAAATCTATGCGCAATATCCAACTGTACAAATTTATGAAGAAAGCGAAGATTATACCAAGCGACAACTAGATCATAAAGTTGTATACACTGGTGAATTATCCCTTATTGATAACGACGTTTTGCCAATTAAAACATTTCAAAGTTTTGAGGTAGATCCGTTAGCCGGCATCACTGCAACATTATCAAAGCTGGAAGATGAAGGTGAAGAGATGTGGATTCAGGTGTTAGCACGTCCAATCGCCGATGATTGGCATAAACGATCCTCAAATTATGCAAACCGTATCAAAGCTGGGAGAACTCAGTCTGATTTTTTAGGAGGATTCGGCCAATATTTCCTAGAGATGCTTGGTGCATTATGGCGACCTCCAGAAGCTGGGAAAGCCGGTGAAAAAGAACTTTCAGAGCGAGACAAGACTCGTATTTCAGAAATCGAAAAGAAATCTCAAAAACTTGGTTATCAGATTAAAATCCGCGTCGCATATCTCGGAAATAATCAAGCGACAGCAAAACATAGACTACAGGCTATTATTGGTGCTTTTAAGCAATTTAACAGCACAAATTTAAACGGTTTTAAGCTGTATAAAACAAGCTTTAACAGAGAAGATATCGCGCATTATACGACAAGATTTTTTATTGATCGCGGATTTATTCTCAACATTGAAGAGCTCGCAAGCGTCTACCACTTGCCGCATACTAACGTAGAAACGCCAAGTATTGTCTGGGCAAATGCAAAAACGGCCGAACCGCCCTCAAAGTTACCTGTTATTACTGGCGACTCGACAGCGGACGACGAAATCAGCGCTTTCGGATTAACAAACTTCAGAGGAATGAACTATCAATTTGGCCTACATCGAACTGACAGAAACCGCCATGTTTATGTTATTGGACAAACCGGAACAGGTAAGTCCGGTTTATTGGAGCTATTTGCATTAAGCGATGTATTTCATAATTATGGCTATGCTATCATTGATCCGCATGGGGATTTTGCCGTCGATAATATGCGCTTTATTCCCAATAATCGCATTAAGGATGTAGTGTACTTCAACCCTGCTGATACGGCATATCCAGTTGGCTTTAACCCTATGGAAATCACTGATATTGGTCAAAAGAATAACATTAGTTCTGAGATTATTGGCGTACTCAAGCGTATGTTCGGTGACAGCTGGGGTCCGCGCCTTGAGTATATTCTGCGCTATACTATCCTCGCGCTACTGGAGTATCCAAACTCAACCATGCTTGATATCACGCGGATGCTCACAGATAAGAAATTCAGAAAAGAGGTACTTAGTCATGTTACCGATACTGTCGTGCTTAACTTTTGGAACGTCGAATTTGCTAGCTGGAATGATAAGTTTGCCTCAGAAGCCGTTGCACCAGTGTTAAATAAGGTGGGTGCATTTACCGCTAATCCAATTATTAGAAATATTATTGGTCAACCTAAAAGTACTTTTAATATTCGGGAGATTATGGACGAAGGGAAAATTCTGATCGTTAACCTCTCAAAAGGCTTGATAGGGGAGGATAACGCGGCAATTTTGGGTTCCTTCTTGGTAACTAAAGTTCAACTTGCCGCCATGAGCCGGAGCGACATACCAAAGATAGAGGACAGGCGACCGTTTTATCTCTATGTTGATGAGTTTCAAAACTTCGCGACAGATTCGTTCGCAACCATCTTGAGCGAAGCACGTAAATACGGCTTAAATCTTACCGTTGCCAATCAATATGTCTCACAAATGGATGAGACGGTGCGAGATGCTGTGTTTGGTAACGTTGGTACGATGATTTCATTCCGGGTGAGCGCAGACGACGCGCCAGTACTGGCAAAACCATTTGCACCTCAATTTGAACCGGACGACCTCCTGCAGATGAACAATCGACACTTTATTATCTCGATGGTTATCCACGGCGAAAAGGTTCCGGCTTTTAGTGCCACCACACTGCAACTTCCTCCAGCTCAAGCAGATAATACTCCATTGATTGTTGAGAATAGTCGTAAGCAGTTCAGTCGCGCTAGAGAAGAGGTTGAGACAGAAATCCAAGAGCTACTTGGTTCTTCACCCCAAAGCCAATCATCCTCAACAGCACCAAAGAAAAAAGTAACACCTAAAGTAATTGTCTCCGAGCATCTGCACACTCAAAAACAACATGAAGGCGACGACACTAAACCAGATAGCCAACCGACAAAGAAAAAGCGTACTCGTACTCGCTCACGCAAGCGAAAGGCGACCACTGATACTTCAAACACAAATAGTAGTAACCAAAAGCAGAACAAGTCGTCTAACAATGATGGTACAGAAATTAAGCTGCATCATTAAAGCTCCCCTCAATCTGAACTTACCAAGGCAAGTTTTCTTCATGTTGTGAAATAAGAACAAAAATAGAACATTAATTATTAAGATCTATTGCATGGAAAATAAGATTATGTCAGTAAATTGCTGTAGATAGTCATACCAAGCTAAGTAATGTAGCCATGAACCTATAACGTAGATAAAAATGGGTGAGTAGACGAAGAGAATGAAGCGATACTATAAAAAAACAAATGATCACCCGCCAAAAGAAAGGTATGAGAATATAAAAACGATAGATAAATACTATGTCGCACAATATATCTTTTACGACATTAATTATTATATATAAAGATGAACACTAATACCCCTCAAAGTAGGGTGTTTGCTGTATTTATCACTTATAATTTCTATTACACCTTTCTTTTGACGCGTATGTATCTATTTTTAATACTTGGCTCTACGATTTGCTGTGTAGTAGTTTCGAGTGTGTACTTACATTGTTTGACAATAACCAGTTTTCCACATTTGCTATGTTTGCTTTTTATTATTTTCGTACCCTAAATATATTTTTCACGCCCTACTCTCCTATTCATCCCTATTTGCATTATTTGCTTTTTTGTATTTTTAATATATTAATATACTTTTACCTATTATCTTTATTTATCACACTAAAAAGGAACAAAAGTAGAACATACCTATCTGAAGGGTGGGGCGGATCACATTAAAGATAGAATGCCCGACCCGAGACACGCACATCAATATATTGTGGTGTGATGTCACGTTGATTAAGGAAGTCCAACACTTTTTTCATATCCTCCACCTGTTGTGCCGGATCCCGATCAACATTAGTTTTTATCGGATATGCTCTCCCCTTTAAATAGATATCAACTTGTCTCGTTACACCAGCTGGTATGGTAATTTTCTCAACTTGACCAACACCAGATTCATTTATCAGCGATACAATGCGACCCAAAAAGCCCAGGAAGCGATTTGAGGCGATGACTCCACCGTTGTCAATCTTAATCCCACTCTGATCAATCACTTTTACAGCTGGCGAATTGAAGTAGTTTTGATTAAATGAAGTACCATTTTTATCAACAAGATATTGCTTACCACTTACTTCCCATCCTACAAGCGGCTCTCGAAGGGTAATAGAATAGTTGCCATACCCGATACCTCCCCCACTACTCTTTGCCGCAGCAACTTCAGGAAGTTTATCCCCTAAGTATTTACTAAATCGTTTCTCATTTAAAATAAAGCGAAACCGTTCAATAGGATAGGTGTTTACATATTCTCCAATAACGTCTTTATAGCGCTGTTCTTGTGGTGTCTTTACTGGTGTCGGTGTAAATGTCACCGAAGCAATAGTAAGCGCATACTGCGTTGAAAGCCAGAAAAGAAGCAAAGTACTGACGATAATCGTCACAATCACCACTTTTATAATATGGTTTCGACGGCGGCGAGCATGTTCTTGTAGCCGTGCAGATTGTGCTTTTTGCTGCTCCGAAGGTGCACGATCTGAAAGCGTCCGACTACGCCGAAAAGATACATCATCCTGACCAGTCATGTAGCGCGGTTGACGCCGAGCCGGCTGCTCCCCTCTTTTGCCCCACCAAACCATACTCTTATCCCTCCTCCTTTGCAGCTTCCACAATTAATTTTACTGTATCACGAGCAGCGTGCGGCTTCGCAAACGCGCCAAGTCTCTCACCCATTTTTCTACGCAGCTGATCATCACCCACTAACTTCTGAATCGACGTAAGTAATACCTCTGGATTACTCTGTAGTTGCGTTTCATTCGCAACAATCACTGCGTTTTCTTTCTCATACACTTTAGCATTTTTGACCTGGTGGCCACCAGTCAGCATCGCATTTGGCACGACAATGACCGCCTTTCTCAAAGCTGCCAATTCAAGCATTGTTGTCGCGCCCGCTCTTGTGACCACTACATCCGCAGCTCCAAGTAGCTGTGCCATGCCATGACTTACAAACGGCAGTAGTGTATACCCTTCGCATTCCATTGCCTCCTTCTTAAATCGCCGAAATTGCTTAGCGCCAGTTATATGAATGATGGAACTGTCTGCCAGTAACTCCGGAGCAATTGCAACAATAGCTTTATTGATCCTCTCTGCGCCAAGTCCGCCTCCAGTTACGACAACCAGTGGCTTATCTTTAGAAACTCCAAAATCTTCCTTTGATTGGTTTTGTTCTACTTTTGAAAACACCCGAAAATCATCGCTTATAGGGATGCCTGTATACGTTGTTTTACTTTTAGGGTAATCATAATATTCAAGTGGAGCGCCAGTTGCTATTTTCTTCGCCCACGACGCTAAAATTCGGTTCGTAAGTCCGGGATGAGCATCTGAGTCGTGAATAACCAGAGGAACCCTCAGTAAGTGTGCTGCGATACCCACCGGCAAACACACAAAGCCCCCTTTCGTGAATATAACGTCAGGTCTCCAAGCAAGAAGCAGCACAACACTCTGAACGAACCCTATAATCAATAGTAATACATCCCCTATATTTTGCAGTGTGGTAGGAATATCAAGTAATTGTTTCCACCAGGCTGTGTTATGATAGCGCCGTAATTTTCCAGAAAAAATCGCTGTAGTTTTTATATCGCCATTATCATGTCTTATGATTTTCTGAGCTTGGCGAGCAAATCGCCTATCCGACCAAAAACGGATTTCAAGTTCAGTTTTCTGTGAACGTTTTAATTCATTAATAACGGCCAAGATTGGCGTGACGTGTCCGCCCGAGCCGCCGCCGACTGTCAGTACCTTCATTATTTTTCCCCTCTTTATAGTGAATATGTGAAGTATAGCGAGAAATCTGGAATACTAGGCCAAGCGTTAGCATAATAAATAGCAAACTCGTTCCGCCAAAGCTAAGGAGCGGCAACGTTAGACCAGTGAGTGGAAAAATACCGGTCATTGCACCAATATTCACCACTACGTGAGTCGCTACCCAACCGAATACACCCGCTACAAGCAGTTTCATTGCTGGATCTCCTACATGGTCCATAATACGTAAAATACGTAATAGAAATGCCGTAAACAACGCCAGGAGCGCCAATAACCCCACAAAGCCAAAAAGCTCTCCCATGATTGCAAAAATTGAGTCATTCACCGCTTCCGGTAAATAGCCGAAAGCCTGAACACTTTTTCCGAGTCCCAATCCGAATAATCCGCCACTACCAATGGCAAGCTTGGCTTGATTGATATGATAACTGGAGCCATCAAGTTCATCTGTAGGATTCAGGAAAGTTGTCACACGCTCAATACGGTGAGGAGCGATAAGAATCAACAAAATCCCCAGCCCAATAACAGCACCGAGTAATATAAGACCGATACGTTTATTGACTCCTGCAACGAATAGCATTGTTGCTAAAATACCAAACATTGCAACTCCTGTTCCCATGTCTTTTTGAAACACAATGATAAACAAAGCCGAGAGAGCTGTCACAATACCAAGAGGAATAATCGTATCATGTACGCTATTCACTTTTCCATCCGTAACACGCCGAGCCAAAAACCCAGCAGTAAACAATAGTAAACCGAATTTCACGAGCTCCGCAGGCTGAAACGTTGTAAAGCCAAGATTAAACCACCGACAGGCACCAGAGGTACAAAGCGCGAGTGGGATATTGAGCATACCAAAAATAACTAAAAGCCCGCAAAGGATAAATGCTATTGCCAAAATCTTACCCGCATATTTTTGCCATACAGTCAGCGGTATAATAGCCGTGATCGCAAAACCCGCCAAGCCGACTAGCAGAAACATTAACTGGCGCTGCATAAAGTGAGCCTGATCAAGCGAATGTCCGCCGGCTTCGTTGATTACCTCTGTGCGCGCCGGGCTAATCGCGTAAAGTACTACCAGACCTAAAAGAAGTAAAATACCGATATATAAAATCAACTGATAATCCGGACGATGACGACGAACAAATTGTCGTGCACCGGAAGCCACATCTGAAAGTCGCTGCCGCATTATCGTATATACCCCCCAACAAGCGCAAGGAGTAATCCAGCAAAACCAGTGACCTGTGCTATCACCCAAAAACGCATAGTGACTTTTGTTTCAGGCCATCCTTTTGCCTCCAGATGATGATGAAGCGGTGCTGAGATGAATATTTTCTTTTTAAATAGTTTCTTACTCATAATCTGAATCAAGCTTGAGCCAGCCTCAAGGACGAAAAGAAGCCCAATAACAGGGAGGAGAAACAATGTGTCAGTCAGCATCGCCACCACACCCAACGACGTCCCAAACGCAAATGATCCCACATCCCCCATGAAAAACCGTGCCGGATAAATATTAAACCAGATATAACTAAGTAACACGCCAAGAACAGTGAAACAAAACCCGGCAATGCCAAAATTACCCTGCAAAAGTGCGATGACTGCGAATACACCATACGCCGTTGCGAGTAAGCCACCCGCCAAACCGTCAAGTCCATCACTGATATTCACCGCATTCCCTGTAGCAATCACTGCAAAAATAAAAAGTGGTACAATCCAAAGTCCAATATGAAGTTCACCAACAAATGGAATTTGCACGCCAACATAACCAAGTTTTACATAAAAGAACCATGCAAGCAGTGCTGCTACCGCTGCAATCATCAAAAATTTCACACTTGAGCGAAGCCCTTTCACGCCACCACCAAGACCTTTTATATTAATAACATCATCAAGCAGCCCAATTGCCCCACCGCCAAGCAGTGCCGCTAAAGGCAGCCATGTTTGTTCTCTATCCAAATTAAATGCGAGGGTGATAACGGTAATCGAAATAACTCCAATCAAGCCAGCCATCGTTGGGATATTTCGCTTGAATTTTTCAGCATGCAATTTGGTAAAAACTTTTAATGCCTCTCCCGTTGTTGAAGTGCTGCGTTGTTTTTTCCAAAAGCGATAGCGATATGCTGCAAATGTATATATGGGCGTCAGTATCATAGCTAAAAGAAACGCTCCCACACTCAGTGCAAAAACTTTCACCATCTCGTTTGTTAATTGGGCAAGGGTTATTCCTTCGAGCATACATTCTCCTTTATCTTATAGGCGGTATTTTTAAGTAATCAATCATCCAGTTAGACATATCAGTAAAAATTGGACCTGCCGCAACCGTACCGGCATAGCCAGGTAACTTTGAGTCTTTTACCTGTACCATTATGACATATCGTGTCTTTTCATTCCCGCCAAATCCTAGGTACGTTCCAATTGAATTATCCTCAGAATATTTTCCCGTTGCCGGATCAATCACTTCTGATGTTCCTGTCTTCCCCCCAACAATATAACCAGGCGTATCTTTACCTTTGAAAAGCCCAAGTTGACGAGCTTGATAGGTCATATCTCTCAGAGTTGCCGAATTCTCAGGTGTTAAGACATTTTTTCGTACCACTTGAGGCTTCTGCTTTTCAACGCTATCATCTTTTTTCATACCATAAATCAGTGTTGGCTTATAGTAGGTACCGCCGTTCATTGTTGCCGAGAAAGCTGCAGTAACTTGAATCATCGTCATATCAACACCCTGACCAAATACCATATTCGCATAGCGAACATTATTCCCCTGCTCTTCATCCGGACTAATCAAAATTCCCGGCTGTTCACCCGCCTGTTCGATACCAGTGTTTTTTCCAAAAAAGAAGTGGTTTTTATAATAATCATATAACTTATCCCTGGCTTGTCTATTCACCGAACCACCGCCCATCTGCTGTAAAACATGCACTACACCAGTGTTAAGCGAATAATGTAGTACATCGGTCATGGTTGCCGCCGGATTAATCGGATCTTCTTCAATATTGCTGATCTTTGTATCATCAACCTGAATTGACCCCGTATTATTAAAAGTACTATCCCGTTTCACTGCCCCGGTATCAAGTCCAACTCCCATACTCAGTACCTTAATCACCGAACCCGGCTCAAACGGCTCACTCACCGCCCTGTTCTGTAGTACCGCATAATCAGTTATTTCACTATATTTTGACGGATCATAATTCGGATAATTCGCCATGGCAAGCACTCCGCCGGTATTTGGGTCCATCACCACGATGTTACCTGTCGTCGCTCCAGAATTGTCTAAACCGCGTTTTAAAGCCTGTTCAGCATACGACTGAACATTCCTATCAATTGTCAGTACTAAATTATCACCATCTTTAGCTGGCTTCCTGATGTCATTACCGCCAATAGTGAGTGGAATTCGGCGAACATCTGTAATCGTTTGCAAAACACCGGGCTCACCTCGCAGGCGCTTATCAAGCGCTCCTTCAATTCCATACTGCCCTTTGCCATCTGCGTTAACATAGCCAAGCAGCTGCCCCGCTAAGCTCCCTTCCGGATACACCCGCTGGTCCGCCTCCTGTAACCCTACACCAAATATATCTTCTTTCTTCAAAAGCTCTGCCTGTTGTCTGGTGAGCTGACGAGCCATAACAACATATCGCAGCTTTTTATCGTCAAGCTTCTTTTCAAATCCCTGCACCACATTGCCTCCAGCAATACGCTGCACCGCCTCAATAGCCTTTTGTTTATCTCCAATTTCCTGTGGATCACCAAATACAGTATAAACTGGCTGATTTAATACCAATGGAATGATAGTGTCACCTTCTCTGGCATAGATCTTACCCCGTTTTGCCGGCACATCGAACTTAGCCATATGTTCTTGCTCTGCTAATTCCTTATAATAACCGTGGCGAATAATCTGTAAATAAAAAAGCTGAAACACAAAAAGAGCCATCATGGCCAAAAGACCAAAGGCAAGTACCCTGGATCTTCCATATCGCTTCAATAATGGCTTCATGTCTCTATTTTATACTAATCACTTATTAATTTCGGATGGTGTCGACACTCGCTGGCTTACTCATATTGCTTGCCACTTCACTACTTTGGATACGCTCAAGCGCCTGAAGACGCGCATTTTCAACCTCTAGATCGCTCTTTTGGCTAAGGAGTTTAGTTTTTTCACTGTTTATATCACTTAACTCATAGCCATACGTGCTTGTTTTTGTAATCTGTGTAAGATAAATAAGTCCTAAAACAGCGACCATTAATGCCACCAACACGGTATGTGAAACGACTCCAAGTTTTGCGGTTGACTCAAAGGTTATTGTATTTTGATTCCGACGCCATCGTCTGTCCTGACGACTTGTTTGTAATGCGCTACTTCTATAGTACGACATGTGTTTCTCTCTGTTTATGTTTATGTTTGTCTTTTTGGATGTAGCCCCAATCGCTCGAGGCTACATCATACGCAAGGAAGGGTTATTTGTGTTTAACCACTACCTTATACGTGCGAGACTTGTCAACAATCTTTACTGACATAACAAGCCCTTTCTATGTTTTTATTTTCGCTGCGACCCGAAGTTTAGCACTTCGTGCACGCGGGTTGTGAACATCTTCGGTTGCACCGCTAATTGGTTTTTTAGTAAGGATGTTCAACTCAGCCTCATATCCTGAAGCTTGCTGCTCGTTAAAATAGCGCTTAACGAGCCGATCTTCCAGGCTATGAAAACTAATAATCCCTACTCTTCCCTTCTCTCGGAGAAGTTTCGGCAAAAGTGGAAGCAGTTCAAGAATTTGATTGAGTTCTTGATTCACCACTATGCGCAGTGCTTGAAAAGTACGCGTCGCCGGGTGGATTTTTGTCCGTGGACGACGATAAGACTTGGCAATAACAGAAGCGAGCTGTGCGGTACTGCGATGTGGCCGTGTCGCCACAAGTGCCGCAGCAATTTTTTTCGCCTGACTGCCTGACTCTTCACCATACTGACGAATAATCTCAGCGAGCCTTGCCTCACTATAGTCGTTTACTATAGTCTCGGCAGTAAGCGTCATTCGACGATCCATTCTCATATCAAGCGGACCATCGTGCGAAAAAGAGAATCCTCGCGTTGCAATGTCAAGTTGCGGTGACGAAACACCCAAATCAACAAGCACCATATCAAACTGCTGCCCTTCAGCTATGAACTGCTTAGCGGCAGATAAAAAATCCGAATGCAAAAGACGAGCCTTACTAAACCTGGTTTTAAGAGCCTCAATTGCCATATCATCTCTGTCAACTAGCGTCGCAAGTGTTTCATCTTTGATATGCTTGATAAACTCCGCTGCATGTCCGCCATAGCCAGCAGTTAGGTCGAGATATGTCTCGCCTTTTCGCGGCTGAAGCTCACGCAACGTTGCCTCAAGCAATACCGGAATGTGGAGTTGTTGTGGTGGATATTCTTTTCTCATAATCGAGGTCACCTAACTGGTAGTCAATGTGTTTGTTTTTATATGAAGTTTTTGTTTTTGTTTGTCTTGTAAATAGATACTTCTCGAGAATTACAAAGTAATTCAAAACATCTATTATTTGAGAGACTTATGTGTGAGGTGGAGTTTTTTGGGAGGTGTGTTTAAAGGAATGTACAAGAGCTATTATAGCGGTGGCAGCTCTCCTGTCCACCCACTGACTACCAGATAGCTGACCTCGCGAGCTTTTCTCCTCGGTTGCTATCTGTTTTTACCAAATTGTGAAGGTACTTTTATTTATTAATCAGGGATACTTATACTTACTCAGCTTCTTTTGGGCTCATGATGCGCCAATAGGCACCGGCTCGGACTGCCACGACTTCTTTTGAAATACCAGCATAGTCAAGCAAGTGTTGTTCAAGTGTGACTCGACCTTGCTTAATATCCAAGCTTGCTTCAGCTTTCCCGCTGCGAAAACGAACATTTAAATCCGCTACTTTCTCGTCCAGGATACTGCCCGTCAGTGCTGGCTCAACTTCTCTGTCCCAAATCTGTTTTGGATAAAGGTGGAGATAGCTGCCAAAACCACGAGTCACAACCACTCCGCTTGCAAATTCATTTCGAAGCTCCGCCGGTATTGTTAACCGACGCTTCTCATCGAGTTTGCGCGCAAAATAATCGACTGTTGCCATGCCCTTTTACCTGATTAATAGTTTTTAAATTTCCGTGGTGCTTTTTAATTTGTTTGTTTTCGTGTGGTGTTACCCACTGCTACCCACTGACATCAGTGTAATACCCACTATTACCCACTGCAATAGTAAAAGTTGAGGCGAAGGCATGACTTAAAAGAATTTATCCACATTTTTGTGGATAACTACTCATGAAAACAGGGGTGTGAACTTTTGCCACTCCCCCTGCTTCTTGGGGTTATTTTACAACAACCATAAGCAAGATGTCTTATCGAATGATTAACGATACTGCTTCGGCGCTGTAATAGTTAGCGACTTGAATAGTAAGCCACCCAACCAAGAAAAAGGTATTGATTGCGACAGAAACGATCAACAGTGTATTCTTGAAGTCCTCGGCTGTGCGAGAAACGACCATAGAACTACCGTTAACACACTGAGCACAATCGCATACAGCTGCATGGTTTTTTGTGGTGTTTTTCTTTTTTGTGTTTTTCATAATGTTTTTATACTAGCATAAGCTTTATAATAAGTCAAGTATATTTATTCACTGTTTCTGCGTTTCTCTGACTTTTAAGGTATAATACAGACAAATGTTTGGCATTATTATTAGAATTGCCTGGCGACTCATGGTATTCGTGGTTGGAGTTGGCTTTGTATACCTTACTGTTCGTAGTATATTCCCCTACCTTGATAATCACCTTCCTTTGTTACTTGTCGTTATTATTCTTTATACTCTATTTGCGTATATCGCTATTCCCGCTCTCGTTCGCTTGTGGCGGCTTGTTATTAAACCAAACCACATTCCGGTTTACGCCACTACCAGCGACGGCTGGGCTTCCGACCCTGTAAATATCGCCCTTGTATGCCACTCAAAGCAGCAGCTCATTGACATCATGCAAGAAGCTGGCTGGACAGCCGCCGACAAAACAACTTTAACTTCAATTTTAAGAGAGGGGTTTTGCATATTATTCAATAGACCCTATCCTACTGCTCCGTTTAGTAGTCTTTTTTTGTTTAATCGCCGACAAGATATCGGCTTTCAAATTCAACAGGGCACCCCCCCTACTCCTCGCCATCGCCACCACGTTCGTTTCTGGCAGCTGGATCAACTTGCGAACGACCATCACCATAGTTTCTGGCAAAAACTACTCGGCCATTTATTCAAATCTGACCAACAAGTATGGATCGGGGCTGCCACACATGACATTGCTCCCTTTGCTTTACGAATGCGCAACCTGCAGGTAACTCATAAGATTGATAGCGACACTAATAAAGAACGCGACTTTCTTATAGATACTCTACAAAAAGTCGATCGAATTCGTGGCGTTGAGGAAGTCGAGTCAGGTCATCAGCTTGCTTTCCGCGGTCAAACCTTTGGCGTCAATATTGTCGTCGATGGACAGTTAAAAATCGTAAAAATTAAAAGCTAAGTCTTATTATGGCAATTGAAATTTCACTGGTGTGGATTGGTTTGTTGTATTACCAATTCCAAGCTGACCATAGTTATTATATCCAGCGCAGTATACCTGGTTGTCAGAAGCAAGCACACATGTATGATAGCGAGCAGTATTGAGTCTGGTAGCTATTAAGTTATTGGGTAACTGAAACTCTACCGGAGTTGATTGATTTGTTGTATTCCCATTCCCTAATCTGCCATAAGTATTTTGACCAGCACAATAAACTTTTTTGTTTGAATTCACAAGCACACATGTTCCATCTGTACTAACATATGCCGCATACACAGGCTGTCTAGTCGAGTTATTGCTTCCAAAGGGTACCGGAGTTGATTGATTTGTTGTATTCCCATTCCCTAATTGACCGCTACTATTCTGCCCGGCACAGATAAGACGTGCATAATAAGTGATTGCGCAGATATGATTAGGACCGGACATACCGCTAGCATCTTGCGTGGCCACGCCAACAACTGGATCATCAGGTCCAAAACGTACTGGTGTTGAACGGTTTGTTGTTGTCCCGTCGCCCAATTGACCATGGCCATTGTAGCCAGCACAGAATAGTCTACCCGTACTTCTAATGGCACACAGGCCATAATAACGGGAATCGTTAGTCTCTCTATTTAATATACTTTGAGCTTGGTAGGGAGGACCGCCAGGAAAGGCAACAACACTAGAGCTATTAGTTGTGGTACCATTGCCAAGTTGCCCGTACTGGTTTCTTCCTGCACAGGCATAATATGGTGCTGAAATTACCTGGTCCATATAAAACACACAGATATTGTCATCGGCTATATTTATATGTTGTGCTGGAGTCTCTATTTCCAGTGTCGAAGGAAGAACTACTGGGGTTGACTGATCTGTAGTATTACCAATCCCCAATTGCCCGTACTGGTTTCTTCCTGCACAGTACGCTCTTTTGTTTGAAGCAATGGCGCAAGTGTTATACTTACCTGCCGTTACTTCTACCGCTCTTAACCCGCTTGGTAGATTAAACTTCACTGGTGTCGAACGCTGAGTAGTAGACCCATCGCCTAGCTGACCGTTAGCACCATAGCCAGCGCAGTAGATTTGGCTGTCGGAAATGCTTGTAGCTAACACGCAAGTGTGAAGATAGCCAAGACTGACATCAGTAGCTATCCAATCATTTGGCAAGTTGAATTTGACTGAGGTCGATTGACTGGCTGTACTGCTGTTACCTAATTGGCCATAAGCACCATAGCCAGCGCAGTAGATTTGGCTGTCGGAGGCTAAAACACACGTTCGACCATCAGTGCCCACATCCACCTTCCTCGCACTCAAGCTTCCCCCCTCCACACTCACCACCACCGTGTTATTCGCTGTATAGGTTCTGTTAGTGGCGGT
>CAZMZB010000001.1:308579-405959 GCA_964570845.1 uncultured Candidatus Saccharibacteria bacterium | reverse complement strand
CCCGGGTATCTAATCCGGTTCGCTCCCCACGCTTTCGTGCCTCAGTGTCAGAAATGGTCCAGTAGCCTGCCTACGCCATCGGTGTTCCTTCTAATATCTACGGATTTCACTCCTACACTAGAAATTCCAGCTACCTCTACCATTCTCGAGTTATGCAGTTTGAATAATAAGCTGAATGGTTGAGCCACCAGTTTTCACTATTCACTTACATAACCACCTACGCAACTCTTTACGCCCAGTCACTCCGGATAACGCTTGGATCCTACGTATGACCGCGGCTGCTGGCACGTAGTTAGCCGATCCTTATTCGTTAGTTACCGTCATATTCTTCGCTAACAAAAGCAGTTTACGACCCGAAGGCCTTCGTCCTGCACGCGGCGTTGCTCCATCAGGGTTGCCCCCATTGTGGAAGATTCCTCACTGCTGCCTCCCGTAGGAGTCTGGACCGTGTCTCAGTTCCAGTCTGGCTGATCATCCTCTCAGACCAGCTACCGATCGTCGGCTTGGTGAGCCATTACCTCACCAACAACCTAATCGGACGCAGGCTGTTCCCAAAGCGCTAAAAGCTTTAATCCGAAGACCATATGCGGTATTAGACACCGTTTCCGGTGCTTATCCCTCACTTTGGGGTACATTCCTACGCGTTACTCAGCCGTCCGCCGCTCGCCGGCACCCGAAGGTCCGCTGCCGCTCGACTTGCATGTGTTAGGCACGCCGCCAGCGTTCATCCTGAGCCAGGATCAAACTCTCCGTTTAAATGTATCTCTGAAAGATACGCTCATAAATTAACTGACGATGATTTGCACTACCAAATTGTGAACGTTCTGTCATTAAAAGTGCAGACTTAATCTGTTACACATTAAAAATCCACTCAGACTGAAGTCTAGTGTATCTCATTAACAGAGGGGGTGTCAAGAAAACTATGTTATAAAAATTGCAACAATAATTGCTACTGCAATACCTATAGCCGCCCCCACTGTAACTTCCGCAGGTGTATGCCCTAATGCATGGTGAGGGACATGAATCATTTTTTCTTTTTTCAATAGCTTACGAAGTGCAATTCCCTGCTCACCCGAACTGCGCCGCACTTGCATTGCGTCATACATAACAATAGCAGCAAGTACAAAGGCAATCGCAAACAACCCAGACTCAATTCCATCCTTGAGCGCCACAGCAGTGACTAATGCCATAGTGATCGCTGTATGAGAGCTTGGCATACCTCCTGATTGATATAACCAAGAGGTATCTTTAAAACTTTTTTTCTTATAGGCATAAAGGCCATATTTCAAAAGTTGCGCAGTTACCCAGCCCGCAGTGGCAGCGATGAGATATATCCAGCTGCTGCCTGCTTCAATCATCTTATTCTTCCTCAGCCTTTAAGTCTGGCTCTTGCTGGTCGGGAATAATACCCAACGAGGCAACACCGTCGCCATCTTTAAGGCGCATAATGCGAACACCCTGTGTCGTTCTGCCAAGTAGTGGAATATCTTGCAGTCCTACACGAATAGCCTGCCCTTTGCTTGAAATCATCAAAACTTCATGCGCTGATGCTTCAAGTGATTTTACGGTGATAACGTTACCTGTCTTATCATTTACAACAGCTGTCTTGATGCCAACTCCACCGCGTTTATGGGCAGGAAAATTATCAATTTTTGTCATCTTGCCATAGCCTTTTTCACTGACAACAAGCATGTTTTCCTCTTCACGGGCAATAGCCACTCCAACTACTTTATCCTCTGTTCGCAAACGAATACCACGTACACCACGTGCGGCACGGCCCATTGGGCGAGCGTCTTTTTCATGGAAGCGGATTGCCTGACCAGCAGATGTTGATATTATTACATCGTTATCACCATTTGTTCTTTGAATCCAACGCAGCTCATCACCGTCATCAAGTCGAATTGCAATTAAGCCGCTAGTTCGAATATTTGCATAGTCCTTCAGCGCAGTTTTCTTCACCGTGCCCTTCACGGTCGTCATAAATAGATAGCCGTCTTGATCTTTATTATCTTTATCAAGCCTAATGATTGAGGTAATGCGCTCCTCTGGTTGTAGCTGTAATAAGTTGACTACAGCAACGCCCTTAGCAGCAAGACTTGCCGCAGGCACTTCATAAGCCTTCAACCTGAAGACACGGCCTTTGTTTGTGAAGAATAATAGCCAGTCATGCGTGCCCACTGGAACAAGTTGCTCAATGATATCTTCTTCTTTTGTTGTCATACCGCGCTTACCCTTGCCGCCACGATGCTGACGACGATAATCATTAATAAGTGTTCTCTTTATATAATTTTCTGATGTAAGAACAACAACAACATTCTCATCTGGAATCAACTCTTCATCGCTAAACTTGCCAAGCTCTTGATTAATAATCTTAGAACGACGTTTATCACCGTATTTTTCTTTCATTTCGAGTAGCTCAGTTTTGATAATCTTCAAAATTTCTTTCTCATCAGCCAAGATACTCTCAAGCTTCTTAATGAGTATTCTTAGTTCCTTTAGTTCATTCTCAACTGCTTCACGCTCAAGTCCAGTAAGACGACGTAGCTGCATTGCCAAAATAGCTTTTGCCTGAATAACACTTAGCTTAAACTTCTTGATCAAAGCTTTTTCAGCTTCATCAGTCGTTTTGCTGGCACGAATTGTTTTAATCACTTCATCAATATGATCAAGTGCTATTTTATAGCCTTCAAGGATGTGTTCTCGTTCTTTCGCCTTGCGCAATTCAAACTCAGTGCGACGACGTACAACTGACTGACGGTGTTTGATAAATTCGCTTAAGATATCCTGCAGGCCAAGAACACGTGGTTGGATGCCATCAACTAATGCCAGCATATTAAAGTGGAAGCTGGTCTGAAGAGAAGTTAACTTATAGAGCTGGTTGAGCACTTTCTTTGGATAAGCATCCTTCTTAAGTTCAATAACAACACGCACCGATCCTCTTGCCGATTCATCACGAAGATCGCTGATTGCAGTTAATTTTTTATCTTTGACAAGCTCAGCAATTTTTTCAATAAGACTCGCTTTATTTACTGTATACGGAACTTCCGTCACAACAATCTGATGTCGACCCTTCTTTGTCTCTTCAATATCAGCAACCGCACGAATCGTTACGCTGCCACGACCCGTTTGATACGCTTGTTTCATTGGCGTACCGCCATAAACAATTGCACCAGTCGGGAAGTCAGGACCTTTCACATGTTTCAACAAATCGTCAATGGCTGCTTCTGGATTATCAATAAGCTCAGTTGTGGCATCAACCAATTCTCCAAGATTATGTGGCGGAATATTGGTTGCCATACCAACGGCAATACCAATCTGGCCATTTAGGAGCAGGTTTGGTAATTTTGCGGGTAAGACCACTGGCTCTTGCATACGTCCGTCATAGTTATCACGAAAATCAATTGTTTCTTTCTCAATATCAACAAGCATTTCATCGGCAGGCCGTGTCATACGTGCTTCGGTATAACGCATAGCTGCTGGCGGGTCACCATCCATCGAACCAAAGTTACCCTGGCCATCAACTAATGGATAACGCAGTGACCAGTCTTGCGCAAGACGCACCATAGAGTCATAAATCGCTGAGTCGCCATGCGGATGAAAATCACCCATTACCGCACCGACAACGGTTGCACTTTTGCGGTGTTTAGCGCCAGCTTTTAGTCCGTCTCGATTCATCGTGTAAAGAATGCGACGATGCACTGGCTTTAAACCATCTCGTACATCTGGTAAAGCTCGATCAATAATAACACTCATTGAATAGCGGAGAAAACTATCCTCCATCACATCTTCAACCGTCCGATTCTCAACCACCTTTGAGTGTGTTGCTTTCTTTATAATTTCACCTTCAATTGGCATATTTTCTTCTTTACTCATACCCTAAACATCCAACTCCTCTAGATCTACATCTTTTGCCCGACTCTGAATAAAACTCTTTCGAAGTGCAACTTCATCACCCATCAGCTTTGTGAAAATAGCATCAGCCCTCTCGGCATCTTCAATCTTCACCTGAATCAAAACTCGATTCTCGGGGTTCATTGTCGTTTCCCACAGCTGATCTGCATCCATTTCACCAAGACCTTTAAAACGAGAAATAGTCACACCAGCTCGCTTTATTTTATCTTCAGCTTCATCAACAACAGTGCCTCGATCCTTCTTTTCTTGAATAATTTCATCAAGAATCTTATCCCGCTCACCTTCATCATATGCATATATCTTCTTTTTGCCATGGTTGACACTATAGAGTGGTGGTTTAGCAAGATATATATGACCGCCCTCAATCACCTCTCGCATATAGCGGAAGAAGAAGGTCATAAGAAGCGTTGCGATATGGCTACCATCGACGTCAGCATCAGTCATAATGATAATTCGATGATAACGCAAACCATCAATACTGAATTGATCACCGATGCCTACACCCATACCCTTAATAAGACTAACAATTTCATTATTATTAAGCATGCGGTCAAGCCGCGCTCGCTCAACATTAAGCACTTTACCTCTCAGCGGAAGGATTGCCTGAGTTCTAGGGTCACGACCAACTTTTGCCGAACCACCAGCTGAATCTCCCTCAACAATATAGAGTTCTGAGTCAGTAGGACTCTTTGACGAGCAATCCGTAAGCTTCCCGGGAAGATTAAGCCCGTCAAGAACACCTTTTCGAATAATATTATCTCGAGCGGCACGAGCTGCCTTGCGTGCGCGAGCAGCGAGTAGTGCTTTACCGACAATCTTTTTAGCAACATTTGGATTTTCCTCAAGATAGTAGCTGAAATATTCGTTCATTACCTGCTCAACATAACGACGCACTTCCGGATTACCAAGCTTATTTTTTGTTTGCCCTTCAAACTGGGGATCAGGAAGCTTGACAAGCACAATCGCGGTTAACCCTTCGCGAATATCGTCACCAGTCAGATTCTCGTCCTTTTCTTTCAAGATTCCGCTTTTGCGAGCATAGTCATTAATAACCCTGGTTAGCGCTGAACGAAATCCAACTATATGCGTTCCGCCATCCGGATTAAGGACGTTATTTGCAAATGCTTTCACCGTTTCAGAAAAACCTTCATTATATTGAATCGCTACCTCAACCACTGAGTCTTCAACTTGACGCTCAACATAAAATACATTGTCCGAAACAACATCCTTACCAATATTCAGATGTTTTACGTAAGATTGAATACCTCCCTCAAAATAAAACGCAGACCGTTTGCTGTTACGCTCATCTTTCACAGAGACATAAATACCCTTCGTGAGATAGGCTTGATGGCGCAGATAATTAACTACCCAATCATAGTCGAGTGTCACCGTCTCAAAGATATCTGCATCAGGATAGAACGTAATACTTGTGCCATCATGAGAACTTTTGCCAACAACTTCCAGCTTGGTTTGAGGTACTCCACGAGCATATTCCTGCCGATAAAGTTTACCGTCTTTACCCACCTCAGCAATAAGCTTTGTCGAAAGCGCATTAACCACACTTGAACCTACACCATGAAGACCCGAGGAAACTTTATAGCCTCCACCGCCAAACTTACCGCCTGCATGGAGGACTGTCAGCACCGTCTCTAAAGTACTTTTGCCTGTTTTTTTATGTGTGTCTACTGGAATGCCACGACCATCATCCGTAACCGTTACACCGCCATCTTCTAGCAGTGTCACATCTAGTCTCGTCGCATATCCTGCAATTGCTTCGTCAATACAGTTATCAGCTATTTCTTTAATAAGATGATGGACACCTTCATAGCCGGTACTGCCAATATACATGCCAGGACGTTTTCGAACTGGTTCCAAACCCTCTAAGACTTGTATTTGATTCGCGTCATACGCGCTGTTTGCTTTCTGTTTGACCATTACTCCCTCTTCTTCAGACTGTCTCTCAGCCATTTACAACTCTTCTATTATAACGGGCAAAATGTGTTCAATGCAACTGTTTAAATCGGCATTATTACGTAATCAAAGCTTGATATGTACTTCGTCATCAGACTTATCTTCTTCAGAGCGAGAAATAGTTAATATATTCTTATCTGCATTTTCCCGGTCTTGTTTATTAGAATCCAACTGGTCTGCGGTGTATTCCTTTTCATTAGCTCCCGCCACCTGAGCTGGTTGATTAGCTGAAGGAGTTGGTGATTTTGCAACCTTCAACTTCTTACGCTTTTCGAGCCATTCATCCAAAAAGGAGGATCCTCCGCTATTTCCACCAGCTTTTGCACCAGGGGGAGTCTTTGTAGTCGACAGAATGGGTTTCTTGGGTTCAGTTTTTAGCCTTGCAAATATATCCTTTTCAACCACTGCTCGAGGCTTACCGTATTTTGCCGCTGAGAGACGCTTCATAGCATCTGCAAGCGGCTCACTCGAATGTCCCATTGGTGGAACAAATGACATACTGAATGGAGCAGAAGGCATACCAGCAATCTGCACACGAGTAATAGACTCATAATTTGGCAGCCTTGTTAAATCTTCCATATCAAATGTTGGTGCAAAAACTTTTGTCAGCAGCTCCGCATCAGTTACGCCAATACGCCCGCTCACAATAGTACCGACGTTACCTATAATTGCTTCTCTTATCTTTTCTGTAAGTTGACTGATAAACTGGTTGCCTAATATTAAATTCAGCCGATATTTCCTTGCCTCAGAGAGAATCGTCTCAAAACTTTCTGTAGCAAAATTCTGAAACTCATCTACATAGAGACAAAAGTCTTCACGCTGCCCCTCAAGCATATCCGCTCTTCCCATAGCTGCTGCTTGAAATTTCATTACAAAAATCATACCAAGCAAGCGAGAGTTAAGCTCACCAGTTTTGCCTTTACTTAAATTTACAAGTAAGATTTTTTTATTATCCATAATATCTCGTAAATTAAAGCCGCTTTTTGTCTGACCAATAATATTACGCATCATTGCGTTGGACATAAATGGACCGAATTTACTTACCACCCAGCTCGTCACCTCTCCAGATTCATTAGATCGCTGTGAAGCAGGATATTCCTTTGTCCAAAAATCAAGTACATTCTGATCAGTGACATACTTCAGCTTCTCTTTTACAAAATCATTATCGACAAGTAGCTTAGGAATATCGATGAACGTACCCCCTTTTGGGTCAGACATAAGTAATAAGGCACAATTTCTGAAAATATGCTCCAGTCGAGGACCAACAATCCCTGTGTGCCCAGGATCATATAACCCGTAGAGCATATTAATCGCCTCTTGCACCAAAAAATCTTTTTGATCAGGGTGGTCAAATTCAAACATGTTTAGCCCAATAGGATGGTCCATGTCACCTGGACTAAAGTAAATGACATCCTCTGCACGCTCTTTCGGTACCATGCCAAGCAACCTTAAAGCAGAATCACCATGAGGATCTACAAATGCAAACCCCTTACCATCCAGCATGTCTTGAATCGCCAAGTTCTCCATTAGCACAGATTTACCCGTACCAGTTTGCCCGATGATATATGTGTGACGCCGGCGATCCTTTGTGCCAAGACGAATCTGCTTTTTTACACCACGAAAGACATTATATCCAAGTAAAAGCCCCTCATCGAGAGTCTGATGCGGTCCATCAACCTGTTTTGAAGCTTGTCGTTGTAATTGCGACGTCGGAATATTTTTCTGATCGGGTAAGTGAAATATTGTTGCAAGTTCTACACTGTTTAGAACATTTGAGGTTGTTTCTTGAGGAAAGAAACGAAAAATAAATGAGGTCACAAACTGTTCAATATCTTTTGCAATGGCAAATTGAAACCCGTTTTTATTCGGCGAATCAAATAACTTAAAGGCTGAGACAAGATTTTGCAACATAGCTTGGGAACGACCTGCCGTATTAGACGACACAACGAGCCGAATAAGTGTTTCATATGCCGGGTGTTGTGTTTTTTCTTCCATAGCTTCAATGGTAGATTGCTCTAAGGAAGTGAGCGCCTTCTCTTCAGGCTTCTTAGTATCATCTACCTCCGGGGGCTTCCATAAAGCCTCTAATAATCCCTTTGTGTTTATTGGACCGCCGTTGCTGCCTTTATCTTTTTTGATCTTATTAGCAGTATCTATAACTCTCTTTGACCACTGCTCGGGCGCTGGGCGAAGTAAAATCTGAACAGCCGCGCCATCCTCCTTGTCTGTACTGGAAAGTGCATTCAACATCGCCCTCATCGGGTCACGTTTGGTTTCTTGAAAAGTAGCGATGGGATAGGCATATTCTTTACGCAACTCAAGCTCTCCGCCAATAGTTCCACTAATCTTTCCTGTTTTACTAAAAATATTATGCTCTTCGACCTCCTCAAGGTGGGCGGAGGGATATGCAGCAGCCACTGCCTGCTTTACTACATCGATAAGTACCACCGGCACTGCAGCATAGTATTCAATCATTCCTTTTACCGAGGCTATTTCAAATGCAATGTGGCGCTGTCCGTAAATCTTACTCTTAAAGCCTTTGGTAGCCGTGCTGGAAATAATGTTATACATCACCTGTGCTTGAGATATAGTTTCATCAGCAATATCTCTTTCATCTCTACTATCTGAATCAATATCATCACTTGGAGGTGGAAGATGAATACGAAGAGATACCATCTTAAGGCCTCTCTCATAGTTTTTTGCCTCCCTTAGTGCCTTCCTATAAAGCCAATAGCCCAAGAAACCTGCCACGACTACAAGGCATACTACAATAAAAATTCCTATGAGTATGTTCACCATAGATATCTGCCACCCCTGACATTTTTAATCACTATTTAGCTTTACCTTCTTATTGTACCGTTTTTGTAGATAGTCTGCTTGCAATTTACTTACTTTCTCTTCTTGGAGATATGGATCACTCTTCGTTTCCTGTATAATACTTTTGGCTTTTGTCACCCACTCTTTCTCAATATTGTCATCATCTGCCGCAACTACAGGGATAGTATCATCTTGAGTAGTTGAACCAGCACTATCATCACCTATTGGTTGTGGAGGATTCACGAGAGTCGTTTGAGCTTGCTGAGTTGGAGCAACACGAGGAGCAGCTTCACCCACTCGCTCATGGCGTGGCGATTGCTTTTCCGGCTGAATAACCTGTGGTTCGACCTCCTGCTCAGGAACAACAATTTCTTGCCGTTCAAACTGAGGGGTTGAAGGCTGAGACTCAGGAGACGCGTTTAGTGAAGGAGATTTCGGTTCCATATCTTAAGTCAGTATAGCATATGCAATAGAATTTTATACCCTGTTACATTTAAAAATTAAGACCTTTTAATCACATAAAAAACTGCCAAAGCAACGAATAAAACTGCCAAAGCAGCATCTCTCAGTTCCAACTGACCAACAGAGTGAAGTCCAAGCAAAAGAACTGGTAAAAAAGCGACGACGCTTGCCACATAATACGCCCTGCGCTCACTTACATGTCGTTGATGCTTACTGTGTGCGTATATTTTTTTAAAAATAATGAGACCACTGCGTAAAATTAAAAATATAATACTAAGCCAAAATATATATAATAATAGAAAGACAATAAATACCCCAAGAGGACCGACATCTTTAGGGTTGGTAGTATTCCATATATATAGTAATAGCAGCGTACTTGCTATCGGTATTATATAGAAAAATCGACTATATCTAACAAACAATCGTTACATCCTCCTCGCTTCATAATACCACCTCTAAATTGTTTCCATAAAAAAATAAGCCTGGGCAACAAATCCGCCACTCTTGTATAAAAACTATTGGGGCGCTTGTCGCCCGAGGCGACTGACCGCTCACCTCATATCTTTTCAAAAGAAAAGAGAGGGAGCACATCATATAGTGCATGTTATCTAGGGCCTAGATAACAAACGTACGCTCGACGCGCATATTTGGCGGAGCTGTGGCAACGCTAACAATCGTTAGGACGACGGTAGTATCGCCATGTTTCCGTCAAATCCTCCCAGGCTTTTTATTATAGATAATTGTTTGTTTTGTTTATAAAAAGCTTACTTACCTTTTTAGCATAGCCATTTTTAAAAGTCAACATAAATACAACAATAAATGTTGTATTTTAATATTATTGTAATTTTTATAATCTTAAAATAGGATGCTGGTGTTGTAAATTTACATGTTGTAAATTAATATAATATCGTATCAATAGCGCCACATTTTTACGTCAATAAATCCCTCTACCTACCAAAAAGCTGTTTACATTACTCTTAGTATTAGAGTGATTGCTCCTTCTTTACATTAATGCAACGTAGCGATAAATAAACACTGTAGGCCTACCAAACTATAGTGTTTATCTTACACTACCCCACAATCTACACATTACTTTAATGATTAACGTAAACATCATATTTAACAAAGATTTTTCTATGTTTAACGAATGTGACACTATTTTTTGTAAATGAAGACATACTTTTTTTATATTTATGTATATCATTCCTCACAAAGGACGGTCTTTCTTTTAGTTAGATGTTATAGATATTTCATAACTTTTATTAACTCAAAACCAAGTTTGAAATTAAATTCCCTGCTCAACCAAAACATCGTCCTGTTAATCTCCCGCTTTTTTCTATGCTCCAGTGATATAGTTTTCACATTTTTATTGGCTTTTAGCTACACCTGCTTGGATACATTCGTTCTTAAGTAAAAAACTCGAATTATGAGTAACATCCGCTAAGCATATATACTGAATTAACCGATTAAACTCTTACTGTCTATTAAATAGTTATCCACAAGCATTTTCACAAACTTTAAAAATGTAGTTGACATGGTCTATTAGGCGACATATTATAGGGGTAGCAACTGAATAAAAAACTTACTCAGTGGCTCAAAAACAAAAAGTCTCCAAAACGAAACAACCGCTACTCGCAGGCGGTTGTTTTTTATTAATAAATTCTGGTGGAGCTGCGGGGAACTGCCCCCCGGTCCGATTGGTAACAAACTATTCGTCTACAAACATAGTCATTTTTAAAATTTTATCGACAAAAGTTAACTAAAGAAACAACAAAAATATTAACTCGTCGCGCAAGTAAATTTCACTTCACCGTCATTGCTGCCTGAGCAGTAAAGCTAGTCTCAGATATATGACACTTCTAATGTACTATGAGACCTGTACATCAAAGTGGCTGAAGCAATTAAGCTACAGCTGGCGCAAAGACAGGAGCCTTAAAAGCGTTAGCAATTGTGGCTACAGCTGACTTTGCTTTTGCAACAAAGTTTGCAATTAAAAGTACGCTTACGGCGTAAAGTCGGTTTGCAGAATAATTTGTTAAATTCCAAACGTCGAAAGCTACGTGTTCAGCCCCGTACCTATTCTTTAATTATAACATAAGTTGTTAGTTATTACCATTAGTGCTTTACTTATAATCAATGGGTAGGGTAACAGGTAAGATATTCTCAGGGATAGCCGTGGGCTTCGAGGGAAGAGTAATTGAAGTGGAGTGTGATGCTTCAAAAGGTCTTCCCTCTTTGCAAATCGTTGGACTTGGTAATAAGGCTATTGATGAAGCAAAAGAACGAGTGCGTAGCGCAATTAAAAACAGTCGTCTGGAGTTTCCTGCAAAACGTACTACTATTAACCTTGCGCCCGCCAATCTTCCGAAAGACGGCGCTCATTTTGACTTACCCATTGCACTCTCTATTCTGACAGTCAGCGGCCAATTGCGGCACGAAGAAGTTGCTGGTTCACTGTTTGCTGGAGAATTATCGCTCGATGGAACGCTACGTCCCATTAAAGGAGCGATTTATCTTGCCGAGATCGCCAAAGAGAAAGGTTGCTCGCACCTCTTTGTTCCAAAAGCTAATGCAAAACAAGCTAGTCTCGTTGAAGATATTAAAATTATTGGTGTATCAGACTTAAGTGAACTCTTTTTACATCTCAAAAAAGAGAGGGTCATTTCTGCTACGAGTAAAGAGCCTTCTGTATCTAATATAAAATTTAGTCAATCATCTGGAGTGACAATTGATGATCTCAAGGGTCAACCTCAGGCAAAACGAGCTCTCGCCATTGCTGCAGCTGGACACCACAACATCTTATTCACCGGTCCTCCAGGCGCAGGCAAAACTATGCTCGCAAAAGCATTGCTGGACTTACTGCCTCCTCCTTCGGTCAATGAGCGGATTGCCATAACAAAACTACATAGCTTAACTAATGAGGCCGAGACTGACACCTTACTTCAGCGGCCCTTCCGATCACCACATCACACCTCTAGCCATATTTCGCTCATTGGTGGCGGGAAATACCCTACGCCAGGTGAGATTAGTCTGGCTCATCTTGGTGTCTTATTTCTTGATGAGCTTCCTGAGTATCCCAGAGCAAGTTTGGAAGCACTACGCCAACCGCTTGAGGACAGGAAGGTCCATGTATCACGAGCCAGTATGCGGGCAACTTTCCCTGCCAACTTCATGCTTGTCGCCACACAAAATCCCTGCCCTTGCGGTTATTACGGTGATGCTCACCGTGAATGCTCTTGTAGCTCAAGCCAGATACTTAATTATCAAAAAAGAATCTCTGGACCACTTCTAGATAGAATTGATATGATTGTGTCTGTCGCAAGAGTTGAGCATAAATATTTACTCGACAAAAAGCCAAGCGATAATCAAGTATCGCAAACACGAACAGCTATTAAGCAGGCACGTGCTACACAACACAATCGCTATAAACAACCCATCGCTAATGCGACACTGAGCAATAAAGATATTGCCAAGCAAATACCGCTATCGCTAGAGGTGAAAGAACTGCTCACTCAAGCTTCTGAACGAATGAAGCTAACTGCAAGAGCTTATTTCAAGATCATTAAAGTCGCACGGTCAATTGCCGACCTTGAGCAGTCTCAAAACATCACAACCGCTCATATAGCTGAAGCTCTACAATATCGCCAGTCATAAGAAACGGCGTATATCTGTTGCTATCTCGAGAATAATTTGTTAAAATGATCAGTGAGCAAAAGTTAACTGCTAAATGCCGTGAGAGGAGTTCTTAAAAATTAGCAAGTCAGTTCGCATCAACGAGGCTATTCGTGCTTCTGAGCTGCGTGTTATTGGTTCTGATGGCAATCAGCTTGGGATTTTATCGCGTGAAGACGCCTTAAAAGAAGCTGAAATTAAAGGTCTTGACCTTGTAGAGATTTCTCCTCAGGCTAATCCACCTGTAGCAAAAATCATCGACTGGGGTAAATATCAATACCAGAAAATGAAAGAGCAACAGCAAAATCGTAAGCGAAGCAAGGCTAACGACCTTAAGCAGATGCGACTTGGCCTCAAGATAGGAGCTCACGACCTTGAAATCAAACTAAGAAAGATTAAAAGCTTTCTCGAAAGTGGCCATAAGGTCAAAATCGTTCTTTTCTTCAGGGGCCGTGAAATGGCTCATAAAGAATTAGGCTTTGAACTAGCTCAGAAAATCATCGATGAGCTCGGCGAAGAAGTAATCATAGAACAAAAACCCCAGTTAGCAGGAAGAAACCTAAGTATAGTTGTAAGGAGTAAATAAATGCCAAAGCTAAAAACGCACAAAGGAACTGCCAAGCGCATCAAGAAGACCTCAACAGGCAAGCTTATGCGTCGTCGTGCTTTTGGCAAACATTTACTAGCCAAGAAAAGCAAGAGTCGAAAGAGGAATATTAATACCCCAACTTCGGTGAGCGGGTCTATTGGTAAGAATATAAAGCGAGCATTAGGAGCAAAGTAAGATGAGAGTAAAACGAGGAGTCGCTACACGACGTAGACACAAGAAAACTATTAAAGCAGCAAAAGGTATGCAGGCTTCACGCCGTAGTTCATATCGTTTAGCTAAACAGGCTGTTATTCGAGCACTACAATATTCTTACCGAGATCGACGGAATAAAAAGCGAGACATCCGTAGCCTATGGATCACCCGTATCAACGCTGCTGCACGCGAGAACGGCACAACATACGGCCGTTTCATCGCCGGGCTTAAAAAGAACAATATTGAGCTCGACAGAAAAACACTCGCTGAACTTGCCGTGAACGAACCAAAAGTATTTTCTGCTATCAAAGAAGCTGGCTCTAAATAATCACTTTTTGTTTCCTATAGTAAAATACACCCATTAAAATGGGTGTATTTTACTATAGGATAGACTGCCGATAAGCCGGGTTTTGTCGTGGGTTATCATCTATCTGACCACACAGTCACCTATGCAGTTAAGCGGATTAAATCAGCCTGTTGGCGGGCTACCATCGCTCACGAGGAACGAAAACAGACCTCCTTGCAACAGACAGGGTTTACCTCTCAAATATGTCGCCATATTTAACTGTAAGCTCTTACCTCACTCTTTTCACCCTTACCTTCCGAAGAAGGCGGTATTGTCTCTGTGGCACTTTCCCTAGAGTCA
This sequence comes from uncultured Candidatus Saccharibacteria bacterium, assembly GCA_964570845.1. GTDB lineage: Bacteria > Patescibacteriota > Saccharimonadia > Saccharimonadales > Saccharimonadaceae > CAZLCC01. The sequence goes on along the minus strand of CAZMZB010000001.1, from coordinate 391,677 downwards.
CCTCTGGTTGCCGTTAGCAACTGTCCTGCCCTATGTTGCCCGGACTTTCCTCTCGCAAAATTGCAAGTGATAACCTAGCAATCTACCCTTCCTCCATTATACTCCATTTTCTCTTAAGAACTTTCATTATGCTCATCAAGCACTTTATTTACAATACCATCAGCAAATCTGTTGAATTCACGCCGTACGTGCGTAAATGTAATATGATCAAACTGAGTCGTCAGCTCTTTAATTTTTTCATAGATAGGCCATAAGTCTCTGTTCTTTATCTTATATACTCCATTAAGCTGATTGACTACAAGATTACTATCCAGCCTAAAATCAATGTGCTTAATACCTAATTCAGCTGCTTTCTGCAGTGCAGCATACACCGCCTGATACTCCGCTTGATTATTTGTTGTTACACCTAAATACGTGCCGCCCTCAGTAATCACTTCTTCTTGGGCGTTCATAATAACAAATCCGGTTGCCGAAGGGCCAGGATTACCCCTTGAGCCTCCATCTGAATAAACAATATGTATATCCGATGTTATTTTATCTACATTATTATCATAAGCTTTATCGCCTTGTGATGTGCTGTCATTAGAATTCACCAACCCTAACAGAGTAATCGTTGAAGTAGTAATAAGATTAGGTTGTATTTCTGACAACTTATTCCATATATACTTACTGTAAACATCGCTCAGCTGAATACTTCTATCGGCTGTACTGAGACCTACTAAATAAAGAATAAAAATATATTGCACCAGAGGGTCATCTGGGTCTATGAAGCTAACGACATCAAAAAGCTGCACAGAGGCAGGACTGACACCTGTATGCGCAACGAGATATCTTCTGAGCGCGTCTTCTGGCTGCTCTTTAAAATTTACACTGCCGCCTGGTAGCTCATATTTTCCCAGAATCGATTCTCGACCACTGGCACGTTTTAAAAGCAAGACCTTACTGTCATGCTTCACCAATGCTCTCACCGATACTTTTTGTTTCATATTTTCTTCAATTCTCACTTTTCGGATAAGCTAGTTTTGCGATTTACTTCAAACCTAATTCTAGCATATAGGAGTAGTTTCTCTGCCCTAGAGTGACTCGGGCTCATCTATCGTCTCTCCACTGGTCGGGGTGACTGGACTTGAACCAGCGACCTCACGACCCCCAGCCGTACGCGCTACCAACTGCGCCACACCCCGGTATAAAATCATAGGTTACCCCAGAGGCACCCCCGCGTCAATGCGAGATATCTCCCCGCGTAATTGCAAGGTGGGTGCTCGCAATATGCCTCCACGGAAGCATACCATGTAAAGCTCCCAATCATATGATTATTCAGGAAAATCATATGCACCTAAGCGAGAATGCTTGGGATACCTTTATTATAGCACTCTCACGCCAAAGAGTGCACTAAATAATTCTAAGAAGAAGTTGATTCCTGCCCGCATAAAAGCACCAATATATTGGCCAAAGAACAAGACTAGAACGAAAACCAGGATAATCCCATATTGCTCTATCATTTCCATCACTCGTCTTGCGGTATCAGGCGCAAAAGCATAGAGCACTCGTGAACCATCAAGTGGTGGAATGGGAAGGATATTAAATAAGAAAAAGCCCAAATTAACTGTGATAAACAAAAAGACAATACCACCTGCTGCAGTATGCGAGCCGCCGACCATCACAAAAACGATAAACCCAAGAAAGGCTAAGAGAAAGTTTGTTAGTGGTCCAGCTATCGCAACAATTGCTGGTCCGAAATCCCCATAGCGAAGATGCATCGGGTTAAATGGTACTGGTTTTGCGCCGCCAAAAATTGGTGCCCCCGTTAAAGCAAGCGCGACTGGCAATATAAGCGTCAAAAAGGGGTCGATATGTGCAATTGGATTAAGTGTTAATCTCCCTTCTGATTTAGCTGTGTGATCGCCTAGCCAATAGCTCGTAAAAGCGTGCATCGCCTCGTGTAGCGTCATTGAAATAAGAATTATCACAATAAGTGTAGCGATAAATGCAATATCCATACCACACAAGTATAGCAAGCACTTGACTCAGTGCATAAAAAACAGTAGTATTGATGATTGTAGAAAGAGAGAAAAGAGATTATGGCATCACGATGTGAAATGACAGGCAAAGGTAAGCAGCACGGACATAACGTGAGTTTTTCATTACGCCGAACAAAGCGAGTATTTAAACCCAACCTTCAGAAAAAAACATTTTTGCTTGATGGTAAAAAAGTAACCATGACTTTGAGCACCCAGGCAATTCGGACTCTCAAGAAAAAAGGCGTTCTTTAAGCCTTCTCTTACATTAAAAAGAGTGTCTAGTTTATAAGACACTCTTTTATCTTTCCAATAAACTTAGGATTAAGAGGTACGAGTTAGCTCAACAAGCGTTAATGTCTCAGGCAATACTCCACTACTCTTGAGCTTTAACTTTGCTGTTGTTTCACTGGAAGATGCTGCCAACTCTTGCATAAATGGTGTTAATTCATCTTGTGGAACTTCATAATTCAACTGCTTATCAGCATAATGCGTTGGAATAACCATTTTTGGTCCAATTTGACGCGTCATTGCAACCGCAGCATGCGCATCAAGCGTGTATCCTCTACCTCCGACAGGAATGCAAAGAACATCCAGAACACCCAACTCCTCAAGCTGAGCATCACTCAGTTTACCCTGAATATGCCCAATAATACCAACTCGAATCCCATTTGCCTCTAAACGATAAATAGTCGCTTTATGCTCATCTAGCTCAGTATCAATATGGCGACCCGCAGAAACCCCCTTTACGGACACATTAGAAACCTCATATTCGCCAGGTCCATCAATAGTAAGTTTCTGCCCTGCATTACGCACTATAAATTCCTCAGAGGTAGCTATTTGAATAGTATCTTTAGGTGCATAGTCTTTCAGCCCAACCAATGATAGTTTTGGATCGACGACTACCACGGCTTTATTAACTGTAATTTCTAAGCAATTTGCACCTTTATATTCGATTTCCATATTTTATTCCTCCTTTAGCCCTTCAGTATTTTCTCGGTATCCAACAAAACCGTATGCTTGCCGCTTATTATTTCCGTAATAAACTTATCTTTCACGCTCAGTCGATAATAAAAATCATCATATGACATAACAGTATAATTTAGCTCTTTATCTTCAGATGCCTCCAACTCTTTAACATATCGCTTCACTTGGGTCTTATTAAGCCGACCGACGAGCAATACATCAACTTTGCTGGCAGAATGATGCACTAAGCTCCCGCACAAAACGACCAGACGCACATCGCCCAGCTGTTTTAGTCGAGCCTGATCAGCATATGGTTCAGGTTTTTGCTCAACTTCATCAATCGGACCATCTGCAAAAATCTGTCGCAGCGGTTTATAATGCTCGTACTGCTGGTTCACCTCGTAATAAAGCTTATTATCTGAACTATCACTCTTAATAACCCCGACGCTAAGCATATTCGCAAGTTCTCGACGAACAGAATTTATTTGTTCATCAATTTTGCGGGTGATCTCACGTACATAAAAAGCCTTTCCTGGATTATTAAGGAATAAATGCAGAAGTTTCACCCGTGTTTTTGAACCAAATAATGAGTCAATCATAACTGTCCCTCGTATAACTATCGTGTTCTATAGTAGCACAGTTAAGCCATGTTTGACGAGCAGTAAAATATTTCATAACGACATCTATCACCCTCTGCCTATTCACCCACGCTATTTCTTGATTGCGTTTTAGCCAGGTCAGCTGTCTTTTGGCAAGCCTCCAGTCTAGAGTAACGAACTTTTCCAAAGCTTCTTCCCGGGTGAGTTCTTGACGATTGACCTTATCGGCCAAAGCATATATATTCGCTGTCATGGACTCATGGCTCCAGCCATATATATCAGCTAAACGTTGTGTCTCTTGCATCAATTCTTCGGAAAATATACCGTTTGCTCTGGTCATAATTCTTCTTCTCAGCTCTTCTTTATCCGTAGCTATTCCAACAACAAAACAGTTATCAATAATCTTATTACGCTTGTGGTTATTGATACCATTTTGTTCAATTGCTCGAATAATATATCGTTTATTATGTTTATTTTCAGGTAATTCTACATTGTTTTTAACACAATATTCCCATAATTCCTCAATTGTGGATTTTTCAAACTTTTTGCGCAACTTTTCTGAAGATTGAACACCAAATACATAATCAAAAATGATACTGTCAACATATAAACCCGTCCCGCCAACCATGATTGGCACTTTTTTTCGAGAACGAATATCAGTAATTTCCTCTTTTGCAAGTTTTTGAAAATCAGCCGCTGAAAACTTTTCATCAGGGTACACCACATCGAGGAGGTGGTGAGATACTTCTTTCTGTTGCTCTAGGGTTGGCTTGGCTGTGCCGATATCCATACCCTTATAAACCGTGCGAGAATCAGCACAGATAATTTCTCCACCAACTTTCTTAGCTATTTCAATTGCAGCGGTTGTTTTTCCACTCGCCGTTGGTCCAACAATGACAATCAATGGCTGGGTGTTTGTATCTCTGGATACCATCGATATTCCTCAAAATTGACAATCAAAAAATTATCGTCAACCTCAAATCCCTCAGCTTCAAGTGCTTTTTTGTGTCCGAGCTTCCCGCCATAATAACCGCTTGCTAAACTGCCCTGCCGATTTACCACTCGGTGCCACGGCAGTTCAGTTGGTCCAAAGTGAGCCAAACCACCCACAATCCTCGCAGCATGCGCTTGTCCGCACAAAGCTGCAATATCACCATAAGTCATCACCTTACCATAAGGAATTTGCGCCACTAAATCATACACTCTGTTCTTAAAACCTTGGTCAGTTGGTTTTCGCTGCATTATAGAGATGTTACGTAATCTTTTAATTTCTCGAGAGCAACTTTTTCTTCACCCTGCTGTGTGCGCACGCTCACCTCTCGAGCTTCTTTATCTTTCGGTCCAACAATAAGCTGCACAGGAATCTTCATTGACGTTGCTTCACGGATTTTCTTACCCAAACTTTCATTTCGATTATCTACCATAAATCTCACTTCATTGTATTTCACAGGATTCATTGATGTTACCTCTGATAATATCGCTGTAATTTCTTCAACATAATCTTTTACATTATCATTGATCGTCAAAATACGTACTTGTTCTGGCGCAGTCCAAAACGGAAACCAGCCACCCGTGTGTTCAATAAATACACTTAAGAATCTTTCGATACTCCCTAAAAGCGCACAATGAATCATGACTGGCTGTTGCTTAGAACTGTCTTGAGCAGTATAGCTCAATGAAAAGCGCTCAGGCTGTACAAAATCAAGCTGTACGGTCGCTACTTGATGTTCACGACCAATTGCATCAGTCGCCATAAAATCAATCTTCGGTCCATAGAAGGCTGCTTCACCTTCTTCTTCAAAATATTCCAGATTATTCTTTTGTACCGCTTGCTTCAGTTGCTTTTGAGCCGACTGCCACAACGCATTATCGCCCAAATAGATATCTGAATCATCACGATAACTGAGGCGCACTTTCAGCTTCATGTCGATAGTCGCATAAAACTCACTCGCAGCAGCTAACAGATTGTCTATTTCCTGCTCAATTTGATCTGGTCGACAAAAAACATGGCTATCATCTTGCGTTAAAGAGCGTACACGGCTCAAACCGCCCAGCTCACCTGTTTTCTCATCTCGATAATCAGTTGTCGTTTCAATAAATCTCACCGGCATATCTCGATAACTGCGTGGTTGAGACGCAAAAATTTGCGTATGATGTGGGCAATTCATTGGTTTTAGTGCCATTTCATCGCTCGTTTCTTGGCTTTTGACTAAAAAGAGCTCGTCGCCAAACTTTGCCCAATGCCCAGACACTTCATATAAATCTTTTTTAGTAATATGCGGTGTCCACACCTTCTCAAACCCAAACTTTTGACGAAGCTGATTAGAATACTCCGCCAATACCTCACGTAAAACTGTTCCTCGCGGTGTAAACATCGGCAGACCCACGCCAACTAGTGGGGAGGTTGTATAAAGATCCAATTCTTTTCCAAGCTTACGATGGTCGCGTTTCTTTGCTTCCTCTAACATTTGTAAGTATTTATCTAGCTCTTCGCTCGTCTCAAATGCAACCCCATAGATACGTTGCATTTGTGGATTACCTTCTTTACCCCGCCAATACGCACCGGCCACTCGCATCAGTTTAAATGCCCCGGTTTCTTTCGTATTCTCAACATGCGGCCCTCGGCAAAGATCGAGAAAATCCCCGTTTTGATAAAAAGAAACTGACTCAACAGCTGCGCCATCCTGACTCTCAATGCCAAGCTCTTCGCTATCAATATCTTTCGCTACCGTGGTGCCAGAACGCTTCAAATCATTAAGAAGTTCTTCTTTATATGGCTGATTCGCAGTCTTTGCCCACTCAATTGCCTCATCAATCAGCTTCTCACTGCGCTCAAACACTTGCCCTTCTTGAATGATTTTCTGCATTTCTTTTTCAATACGCTGGAAATCATCAGTCGAAATAGTCACGCCAGGAATATCAATGTCGTAATAAAAACCATTTTCCACCACTGGCCCAACACCAAATTTTGCCTCTGGCCACAAACGCTGCACAGCGGCAGCTAAAATATGTGCCAAACTGTGGCGCATTTTGAATATTTTGTCTTTTCTCTCCATAACTGATACATATTGTAGCACGTTTTATTGCTAGTCGCCCCTGTTTTTGCTATGCTTTTATAAGTTGCGGGCTCTTAGCTCAGTTGGCTAGAGCGCATCCTTGACGTGGATGAGGTCAGAGGTTCGAGTCCTCTAGAGCCCACCAAAATAAGATAGACTTAGAACTCAGGTGTGTTACACCTGTTTTTTTTATTCTTCTAAGTCACCTCCTTACATCCACTTAACACCTTGTTCGTGGTATTCATGTACCCTATACAATGCTATTTTTTCAATTAACTCTACGGGCAACGGCTTATCGTAAACAAGTTGCACCGACCCTTTGCCAGTTTTGTATGCGGCTAGTTCATCTACCAAAGCCCGTTTGGTGCTTGGTGTTACTATAAGATTGATGTGCTGTTTGTAACCCGCAAAAATGAGTAAAATCATGCCGTCTTTGTCGATGATCGCTGGGTTACCCCATTTCAAAGTCTCCGCAGTATCAGGCAAAGTTGCCCTTAATATATTACGTAGCTCTAGGAGCCTTGCTTTCTGTTCGCCAGTAAAGCTATCTATGTACTCATCGACAGATTGGGGTTTCATAGGGTAATTATAGCAGACCCCTCATAGTCCCCCTCCATTGAACAGAATATTTATGCACGTGATGATATGTTTGAACACTATTGTGTACATTGACTTTTTATACTACTTGTGCTAGTATAAAAGCATGAGTAATCATAAAGAAGCAAAAAGTCAAAAATCAAAATTAGACCAATTTCAGCTTTATTTCGAGTTTGATGTGGCTCCTAATCAGGTTCATCGTCAGCTCAAAAAGCGTATAGTAAAGTAAATAACATTACTTTTACTCCTATTGAGGATACCTTATTAGTTTAAGTTATCCTCATTTTTTACTTATTCACATTAGTTTTCCACTCGCTTTTTTAATAGCTGTATGTCAATATATAGCTATGGTATGTGTTAATTGTTCTTATCAAAAAACGAGTGTCATTAACTCTCGGACACAAAAAACTAATCCTCAGGTTTGGCGACGGCGTAGATGCATGAAATGCCAGTGTACTTTTACTACCTATGAGCGTGTTTCCAGCAATGATGAACTTGTTGTTCAATCCAGTAAGGATGAAAGCCCTTTTGACCCAGGGATTCTCATTCAAGATATCGCACTTTGTTTTGGGCACGCACCCGAGAAAGCTTCGAAAGCCTATTGGCTTGCACAAACTGTTGAGAATAGCCTCTTATTAAGCAAGCAGCTTGTTATTTCTTCAGCACACATCGTTAAAACAACCCACAGTATAGTGAAGGCTTTTGACCCTCTTGCAGGCGAACAATATGCCGTACGACACTACAAAGCACTAGAATAAGAAATTACTTTTTCACTGATTTCTCAGTCACATCAAATTTATCAAGATATTTGCCTATCAAAAGTCTGGTTTGCGAATTAAATGCCGAGATAGATGTATAGCAAATCGCCGTTATCGGCATCAAGAACCACTGTAAGACCATTAATGCGCTTCTGTGTCGTTTATAGCGCTCTGGACGCGGCGGCAGCATCTTGAACGCTAAGAAGACAGTAATAAGGATACCGATCAATGCTATCTGTTGAATACGACTCACTGTGACAGGCAGCTCATGGGCAATGATACTGCGCGACGCAGCACTGTTAAGAAAAAGTGGCACCCACGCCCCAAAAGCAATAATAATCGGCATTGCCGCCAGTGATACATGGCCGTCTATGAGTCGAATAAGACGTGCCAGAGCCGGGAAAAAAGGTACTTCCCTGTCTTTTGTGAAGATATTCGTTGAGACATAGGCAATATCAGAAGCACCGTACGCCCAGCGCCGCAACTGAATAAACTGTGCTTTTAGAGTCTTCCTGTATGACTCAGTAAGCACTGCATCCTGATAGATCGGCACATAAATCGGTATGACTGAATAATGACCTTTAAAAAAGAAATAACTACGCCAATATTGATGTCCGTCTTCAACAATTGTTCTCACACTCCAAAAGTTCATCATTTCGAGCGCTTTCATTCCCTGAGAATGCGAGGCAAAGTTACGCAAAGAATATGGACGAGTTGAGCTAATGATATTCCAAAACGAGTTACCCGTTGCGACAACCCGCATTGGCGCCGGAGCATCCCAAATATTATTAAAGAACAGGGAAATCGGCTGAAATGCTACTCGAAGTCTATCCGGATGGACAATATATTCATAGGTTACATAAGAAAAATATGTTTTATGCGGGCGATTGTCACTATCAAGCGTTGTGACAACTACTTTATCTGCCATAATTGATTGTTTTTGAAGCCATTGTGCTAAGTATTTCCCAGCATAGGTAATATTACCCCCTTTTCCAACTACTTCCCCAGGAATATCCTTAGGGTGCTTCACCAGATGAAATGAATGAAATTTATGACCATATTTCTTCTTCAAGGCTTTGACCGTCTTTTCAATAGCAGCGCCACCGCGCTCTTCATACGCTATTACAAGAATAATTTTTTCATTAGTATAGTCAGTTTCAACAACTGACTTAACTGTGGGCTCTAATACTTCAATCCCTTCATTATACGTTGCAATAATTACTGCGTTATACAGCTCAGATGGCTTTGGATATTTCTCATTCGCTCTCGCAAGACGCTGCAGATTCTCAACATGCAGCTTGAAACGCCAGCTCTCATCTCTCCTCAACTGAGCTTTACGCTCTTTTACGCTCTTTTTAGGATCTTCCAGGTCATTTAGGCGAGTTGCCCAATCTACTCTCTGTGCTTTATCCAACAAGCTTCGCCCATGGATGGTACGGAAAGCAATGCCAAGTGCTTTTATAAACTGCGTTAAAATAAATAGCAACAGATACACTGCAGCCCAGAGAGGATTAATGAGACTGAGCACAATTAATAGAATAATAGAACCGTAGCTCAAAATAGCCGGGAGCACTTCAAAAAAACGATACTGCCTGGTTCGCTTGCCTAAAGGAATTTCAATATTTGTCATTGTGATATCAAAGCAATTCTAAATAGCGAGGATATGATAAAAAATGCGATTATTATAATAACCGTACTCAAGCCCAGCAAAAAGATCGACAATTCACGATCTTTTTGCTCATACAGCTTCAGGCTTATTGCAAGATTCATAAGCATTACAAAAATAGCAAATAATACAAAACTGAATAGATAATACCATTTATCTCTATAGAAATTAGCTGTACCATATGAAGTATAGTGTACTGGCAGCTGTAGATCAGAGGGACGAATTTGCAAAAGTAATATAATCACCAACAAAAAAGATGCTATTACTAAAACCCCAGCCCCAATAATCCAACTTCTATCTCTGATAGCATGTTTAAATGCAGTTCTAATATGTGTCTTCATTGTCATCATTATATCACTCCATAATCGCTTCACCACTAATAATGGAGCCGCTGAGCGGATTCGAACCGCTGACCTACGCTTTACGAAAGCGCCGCTCTACCAACTGAGCTACAGCGGCCTGGCACTTTGGCAATTATAGCAGTTTATCCCTGTTCTGAAAATTGCTTTATCATTGCATATTAGCTTTAAAACTGCTACCATTATCTAAGTCAAAAGCCAGCTATGGGCTCGTGGTGTAGTCTGGCCTAACACGCCTCCCTGTCACGGAGGAGATCGCCGGTTCGAATCCGGTCGGGCCCGCCAGAATTCAGTAAAATCGCTATTATTTATAGCGATTTTTAAATGTATAGTATATAATTAATACGATTTCTTAACGGTGGTAAGTTCTTCTTTGCAAGAACAGGAATTGCTCTTTTATTTAGGAGGAGAGATGCGAAAGAGGCTCCGGGAAGTCGAGAGTGTTAACGATGTCCATCGTTGCCTCATCGATAAAGATGTTGTTGTAGTGCAACGCATTAAAGCCATGCCGGCTATCGATGTTATTCCTAGAAGCATAGATGTAGGCTTTCTAAGGGATCCCTATCACTATGAGTGGGAAGTGATTTACGAGGGAAGACCATCCCCCGGTCAGTCGGAGGAGACTGTAAAGTTCACCCTCTTGCGACCCGGCGATACGGTTGTTGTGCGAGATAGCTACGGGCGATCTCGTTTGATTACCAACAACGGCGGGGTTGCAGAGGAACAGCCAAACAGGAGTCAATTCTTCCGCAAGTTTTTTGGCGCAGGGAAGATTAAAAAAATCCCGCACCACGCCACATAGCCCCACAAGACGTTGTGTTGCGGTAGGCCCTTCAAGGTTTACTGCATTAACCCATCTCGTTAGTGGGGCTTCGTCATGTTTTGTGATATATTATGTAATGCCAAATGAAAGAAATTTATACTGGACTAGGCGAGAGAATAGAATTAAGTGCTTGGGTTCTAGATTCGCTTGTCTCCGAAAGACTATCAGAAGAAGAAGCCAGACGGCTCGTAGACGAGGCAGCACAGGAGCATAACACTCCCCAGCGTTTCTATCATATTTTTGATCACCCCCTTTCAATGTTGAGGCTGGCAGAAGAATATAGAGACAGGATAAGAAATCCTCGTGTGCTCAGCTGGGCTATTATTTATCATGATGTTATTCAAGACACTCAAAGCACCAGTCACTCCGGTGATAATGAAAATGCAAGCGCTGTAGAAGCTAAAAGCAAGCTAGCTGGTAAAATTCCACCCCACGAAGTAGATAAGGTTGGAGAATATATTTTACTCACCGCTCATCATCGACATAGTCCCCATCCAGACATACAACTATTACAAGATCTGGACTTGGCTATTTTCGGCGCTAATGAAGATACCTATCAAAAATATAAAGAGGCAATCCGAAAAGAGTACGCTCATATAAATGATGGACTATACCGAATTGGAAGAGCTGAGGTACTAAAAAAATTTTTAGTACAAGAAACAATTTTTCAAACTGACGAGTTTCAAGCGCAGTTTGAAGAAGCAGCCCGCCGAAACTTGCAACAAGAGCTGCACAGCCTATAAAACTTTCTAGCCGTTTCTTATTTCTTTAGCCCCAGGAATAGTAATGAATTCGTCTATCTTATTCTGCTTTCGCAGCTGCTTAAGATTCTCTTCAAACTGTTTGAGATTAATCTTTATACGAGAATAGCGTACCTGATCATCCTTGGTGTCAGTGACCTTGATAATATAATAAGCATTTGCACCTTTAATGACTTTTGATGTCTGTCCTTTTTTGAGAGCTATCGCAGCTTTCACTAAACCTTCAGGATCCTGGCTGTCTTTTGTCACAAAGCCAACATCCCCCTTGTTTGTTTCAGCCATTTCATCATCAGAAAACTCAGCAGCGATTTTGCCAAAATCTGCTCCCCTGACCTGAAGTTGCTTGTTCACCTTGTTCACCTTTTCTCTAGCTTTCTCATCTATTTCGAAAGCTACTTTTCTCTTCAGGAGTGTGTTTTTGACAATATTTTTATACTCATCCAGCGACCACCCATAAAACCCTTGTAGCACCGCTGATTCATATGCTCTTTCAGAAAGTTGCTGTTTTTGGGATTCCCTTTCCTGCTTAATTAAGTCATTAACCTTTTCGTCCGAGACAGTAATGCCCTTTTCTTTTGCCAGCTTTTGCGCATAGGCATCTGCCTCAGCTCGATCCATAGACTCGCGTTTTAAATGGTCTTTCTGCCTTTCAGTACCCTTTGCATTCATGCTATCCGGCTCTTCTTGCTGCAAATAATGCTCTGAGCTGCGATAGCGGACGAGGTAGTCACTATATCGTACCCACGCACCATCAACCGAGGCAACAGGGATAGGTACCAGCTGCGTTACTCTATAAAAAAAGCGGCCCGTATTTTGTACCGGATATAGCTGCCACCATATAAAAATGGTTAGTAAAACCAGTGTGACAAGAGTAATAAGGATTGAATTAATCACGAGCTTATGACGAGAATACTGAACAGGATATTTAAACTTCCTCCCCTCAGCCAGTACTTGTTCACGATATTCCTTCACCGTATCATTCGTAATACGCGTGGCAGGCTTTGCTACTGCTGTAGTCGTTGTCTTTTTTATAACTTTATTCTTCAATCTCTTCATCATGCCCTTTGTCTTCTGTTGCCAATTTTACTGCATCTTGCAATTTATTATATGTCTTACTGGGGTGAGGAACACGGTCCAACACCAGATCCCCTACATATGTTTGGATAACAATCGTACCAAACCCAAATATTTCACCCGTAAATCCAGGAATATTATAACTCACATTCTGTATCTTGGATATGCTTAAATCAATCACGCTCGTACCAAACAGGCTCTTTTGCGTAACCTGCCGGATCCGCTGATTAGTCACAATAAAAACCGTGAAGTACCATCCGATCCAGAAATAAAAGAATATCAGCAGACCAACCACAAACCCCGCTAATGCCACAGCAAGCAACTCCAGGTAACCTGGCCAAATTAAAGAAGGGATTGATGCCAGAGCAAAGGGAATCAACAAGCCATAAAAGCCTTTTCGAAGCGCAATAATGTGTCGACGAAACACAAAAAGAACCTGCTCATCATCCCTTTGTCCTTCAAATTGCTTTTTCATAATTATTTGTCTCTATTTTAGCATAAAGACTTCTCAAAATTACTCCACGTTAAGAATAACAAAAGTAAAAATCATCATGTCTACGTACACTATGTTCCACTAAACCAAAATACAAATTCAACTCCTTCATAACTTCGTTACAATCAACAGTGATATGTTTTTTATCGTCCGGTACATGTTGGGGAGAAGACAAAATAATTATTAATAAACTATCAGGATGCATTTTGGACAAAACTTTTTTTATGAACAATTCTTTATCATTAAAAAATGCATAAGTGTACTTACATACAATCAAATCCGCTAATTCTCCTGGTAATTCATCGGCTTCAATATCGCATTGCATAAAATCAATACCTTCGCCAAGATATTTTGTTGATGCTCTCGCCTGTTTTATAGCTTCTTTGGATATATCCACACCGAGCACGTTAAAACCTCTATGAAACAAATCCCTGCAAACCTGTCCTGTCCCGCAACCAATATCTAAAGCCGTGTTTCTTTTCGGCAACTTTCCAAGAAGAAAAGAAAGGTCATTGGTAGTAAATGCTGCATAATCTCTCTGGTTAGTTATGTTATTGACGTAAACCTGATCCCAATCAATACTACTCATATAAAAACTCTACCAAAAAACAACTTTTTTCGCACTCAATTTCCGAAAAAGTTGTTTTTTGGTACCCCGGGTAGGAGTCGAACCTACAACCTTCTCCTTAGGACGGAGCTGCTCTATCCATTGAGCTACCGAGGCATAGAGCTATTATAGCGCAGCTCTGCAGTTTACTTCTTTTTCTTCGGAATACGGCCTTTAACAACAGGCATATGGGCTGTTTCATAGTCATAGACTTCGTCATCATCAAACCAGAGGGCAATTTCCTGCTCAGCTTCTTCTGCATTCCCTGAAGCATGCAGAATATTTGGCAACGTTGCACCTTTTGGATTGGTATATCCACGAGTTACGTGCGTATAGTCGCCGCGAATAGTTCCAGGTGCAGAATCTTTCGGGTCAGTTGTGCCGACCATCTTTCGCACATGCTCCACTACCTCCACCCCCTCAAGCACCATCGCAATCACCGGGCTTTCCGTCATTGCGCTAAGCGTAATCTCAAAAATATCTTCGCCCCAGCGACTAATCAGCTTGCTAATGCCTTCATAGTGTTCATGGAAGTGCTCTTTGTCCGGTGCTACCATTTTCATAGCAATAATTGAAATACCAGAACGCTCAAAACGTGTGATGATCTCACCTACTAACCCACGCTGAATAGTATCCGGCTTTAAAATAACAAGTGTTTTTTCCATAAATAACTGCTCCTCTTTTAAATAACGAATAACTTTTTTCTTCTCAAACTATTGTAACAGAAGAACAGTTAAAACCAACGCTGCGAGGCCGACGCGGTACCAGCCAAAAAGTGATAGGTCGTTTTTGGACAGATATTTCATCAAAAAGCCAATCGCAATGAGGCCAGAAATCAGCGCTGTAATGTTGCCAATTATCAGCATTTCCCAGTTAGCCGCAAAATAGGCCCTATCACCCACCTTTAAAAACACTTTGGCCGTCACACCCAGCATGATAGGAATAGATACTAAAAAACTATATTCTGCCGCCACATCCGGTTTTAAGCCCATAAAACGCCCGGCAATAATGGTTGAGCCGGAACGAGATACTCCGGGGATAAGTGCACATACCTGAGCAATACCAATAGCAAGTGCTCGGGGAGCGTTCAATGTCTCACCGCTCTTCACTGGAGATTTCTTTGGCAGTTTTTCAAGTACAATCATCAAAACACCGACTAACGCTAATGCTACGACGACCACCCAAATATTATTAAAAAACGCTGTCGCAGCGATAAAATCAGCAAAGAAAAAACCGATTATTCCAGCGGGGAGTGCTGTGATGATGATATTTCGCGCCAAATCATATTTTTTCTGCACAAAAATATCCTGTAAGATAGCGATGATTCTCTTACGAAAGTAGATCAGCAGGGCAACGACCGTGCCTATATTGATAAATTCCAAAAATAAATGGTTGGAGCTGCCTTGAAAGAAATATTGCCCAATCACCAAATGCCCGGAGCTGGAAATAGGGATAAACTCTGTCAATCCCTGCACTACTCCCAGTAGAGCTGCTTCAAATATACTCATCTTGTTATAATTTTAACCTGAAATTGAGTTCTCTACTAGTAGCGAGGTGGCAATTCTATTTCAGAGAGAATAGTCGTGCTCGGATTGGTACTGTTTCGATCATTTGGCGCATAACGCTTCAGCAAATGCACCGGATGCAAGGTAAATAATTCCGCAGGCCTTGAGACATCGGGCGTTGTCATATCAGCGCCAAACGTTCGATAGAGGTTCAGCTTTGAAGCGGCAACAGGACCATTAATACGCAACTGTCTCGTACACTGGAAATTATTAGGAGTCACATTACTGCCGCACGTATTAATCTTTCCTCTGGCAATCAACCAGGCATCAATCTGCTCTACGTTTTCATTAATAGTGATGTCACCATCGGCAATGATGATGAGTTGTGGCAGATCACCGATTGAACTATATGGTCCATTAGCAAAAGTAAGATTGCCATTGATGGTAACATTTCCACCACTTACCTTTAGGATAGCTTTGTTCGCTATATTAGACGCTCCGTTGATAGTAACGTTTTGACCTGTTGTCATATACTGATTTTGCGCATTACCATTAAGACTTGCTACATTCAGACCACTCGCTTGACCGTTAACATTAGTAGCCTTGGTATCATCTACCCATCCAAAGTAATTCGGCATACAGTTCGCAAAGGTGAAATTACCAGAGGTACCGTTATTACCAAATGTTAACCGAGTACTTGATGGTGTCGCGGCTGAACTAAAGCCAGCAATCTGACCCGTTGCAAAAGCACCATATTCCACCCATGAGCCGTAAGCAGAGGAGCTTGTCACGATATTGGCCTTATTTCCAGCCGCTGGCGAACATACTCCAGGAGTTGCATCAAGCTGACCCTCCATATTATATCCTTCGAAACCACGTCCGGCTCGGACATCGCCATTCAAGAACTGTACTTTGGGTGCTTTTACTATCGTTGCACAGGCAGCAGGACTATGTCGCCAATGCCCCCTTATCGCCGCATCGCCAGGATGACCTTCCATGGGGTGGTTCACGCTTGTCATGAAGCAAATCTGTGAACCAACCGGTAAATGACCAGTGCCGCCCGGGTTAGGAGATAAACCAGTTGGCGCATGACTCGGATTCCACGTACCCACAGCATTGCTGTTTGGATGACAATTCTGAGCCATTGGCGCTTGTTGCATGATCCACTGACAGCCGCCAAGACCATTCATATTAACCGTGTCTAGGTTACCGTGATCAAGATCGCCTAGCGAAAAGTTTGGTGGCATAGTGAATGTGCTCACCTCCCAAACGGTTTGAGCTGAAGTATACGGCTCTCCATCTGGCCCGTCACCATCTTTGCCGGGTTCTTCAATGTCGTCATCATTATCATAACCATTATCATTGACCGGTAGATAGACAAGTGCTTGAGGGGTAACATTTTCTCCTTGCGGCACAATGCCACCCACAGAAATCATCGGTTTTAAATTCCAGTACGGCTCGCCTTCATCGTGCGGATATAGTTCTACACACTTCGGAGCGCTTTGAATACGTTCATTATTACGGAAAGATTGCTTTCTTGTAGCAACACGCTCACAATATTGATCACCTTGCTGAGGAGCTTTTAATAAATGGTGAAGATTCACAGCCGTCGTACGCGGCGAGTCATCCATCGATTTTGAGGCGGGTGGCATACCCTGAGGACGTTGAGCCGTATTCCAAATATCACGATAAACGTGTCTTGTTTGTCGCTTGTCTAGGCGAACGCTGTAACCACGATTGTTAATATTTTCCTGAGACTCACTAGCTGATGAAACGGCTGAATTGTCAGAGAAACGCCATCGCCACTCACTCCATCCCCCATTAGACTGATCAAAGACACGGTATTGTATGCGAGCACAATAAGAGGAAATGGCGGTACTGCTGCTACAACCACCACTATTGGCTGGTGTGGCACCGTGCTTGACGTTAGCTGCAGAAGGAGCGCGGTTAGTGATTTTATGCGTAAAGCGAATCCTATGCAATGCGTTAACTGCTCGATCACGGTTAGTCTGTTTAGCAGCTTGGCGAGCGTTATACTTACTTAGTCGATCGCGATAGTCATCTAATCTATTATGATAGTCATTCCAAGTATTACACCGATTCCTATTAGTCTGGCTACTAAACTCGCTACAGTCCATACCAGGAGTATATTGTAGTGAGCCTGGGTTATTGGCATTCGGCTTGGGTACGTTCGGCTGATTAGGCTTTGTGGGCTTCGTATCCGGGCCGGCAGGAACATCGACCCTCACAAATTGAACTCTTTTGAGGTTCACAGAAGTGGCAACGGTGTTACGCCAGCCTTCTTCAGGTGGACAGTCGGTATCAAACCAAAAGCTGTCAAATGGCAATTTGAATTGAATACCATTGCTTTTGGCGACATTTTTCCACGTCCAGCGATATTTATGGTCAGGTTTTGCCACAAAATCCTGACTACTTGAACTTTGACTTCCCCTAAATTTATTCTTCATACTCCCTATAATTGTCCTCCAACCACTACCTGGCGCTCTTTCCTCTAAAGATGCATCAAGCTGACCATTAAATGGTGATTGTGGTGAAGCGTTATAGTCATCATCTGACCAACGTAAATAAACCGTTTGATTCCTAGTGAAATCACATGGCGGTGCAAACTCAAACTTAGCATTCATTTTCGTATTATAATCACGGGTTCTGTCTTGCAAGGCAAAGCGTTCACTGGCAGTATCGGAATAGCCTATTCTGTTACCTGGCGATCGTAAGTTAAAGCTGTTTACCCCACCACCAGTAAGATCGGCTCGAAAAATAAGAACATAATAATCCCGATGACCAGGCAATTGTGACTTTTGCCCCGCAGTGACATTAAGTACTCTTGTTTCATTACTGCCACAGTTACCGCCATTATCAAACGGTGTCTTAGCAAAGCCCGATTGAATTTCATTCTGATTGGTTCTAAAAACCATAAAGTTTGTCTTAGAAATATAATTCGTGTCATGATTACCAGCACAATGCCGCCAGCCAGCAATTTCAACTCGAACATTTTTTGTTTTTGAATAAATACGTACTATCGATTGTGGCGCTATCAAACTGTTACCGGGGCTTTGATTAGACACAACTAACTTCACACCAGGCTCACCCGGTCCGCCAGTATTCGTGAAATCATCCTGGGCGGGCATATTTTGCGTGGCTGCCCCTTCGGCGACAGGAGCAAAGAAAAACAGATGAACTAATAGAAAAAAACCGCCTATAACCAGATAGCTGACAATGAGCGTATATATATTTTTATCTTTTATAATTGGCTGTGCTGCCATGCTGCTTCTTAGTATATAAAAGCATAAGCAGATCGTCCAGTGTTTAAATACCTCCTGAAAACTAAGCCTTTGAAACTCAATACTCAGGGGGTATGGTGACCCCTCGTTTCACCGAGGGGTCACCAGGTTGAGAAACTAGCAGTGCGAGATGTAAAAGCCAGTCTTCAGAAGAAGCAGGTCCTGCGACATCGTGTCAAAATTGGGCGATGACGTAGGAGTGGATATTTCACCCTGCTGGCTAGCGCGCTGAAGCAATGCGTTACCTCTCTTGCCCAACCGCTTCGACAACTTCTTTTTGCCCTGTTCCAGAGCAATGATTGCCCGCGGATAGAACGTAATCCAGCGACTGACACCTTCATTCCACGCCACATTGACATGGAGTTTGGGCAACACTTTCTGCCAGTTGATCTTCCGCGACAGACGAGCTGCCTTGTTGATCTTGCAGCCGGAGCCATTGCCCCAGTAGACCGCTTTGCGGATCGGGTCGAAGCGCCTCTGAAACTGCAACTGCCACTTCGGGCCGCCGAGTTTGCTGGTCTTCGCCTTGCTGCTTTGCGTCTGCTTCGCACTCGCCTGAGTCACGTTGCTGCTACTCAGAGTGAATGCGATAATCATCGCCACCCCAGCCATGAGAGCCAGGGCGGCGAACATGAACGTGTTTCGCTTGGAAACAGTCATGATGTCACCTCCGTTGGTTCTTAGCGGGGCGGTATTACCCAGCTAACGCTGGCAGTTTCTTCCGTTTTTAAGAGTCCAGAAAAAACCACAGCGTTAGCCAGGTAAGAAACGTTTTAGCTTCTCAACTTTTTTTATTAAAGTGCCCGTCTTCTATTTTTCAAATTGTTTTTAAAAATAGGGAGCACTACCTCCAGCTTACTCTCTTGCTTACTGGATAGTTTCACTGTATAACAAAGATTAAAAATTGTCAACCTTTAGCAATATAAAACGAGGTCGCTATGCTGTCTCACCCCTGTCTCAGCTTTACGGTTCTAACCCCTCCATAAAGCTCGGTTCATCCTTGAGATTGCCCTGCTTAACAGCGACAAGACGTCGTTCATAGTAGGGTAAAAATGAGGCATTGGGGCTATCCGAATTGGTTTTAAAACCATTGATTGTCGCCTCTAAAAACTCCTGACACGTTGCTTTGTCTTTTTGCTTACAAGCGGCGAGAGCAATTGAAGAAGCGGTGTTGGGGTCTTTTTCAATGTTATATGATTCTTTTCTAGCTTCAATGGCTTTATTGGGTTGATTGTTATTTTCATATAAACCCGCCAAGTCATTTAATGCTTCGGCCTTCTCTTCACCACTTGCCCTCTTTACTACTTCCTGTTGCTCGGCAATCGCTTCTTCTTGCGGTGAAAGCGACCCTTGCTTGGGCTGTGAAGAGTCTATTAACTTAAAGGCCAAAAAGATACCGCCAGCAAAAAGAACAATAAACAAAACGAGTACGCCAACAATGAGCGCCCTTTTGGGTTGTTTTTTGCTATTCTTCTGCTTTGGCGCATCGTTTGCCATATTGCTTATTAGTATATAAAAGCATAAGCGAGTCGTCTAGTACTTTGTCGAGTTGTTTCTTTTTATGTCGCACAATATTTACGTTATACTGAAAGCATATGTATCTTTCTGAACTCATTATCGACTTTTTAGAACACCTGGAAGTAGAGCGCGGGCGTTCGCAAAAAACGGTAGAGAATTACCACCTCTACCTTCAACGCCTAGTAGAATTTGCCGGCGACGTGCAAGTTTCAAAGATAAACAGCGAAATGGTGCGAAAATGGCGGCTGTGGCTGAACCGCTATAAAAATGATAACGATGATGAACTAGCGACCATTACCCAAGGGTATCACCTGATTGCGCTGCGCAGTTTTCTCGCTTACTGCTCAAAGCGAAATATCGAGACGCTTGAACCGTCAAAAATTGAACTACCAAAGATTAATCGCAAACAAGTGACATTTCTAGGCAAAGACGAGATTAAACGCCTAGTGAGCACCATCGACGCATCTACTGAAGTTGGCCTGCGCGACAAGGCTATTATAGAATTGCTCCTTTCCAGCGGCTTGCGTGTGTCGGAACTGGTTAGTTTGAACCGTGATCACGTGAATACGAAGCGCCGTGAGTTTATGGTGCGGGGAAAAGGACAGAAAGACCGGCCGGTGTTTATCAGCGAACAAGCGGCAGAGAATGTCGCAAGTTACCTGTCTCGGCGGACTGATTCTCTGCCGCCGCTTTTTATCAGCTATAGCGGCAAGACGGGTTCACCGGATAACAGCGGCGATTTTAAACGACTGACGTCGCGAAGTATCCAAAGAATTGTTCAAAAATATGCCAAGCTTGCCGGCATTACCAAACATGTTTCACCGCACACTATGCGCCACAGCTTTGCGACCGATCTTTTGATGAACGGAGCAGACCTTCGTAGCGTGCAGAGTATGCTCGGGCATAGCAACATTGCCACGACGCAGATTTATACGCACGTAACCGACCAGCACTTAAAAGAAGTGCATGAAAAATTTCACAAAGCTACGTAAAAACACTAGTTATTGCAACGAGTATCAGTGCTAGGATGGTATTCTTTACCGACTGAAAAGTTCTTGCAAAGCGTTTTCGTGGAATCAAATCCAGGCGCATCATCACCACCAACACTGGTTGTAGAACTGCTGTTAGCATCTAAAGTGACTTTAATTCTTCGAAAGAGATCACCAGCTTTACCAGTTACATCAATTGTAGGATAGCCTTGCAGTTGTACGATTGACCCCCCTGCTGTTTGCGCGGATACCTGCACTGTTGCGGCATTATAGATAGGCTCTACAACCAAGTAAGTTTTTTGGCTAGAACTTACCGGAACAACGAGTCCTTCAATCTTACAGGCCAATTGGCTGTTCATAAATCGATTATTATCACACGATACAGCGGATGGCTGCGAAGACTTTGGAGAACCCCTGGAGTCTCCTGATAAAACAGCTTTTGATCCTTCACTGGTGTGAGGGTATAAGAAAGCGGCTTTTGCGCTGTTATTAAGCTCTGAAAGGCGAAAACTGCCATCGCTGCTGCTTTGTACTAGCTGGATACGAAGTAATGGCGGTGTCGTCTGTCCTCCCCATGCGCTACCGCTAGTGGCTAATCTGGGGAAACCAGATGCTGGAAATTTCATAGGTGTACCCGGATTCACTCCTGCATCTTTATTGTTAAACCATTCAACATTGATAGAGCCGATTGGACTATCACTTTTCAGCTCAATAACTCTCATTTTTTGGCTACCTAGGCTCAGCGTTATGCTGGAGGTTCTGTATTGTATTTTCGCGCATGTATATGACTGATTGAGCTTTTGGTCTTCTGTATTTTGACCAACTTTTACCTCCGTCCCTGAACCTTTCTGCAGTCCTAAGCTACCGTTGAAGCTACTCAAATCGTCACATTTATCTTCAAATTGCGCTAAACAATCCACTCTTTCTGTGGCTGTGGAACGACCATTACACCACGCTATCGCTCTGTTGGCATCAACTACCCCGGCCTTGGCAGCATCATAGGCACTTTGAGAAAGATCATTGTTTAATGCCTGCTGCTGATCCTGATTAACAATCCGCACAAAGCTGAGCGTTACTACACTAATTAATAGTGCAAAAAAGATGACGA
This sequence comes from uncultured Candidatus Saccharibacteria bacterium, assembly GCA_964570845.1. Taxonomy (GTDB): domain Bacteria; phylum Patescibacteriota; class Saccharimonadia; order Saccharimonadales; family Saccharimonadaceae; genus CAZLCC01. The sequence continues at coordinate 369,478 of CAZMZB010000001.1, read as the reverse complement.
TAAAGATTGATGCGGCACCATGCTGTTTACTCAAATGATGTTTGTTATTTTCAAAATGGTATTTATTCATATGCCCTAGTATCCCCTTGCATATACTGTAACATTAAATCGATTCAGAGCACAAAAATCATCACCACTGCTTCCTTTACATTTGCCGCTGCTTATTAAATCTCCGTCAGGATCAGAGGTAGAGATCGTATAACTGATGCTAACTAATTTACTGTTAAGCGGAATGCTGACCGTTACCCCCCTCATTACAAGCCCGCTTTCATCATTTTCACTTCCCGCACCTTCTCCCCCCTTTAAAAGCTGGGTTGCTTGGTCTCTAGGAACAAAGCTATTAGGAGAACTACATAGATTTACTCCGCTCACTTTTACAAATCCCGTTACCAATTGACCACTCGCCCCGTTATATCGATTATACGTTTTTGCAAGACTCGACGAGTTGTCATTCGTCCAGATAAAGCTGTTACTACCAAAACACACCCTATCCCTATTTGCCGGCTGAGCTATGCTGGCTGTTCCGGCTAAACGAATAGCTCTTGTCAGCTCATCGCCAATCACTCGTCCGTTTTGATTGACTTGCTTTAAGGTTATACCTTTGTTGTAGGTACGTGTAAGCTGAAGAATACTTGCCAAAAGAATTAATAATACGATAGCAAGCATTGACATCGCAAACATCAACTCAGTAATCGTAAAACCTTTTGCTCTGGTCATTTTGTTAACCTCACAATCGTTCCGAGCGTAGCATCCGGCCCGCTAAAGGGCGGTTCCCAACATGCCCGAATATGAAAATCCACATAGTTTGCTGCACCCAAAGGACTTACCGCTTCAATCCATATTCCACGACCCGGAATAGCAAATACCTCGGATGATGCTCCTCCTGCACCGCTTGCAGGCTTTATCATCCCTGCACCGGTAGTTGTCGTGTCTATATAAAAAGCGTCCGAGGGTGGAGTCGCACAAGGGCCGGAAAAGGGGGTAGCGCTCGTTCTTGGGTGTGCTATCACTTTATTCCATGCCGCAGTAGTACTCGTTGCGCCGCTTGCCCCTTTGTTGTCACGAAGATATCGCAGCGCTTCTGTTTGGCTATCAATTCCCTGCCTCACAAGTGTATGCTCGACTGCCATTTGCGTGGTTGCAACACCCCGATTCATAGCTGCCATCGCAAGAACAATCACAAGGCTCGCAACCGCAGTGGAGAACATTACTTCAATAATAGTATCTCCTTTATTGGAAAATAATTTATGAAAGACCACAGTTATTCCCCTGATCAAACTTTGCGGTAATTCCATCCTGACTACCCACGCCATTAAATTCCAGTCGAGCAAAAGTACTGGCAATATCTTCAGACTTCATGCAAAGAATCATCTTGTTATCACCGGTAACACGATTAGCGTTGTTTAAGTCACTGCTACCAAGTACTTCACCAAAAGGAACTTCGCTTTTATTGAGAGCATAGATTGACGTTGCTCCGTTTTCCGGCGAGCGTATTAACAAAACAAGGTTTTTATCTTGGCTGCCTGGTTGGCTCTTTGCCTTGACCACTTTTGTGCCCCAAGGTACAAAATATTCTTCCGCATTGATATCCTTCACAATACGGGGTTGGTAATCCGCAGTGGATGGTGTTACTCCTGGTGAAAGAATTGGATCTTTGCCAATAATAGTAAATATCTCAAAGGTATCCTGATCAAGCGTAAATTTGATAGCCTTACCCATCACTATACACTCGCTTGCTCCTATAGAAGAGGTGCCGCAAAGATCATTTTCTCTACTATTGACCACGTTAAGTGTTTCATCAAATTGTTTTTGCAAGAAACTATATGACGACTGGATGCTGTCGCTGTAGCGTTGGCGCTGGACTGAAAGAGAGATGCCACCTAAAAGACCCATAAATAACATAGCAGAAATCGCAAGAAACAGAGATGTCTCTATAATCGTAAAACCTTTTTGATTTTCGCCACTCATTTGCTGCTTATTATAGCATAAGCGCTTCAAATTGTATCAGTAGTTGGAATACCGATTGCGCTAAAAGCAAAGTACCAATTTATGATATCAGGACCAAAGATTCCGGCAATGAGAAAACCGGCAATGAGAAACGGACCAAACGGAATGTGTGAAGAACGCTTAAGCTTATTCTGAACCATAGCAGGAACGACTATCAAACACCCAATAAAGTTTGCAAGAAACAGGGCTAGAAGTGCCAGCTGCCAATCACCGAGCAATAGTGCCAACGCCAATCCAAGCTTCACGTCGCCAAAGCCAATCCACTGCCCCTTAGACCATATGAATACCAGTAGATAAACACCCGAAAGAATTAATGCTGCAATCGCAGTGTTAATCAGTATAGCTGTTACATCTTGCGCGTTAACCAGCTTCACGGCAACGGTTAACAATCCTACACCAATTAATGGGAAGGTTATTTTATCCGGCAAGAGTAGCCATCTGAGATCGTAGATAAAGAGAATTGCCAGCATGACTCCCGCGATGAGCCACAGTGCAAAAAGAATCCAAGCTGTCACATCAACCAGTTGATACGGCCAAAAGAGATAAGAACCAACAAAAAAGAGAATGAGAGCTACTTCTACGAACGGATATTGCCTGCTGATAGGCTTTTTGCAGTAGCGACACTTACCTTTTAGTAGTAGCCAACTTACCACTGGCACAAGGTCTTTCGCGCCAAGCTTATGATGACAGTGTACGCACTCGGAACGACCTGTTAGTAAGTTCTTTTTCTTCTTAATGCGCCAGACGGCTGCGTTGACGAAACTGCCAAAGCACACACCAAGCAATACTAACGCAAGGATGATAACTATTTCATTCATTAGCATTATGATAGCAAAGTTTAACAAAAATAAAAACTCCCTTTTACTAGGGAGTTTTTATTTTAACATCATCCTCTTAACTTTTAATTGCTAAAGCAAGCTATACCACCACCTTCAAGTCGTATTCTTAAGGAAATTTTTCTATTTCCTTGTCCTGTTGTTAAGCTTTCACCATTACATGTCGCACCGACAGTATAGTAAATGACTCTACGTTCACTAGAACCACTGCCAGTAGTTGTACTCGCAAAAGCTGGGGGGGCCGAGGTTGCTGCTCGTACCTGAAAAGCATAGTTGCCATCAAGTGCAGGGTCATTAAAAGCATCTCCACCAACAGTCAGATAATCTGTAATAAACGAATCACCATTACCGTTAGCTATAGTCGGAGTTGTTGTAGTACTCGTTGGAAGACGTCCTCGGTTATTTGAGGAATAGTTGTTAATTGCTGTCATCGCCCGACTCACATCGTCTTTCCTTTGGGTATCACGTTGATTACGCTGCAAGGCAGGAATTGCAATAAATACCATCAAAAAGATGAGACCTGCAATCGCAAGCACTAACACCACTTCGATGATTGTGAATCCTTTGATTTGATTTCGCTGTTTCATAGAGATTTCTCCACTCCTTATCTCTTAGAATATTATTACGTACACAATATATGCTTATGCTTAAGTGTAATGCACCCCCCCCATTTTTACAAGCTTAAAGTGCTCCTGTGGTATTGACCAGATTATAAATCGGCAAAAGAATCGCTGCCACCATTGTTCCGGCAACTAAAGCAAGTACTACCATTAACATTGGTTCAATCGCGGTTGAGATAGCCTTGATAGCATCATCCAGCTCGTTCTCATAGACAGTTGCAATCTTACCCATCATTTCGTCCACTTTTCCTGACTTTTCACCAATACCAACCATCTGGGGCACAAGCGGCAAAATGTAGTCTTCATTCTTCAAGGAATCCGCTAAGCCCTTCCCGCCTTTTACTTTTGTTGCCGCATGATCAATAGACTTTGAGACGATAACATTGTTCACTGCTCTTGAAGCAATCTTTAGTGTATCAAGTACTGGTACACCCGTCGCAAGCAAAGTCTGACCGGTACGGGCAAAACGAGCCATATAGAGTTTTCGAAACAGATTACCGAAAACCGGCAGGTTAAGCTTGAGGATATCTTTCGTCTTAATACCCTCCTCTGTTTTAAGATATTGGTGCAAGAAATAACCACCGATACCTAACAGAATTAAAATGAGCCACCAAAAATTAATCACAAAATTCGCAGTAGCTACCATTATTTGCGTTACCCAAGGTAGATTCTGGCGAAGATCTTCATAGAGCCTTTCTATTTGTGGAACCACAGTAAAAAGCATGAAACCAAGCACAAGAAAAATAACTGCCAAAACAATAGCCGGATAGATCATAGCACCACGAATTTTGCTCATCATTTCGGCATCTTTTTCCTGTTGGTTAGCAAGACGAATCAAAGCTTTGTCGAGCGTACCTGAAGATTCCCCCGCTTCAACGAGCGAGATAAAAACACCATCAAATACTTCTGGGTGCTTCGCAAAAGAATCAGCCAGCGTGTTTCCTCCTTCAACAGAAGTAAGTACTTCTTGAACAACTTCGACAAGCCGCTTGTTTTCCGTTTGTTCGACCGTCGTTTGAAGGCTTTGTGTCAATGGCAAACCAGCTCCAATCAGTGTAGAAAGCTGACGCGAGAAAACAACTTTATCTTTTGTGGTAATACGATTTTTTAAGAAACCAAAAAGACCACCTTCTCCCTGTATAGTAACTTTTGTTGGTACATATCCTTGTTTACTCAGCAGTTTCGCAGCAGCAGACTCAGACTCAGCCTGAATGGTTGACTTTAGACGTTTGCCAGTTGCTGGGTCTTTTGCTTCATAGTTAAAGGTGAGCATCAACTATCCTCTCATCATCCTATCTAGCTCTCCAATATCAACAGCAAAGTTACGAGCTTCGTCATAAGTAATAGTGCCGCCTTTCACAAGACCAACCAACGTCTTGTCCATTGACTGCATACCCTGATCTGCTCCGGTTTGGATTACCGCGTCAAGCTGATGACTCTTACCCTCACGAATAATATTACGCACTGCCGGCGTTGCAACCAATATTTCTGCACTCACCACCCGACCGCCGCCGATAGCCGGTATAAGTCGTTGCGAGCAAATCGCCATTAAGATGTTTGAGAGTTGTGCTCGAACCTGCGGCTGCTGATGCGGAGGAAAGACGTCAATCATACGATCAATCGATTGTGCCGCGGAGTTGGTATGAAGCGTCGCAAATACAAGGTGCCCTGTTTCGGCGATGGTTATGGCAGCTGAGATAGTCTCGAGGTCACGCATCTCGCCAATCAATACAACATCCGGATCCTGGCGAAGGCTGGAGCGAAGAGCTGCTGAGAAACTGTAGGTATCATAGTGTACTTCACGCTGCACCACGACAGATTTCTTTGACTTGTGCGTGAACTCTATCGGATCTTCAATAGTGATGATATGATGTGCTTTTTCAGTGTTGATCTTATCAACCAGCGCGGCAAGCGTGGTTGATTTACCGCTACCTGTCGGACCGGTTACTAACACAAGGCCGCGTGGAAAATTGGCAAAATTATTTACTACAGGCGGCATACCCAGCTCATTAATATTTTTGATTTCATTTGGAATGAGACGAAGAGCTGCCGCTAAGTTACCACGTTCGTGAAAAGCATTAACACGAAAACGACCAAGATCACCAAATGCAAAACTAAAATCAAACTCCTTATCTTTAATCAAAATTTGTTTTTGATCTTCGTCTAAAATCGAGAAGATAAGCCGCTCAATAGTTGGCTCGTCAAGATTTTCACAACCTGCAACTGGAGTCAAAGACCCGTCCACACGAAGCATTGGAGGAAGAGAAATCTGCAAGTGAAGATCTGAAGCGCGCTTACGCACCACTTCTTCAAGTAATATTTCAATCCTTAGTTCCTGGTTGTTCATATTCTTCTACCCACTCCTTTTATATATCTGCCGCTGACACGCGATTTACTTCTTCAAGTGTTGTTAAGCCCTGAAGCGTTTTTAACATACCATCCTGCCGCATCGTCACCATGCCCTGTTGCACCGCATAGGCCTCAATCTGGCTACTGGTTGCTCGACGGACGATAAGGTTTTGAATGACCTCAGTAACATCCATCACTTCATATAGTCCAACACGTCCCGCATAACCACCTGGGGATTTTGGTGTGTCCTTCCCCTTCACTAAAGTATAAGCGCTTTGGTTGGCAAGAGGCAAATCTTTATAACCAAGATCAGCGGAATAGGTCGCAACATGTGCCGGTGTTGGCGGTAAAATAGTTCCGATATTCTCACGGATACTTTGCGTTTCTATCTCCGAAGACTGGTATAGTTCATGCTCCGAGCCAACTCGACGGACTAGACGCTGACCAATAATAGTATTGACAGTTGAAGCAATTAAGAATGGTTCGACTCCCATGTCAAGAAGTCGAGGTAATACGCCGGCTGCCGAGTTGGTATGAAGTGTTGAAAATACTAAGTGTCCGGTGAGTGCCGCCTGCACAGCAAGCTCGGCAGTTTCTTTATCACGAATTTCCCCAACCATCACAATATCCGGGTCTTGACGCAAGATTGAACGAAGACCAGTCGCAAAGGTAAGTCCGACCTGAGCATTAACTTGAATCTGATTTACTCCTGGCATTTTATACTCTACCGGATCTTCAAGCGTCACAATGTTCACTGTGTCGTCTTTCACCTCCTGAAGTAACGCATATAGTGTCGTGGACTTTCCGGAACCAGTCGGACCAGAAGTAAGGATCATACCATTTGGACGCTGAATACCCTTTCTGATAGTACGCAGTGCACGGCCAGCAAAGCCCATTTGCTCAATATTAAAGCTTGCACCGGATTTATCAAGTAAACGAATGACGACTTGCTCACCCCATACAACAGGACTAATCGCAATACGAAGATCAACTTCTTTACCAGCAAGCTGTACATCAAATTGACCATCTTGCGGAATACGATGTTCATCGATTTTTAAGTTACTCAAAATCTTGATACGCGAAACAAGCGCCGGTTCTATCGACTTTGGCAGCTGCATTACCTCTCTTAACACTCCATCAATTCGACAGCGAATTTTGAGACGATTCTCAAGCGGTTCTATATGTATATCGGAAGCACGACTACGTACCGCGTGTTCAAGTATTTTCGACAATGCGCGACTAATTGGCGAGTCCTGTACGATCGTTTTGATATTACCAGCCTCTTGTGCCCGCTGAGACTCTGCCTCAACGGCACTAACAGCTGCATCCACGCTAGAAAAGTCAGTTTTATATTGCTCCAACACATTACGAATGCCGTTTTCCGAAGCCATATATACTTTCAGCGGCCGGCCAATTCTGTTTGCAAGATAGTCCACTGCCTGCACGTTATTGGCATCAATCATGGCAACTGCCAGACGGTTTTGCACCTCTCCTAGTGGCACCGCCATAAAGCGTTCGGCAATATCCACTGAGAGTAATGTCAACACCCGTTGATCAATTTGCGTATCGACTAAATTAACATAAGGCACACCTGAAAGATGCGCGATGCAGTGTGTTAGTGTTTCGTCGTCTATCGTACCGTCTTCAAGTAGTGTTGAGATGAATGGTGTGCCAACTTTTGCTGCTTGTTCTTCGTGGCTTTGAATAACTTGCGCTGAGGTCAACCCTTCTTCAACAAGTAGCTCCTTTAACTTTTCCTGAAGGTCGTTTGTGAGTAGTGCCATATTTTAATCCTTTTGGCACTAAAACGGCAGATTGTTTGCCGATTGGCCAGTTGCCCTTTCTACTGTTGGATTAATAGCATTCTTATTAAAAATACTCTTGTCTGGCGCTTCAATTTCAGATGTCATCTTCTCAACTGTTTTGACCTGGACATCTTTTTGTTCCGGGTCTCCAATAACTGCCCGCGCTGTAAAATAAGCGATCATGGCACTAAACGATGCTATAAGGATAATCATTGCTATATCTGTTTTTTTCATGGCTTTACCGTCTTATTTTTTAATTCTAATGTTTTCGCTGGTTGGTAGAACGTTCTTGCTTGAATCGTGGCAGTTACTCTATTACCTCCACCCGCCTGCAAAGATAACGAGTCGATCTGGATTGGACGAATAGAGCGGTCAAACCGTGTCAGTATTTCTTTAATATCTTTATCAGTACCAGTAATCGTAAAGGTAAATGCTACTTCTTGAGCTCCCTCTGGAATTGGTAACCCAGCCTCTTCTACGCCTTCTTCAACTGCCGTACTATCTGAAAGTGAATTGATGGTAATATTCTCAGGAGTCCCTAGACCTGCCAAGAGAATAGACTGAAGCGAGGAGCCAAAGCCAATTTCATCAGCAACATAGGGAAGCGCATCAAAAATGACTGAGAGATTATTTTGATCCGCCTTTGCCCTAGCTTCGGTAAGGTTTTGATTTGCAATCAGTTTTTCTACTTCTCTTTTTAAATCCGGAGTAGTCTCAATATTATCCTGCAGTGTATTGTTTGTCTCTGCTTTTGCCGCAATAATCTTCGTTTGAAAAATCATTTGCTTGACCAAGAATACGCTTGCAACCAGCGCAAATGAAACGATAACCGACGCACCAGCTACCCATAAAAACATTACTTTATTAGACTGAGCAATTTGTTGCCTCTTGCCGGTAAGTGCTACTTTTTTTGCTTTTGCCATGCCTATTGCCCTTCTCCCTCACGACTTGCTTCACTAAACACAGATGAGGACTGTTGCGCAGAAGGAGTTGTATTTTTTCGCGGCACCTTTACTGTCGGTGCTGAAATACCTTGAGGCATTCGCTTAAAGGCATTTTCATCATATTTTAGCGTTGTCTTAAATACCGTTACCTGGCTACCGTTTGCGTCTTCGCCCAAACCAACATCAGAGACAACTATATTGGAGAACAATTTTGCACTAATTGATTGCCTATCTTCATCCGTATAGATTAATTCTGCATTACTCAGTGTGTCCTTAAATACCGCCACAGCTTTATAGTCTTTTGTATATCCTTCTAGTGAAATTGTTCCTTCCCCGGTATTGATATCAAGTTTAGAGATTTTTACCGTATTTGGCTCTGCGGGATTAAGAATTGGTAAATAGGTGAATAAACGGGAGTAAATTTGCTTTTGATCGTGCAGTTCTGGCAATGTTTTCAATTGATTCTGGATAGTCAGGTTACGTGCAAGGTTTTTAGTTTTTTGCAGTTTTTCAGATCGATCTTTAATGCTGCTATCAAGCAGACCATTCGTTGCAGCCTGCACGACATAGACAGTGAAAGCAAAGAAAATAACTATGCCGATTGCGATGATGCTCGTAATAATCATAATGATAGTAATTTTTCGGCGCAGCCGTTGAGCACGAACAAACTCCTGCTTTACATCTGGCAAAAGATTAAGCTCAATCATAGCAACTTACTCCTTTGCGCCAAACCAATTGCAACACCAAATTGCATAGCTACAGGCTGCAATTTATCTCTATCATTATTAGAAACCTTAACCTTTTGCCACGGGTTTGCCATCACGGTTTTTAGCGATGTTTTCGATGAAAGATAGTTAGCAAAATTTGGGATGGAAGCACCATAGCCAGTCAGTAATATGTCACCCACTGCCGCGTGGGGATAGCGGGTTTGGAAGAACTTAACGGACTTATTGATTTCAGCAATAAACTGATCCAGGTTACCTTCCAGCGCACGAACAACTTGTCCCTCTAATCTGTCTGGCGCAAGCCCAAACTTCAAGATAAATTGACGAGCCTGTGCATCTTCAACGCTCAAATTTTGCGCAGCTGATTTTACCAGTGAATTCAGCCCTGTCGGCATAGAACGAACCAAACGCGGTGATGTTCCATATGTCATCACAAGATCGGTCGCAATATCACCAATATCAAGTAGAAGCTGTGCATTTTGGGCTGTCGCCGGAAGTAAAGAGCGAACAAGCGCAATTGGATCCGGTTCTGCAGCAACTACATTCAACCCTAGCCCTTCAAGCATATCGAGACGTGCTTCATTATAAGTATTCGCAACACTGGTGATGAGTACTTCCGCTTTCGCCGGGTCATGCAAAGACTGCCCAAGCAGCGCGTAATCCAGTTTTACCTCATCAATCGGCATTGGAATAAACTGCTCCGCCTGATATTTAATAGTTGCTTTCAATTCCTCTTCCGTTACTTTCGGCACATCTACCACCGTTGCAAAAGTCTTGTTTGAGGGAATACCGACTATGACGTCTCTCGTTGTGATACCACTCTGTCCGAACGCTGTCATAATGACCTCACCTAATTTACGCCGCGATTCCGGTGAGTCACTGACGCTAATTTTTGTATCGACAGGAGCATAGCCATATTTATAAAGTGACCACGAATCACCGCCCTGATTCTTTAATTGGACTAGCCGAACCGCTGTTGTACCGATATCAAGCGCGAAATAATCGCCCACCGCTTTAAACAATTTCATAACTTACGCTCTATTATACATAAGCATTACTTAAGAATACAAGCACTGTTTTCTCTGTTTTGTAGTATTCTTCTATAAAACAGGTCATCTACAAGAAGAATGTTATCTGTTAAAATAGGTCAGTATGAGTTTGTCTATTGGAATCGTCGGTCTGCCAAACGTCGGAAAATCGACGCTTTTTAATGCGCTGACAAAAAATAATATTCTGGCCGCTAATTATCCTTTCGCAACAATCGAACCGAATACCGGTATTGTTGCTGTGCCGGATGAGCGGCTCGAAAAGCTTCGTGAGATTTATCATGCACAAAAAATCATTCCTGCTTCCGTGAAGTTCGTTGATATTGCGGGGCTTGTGGCTGGTGCAAGCAAAGGCGAAGGATTGGGCAACAAATTTTTAGCCAATATTCGTGAATGTGATGCAATTGTGCATGTAGTGCGAGTGTTTGAGGATAACGACGTAGTGCATGTTGATAATAAAGTTGAGCCAAACAGCGATATTGAGATTATCAACACTGAACTTATTCTGGCCGACCTGCAGACTCTTGAGAATCGGCTGCCAAAACTTGAGAAAGAGTCTCGGGCAAAACCAGCCTTGCGACCTCAAGTAGAATATCTGAACACATTATTTGCTCACCTTGAAAAAGGGCTGCCGCTATCTCATTTAGACACACTCAAACATGAGCATATTAAAGAGCTTCATTTACTCACTGCAAAGCCTGTGATTTATCTTTTTAATGTCGACGAAGCAACACTTGCAGATCAAACAAAACGTGAAGCACTAAAAAATATTGTCTCTCCCGCTCAAGCTACATTTATTTGCGCCAAGCTTGAAGAAGAGTTGCAGGGTTTAAACGAAGCAGACGCAAAAGAGCTACTGGAAAGCTACGGTGTTTCTGAAATCGGTCTAAAACAACTTATTCATGCAGCTTACGATACGCTAGGATTACAGAGCTATCTTACCGCCGGTGAAAAAGAAGTTCGTGCCTGGACAGTGAAAAAAGGATCAACTGCTCCTCAAGCTGCCGGTGTGATTCATTCTGATTTCGAAAAAGGCTTTATCGCCGCACAAATTGTCGATTATAATGACCTTATCATCGCTGGTTCAGAAGCTAAAGCACGCGATGCGGGCAAAATTCGCACCGAGGGTAAAGACTATACTATGCAGCCAGGAGACGTGGTCGAATTTCGGTTTAATGTATAGGTTTTAAGAGATAAAACCGCTCCTGATTGCCTTTCGCACCACTCACGTCGCTGTCTGCTTTGTCTTGAACGACAAAATAATGCTTTGCCCAAAGCTCAAAGTCTCTTAAAATCTGTCTGCGAATAGTATTATTTTTAATCACCCCTTTACTCGCTTGATCTTTTCCTGCTTCGAATTGCGGCTTTACCATAGCAACAATGTGCGTATTTTGTTTGGTCAGATTTTTGGCAATATATGGCAGTATTTCACGAAGTGAAATGAATGAAACATCAATAACAATGATGTCTGGCTTTTCGTCCGTTGTAAAATCCCGAATATCGGTTTTTTCGTGAAGCTTAATTTTCGGATTACTACGAAGACTCAGGTGAAGTTGATCCGTGCCAACATCAACAGCAATCACCTGCTTCGCGCCATGTTGCAGAGAAAAATCAGTGAAACCACCTGTACTTGAGCCCACGTCAAGCACTGTTTTATCTTTAAAGTTTAATTTTAGTACGCGCGCAACACTGGCAAGTTTCAGCCCTGCCCGCGAAACATATTGATCTTCTGCGTTGAGACTAATTTTTGTGTCGGTAGTAACAAGAAAGCCGGGTTTAGTGATAACCCTATCGCCAATCATCACTTTACCGAGTTTTATCCAGCTCGTAGCTTGCGACCTTGAAGTCACAAGCATTCGACTCACCATTGCTTGGTCAAGACGTTGCTTCATTACTAGCCTCTTCTGCTGATAGAGCATAGCTCTGCTCTACTGTTCGCATCCCACCTGTATCATCTTCAATAAGTTGCACTGCATTTAGTTGTAAAACTTCACCCGCTGCAATACCCCTGCCATCTTGATACGTAACATGGGGTACATAGTTCTGGGCAATATATTCAGAAGCCACCTTACCATCAAAAAATTTTATATCTTCGAGTAAGAGAGAGTGTAAATTAGCTAACAATCCAATCTCCCGAAGTGTTCGCACACGCACGTCATGCTTTGGGCCAAACAATGCTTCCCGATCACCAATAACCGTCAGTCGACTTGTGTTTTTTGCTCTTTTTTTAAGAGCTTGCTTGAAGCTAGGCTTTGAAGTCTCCGGGATAAAAAACCATGGAACTACTGTTATATGCCGAGGCCACTTTTTAAACTGTTCGCCCGCCTTGATTGGATCAAGTGAACTAACGATGATAGATCTCTCAGCCATAGATATTACTTTTTACGTTCTAAATATTCTTTCGTTCGGGTGTCAACCTTGATGACATCGCCTTGCTTGATAAATGCAGGCACTTTTACTCCAAGTCCTGTTTCGAGTGTAGCATCTTTTAAGACACTGCTCGTCGTATCACCTTTGACGACATTTTCAGTATATGTTACCTCAAGAAATAGATTTTTTGGAAGCTCAACGTTGATCACTGTGCCATTAAAAGACTGTAATCCAACTGTGTCGCCTTCTTTTAAAAACTCTTTTGTATCTTCAGCCAGAGACTTGTTAATCGAAAATTGCTCAAATGTTTCCGGGTTCATGAAATAGAATTCATCGCCATCAACATAAAGGAATTGCACACTCTGTGTTGAGACTTCAGCAGGCTCAATTTTATCAGCACCTTTGAACGTTTTGGGAATAACATTGCCATCAATCAGATTCTTAAGACGCACATTTACAATACTGCCGCCGCGTCCCATGACTTTTTGAGCGTAGTCAATCACCTTAAGCGGCTTACCGTTCAGCTGAACAATCGTGCCTTTTTTTAAGTCTGTCGGCTGATACATGAAGACTTATCCTGTTGTTACGAATGGAAGCAGTGCAAGATGCCGAGCACGCTTGATTGCCGTTGCAAGTTGGCGTTGTTGTTTTGCGCTAAGATTTGTCTTGCTAATCGGCTCAATCTGGCCATACGCATTGATATAATGCTGTAATGTTTTTACATCTTTATAGTCAAAATAAGATGGAATATCTTTTTTAAATTTTCGTGGTTTTGCCATTATTTTCTAAAACTCCTGATTAAACCTTATTAAAATGGTATTTCTGAAAGATCGATTGGTTTGTCATCGATATCTTCAATGACAACATCATCACTTTTCTTATTTGATGATGGTGATGGTGGCGTTCCTGGTGCTGCACCTGCAGAATCACCACTTGGCCCATCCAGAAACGTCACATCAGTTGCTACGACTTCAACGCGTGAACGCTTTTTGCCCGTTTCTTTATCATCCCAACTATCCTGGCGAAGACGACCCTGCACAAGACAGCGACGGCCTTTGCTTAAGTATTGGTTTACTAAATCACCCAGTTTATCCCACGCAGTAACGTTAAAGAAGTCTGCCACGTCATCCTGGCTAAACTGACGATCAACTGCTAGCGAAAAACTACATATACTCTTACCATTTGGCGTGGTGCGAAGCTCCGGATCGCGCGTTAAACGCCCCATTAAAATAACTTGATTGATACTTTTTGCCATAACCCCTACTCCTCACTCGACTCGTCGTCTTTATTATCTTTAGCTTCTTTAAGCTTTGCCTTGATCTTTTCATCTACCATCACCAATAGATAGCGAAGCAATTCATCAGTAATATTGAAGGTATTTGAAACTTTTGCTACTGCTTCTGCAGGTAATTTCAATGAGAAGCAGATATATACTGCGAAGTTCTCTTTTTTAATTGGATACGCAAGTCTTCGCTTCCCCCAATTATCTTCTTTTATGATTTCTCCGCCATTATCCGTAATGACCTTACGGACTTTTTTGAGTGGTGCATCAAGATCCATCTCAAGATCTGGGTGCAACAGAACAGTTAGTTCATATTCTCGCATATTTTCTCCTTTGGAATCCTTTTATATGGATGCTTATAGCTTTTAGTATAAGCTGAGCGTCTATTACTGAATATTATATCAAGAAAAGGTGGAAAATACCAGCTTTGTATAACGCTAATTTAGACAGGAGTAAAATGGAATCTAAATATCATATCCTCCGCGAGTGGTTACTCTGACTACACACTGCTAGCATGTTGGCGGTGCATATCTTGGAATAAAGAGGGTAGTACCAGACTCCAATTGAAGGTATTCAATAGGATCTTTATATAGGGGAACTCTGACAGTATCTCTGACATTACATGATTGACTCTGTTCGCCCTCGTTCTCGTCTATTATATATGGAGTGCGCCAAGGAGTTCCATTCTTTAAAGAGGCAAGAGAAACTCCAGCAGCTTGCTCAATTCTTTCAATGGAAAGTCTATAGCGGTTCCAGCAGGTGGCTGATGGAGGTAGCTGCCAGGCGTCAGCAAAGATGCAAGCACTAGCAGTATAGTTAGTTTGGGTAATCTCCCTCAATGTCTTCTGCGTATTCTCCCTCGCCACTCTTATAGCTTGATCAAGCTGCGTAAGGTCAGATTTTGCTTTCGAGAGTTTAGCTTGTTCCTGCACCTTACCATACCCTGCCACTACTAAGCTAGCTAATATAGCCATCACGACTATGGAGGCGAGAAGTTCAACTATAGTAAAGCCTGGAGAGTGAGGATTAGGTATAGTTTGATGTGAATAGAGAGATAGTTTTTTTAGGCTTGTTCTATTATGTACCCCCCCCGTGGGTAGGAGGTATAAAAGGAGAGAGAATGCTTATGTTTCATGATTGACTATAAGTATAACAAAGTGATTATAATTCAACAAATAATAGCTAGACATCACCCTCTTCAGAAATATCATCAAGACTGGAGACAAGCACTTCACGCGGGCGGGCACCGTCGGCCGGACCAATGATACCCTGCTCTTCCATTGATTCAATCAAACGAGCTGCTCTGGCATATCCCACTCTGAGACGCCGTTGTAACAAACTAGCACTTGCTTTACCGCTTTCCACTACCACCCGCACTGCATCTTTATACATATCATCGTCATTGCCGCCATCAAAGTCCATCACTACGCCACCTTTTCCGCTTAGGTTCACTGGTTGTTTGGTAATTTCTTCATCATATTCCGGTGCACGCTGCATGCGTAAGTGATCAGTTATCTTTTCAACCTCTTCGTCCATCACCCATGCACCCTGAATACGCTTCGGCTTACTCATAGCCGGGGTTAACAGCAACATATCACCCTGTCCAAGCAACTTTTCTGCACCAATTTGATCTAAAATCGTGCGGCTGTCCACTTGCGACGCAACTGTAAAAGCAATGCGAGCTGGAATATTTGCCTTGATCAGACCAGTGATGACATTGACACTTGGGCGCTGGGTCGCAAGTACCAGGTGGATGCCGACCGCTCGAGCCTTTTGAGCCAAACGCACAATTAATGCCTCGACATCCCTGGCTGCGAGCATCATTAAATCAGATAGCTCATCGATGACAATGACAATATAAGGCATCGTCTCTTCCTTTTTGCGACGGTTATAGCTCTTGATGTCGCGAACTTTTTCTGCCGCAAGCAAGCTATAGCGTCGTTCCATTTCATTAGTCGCCCATTTCAAGGCACTGATACACTCTTCCGGTTGTGTAATAACGGGTGCAAGCAGGTGCGGGATGTCTTCATACGGGGCCATTTCAACTCGCTTTGGATCAACCAGAATAAGCTTCATATCTGACGGGCTATTACGATATAGCAGACTGGTGAGCAGTGTGTTAATCATTACTGACTTACCAGAGCCGGTTTGTCCAGCAATCAGAAGATGCGGCATTTTATTCAACTCGCCAAGCACGGAATCGCCGGCAATATCCTTACCAATAGCAAAACTCAGTGGCTCATGCGTTTTCTCCCATTGTTTGCTTGTTAACACGCCATACAGTCGCACATCGGCAGCTTTTCGATTCGGCACTTCAATACCGACTGCCCTCTGACCAGGAATTGGCGCTTCAATACGCAAACTCTGTGCCGCCAAATTAAGAGCAATGTTTGTTTCAAGTGCCGTAATGCGTGTCAGCTTGACACCGCTTGGGGGTTTTAGCGTATACTGCGTCACTTTTGGTCCAATATTTGCGCCTTCCATCTCTACATTGATATTAAATTCAGAGAGTGTATCTTGAATGGTCTGTGCGTTATGTTTTACATCGCCCGCATCAGCCGGAGACTGCTTTTTTTCAAGTAGATTAAGACTTGGGCTTTCCCAATCCGGATCTGATGCTGTTGTGAGAGCTGTTTGCTCCTCAGCATCCTTATCTCTATCGACACTGTTTTTTAGACTGGAAAGACGCGACGGCTTCTTTCCTTCGGCATCCGAGGAAAGTGTCGGTACACCTTCATTAAGCTTTAACTCACCAATTGTTGCCGGTTGCTTGTCAGCTTCAGCAGCACGTATCGTCGCCGCGTTCTGCTCGTTAATATCACTCTCTTCCCTTCTAAATAAATCGGCAATGAAACCAAAAAGCACGCTTGGCGAAAGACGAAGCACAAATAAGGTCGTGATGAAAATAAGAATACCCAAGATGAAGCCAGCGACTGTGCTACTTACCAGACTCAATAGTATCTGATCTAAGAACCAGCCAGTTAATCCTCCTCCCTGACCATCCGTAGCAGTACTCATAAATTGTGACGGCGCAAAAAGCTGCAGGAAAGCAGCGAGCCATATTACCCAAAGCACCGAAGCGATTGGCATAACAACCGGCAGTTTATTTTCTTCAACCCGAAAGATTTCAATTGTGATGAAAACCAATAGCACCGGCAAAGCATATACTGCCCACCCAATAGTGGCAAGAATGATGTTATAAAACCACTCCAAGACTGGCCCACCGGCACCAAACATTGCTACAATCAAAAGCAGTGCCAGAGCGGCTAAAACCACAGCAATAACCTGTGGCCAAAAACCCTCTGGAAGGATATGTTGCGGTGTAGCCGCTTCAACCTTTTTCTTTCTTCGTGTCGTCTTTTTCTTTTTTGCCATAATCTTACTTTTTATTATAGGCTTCGACTTCTTTACTGTCGAGCAACTCTCATACTTTTATTGTAGCATATTTTACTACAAAATGCAACTAATATTCTCGAATGTGCTGATTTTGTGAAACCTGAGGCTTCTTAATTGCCGCACGAGGTGTTTTGCGCTGCAACTGAGCATTACCACCGCTACCATCTGAAATTTCGTTAATAACCGGAATGACAATTGGCGTACGCTTTGTCTGATCATATAAAATATGCGTAATGTCTTCTTTAATTTCTTTTTTCAGAAGATCAAGGTCCGGCCTACGACCACCAAAACTACGGGCAATCCTTTGCTTTAAATATTGACGAATTGTTCCCATAAGCTCTTCACTATCTCGAAGATAAATAAAACCACGAGAGATAATGTCAGGGCTAGTGAGCAGTCGTCCACTTTTACCAATCGTTAAGACAACAATGAACATACCCTCGTTTGACATATGTAAGCGGTCTTTCACTACGACATCACTCACCTCCGCACCACTATCGTCAAACATCAAGCCGCCAACTGGCACACGACCGGCTTTTTTTACACCGCCGTTAAGGTCAAGCTCCACGACATCACCTGAATCACACACGATGATATTCTTACGCGGAATCGCCGCCTTTTGCTCTGCCATCTCAGCATTGTGCACCAACATATGAAACTCACCGTGAATTGGCATATACCATGTTGGGTTCAAGGCGTTCACCAGCTTCACATGCTCTTCATACGAAGCATGGCCAGAAAGATGCAGCGGACCAATTCCGTGAATATGGGTTTTGCCATCACGAATCACTTCCGCTCCCTCGCGCATGAGACCATCAACGGTCCTGATCACACTCGGTTCATTACCAGGGATTGGACTTGAACTAAATACAATAACATCCGAGTTCTTAATTTTAATATGTTTATGCGCGCCCGTTGCCATGCGATTAAGTACTGCGTTCATTTCACCCTGACTACCCGTGCAAACAATAGTTGCCCGACCATCCGGCAGCTTTATCAGGTCTTCCATCTTCACAATCGTATCTTTTGGTACGTTAATTTCATGTGTTCTAAGTGCCGTTTCAAGGTTGTTAATCATGCTAAAACCAGCAAAGGCGACCTTGCGATTGTGCGCTTTTGCTTCATTTAATATGAGTTGCAAGCGATGAATCTGACTTGAAAAACAGCTGACAATTACCCGTGAATTAGGGAATCCGTCCATGATAACCCCAATATTTTCAGCCACATCAAACTCACCATGGGCAGGTGGTTCCGGACGATCAATATTGGTGCTTTCATTGAGAAGCATATGAATACCCTCTTTGGCCGCTACCTCCGTAAGTCGCTCTAGATCAAATGGTTTTCCATCAACCGGTTTATCTTCAAAGCGCCAGTCACCGGTGTGTACAACGACACCAGCTGGTGTGCGGATAATAAACGCCACGCAACCTGGAATTGAGTGCAGCACATGCACCGCTTCAACGGAAAGATTATCGCCAAATTGCATTCGCTCACGAGAAAATGGATCAATCATATGATATTCAGGCTCATAGTCATTCTGCGCTTCTTCCATGTGCCGCTGAATCATACCGAGTGTAAACTTTGTACCATACACTGGTGCTGGAATTTTGTGAATAATATTTTTCACCGCACCTATGTGGTCAAGGTGGGCATGCGTGAAAAGATGCGCGCGAATTTTATGTTTATTCTGCTCCAAATAAGTCGTATCAGGCACAATATAGTTCACACCAGGATAGTCGTTGCCGGGGAAAATCAATCCCATGTCTATCACAATGATATCGTCACCATATTCGATAGCAGTCATATTTTTACCGATACCCATTTCGCCCAAACCGCCAATTGGAATGATGCGAAGTTTCTTTTCTTTCGTGCCTAAAGCACGTTCTTTTTTCTGTTGTGCCAAGCTAAACTGTTGTCCCTGATAGCCGTTATAAATACTCTTGTTTACCGGCACATTAATAACATGCTGTGAAGCTCGCTGCTTCACACTTTCGCTATTGCGACGCTGTGCTCGTTGCACTTCTCCGCGTCGTGTATTTGTGCGTGCAAGCACGCTGTTATTTTGTTGTGAGCGACGCTGTTGGTTCGCTCGCTTGCTTTGGTCATCTCCCTGAGGAGTTGCCAATCTTCTTTGTCCCATAATTATTTTATTTCCTTTCTTTTTGTAAAATTTCAATTATTTTTGGAAGCTCCATAAAATCATCAATCAGAGTCTGGCGCATACTACCGTTATAAAGCGCTGCTGCGGGGTGAAATAGCGGTATAACCACCAGCTTTTTATCACCAAAACTAATCCGCTTCGGATCGCCATGAATCTGACTAATTTTCATACTAGGCAAAAAATATTCCATACTATGCCGCCCTAGCGTCACGATAATGCTTGGTTCAATTGCCTCAAGTTGATGGATGAGATATGGCCAAAAAGCTTTCTTTTCATCTGGCAGTGGGTCGCGATTATTTGGCGGACGATATTTCACGATATTCGTGATATACACATCGCCACGGTTCATATTCACAAGCCCGAGCATTTCGTCTAAAAACTTGCCCGCTGCGCCGACAAAAGGCAGCCCCTGCTCGTCTTCATTCTTCCCCGGTGCCTCGCCAATAAACACAATCTCTGCATTCGGATTGCCATCGCCCATCACAAGGTTCGTGGCTGTCTCAGCCAAATCCGGGCAGACATCATTTTCTAAAATATCTGCCTTAATTTGATCAAGAAGTATTTGTTTATTCTTTGACATCTTTCATCGTTAGGCTCAAGCGTCCACGTTCATCAATCGCATTCAGCTTCACGCGAACTTTCTGACCTTCTTTTAACACATCAGTTACTTTTTCAACTCGCTCATTTGAAATCTGAGAAATATGAAGCATGCCATCAATACCTGGCATGATATTCACAAACGCACCAAAGTCTTTAATACCAACTACTGTACCTTCATAAATTTTGCCAACTTCTGGCTCTTCAACAAGGCTTTTTACCCAATTCAAAGCTTTTTCAATCGACTCTCCGTCAACTGCTGAGATAGTTACTAAGCCATCTTCTTTGATATCAACTTCAGCTCCAGTTTCAGCTGTAATCTTATTGATTGTCTCACCACCCTTACCAATAATCGCACCGATTTTCTCTGGGTTAATCTTAATCTTCTCAATGCGCGGTGCATAGGGGCTTAACACCTTTCGCGGTTCTGCAATCGTCGTAAGCATATGCTCTAAGATTTTAGCTCGCCCGACTTTACCTTTTTCAATGGCCTGGCGAAGAATTTCAACTGGAAGACCATGTACTTTCATATCCATTTGCAGAGCGGTAATACCTTTTTCTGTTCCTGCCACTTTAAAATCCATATCACCGGCAAAATCTTCCGCATCAGCGATATCACTCAAAATATATGGTGTATCACCGTCCATCATGAGTCCCATTGCAATACCGCTCACAGGCGCTTTGATTGGTACACCTGCGTCCATCAGCGCCAAACAGCTGGAGCAAACTGCTGCCATTGACGTTGAACCATTTTGGCTCATGATTTCTGTAACTGAACGAATTGTATAAGGAAATTCCTCTGCTTCAGGCAGCACTGTGCTTAAAGCACGTTCAGCAAGATATCCATGCCCAATCTCTCGCCGGCCAGCACTCATCAGGCGCTTGACTTCACCAACAGTATAGCCTGGCGCGTTATAGTGATGCATATAACGACGCTCAAAATCATTTTGCTCCATTGTATCCACCATTTGCGCATAACTAAGCGGTGCTAGCGTTACAATATTCATACCTTGTGTGACGCCACGAGTAAACAAGCTTGAGCCATGCGTTCGAGGTAAAATACTCACTTCTGAACTAAGCTGACGGATTTCATCAAGCTTTCGCCCATCTGGACGAGTTTGACTTGCCACAATATGTTTTCGCACGTCTTTATGAAGCGCCGTAGTAAAAGCTTCATCATACTCACGATGCACGCCTTCATATTCTTCTTCATGCTTTTCTTCCATATCAGCATGAAATTGCTTACGAAGCGTTGCGATAAGATCATTTCGCTCAGGATATGGCTTGTGAAGATTTTCGCCTAGTTTGCCTTTTACCCATTCATCAACAATCTTTTGAATTTCTTCATCTGGTAGTACTAGTTCATATTCCAATTTTTCTGGCGCAATTTTTGCAATCAGCTCTTTTTGCAGCCTAATTGCCGGTTGCATTTCTTTATGCGCCCACGCCAAAGCATCAGTAATCACTTCCTCGCTTACTTCTTTGGCACCAGCCTCCACCATAATGATGGCACCTTCAGTACCTGCAACCACCAGATCAAGATCACTCGCTGTAATTTCTTCAGGAGTTGCAAAAGCTTTAAATTCACCGTTTACTCGAGAAACTCGAAGTCCGGCTACTGGACCATCGAACGGTGCGCCAGTTAGGCTGAGTGCCGCACTGGCGGCAATCATCGCAATCATGTCGGGGCGGAAACTTGGATCCATCGAGAGAACTGTTGCCACACCTTGCACCTGCTGGCGATAGCCTTTTGGAAACAGTGGACGAATCGGGCGGTCAATAATACGACCAATTAAAATTGCTTCATCACTTGGACGACCCTCGCGTTTAATAAACCGACTACCGCTTATCTTGCCGCTCGCATAAAACTTTTCTTCATAATCAATACTAAGTGGAAAATAATCCATACCACTGGTCGGCTTGTCGCCAACCATTGCTGTACCCATGACCACTGTTTCACCATAGCTCACCAGCACCGAACTACTGGCACGAAAACCAATGCGGTTCACTTCAATGGTTAGTTTTTTTCCGCAAAGTTCAGTTTCTAATGAAACAAGTCCTTTGCCATAAGGGTTTATTGTTGACATAAAAATACTATGTCCTTTCTTTAGGCTACCTTTTGTTTAGGTAACGGGTGTTACTTTCGTTTAAAAATAAACGAAGCTAGCATCCACCACCTAAAAATATATTTTTATTAAAAGAATAGCCTAAGTTATCAATTTTCAATATGATCTATTTGCGAAGACCAAGCTTGGCAACAAGCTTTTTGTAGCCTTCAAAATCTCGATTTTCAAGATATTTTAGATGTCGCTTTCTTTGCCCAACCATCTGCAAAAGTCCACGACGCGCCTTATGGTCGTGTTTATGAACTTTAAGATGCTCGGTCACCTCTTTAATGCGCTCAGTTAAAACTGACACCTGCGCTTCAGGTGATCCGACATCACTTTTATGGCGTGCTACAGAAGCAATCGCCTTTGTTTTATCCTCACGAGTAATCATATCTTGCTTTGCATTGTAGCACCCCTGATAGGTTATTGCAAGGGCTTTATAGATGTCGCCACATCATCTTCAAGTGTTATCGCTTCCGTCACATTCCACCCACTAACTGTTGTGCGCCTGAGTTGTCGGCAATATGCCCCCGTTTTTAGAGCTTTCCCGATGTCTTCTGCCAGTGTACGAATATACGTTCCACTGGAAACATGGGTACAAATTTTTAGCTCTGGATAAGCATATTCAACTAGTTCAAGTTCATAAATTATCACTCTCCGCTGAGGCACCTCAACTTCCTTGCCCTCACGTGCCAGCTTATATGCCCGCTTACCGTTAATTTTAATTGCTGAAAAAGCCGGCGGTATTTGTGTAATTTCTCCCAAGAATTGCTTCAGCACTGCCTGAACTCTAGCTTCTGACGGAACCACGTCTGATATTACTTCTATCTCACCCTCTGGATCACCTGTTGAGCTGGTTTTTCCTAAAATAATCGTCGCTTCATAAGTTTTATCAAGCTTACTAAACTCGTTCGCCTTCTTACATGCTTTGCCAATCAGCAAAATCATTAGTCCTGTTGCAAACGGATCAAGTGTGCCAGTGTGCCCTACTTTAACCTTTTTCCCTGCTTTCTCAGTCAGCTTTCGCCGCACTCGCGAAACCACACCAAAACTGGTCATATTGGCTGGTTTATCAATCAATATCATGCCATCCATCAGGGGCATCATAGCATATTATCTAAAGATTATTGACCGGGGATGCGAAACTGCGTTGGATCGCTAGAAGCCGGTGGTGTTGGCTGAGCCGGGTTTTGAGCTGGCGCAGCAGGAATTGGCGGCGGTGCCACTGGTTTTGCCGTTGGTGTTGGCGGTTCTTGAGGTGGCAAACCTCCCTGGGCTGCCGGATCAAGCGAGGGCATTGGCGGTGGTGGAGGTAGCTGTGAGAAATCAGGCATTGGCGGTGGTGGAGGTAATGGTAGTAGCTGCGCACCAACACTCGCTGTCGGATTTCCCGCAGGATTAAAAGGCACAGCATTAAGCGCTTCTGCAACCTGCTTTCGTGCATCATGTACGTCAGGTACAGGCGCTGTGGACTCTACAGACGGTTTTTCTTTTGGCTCTGGAGGTTTTACTTCCTCCTCCGGTAGTGTCAATGGGGGCGGGGGTGGAAGTTCTTCTTTTTTATCTTCAGGCTTATTTTCTTTCTTTTTCTCTGGTTCTCGTTCTTCCGCCGGCTTCTCTTTCAGTTCTTCCGGCGTTTCTTTACTATCACGCTTCTTTACTGCCGCCTCAAGATCAGCCAAGGTTGCTCCTCCCGGTTTTTTACTCGTACTGGACGGAGGTTTAATCGTGTTACCATGTTTCAAAATAACTTTATTGCGCGCCTCTTGCTCTTCTCTTCGCTTTGCTTCTTCTGCTTCTGCTGCGGTCGCATTTAGTGTTCCGCCAATCATTGGAGGAATATCTTTATCTTTCCAGCTGGATTTTCCTTTTAATTCTTTTTTATCAGCCGCTTCTTCCGAGGCATCTTCAAGATCTTTCTTAAGATCATCTATCGATAGTTTACCGCTATCACCGGACTTAGGCTTATTTTTCTTTAAAGCTTTGTCTAATTCATCACTTTTTTCTTCTTCATCACCATTGTGATCAATCTGCAGCGAACCATCGTCATCGACTGCTTTCACTTCCGTATCATCAGTATCATCTTCTTCTTTAGTTTCACCTGGCGAAATTTCTTCTGCTTCTTCAAGTCGTGCTGCAATCAGTTGCTGGTCTGCACCAGCTGCCATAAGCTGAGCCGCCATTGTCATGACTCGCGGTGTTGTGTGTGTATTACTGAAGCGATCAGTTGCTGAAACGATTCCAGTAAGTAACGCTGTTGAAATCTGTTCATCGAGCAGATTATTCTTTAAAGCTTCGCTCAAGCTCATAAGCATTTCACACAGGCTACTTGCTTCATTATCCTGCCAATCAATTGAACCGAGACTACTCTTTGAGCCTTTAGTATTCACTGTCACGACCGTCGCATCGTGTAAAATCCGTCCGTGCGCCGTGATTGCTTTATCCAGGTCTTCACGTTTTTCAACCCCAAGCGCAACCACTAACTCAACATTAAAATCACCATAACTAAATTCAAGATCTTCTGCGGCAATTGGCTCTTTATATGGAGTAATAAAGATCCGCACCACATCGTCTTCGACCTTGTAGCGTAAGCGATCAGCCTTTTCTTTATCAAGCGCAACTATGAAATCACGCAGGTTATCAACATTATCGCGGAACGTTTTATCCGGTTTTAAAAACTCAATCGCTGGTGGAATCGTACCACTAAATACGGCCGTGCCATATTTATCCATCTTATTCAGTATGAGTGTCAGACCAAGTGCCGCAGAAAGCTCATCCACCGAGGGGTTTTGACTCACCGTAATCAGGATATTGCTCACATCCTTAATGCGATCAACTACCTGCTGCTTGGCTTTTCCATCATCTTTCATGGAAGCGTTTTATCCTTTTTTATTTTTGCTAGCGTTATTCTAGTTAAAAATATAGCATAAACTCTTTGAAAAAGTCAATACTATTTTTCAGGGGTACACCTCTTTACAAAACTGCCTCTCTCCGTTATAGTTGAGCATTGACTAGTAAAACAACTGTTAAGAAGGTAAAGGAACGAGAGAAAACATGCCAATCATTAAATCAGCTGTGAAGCGAATGAAGCAGGATGCAAAGCGTCGTGCACGAAACATCGGTTTAAAACGAGATATTAAAAGCGCCTCAAAGGCTTTTTTAGCAAAGCCAACCGCAGAGGGTTTGAGTAAAGTACAAAGCACAATTGATACTGCGGTGAAAAAGAATTTGATCAAGAAAAATACTGCCGCACGCAAAAAATCTCAGCTTTCGAAAGTAGCGAAAGATGCTGGCGTAAAGCTTGGTAGCACAAAGTCAAGAGCAAAAGCTGCTCCGAAGAAAACTACAGCGAAAAAACCTGTAGCTAAGAAAGCACCGGTAAAGAAACCAGCTACTAAAAAAGCTTCAGTAAAAAAGACGACCGCAAAGAAAAAATAACTTATTTCGCAGCAATTTTGAGTAGCGATCTTTCAAGCAGCAACCATGGATCGCCGACTGAAGTTTTGAGCTGAATATCAAGCTCAGAAACAGTATCGACTATTTTTATTACTTCCCGCTTGCCGAGCTTATTGGCAAGCGGTTTTAGTTTTTTCAGTGGATACGGGTGCGTTTTTAGGTCTTTTGCAATTTGATCAACCGACATGTCTTTTGCCCGAGAGAGCGTGGCAAGCTGAAACACCTGACTCGCTAGCAGGCCAAATAATCGATATGGATCTTCCTGCGTTTCAAGAATTTTAATTTGCTCTGCAATTACTACTTTTCGCCCCTGCAGCGCAGCATCAATCAACGCAAAAACGTTTGCCTGTGGAGTTGGCTCAACCACAGCATCAATCCGTTGTTTTGAAGTATCATTAACAGCTAGTAGTTTCTGCAGTTCATGCGAAAGTTGCCACTGATCCGTACCGACCTTATCAACTAAATACGCTGCTTCTGCCTGTGCTATATCCTGCTCATATTGCCTTGTATGTTGCACGAGCCATTTCGCAGCCTCATATTCAGTAAGTTCTTTCAGTTCTTTAACTTCAGCTACCTTTTGCAGCGTCTTGAACGTCTTCGTTCGCTTATCCGGATTTGATTCAATAAGCACTAGGTGCACTTCTTCTGGTACTTTTTCAATCCATTCTTCAAGTGCCATCCACATAGTTTTATTGCTGCTCGCATCTTTAATAATCACTAATCTTTCTTCGGCAAACAAACTTGCACCTTGCAAAAGTTCTGAGAGATTTTCTACTTCAAGCTCACTGCCATCACGACGAGAAATACCGTGAAAATCATATTTCTTGCTGATTTCATCAAGAAACTCGCGCGCTGCATAAGAATTTGCTCCAGTGAGTAAGGTTATCATTTCGTTTTCTCCCTTTGACAGTGTGGACAAATATGTGTGCCACGCCCCGCAACTTTTATTTTCACAATTGTCTCCCCGCAACGTTCACACGGCTCGCCTTCTCGTCTGAATACGCGTGCAAAACCAAGATAACTTCCACTTTTACCTTCAGCATTGACGTAATTTTTATCTGTTGAACCACCTTTTTCAATCGCTAAAGCAAGGATATATTTTATTTGTTCAAACAGCTCTTGCAGTTGACTATCTGAAAGATATTTCACACGAGTTGCCGAGTGAATCTTTGCACCCCACAAACTTTCATCAGCATAAATATTACCGACTCCCGCGATCACACTTTGGTCTAAAATCGCTGCCTTAATCGTTGTACCGTTTCGCTTGCGAACTCGCATTAAAAAATCTTCAAAATGTGTATTTTCGCTAAGTGGTTCTGGCCCCACCTTTTTCATAAAATCAATGTTTGGCACTTCAGCGGTTGGAATTAATTTTACCCACCCAAATTTACGCTGGTCGTTGAAAAAGAGGTTCGAGCCATCAGTAAATGAAATAATTACTCGAGTACTTTTATCGGGAAGTTCTCCAACTAAGCTATCGTTTGGGTGCCCTGCGCCAAAATTTTGTTGGCCACGATAGACAAGCTGGCCAGTCATTTTTAAATGAATGACTAAAGAATATTTTGAATCAAGTTCGATTAAAAGCACTTTCGCTCGTCGTCGCACAGTGGCGACCCTTGCTCCATACGCAAATGCTTCAACATCAATCGGTGCATTAGGAAAACTCTTTGGTGAGTTACTTGAAATGGTTTGAATAACTTTATTAATAATCAGCTTATCAAGCCCTCGTCGTACTGTTTCAACTTCTGGTAATTCTGGCATAATTCTATTGTAGCGCGAGTAACTGCTTAAGCTGTTGTTTGGTTTGGTCGACACTCTCGTAATGGATTGCTTGCATACCAGCTTGACGCGCCCCATCACAATTTACTGGAATATCATCTATCATCACACATTCTTCTGGTTTTACCTCAAGTTTCTCTGCGATAGCTTCATACGCCTGATGGTGTGGTTTTACTGCACCAATTAAACTCGAGAGAATTATTGCATTAAAAAAATCATGCTGCTCCTTTTTCGTAAATAACGAATCAAGAAAACCATCCCCTACATTACTCAAAAGACCAGTTTTATATTTATTTTTTAAACTCTTCAGGCAATCTATCAATTGCTCATTTCGCACATATTGCTGAAAGTTAATTCGTTTCAATTCACCCACATCCATATCTAATATTAAAGAGACTTCTTTGAAAAACTCTTCTGTTGAGATATAACCGTAATCAACTTGATAATATAAATCATTAAGATCAGCTCTTCTCGCTAGCGGGCAAAGACTTTTTATATAGCTCTTTCCGTCACTATACAGCACGCCAAAACAATCGAAAATAATTGCTTTTATCACTTTCCTGTACTCCCAAAGCCACCTGAGCTGCGCTCAGTTTCATCAAGCACCTCTACTGCTTGCCATTCAATTTTTTCATATCTTGCAATAACAAGTTGCGCAATACGCATACCTGACTCAATTGTGAATGGTTCTATTCCTAGGTTCATCATAATTGCCCCAACTTCACCTCGATAATCCGCATCAATTGTGCCGACACCATTTGCTGTTGTAATGCCATGTTTTAATGCCAGGCCACTACGAGCACGAACTTGGGCTTCATAGCCATCGGGAAGAGCGATTGCAAAACCTGCGGGGATAACTTTTCTCTCCATTGGCTGCAAAATAATCGGCTCGTCGATTGCCGCATGAAGATCCATGCCAGCAGAATGCTCGGTTTGATACTCGGGCATCTTAACGTTTTCTTTTAGTTTTATAACTCTTACTTTCATCAGATATTCTCCCCCTCGCATATAGCTATGAGTTTATGCGCAACCTCTCTATAATCATCTCCATTTTTATAATCATTTACTGCATCAAACTGAACACCGCACACCCGTTGCGCAAGTACAGGAAAAAAACCCTTCCTAAACTCACCCTCTTTTACTCCTGACTTTTTCTTAAAGGCTTCTATAAGATTTTTACCATTTTCGCGTGAGCGTGTATGCGTCACAATTCTTGTATAAGCATAGGCTAAATCATAAAATCTTGGTCTGAAAAAACCTCCTTTTTCACCATCAATAAGATAAAGTTTACCAGTTGCGGCCTCTTTCATAATCTGCCATGGAGTAAAATCTCCGTGTTGAAGGCTTGGCTCTAGGATGCCATCACCTTTTTTTACAGCTCTTCGTAGCTGCTCAGCTTCTTCTGCAGTAATTTGTCCAAAATCCAGTGCCGGCTTTAGCCACTTTTCAATACTCCGCGACAGGTCATTATATGGAGCTGTATTACCTTCAAAATCAAGCTTTTTACAGTCATATGGCACTCTTATTTTATCAAAAGTAGCTAAAATTCCAGCTATCAGAGGGGTGTGCAAATGAGCCTCAGCCTGTTTTGCAGTAGCAGTCTCTGTAACTAAATTTTTACCCTCTATGTATTGGAGGAGAATAAAATCTTCACCATAGCCATAGACTTTTAGTGGACTTACTGACAGCGACACACCTCCCTTAGTCAATCGCTGAATAGTGGTATGCCACCAAAACTCATTCTCAATTCCAACATCCAGTTTTTTATCCAAAGAAACTTTTAGAACTGCTTTACAGCCATCCGACAATGCTACTTTATACATAGCATACCTGTTATTAATTCTTATTTCTGAAATATCTTTTAACAAAAACTGATTTTTTATTTGTTCAATTTTCTGCATTACTACCTATAGCTCTCCCCAATTCTTGCCAATAGAAACATCAACTTTCAGCTTAATGCCAAGTCCCGGATAAATATTTTCCATCGTTTCCTGCAAAATCTGACCTACTTTTTCGGCATTTTCCTCAGGACATTCCACTAAAATACTGTCGTGAATTTGCAGAACCTGCCAGCCTAAATCGCCAAGTTTTTTATCAACTTCAAGCATCGCCATTTTCATTAAATCCGCCTCCGTGCCTTGAATTGGCATATTGGCAGCAGCTCGCTTTGCACCCTCACGTACCATGAAGTTACTCGATTTCACGTCTGGTGTCGGGCGTCGGCGACCAAAGAGCGTTTCAACATAGCCTTCATCCCGAGCTTTCTCTAAGGTTTTATCAATAAATTGGCGGATTGGCGCACGAACATGAAAATATTCATCAATAAACCTTTTTGCCTCGCCAAAGCTCATACCAGTTGCAGCCGCCAAACCATGCGGACTCATACCATAAAGCACACCAAAATTAATCACCTTGGCGTCTCGCCGTTGATGCTTCGTGACTTCATTAAGCGGAATACCATAGACTTCACTGGCTGTTTTTGTGTGAATATCGATATCACTGTTGAAATCTTCAATCATTTGCTTGTCACCTGCTAATACCGCTGCAAGACGCAACTCAAACTGTGAATAATCCGCACCCACAAACACGTTACCTTTTTCAGGAACGAACGCATCGCGGATTTTGCGGCCAAGCTCCGTGCGAATTGGAATATTTTGCAAATTCGGATCAGTACTACTCAGCCGACCAGTTGCCGCCACATCCTGTTTGAATGTCGTGTGAAGACGATTATTTTCATCAACCAGTCTCGGCAACGCGTCAATGTAGGTGTTTTGCAGTTTCGTCAGCTCGCGATACGTTTCGATATGTTCAATAATCGGGTGCTGTCCTTTCAGCTTTGCCAGCTCTTTTGCTCCTGTTGAATAACCGACTTTACGTTTCTTTACTCCTGCAGTCGGAAGGGCAAGCTTACCGAATAATACCTCTGAAAGTTGAAACGGACTACTGACATTAAACTCATAGTCCACCATTTTATAGATTTCCTTACGAATTTTTTGGATTTTTGTTTCAAATTCTTCACTCATCTTTTTTAGAAGAGTAACATCAAGTTTAATACCTCGACTTTCCATAGAAACGAGCGTTTGGATGAGTTTAAAATCAACGCTACAAGCTAGCTCAGCTATTTTCGGCTCTTTCTTGAACTTATCTTCCTGCTCTTCATAAAGTACCCAAATGGCTCGCACTGTTTCGCTGCCATTATCATCAGTTAAATCAGTACCAGCAAGCTCACCAAGTTGGCGAGAGCGAATAAGCGAATCAAGCATGAACGCTCCAAGTTGGGTATCGTGTTTCACCATAGGCATATAACCGTTATCTTTTAAGGTCTGGTGTAAAATCGTGCGGGCATCATGAGCAACAATAGACGTATCTTTTGCTAGCTCATGCAGTTGTTGAGACGTTGTATAAAATATGTGTTCAGGTTTAGGTGAAACAACCCATTTTTCGTTTATTCGTGCTGCTACAAAGCTATCTTTTTCTTTAAATAATTTTTTATCTTTATCAGTTAATGCTTTGACTTCTTTTTGCTCAGTTGGTATTTGTTTCTCTGTTTCCTGCATGTGTTCAGGAAGTTGTTTTAGTAGTGAATGAAACTCAAACTTCTCAAGCAGTGTCTTCACTTCTTTCGTATCAACCTCATGAGAATCAGTTTCTTTTAAATCAAATTTGATGGGTGCTTCCGTCCAAAGTCTCGCGACTTCTTTGGTTTGATATGCCTTTTCTCTTCCCTCTTCAAGTTTTTTCCTAAGTACCGGCTTTAGTTCATCAAGATGTTCATAGACCCCATCAAGTGTTTGATAATCTTGCAGCAGTTTCACTGCTGTTTTTTCACCCACGCCTGGCACACCAGGTAGATTATCTGAGCTATCACCCTTCAGGGCTTTTAAATCAAGAAATTGATGTACGTTAATGCCATATTTCTTTTCAAAACTCGCGGGGTGAAAAAGTTCAATATTTGAAAAGCCTTTTTTCAGTGCATAGACATGTGTCTGAGAGTTAATCACCTGCAGAAGATCAAGGTCAGAAGTGATTAAGCATGTTTCGACGTCTTTTTCTTCGGCCTGGCGAGCAAGCGAACCCATAATATCATCCGCTTCATAATCATCCAGTTCATAGAGCGGCCAGCTAAAAGCCCTCAAAAGTTCTTCGAGCATGGGAATTTGCTCATAAAAATCGGGCGGAGCTGGCTTGCGCCCAGCTTTATATTCCGGATAAATCTCTCGCCGTTTTCTGATGTTTGTCTTGGCTTTATCCCATGCCACCGCCACATAATCCGGCTCCAGTTTCTTCATTATCTCAAGTGCAAGTGCCGTAAAACCATAGACACCGCCGGTTGGTGTGCCATCTTTCATGCTCAAATGGCTCATCGCATAATAGCCACGATAAAACACTGACTTCCCATCAATCACCACTAAACGTTTCGTCATGGTTCTATTATAAGTGATGAGGGAGAAATTACGGTAATTGAAACTTCACTGGTGTGGATTGGACACTTCCTGTACTTCCCGTCCCGAGCTGACCGTAACTATTATTTCCAGAACAATATAGCTGACCATCCGAGGCGATAGCGCAGGTGTTAGTTGAAAAGGCGTAAAAATCGACTGGACGCAACGAGGACGGCAGGTTAAAGGTGACCGGTGAGGTACGCTGCGTAGTTGTCCCGTCACCAAGCTGACCGCTACTGTTGAGGCCAGCACATTTAAGAACCATATCATTTATTGGTGATGATCGCCCAAGAGCACATGTATGATAGCCATCGGTCGTCATAACTTTCCTCGCGTCACCACCGCCCCACCAGTCTCCTGGACCATTAGTAGTACTACCGATACCGAGCTGCCCGTTAGTATTGCGACCCGCGCACATGACTAAGTTACCAAGAAAAACTCCACACGTTGCTGTGACGCTGGTTGATACTTGATGGTATTTTGTTTCTGCAACCATCCGAAAGAGAGACATGACAAGGGTGGAGCGATTTGTCGTCGTTCCATCTCCCAACTGATAATCTGCATTTAAGCCCACACAGGATACGCTCTCAAGAACCAGACAGCTTTTATCACCTGTCATAGAAAAATCAATAGGCATAGTGCCGGCAGGATAATAGGTAGTTCTAGTCATAACTGGCCAAGCTGATTGTGGACTAGTAGTATTGCCTATGCCGCTTTGACCGTATTGATTGGTGCCTACGCAGTATACGCTACCCCCATGATTTATGACACAAGTACGACGGGAGTGGGCATAGACTTTAACAGCCACCCCACTTCCTACTGGAGTGGCTGAATAAGTAGTTGCTAAAGGCATTGCTAATTGACCCTGACTATTGTCACCAGCACATTTTACAAATTGACCAGTATCAATAACGCAGGTGTGGTATACACCAGTTGCAAAACTAATAGCAGCATAATCGTTGGACCCAGTCGCACCAGTGTGATTAAACTTCACCGGAGTCGATTGATTTGTGGTATTACCATTTCCCAATTGCCCGTAGTTATTCCTGCCAGCGCAATATACTTGATTATTAGTTGCTAATACGCATATATGGGCAGCATTGTAAGTAAAAGAGGTGCTATACTCCTGGCCATAGGCAATACTTATATCTTTGGCACCTAAACTTCCGGGTAATTGGAATCGGACTGGCGTGGATTGGCTCGTTGTGTTCCCGTTGCCAAGTTGTCCATATGTATTACGGCCTGCACAATATGCTTGATAGTCAGAAGCAATGGCACACACAACCCCTGCACCAATAACCACTTTATTGACCGCCAGTTCTTTTTCCACATTCACTACCACCGTGTTATTCGCTGTATAGGTTCTATTAGCAGCCGTTAGGGTGACGGTGCCAGTGGCTGTGGCGGTGGGAGGGTTGCTACTGGTGCCAGTCGGGGCACTGACGATGAAGGTAGAGGTCCACCCCTCTCCCTCGGCAACAACCCCTCCAGGTGAGGTAGTACCACTGCAGGTACTGTTGGGAGCTAATTTGCTAGTACCGCTCCAACTTATGCCATTCTTATGTAAACAGTTGGCGGCAAAGGTGATACCTGCTTTAGCGGCATTGTCAGCTTGTTTTTGCCAGTGCTGGTCCTGGAGGGTTTTGGTGATGGAGGTAGAAGCGATAAGAGTGGACGTACCGACGATCATTAGGATGGTAGCGGTGAGTATGAGGGTGGGTAGGGCGAAGGCGGGAGAAGTGTTATTCATAGTACTCGTAGTATAAAAAGGCTTACGCTAATAAGAAATAAACTAACAGTTTATTTCACTATAACTGTCAGTAAACAATACTATATATTATGAAGACTACGACGCAGCAAGAATTACTTTCGTCGTTTGGGAAGCGACTTGCTGCTTTACGTAAACAGCGAGACCTCACTCAAGCACAACTGGCTGAAAAAATGAATATGAGCGTTGTCATGATCGCCTACATAGAAACCGGAAGGCGATGGGTAGGTATTGTTACTCTGATAAAATTAAGTGAGGTTCTAGGGGTTGAAATAGAAGAGTTGTTTCATTTTCAAGCACTGCGCTGAATAATATATACTGCGATGCCGTCTAAAAATCGCGTGTATTCCTGTAGAGTATTCGGTGCTTCTGAGAGTGCCAGAATCGCTTCCGCCGCTTCATCTTCAGCCGTCTCTTTTGTGACTTGCAGCGCACCAGTGTTTTGCATAATACCTTTTATCAACTGCTGTTCTTTTCGAGTAATATCATCTTTTCCAAAGCTATGTAAAAATTCTTGCTTTTCTTTCTCACTGGCTTTTTTTAGTGTATTTGATACAAGTAAGGTTACTTTACCTTCTCTCAGATCATCGAGTGTACTTTTGCCGCTTTTAGCTTCATCGGCAAAAACTCCTAAAATATCATCAGTAATTTGAAACGCTAAACCAATATGCAACGCATAGCTTTTGAGCCACATAAAGTCTTTCGTATCTTTTCCCGCCAGCAAAATACCACATTGTAACGGATTTAAAAATGAATAATAGGCTGTCTTCCAAGTAAGCACTTGATGAACATCCTCTTCGCTAACTTCACGTACCGCTTCGTTATAGATATCACTCACCTGTCCTACAATAGTTGTTTCAAGTGTACTGTTTAAGTATTCAAACATAGTGGCTTTTTGTTTATCTTTCGCGGGCAATTGAGCAATTTCTCCCATTGTATGATGTACACCAAACAATGCTGCGTTCATTGCCTGGCTGATACCAAAATGCGCGCTGTCACCATGGAGTTTTTGTTTTTGATGATAATGCTTCAGCAACGCATGAGCTGCCAAGCCACCGCGTCGCGTCTCTGAGCGATCGGCAATATCATCAACAATGAGCAGATAGGCATGAATCATTTCAATGGCACGCGCCGCTTTTATCGCCAAGGCTTTATCTTTTCCACCGGCCATAAAATAGGCGTGCATAGTTAAGGCGCCTCTCAGACGCTTACCGCCTCGAGACAAAATATCGACATACGCACTAACGATATCTTGCGTCGGCTGGTTATATTTTTGAAGACATTCTTTTCTGAGTGTTTTGCTATATTCAGCAATATCTTTATCGATTATTTTTTTATATTCAGCTAGCTTAGCTTTCGCTTCTTGTTGAGTATTATTCATAGCCCCAGCCTTTCATCGGCAGTGCTTAAAAATGAATTAAGATTAACATCATTTTCCAAAACAACATCAGCCATTTCTTTTACTTTTTTCACATTAAAGTCTGTAGACTTTTCACCTGCTTGCCACTCTTTAGCTTCTTGTTGCTTAAATTCTTCAAGACTCAGCTGTGTTTCATCATCACGCTGACGCGACTTCATTCGTTCATAGCGAATCGTAATATCTGCATCAACAAACACCAGCGTTCCGCCAGCTTTTTTAATCTCTTCTGCTTCGCCAGTTGTTCGAATACCGCTAATCACTAAGGGTTTGTTACTATGTTGCGCTGCCAAAGCTTTTTGTACAAAAAAACCAGCACCATTTTTTTCACGGCAGACTTTTGCTACTTTATGACAGGTTGGTCGGTCAGTGTTTCCAAATTGTTTCTTAGCCTCTTCCCGCACCATATCACCTGTTGAAACGTGAACACAGCCACACTGCTCAGTTAAATACTTTGCCAACGTATCTTTACCGCTGGCAAACGTACCTGAAAGTCCAATAATTTTTAATCTATTGGAGATAGTCATGCAGCTTTTTTGCATCTTTATGTTTGCGAAGTTTGGCGAGGGCTTTGGCTTCAATTTGGCGGATACGTTCACGTGTAACACTAAATTCCTGCCCTACTTCTTCAAGTGTATGGTTCTTACCATCATCCAGCCCAAAGCGCATTTTTAAGATTTTTTGTTCACGCTCTGTCAGCGTTCCAAGAATACTTTGTACTTGTTCTTTTAGAAGTTGATCAGCCGCACTATCAACCGGGCTTGCCGCATCTTCATCTTCAATGAAGTCAGCTAGCATTGAATCTTCTTCCTCACCGTCACGCCCTACACCTGCATCAAGACTACGAATGTCCTGCTTAATTTTCATAACATATTCAACCTTTTCTGGATCCATCTCGAGCTCTTTCGCAAGCTCATCAACGGTTGGCTCACGATTGAGTTCTTGTGTCATACGACGTTGTGTCCGGAGTAATTTATTGATCGTTTCAAACATATGCACTGGAATACGAATCGTTCGCGATTGATCAGCAATCGCACGTGTAATTGCCTGTCGAATCCACCACGTTGCATAGGTTGAAAACTTAAAGCCTTTATCCGGATCAAACTTTTCAACTGCACGGAGAAGACCAGTGTTTCCTTCCTGGATTAAATCAAGGAAATCAAGCCCACGACCGCTATACCGCTTGGCAATTGAAACCACAAGACGCATGTTTGCTTCAGCCATTTTGTCTTTTGGTCGGCTCAGCTTTCGTGCTTTCGCAGCCAGTTTTTCATATTCTTCCCGCTGTTTTGCGCTCAACTGGTCTTTCTCCTCGAGTTTTTCCATTTTTTCCTGCACAGCTTCCAGCTCATTACAATTTGCGACAATCTCCTGAGCCAATGCTAACTCTTCATCCGGTTTTAAAAGCGGAATTTTGCCAATTTCACGAAGATAAAGCCGTACCGAATCATCTGAAACATCATCAAAATAAGCTGGCTCCTCCAGTGCTTTTTCTTCCTCCTCCAATTCATCCGGAAGCGGTTCATCGATGTCATTTGATGTTAACAATGGATCATCTTGGGGGATTGTAATTGTCTTATTAATTAATGATGAGTTTTTCTTAGCTTTTTTACTACCTGCCACTATTTTAGCTCCTTAATAATCTTATTAAGTGCACTGCGCAGTGCTGCTGACTTTTTTTCATCGCCAACTTCTTCTGCTTCCCGAAGTGCCCTTGTTAGTTCTCTCTTTTTTAATTTCACTTTTTCGTTTTGCACCTGCCTGATGAGTTTTGCAGCTTCAAGGTAACGATCTTGCGTACTCCATGCTGCGTACCTGGCATCAGCTTTCAATAGTAATATTTTAACATACGTATCAATTTCCCACAAATCCCCTGGGACGCTTTCACCTACTGTTTGGTGTGGGTTTTTTAATAAAAATGACAGGAGCTGTCGCTGGTCATCACTGACAAAATCACCCTTGCTCATTTTTTTTAATAATTCTCTGACATCGTTATCAATCAACGCTAATGCTAAAAGTGTATCTTGATATTCCTCTCGACGCGGGGTAGTTTTTTGTGCCTTCACAGGTTTAAGCCGTATACTTTGATCTTTATTTTTCGACGTTATCGCTTGTAATTTGTCCTTTAATGCCGCTGTTGACGCTCCCGTATATTCGGCAACTTTCTCAATATAGTGCTCTCTTTCAACACTGTCCTTTAGCTCGCCAATCACTGTCAGTGCCTTGGTACTGAATACTCTTTTGCCCTCAGCTGTTTTTAAGTCGCATCGTTTCACATACGCGCTGAGCACCCAGTCAACTACCGGCACAGCTTTATTAATTGCTTCTTGCCACTTATCCGCATCCTCCTGAATCAACTCATCCGGATCTTTTACACTTTCTGGTAGAGTGATGATGCTCAACTGTACACCAACATTTTGCGCAATCGGAATTGCTCGCTCTGTTGCCGCAATTCCTGCCCTATCACCATCAAAGGCAAGTTTAATATTTTCCGTCAATCGATTAAGAGCCTTAAAGTGATGTTCGGTAATAGCCGTACCCGCTGTTGCGATCACCTGCCCAACACCAGCTTGGTGTGAACTCACTACATCCAAATTACCTTCCGTGATTACTGCATAATTTACTTTTCTGATAGCACTTTTCGCAAGATGCAAGCCAAAAACGTGCCGACTTTTATCATAGAGTAATGTTTGCGGCGTGTTGATATATTTTGGTGCGTTTTTGTTTTCACTGAGCAGTCGCGCCGTAAAGCCAATTACCTGTCCTTGACCATCACATAGTGGAATCATGATACGTCCCCGAAACATGTCACCGCCTCGAGAAGATGTCAGTCCAGCGTCTTTTAGCTCGCTCGGTGAATATCCCTTTTTCTTTAAAAAAGATACTAACGCATCACTACCTTCCGGCGCATAGCCAAGCCGAAAATCCTGCACCGTTTGTCTATTAAACCCACGCTTCTTGAGAACATACTCCAATGCATGCTTGTTTTTTATTAGCGTTTGCTGATAATACTGTGTCGTCAAATCCAATACCGAAAGTAGGCGCTCCTTCTTTTTGGCCACCGTTTTGTGCTGACTTGTATCATATAAGCTGAGATCAACGCCAGCTTTCCTGGCTAAAAATTCCAAAGCGCCACGAAAATCGAGTCCTTCGACTTTCATGATAAAGCTAAAAACATCCCCGCCTTGATCGCTTGAAAAGTCATACCAGATATTTTTATCTGGTGTTACCATAAAACTAGGTGTTTTTTCGCTTGTGAACGGGCTAAGCCCTTTAAAACTCCGGCCAGCACGTTTCAAGGAAACATATTCCCCAATTACATCTTCAATACTGAGCTTGTCCCGCACTTCCTCTTTGACATCTTGCATATCTATAGCTATTGTATCACCTCTTTATATCTGTTAGTGTTTATGCTTAAATGGAAAGGTTATGGACCCTTTCGGAAATCCTATACCCGCTACCCCACAATCAACCGGACCTTCAAAGAAAATGCTTTTTCTTGGGGGAGGACTGGTTGTTGCGATTATTTTGGCATTCGTACTCCTTTTAAATAACGGTGGAGAAAATGTAAAATCTGAACTCCAACGCCTGTCTCTACAATTAACTACTCTCGTCACACTCACCGAAGAGTCAAAAGAAATTATCACTGACCAAGAAGTTAGTAAAGTAAACAGCGACGCTCTGCTCATCAGCAGCACTGCGTCAGCACAACTTCTTGAAGCGACTACCGGAATGGATCTTGGAAAGCCATCTAAAGAACTGGAGGTCCAGGAAACAGATACCGATGCACAAAAAAAGCTTGATGACGCAGCCGTGGCAGGAACATTCAATCAAGTATATCCGACAATTTTGAGTGAAAAAATGGCCGACTCCGCTCTACTTATGCAGCAGATATACAACAAAACAAAAGACCGAGAACTAAAAGAATACTTAAGTAAGACGTATCGTAGTTTCAAAGATATCAGCAAACAACTCAGCGAGGTTAATAGTTAATTTTTAACCAGCTCATAACTATGACGTACTAGATCATAAATTTCTTGTTCATTTAGTTGCCCGCTGCAAATAAGCGTGTTCCAATGTTTTTTATGTAAATGATACCCCGGTAGCACCGTCTCATATTTCTCTCGCAAATTTTCGGCAAGTTTCGGATCACATTTCAGGCTTACTCTTAAAGGATCACTATTCTCCGTAATTAAAGCAAACATTTTCGCACTTTTTGACCCTTTTTCTCCCAGTTTATAAACGGCAACTTCTTTTCCAAACGGATAATCAAGCCACACGTTTTCATCTAAAGAATAAAGAAAGTCCTCAAGCTGTTTATGCGTCATTTCTCAAACTTTTACCTTCTTTAAATAATATTCCAATTCTTCAATTGAACCACGGATATCATCAAGCGCACGATGCTCACCTCGTTTTGCAAACTTCTTTTTATATTTACCCTCAAACACGACTTTCCATGCGCTGACATCAAGCATTCGATAATGCAGTCTTTTGCTAAGCTTTTGCCATTCATTGTCGATGAATTTTCTATCTTGGTGAATCGAGTTGCCTGCCAATAAAACTCTCTCATCTTTTTCAAAATACTTATCAACGAACTTTAAAAGCTCGTTCTCAATCGTTGCCACAGGCTTCCCTTTTTCAAGATTTTGTTTCACCAACGCATCTCTTGCCTCTGGGTTTGCATTCCAAAAATCCTTGCCGAGTTCCATGCGCCGCTTAACAACTTCTGACTCAACTTTCACTACCGCTTCATAAGAAGCAACTTCTTTAAAGTTCCAATCAGTCGTAATAGCTGCTATCTCCATAATTCTATCTTCAACCGGGTTAAGCCCCGTCATTTCTAAGTCAATCCACAGTAGTTTTGCTTTTTTACTCACTCGCTACATCCTTCCTACATCTTCTTGGGTACTTCAATACCAAGTAAATTCAGTGCGTGCTGCATTACACCGCTCACCTGTTTTAAGAGCGCCAATCGTGCACCTTTTTCATCTTCACTCACCTCATTTGTCGCAACTGGTGTATTTTCATAATACCGATTCATAATCCGCGCCAACTCATACACATATGCCGTCACTCGGTGTGGTTCATATGTATCCGCTGCCCACTTCACCACTTCAGGGTATTCAAGCAATTTCAAAAATACCGGTTTTTCTTCATGCCACAAATAGTTATACGCCTCAAGCGGTTGAGAGTCAGCTGGATTATCTTTTAAAATTTTATTCAGCCGCACCGCAGCATATTGCACATAAGGTCCGCTATAGCCCGTGAGATTAAACATCGTTTTCCAATCAAATAAAATATTTGTTCGACGATCTGCAGCAAAATCAGTGAACTTAATTGCACCAAGTGCAACTCTTTTGATATCTTCTTCAGAAACATCTCGACCTTTCACCACTTCTTTAGCTCGTCTTTCGGCTTCGTCCAAAAGCTCTTCCATCAAGACAACACCTTTTCGCGAACTCATTTTTTCTCGGCTGCCATCGTCATTTTTTTGGTCAATCGTGCCAAACCACAAATGGATTAATTCTGTTTTAATACCAAGCTTTTTCGCCAACGCAAAAAGCTGCGCAAAATGAAACTGCTGTTCGCCACCAGCTGCGTAAATCACTTTATCCGGCTTCCAGGCATCATCATTTTCGCGATATTCAATCGTCGCCAGGTCAGTTGTAGCATAAAGTGCCGCGCCATTACTTTTTTGCAGCAACATTGGCGTATCAAACTCATCAAGCTCCACAATCACTGAACCATCTTCATTTTGCTTCGCAATTCCTTCATCAACTAACCTTTTCACTGCTTTTTTCCCCTGTTCAACAAAAAACTTTTCACCTAGTTCATGTTCGGTTGAAATTTTCAGACGCTGCATCACGCTATGAATATGCTCCAGCGAGATTTTATTAAACCGCTCTGAAAGCTCAACCGCTTCTTTATCACCCTGCTCAAGTTTCAAAAGCCACTGTTGCACTTCGTCTGCCAGCTTGCTTTTGCCCGCTTTCTCTTCTTCCTTTAATGCAGCTTTGGTTTCAATATAAATCCTGCCAAGCTCATAAACACCACCACTCGCCAGCTTTTCTTCGCTGCTAAATTTTTTAAAACCAACTACCCAAATGCCAAATGGCGTTCCATAGTCACCTAAGTGATTATCCGTAATTGTTTTCCAGCCAGTTGCCTCCATTAGCTGCTTCACCGCCCAACCCTGATTCGCTGGCCGCAAATGTCCAACACTATATGGCTTTGCCATATTTGGACTCGGATATTCCACGACAACCGTTTTATTTTTGCCGTCTTGGTTTTCACCAAACGTTTGACCCCGCTCACTGGCTGCTTGTTGCTGTTTTTCCAAAGATGCAATCAACGCACTTGACTCAATACGCAGATTGATAAACCCCGCACCTGCCACTTCAGCTGAAGCTATCGCTTCATGTTCTGCTAACTTATCGGCAATCTGCTCAGCAATAACTCGTGGGTTTTTTTGTAATTTCCCAGCCAGCTGCATCGCCACGTTGCAGCTATAATCTCCATATTTCTCATCAGGATAAGAAATAATCGCTTCAACACTCTCGCCAAAAAGCTCTTCAACACCTTCTGAAATAATCTTTGATAACTCAGCCTTCATTACTATTAATTATAACAGAGGTAATCTAAAAAATGTGAACAAAAAATTATATAGTAGTTATTATGAGTAAGCTACGATGTGTACTACATGGAAGTTTCAATAAGCATTTTAAAGAAATTCAAAATGCTTACAAAATTTTTAGTGATGTCGGCATAGAGGTAATCGCGCCAAAAGCGGTCGAGCTAGTTGGTAACAAAGATGGATTTGCATTATTTGAGGGAGAGACCAACAAAGACCCTCGTCTTATTGAGCTTGAGTACTTACATAAAATAAAGCAGCTTGGAAACCAGGGGTTTAGCTATTTTGTAAATCATAACGGATATATAGGCAAAACAACTTCATATGAACTAGCAGTAGCTCAGCTAATCAATGTTCCCTGCTTTTACAACAGTATGCCAAAAGATCACCCCGTATATATTAATAAAAACTTAGTTATATCACCTGAAAATTTAGTTGAATACATAAACAAGAATCATCATTTGCCACCATCAAAAATACCAATTAACGAAGCAAAGCTGCATTCAATGTGGCAAGATTTAATTGCTCCAGGTTCGATTGTTGCAGCTGGGGCAATTATTGAAAAGGAGGTAAAAGATAAGGTGGAAGTTCTGCTCGTCAAAACACATAAATGGGGCGGAAGATATTCAATGGTTGGCGGCAAAGTTAGGAGAAACGAGAGACTAGAAGATGCGCTTTTACGAGAAGTATTCGAAGAGACTCAACTAAAAGGAAGTGTAGGGAGGCATATTGTTACTTTTGACCAAATAAAAAACTCTGGATACTTTAAAACAGGTGTTGAGCATATTTTTGTAGATAATATAGTACAGGTGAAGAGCAAAAAGGTTACTCTTAATGAAGAGGCTCAAGAATACATCTGGGCAGAGCCAAGGGAAGCCTTGCGTCATCTGGATATTGAGCCAAACGCCAAACATACGCTTCAACTCTATACAGAGCAGTTTGCTATCTAGATTTTTTAACAGCTGCACGAATCAAGCCAACAAATAGCGGATGCGGCTTATTGGGGCGAGATTTGAACTCTGGATGAGCCTGGGTTGCTACAAAGTATGGGTGATCTTTTGCTTCAATAAATTCAACTAACCTACCGTCTGGAGATTCGCCAGAAACAACAACTTCGCCTTGATTAATTTCATTCTCATATGCACGATTCACTTCATAACGATGCCGATGCCGCTCAATAATATCTTCTTTGCCGTATACTTTAGCCACTTTTGAACCTTTTTTCAGCTTGGCTTCATAATTTCCTAGTCGCATGGTGCCGCCAGTTCCTTGTTTTCCTGATTGCCCGTCCATGAGGTAGACTACATTTTGCTTCGCCTTAGGATCGATTTCTTCGCTCATTGCCTCCGTCAAGCCACCTTTTCTAGCAGCGGCAATTACCGCAACTTGCAAGCCTAAACATAAGCCAAGATAAGGGATATTGTTTTCCAGCGCATGGGTTGCTGCGACAATTTTGCCTTCAACACCGCGTGTTCCAAACCCACCCGGCACTAAAATCGCATCGTACTCATCAAAATTATTATCTTTACTCTCAGCATTAACCCACGAATAGTTAACATTCACACCTTCGCTCCACGCAGCTGCTCTGAGGGCTTCAAGTACTGAAAAATAGGTATCTTCGTTATCTAGATATTTCGCCACAATACCGACATGAACAGTTTGCCCATTCTCTCTTGTTGCATGCTCTACAAGCTCTTTCCAATCATCAAGCTTTGCAGTAGCTTTTGTAAGCTGTAGTTTCTTTTCGATGAGCGCTGCAACATTTTGTTTCGCAAGTGTGAGCGGCACTTCATAAACTGTTTTTGCGTTCGGCAGCGCGATCACCGCATCTTTGGGAACACCACCAAACATACTGATTTTATTCAATGCGGCGTCAGTGAGTTCATAGTCTGCCCGAGCACAAATGACATCTGGCATAATACCAAAACCACGCAACTCTCTAATCGCATTTTGGGCTGGCTTGGTTTTCAGTTCTTTGCTGGCTTGAATATACGGTACATACACAACATGAACAAATAAACAGTTCTCTCGCCCAACACGAGCCGCAAACTCCCGAAAGGCTTCGATAAACGCAATGCCTTCATAGTCACCCACTGTGCCACCAAGCTCGACAACATGAATATCGCTACCCTTGCCCGATTTTTCAATCTCATTTTGAATTGCGTCAGTTACATGCGGAATCATTTGCACAGTTTTT
Organism: uncultured Candidatus Saccharibacteria bacterium; assembly: GCA_964570845.1. GTDB lineage: Bacteria > Patescibacteriota > Saccharimonadia > Saccharimonadales > Saccharimonadaceae > CAZLCC01. The sequence goes on along the minus strand of CAZMZB010000001.1, from coordinate 325,542 downwards.
CCTAAAAACTTGCCGTCTCGTTCTGCCTGAATCAAATCTCGATATACTTTTCCAGCCAGTGTCACGCTATCTTTTGTCAGTTCAATATCTAAAAATCGTTCATAATGCCCAAGATCAAGATCAATTTCAGTACCGTCTTTTGTGACAAAGCATTCACCGTGTTCGGCCGGGTTCAGTGTACCGGCATCTACATTAAAGTAAGCTTCACATTTTTGTACAGAGATATTAAAACCACAGGATTTTAAAAGGGCGCCGATAGACGCCGCCGCTATTCCTTTGCCAACTCCCGAGAGTACGCCGCCTGTTACAAAAATGTATTTGCGACTTTTTGCCATGTCTTCCATGGGGTTTCATTATAACATAATTTGTAACAAGGATGGCGGAGAGGGTGGGATTCGAACCCACGGTACCGTGAAAACGGTACACTTGTTTTCGAGACAAGCCAGTTCAACCACTCCTGCACCTCTCCATAACACTTCAAGTATATACCTTGAGCAGCGTTGACATTGAGTTTACATTTATAAAAAGTTACATTACATTGCTATTTACATTAAACAAATTAACGAGTTGACATTGAGTTTACATTAAAATATAATGGAGTTTACAATGAATAAAAATATTCCATTATCAGAGAAGATCATTGCCTCTATTTTTAAAATTGCTGAAGAAAAAAAGAGGTTTAAAACTTCAGATATTACTAAGGCTGTTCCCGGCTCAAGACAATATGTGGCAAAAATATTAAGACAACTCACCGCAAACGACGAACTGATTAGAGAGGGCGGTGGCGCCTATACCACCTATGCCCTTCCTAAGTATTCAAACTACTTATCAAATACCTATAAAAAACGAGTAAAGAATATTAATTTAAAAGAGCATGAAGTTTTAGATGATATTCAGAATCAGACCCCCTTACTCAGCAGCCTTAAGGAAAATGTCCAAAGTATATTCACGTACGCGTTTCTTGAAATGCTCAATAATGCGATAGAACATTCGAACACAAAATATATAGACATTAATATTCACAGAGATAAGGGCGAACTCACCTTTTCGATTCAAGATTATGGAATTGGGGTGTTTAAAAATGTTATGCAGAAAAGAAAGCTACATAGCGAGCTCGAAGCGATTCAAGACCTTTTAAAGGGTAAGGTCACGACTCAACCGAGAGCACACTCAGGGGAAGGTATCTTCTTTACTTCCAGAGTCGCGGATGTTTTTCAGTTAGACAGTTTTGGCTATCGCTTAAGAAAAGATAATCAAATTGGGGATATATTCATTGAAGATGAAGTGAGCGGTACGAGAGGCACGTTAGTTTCATTTCAAATTTCAACCAATACAAAACAACACCTTAATGATGTATTCAAAAAATATGTCACCGATCCTGAAGACCTGGCTTTTGATAAAACTGAGGTACTGATTAAGCTTTACACAATGGGCGGCATTTATATCTCACGTTCACAGGCGCGAAGGGTTCTTGTTGATTTAAATAAGTTTAAAACAGTCATTATGGACTTCGACCGAGTGCCTACCATTGGGCAAGCGTTTGCTGACGAGGTATTCAGAGTATTTGCGCAAAAATATCCTGATATAAGTATCAAGCCAATTAACATGAATGAAACTGTGGAATTTATGGTGAAGCGTGTTCAAAGTGCTCAACCAAGTCTGTTAGATTAAGATGTTCTCTCAGGTGTGTAAAAATCATAGGACAGCTGGTTATATTCTTTAGTTTTATATGTCTTCGCGCCTGATTTGTTCCAAAGTGCAAAATATTTTATGCCTGAATCCAGCGCTAAGCGGCTACATTCCGTACAAAACGGCTCACCAGCATCTGTAAAATTATCTTGTTCGTCAATCCTCATGAAATAAAGCGTTGAATCTTTGACTTTGTCTGTATTGTTCTTCAAAGCATCGGCAATCGCTCTCCACTCAGCATGCACGCAGCAAGTCTTATCATATTTTGGTTTTTTAGAATAATCATATTCTCTCTTGCACATACGATTCTCTTCGTCATCATTTGGCGGAGAATTATAGCCTCTGCCGATAATTTCGCCATCGTTCACAATAACCACACCACATTTTGCTTTATAGCAAGTTGCCTTTTTGGCAACCTCTGCTGCAGCTTGAAAGAACTCTTCTTTCGCTCTCATGACTTTTGCTTGCCCTGCTTATACTTCTGCATTGCTAAAATAAACCATAATATCGCTGTTACCACCGTTGTTATTACTGAAAACCAGAGCGATAAACTTGCATAGACAACCGCATATACCAACAAAACCCAACCAGTTAGTACACTGGTTAACATAGCTGGTTTTGCCTTTTCGTTACGTAGTGATGGAAAAAGTGCGAGTAAAAATACTACCGAACCTGTTGTTAATACTGCATCTTGCCACACAATCATTGCTTACTATTATAACAATCGAGCCTACAAAAAGTCATATGGTTCTTTGGGCTGCTTAATCTTTTTAATATTACTTGGCACGAGCACTGTTTGCTGTTGCCCACTAACATTGACCGTCTTTATCTCGCCCTTCACTTTCAGCCACTCATCAATCTTATATTTTTTAGACCAGTTTGGTACATACACGGGAACACCCGCTGGTGTAGCATCAACCACGCAGCAGGTAATGACAAAACGAGACAAGAGTAGGACTTCTGAAGGATTGTTGCTATCTGCTCGCACGAAACCAGAAAGAGTAAACTTTTTGCCTTCTTGCCCAGTTGCTCCATAGGGCACTGTTAAGACGCTGCCGAGATGATAAAGCGATTCAGGATTATCAAACCAAGGAGAACTGATAATATATTCCTGGTCAATATTCGCCACCGTTTTTCGATCTGCGGCAGATGAAAGCAAAGGTGCCGAAGGACCTATAAATAATAAAGCAAGCATAATAATCACAATCCAGGCTCCTCTGCTAAGTAGCCAACGTATTATTATCCAAGCTAGCTCTAAAGGGTTATCAAACTCAATATTCGTTTGCCCTTTGTACCTATATTGAAACGCCGCAAGACCAAGGATAAGCGTACCAAGTGCCACCATAACCATCGTGAAAATATGATAACGAGGGTGAACATATAACACTAGTTTGCCTTGCACTCCCAAAAGCAAAATCGCAAAACACGCCAGTGCGCTAAGAAGATACCAAAAACGAAGCGGCTTTCTGTTTCCAAACACTTTTTTAACCGACATATGAGAATCCTATTCCCATTAACGAACCAAGCATGATAGCACTCAACGCCAGTACAGCGATTGCCCGTTTGCTGAATGTATTTTTCAGCATGACAAGCACTTTGATATCCATCATTGGACCAACGAGTAAGAATGCAAGTAGCGCACCATAGCGAAAGGTACCCGCATAAGCCAGCGCAAAGAATGCATCGACGCTTGAGCAGATTGAAACAACAAGAGCAAGGGCAACCATAATCAACACACCAAGAAGATAATTTTCGCCCACTCCACTAAATGCATCCTGAGTCAGAATATATTGCGTAATACCAGCAATGGTCGCCCCGATACATAACAGCTTGAACAATTGCCAGAACTCTTCGCCAAACATAAGGCTGAAACTCTTGTTATGTATGTGCGAATCACTTGGCTCACAAGTTTTTGCGAATTGTTTCGTGAGCGCTTTTTTACCAAACCTTCCCACCAACTCACCAACAACAAGTGCGATACATAAACCACCAATCATGCGAGCTGGCGTCATCCATGGAACATTCCTGAATGCTTCATAAGTTGTGATGAAAGTAATTGGATTCAGAATCGGTGCCGCAAGCAAAAAGGTGACCGCTTCAGCGGTCGAAAAACCCTTTCGCATGAGCCCGCGAGCCAAAGGAATGTTACCACACTCACACACTGGTAATGCTACACCAATCAGCGCAACAACTGGCCGGCGCAAAAATACATTTTCCGGCATACGCTGCAAAATTTTATCAAACAGCGCGTATTTTTGCACCGCAACCGCAAGCATCGTTCCCAACACCACAAACGGTGTTGCCTCAACAATAATGCCAACAATAACCGTCAGAATATCCTGCATAAACTACTCTGTAGCATTATATCAGCAGACTGCTATACTGTGCTTATGGTTCAGAAGACTAAAAAGAGAGCTGTGAAAAAAGCAAAAAGAAATCAGAAACATAAGCCATTTTATAAAAAACTGCTAAAAATCCTCGCCTGGGCTGTTGGCATAATTATTTTGTTCGCTGGGATTATCTATATTGCATTTCAAGTGAGTCCGTGGCCATCAGCTCTTTTAACTCGCTATTTCTTCCAGCAAAATGCTGAGAAGCAATCAAAGATTATGGAAAAGTACGTTCCGCCAGGTATTTCGTCAGTTAAAAATCTTCACTATAAAGAAAATAACAAAGACGCCTATCTTGACGTGTATTACCCGAATTCAATAAAAAATACTAACAAAAAATTGCCAACTGTAGTGTGGGTACATGGTGGTGGATGGATTTCTGGGAATAAAGAAAATGTAGCAAATTATCTCAAGATTCTTGCCAGCAAAGGCTACACGACCGTAGGAGTTAACTACACAATTGCCCCAGAAGCACACTATCCTACTCCAGTGGTCCAAGCATCAGAAGCTCTGCGATATCTAAATAAAAATGCTAAACAACTACATATAGATAAAAATCAATTTGTGCTCGCAGGTGATTCTGCTGGCTCGCAAATTGTAGCACAGGTTGCCACCATCATTACAAATCCCTCCTACTCACAGCTGGTTAATATTCCTTCACCACTACAATCTTCGCAACTTGTGGGTATGTTATTAAATTGTGGAGCATATGATATTGGCATTATTAATGCCGATGGAGACAGTGAAGGCGCAAAACTACTTCGTACATTTTTGTGGTCATATAGTGGTCAAAAAGATTTCATGAAAGATAAGAAACTGATGCAAGCCTCCGTAATAGATTATGTGACGCCAGACTTCCCGCCATCGTTTATAACCGCTGGAAATGATGATCCACTTTTGCCACAGTCAGAAGCTTTTGCAAAGAAACTACAATCACTTAACGTTCCCGCTGATACACTTTTTTATTCAAAAAATTACTCTCCACCCCTGCCTCATGAGTATCAATTTAACCTAGATACAGCAGCTGGAAAGAAAGCATTAAACAGAATGGTGAGTTTTTTAGAAAAGAATATACATTAAAGCTATTTCTTAAAGTATTCTAAAAATTGTTCGGCTACACCGTCTTCAACAGATACAAAAAAGAGGCCTAAGCCTCTTTGATTTCTGAATGGTACACCACCGATTCTAAAGTTTACACACAACTAAAGCAAGAAGGTAGACGCTGGCGAGAGATATTAGAGCCTATGTACAGAGAGTACAAGTTGCAGATACGGGGACGTGATTAGTATATTCCCAGCCTGAATGTACACCTAGTAATAGAACTATAAGTAAGTATCTAATTTTGTTAGATGTTTGTTTGTGTTTCTATTGTTCAAGAGCATACGTGGGGTGGCGTAGGGGTAGCCAAGGCTAGCGGTGTAAGTCCTGTTATAGGGAATACTTGTTTTAAAGGGTTTTTATACCGCAGGCATAAATCATAAACCCATACCTTTAACTCATCTTATTGAAGTGCCAAATATCTTCGTACTCGTGTCGCTCCAGCTTGATAGCTAAGCCGCGTGCATCAGGCTCACTTATGAAGCTAACATGAGCCATCTTTAGTGACGGCAAGCCATAAACTACCATATAGGTATCGGTAAACTGTTCAGGGAACTTGCTTATCTCATCATAGATTTCTTTACGGTTAACGTTAACTTTGTCGCCGAAGACGTTAACAATCAGTATGCAGTTCTCGTGATACCTTTGCCGTTCATCACATTTCTTTCTCACTACCTCAATAACATCCTGGCTGGTTATCCATTTGTCGGGATAGTAACCTTGCGCCATTACCTGTTGAGCCAGAATTTTTCCATTGACCTGGTCATGATATATCGCTCCGTCCGAAAGCTGACTCTCGACTTGGTTTTTACCAGCGTCCTCAATGCCAACCACAGCTTGATAGGTATTACCAGTCCCAGCCTCTTCACTCATCCAGTTGTAGTAGGTCGCTACACTACCTATGCCAAGTAATTCGCCTGCATTAATATCAATCGTTTTACCACTCGCAAAATCTTTTGGCGTATCAATCGACTCTAGGTTTTTGATTGGGCGATTGCTTAAGAGTAGCCTTACCTTTTCATCGGTAGTCTGTTTATTATCAAATAGCTTCAAAGCTATCTTGAGTGCGTTGTCTGGATGCAGCCCAATGTTCTTGTGAGGCTTCATAATTAACCCGTCATAACCCTAACTGCCAGCGAATAGCTAAGCGATTCCATTCAGAAAAAGTATTGAAAATACCACGGTCTGGTTTATTTTCAGGGGGTATATTCTTCAAGTTAGCAGATTCAATATGCGACAGTTTTTCGATGGGTGTTTCTTTCATAATATCGTTCATGAGTTTTATGAATTCTTCAAGAAGGGTGTCTACGAGATGCCCAGGCTTAATATTGTCATGACCTGGGGCAAATGGTCTATAACCCCATCTATCTCTACCCCCAAGCGCATCCATAGATGCAAGTATCTTCTCTTCATCGTGTTTAGGTATATTCATCATGGTATCTGTTTTACCGTCAGCTTGAAGGGTTACTCCCTGAAGAGCTTCTCCATGTATAGAATTTCGTAATAACCTAAGTATTTCTAGGGTATGCCAGTGATGCGAGTCTACTTCAAACAACTTAGCTAGCTCCTGACGTTCTTTTCCGACTTTCTTAAGCCATTCCTTCTTTTGCCACGATACTTGATACTCATTACCCTTAAGGCCAAGGACATAATGAGCAACTCTTGAACTAGCGTCAACTGCCCCCATGAGTAACATCAACACGTGGTCAAGGTTGCCAAGTGCATCATCGTTAATATCATTGTTAGTGGTTCGATTCAGCGCAATATGCACTCTATCTCGTGCCTCAATTGCACGTTGCACTCTACTGAGTACAGAGCCTCCGAGTCCAAGCAATTTGTCATTGCCACTACCGCTAGAATGATATACGCACGCTGAAAACCATCTCCAGCCTTCGGGCAACAGCTCCCTAGTTCCTACCCAGTAAAATAGGCCTCTGTTACATGTATGTCGCACTCCACCGCCACTGGGTAGCACGTATTCTCCTTGAGCACGCAGATAAAGACCAATCAAGGCTATAGCTTCATCAATGTTGCAAATAGTAACGCCACGCCTACTAACGAGACCTTCACCTTGCAAAAGATAGTCTCTGTCTGTAACCAAAATGTCAGCATCAATAGCCTGGCTAGCAACCTCAAGAACAAGCATATCAGCCTTCCTTTTGGACGCTCTTTCTTCTTCATTTAATTCTGCGTAAGCTCTACTGGATAAATCAGTTTCAGCGTGCTGGACAATGTTTCCGCTTACTCCAGAGTTCGTGAAAGAATCTTCTGTTTCTGCATAGGTGACAGGCCAGTAACCATGTTGCTCTTTAAAATCGTCTGCCACAGCCCATCCTTTGTAGAATTTTCCCTTGAGCCATTCATGATTTTTGACACTAATAGGATTTACGTCGCTGGGTGGTCCAGTATCAGCATATCTATAGTCCTGCACTAGATTGTTATTTATTAAGCTATCCAGAAGAATACCTTTGGTCAGTGAAGAGACTGTCGAAGGATCGTGTTTTGGAAGTAAGTGTGCATCAACCACTACAGACAATTTTCTGTATGCATAGCGGGGTTCAAATATCTCCTTCACTCTATCTGGAGACTCAGGCCAACTTGCTTTACCTCGTCTGCCAAAACCACTATCTTTATTGAATTGCTTTATCATCATTATTAATTTTAGCAATATTTATCTGTTATTACACGTTTCGAAAGATACGCGTGGCTAATAAAACATGATGGAGGAAAAACCTGTTAGTGGTACGCTAGTTTATACCATAAGCATAACATAAGCAAAAACGAAATATCCATACAACCTAACCCTTATAAAATAGGCCAATTGTAGCAGTTTTTGGTTATGACTAAATGTATGTAATAGCCTACTTATTTATAATCATTACCCAGTTGCTTTAATACAGATTTCAATCGGTCATCTAGGTTATACCCAAAGTCACGTTTCATCTGTAAAAGAAGGTCAGCTTCAGACTTTATATCTCCGACTTTTCTATAGTTAATAGCAATCCTTTCGTAAATTGCAGGGGCTCGGTATCCTGAGTTAAATAGAGTAAACGCTAGCTTATTAGAAGCTAATGGGTCGGTTTTACTAACCCGCTTAATCTCATCTAATTCCTTCATCCATTTATCAAAAATGTCACTCGTTACATTCAGCCCATCATCATTTGCGTATGGTGATTTTTTTCTCATGGACACTAGTTTTTTTATACGTTGCTCCAGTTTAAATTCAGTAAGTGCACCGTCTTCATATTTATCAGCAATTCGCTTAATGATTGCTGGTTTGTCTTCGGCTTGAGTTAAAGTTGAACGGGCTATATTACGAGCACGAAAGATAGCATCATTAACAAATTTCGATAGCTCCTCTTTACCCATCCTTGGATAAGCTGCTTCCGCAACGGCAATAAGTAACTCCTCTAAGTCATACCCTGGTAAAACATCGAACTGCTTAACACCATTTTTGCTTGAAAGGGTCTTCTTCCGCCTGTCACGCTCAATGCCTTTTGTAAAAGTCTCTTCGCCACCAAAAAAATCCACCGGTCTATGATGTTGGTCTCCCTGATACTCTAGTGCTATTTTGAACTCGGGCATAAACACATCGTAGTGTTGCTTACCCAAAAAGGGAGGGCTAGCATGCTGCTGTACTTTTGTATTGCTAAATGCAGACTCAATTTGCCTATATAAAAGCGTCTCTGAAATCCAGCCTTCTCCAATCTTATGCAGTCCACTACTAGTCCTGAATATATTCTCAGCCTCACGAGTAATATGTTTTGCGAATGAGCCTTTTTTCGACCTGTCATATACTGGCACAGATACTTTTAACTTTATCCTCGAGTTTGTGCCCAAATCTCTCATGTGTGTCTTTGCTATCGGTTGGAGGTAGTCAAAATTATCAACGACTATATACCCGTCCTCAAAATCGTAGAGTTTGAACAGATAGTTGATACTCGTCAGTTCGAAATCGCTATTCAGCAAGTCTGTGATCTCTAAGACTACATCATCGTAGTGCTTTTTCCCTGCTGATGTCATAAATTGACCGATGTCACCACCTACGAATGCTTTGAAATATCTGCTATCCACGTAGTCTTGGGAGCTAAGGTTGTGTGAAGTAACAAAAAGAGATGCCAGCAAGTCATAATTACCTGGGATATTATTTGTCTGAATAAAGTGAATGTACTGCTCCAACTCTGGCCTGATGTCCTTGCTGGTCAGCACAGCAGATATTAGCATCCAGGGGTAAAAGTAGGCCGTGACCTTAGGCTTCGACTTTTCATAGAGGTTAATAAAATTTTGATATAGAAGATGTATCTTATCTTGATTAGATGTGCCGACAGAATCTATCAGTCGCTGGTTTAATTCATATTTATACGCATATAGGTATGCGTTATTACTGCCCACATCGATAGATTCGCCATTTTCTATCTTTTTGACGATATACGAATAGCTTTTGCGCTGCTGGGGTGTTGCCTCATTGATGTTTGGATAATATCCAGGCTCCCAGTCGATGATATTAAAGCTAAATAGACCCATTACCTCTATGATACCAGGCTAAATTGCCTCTATCGACTAATACGTACCAGCCGTGTCTGATCTTTGTAGGTTATTTTGATATCTACATTTTTTTCGGAATTGCGAATATCGGTGTAGATATGGCCCGTACGCTCTAAGCCTTTGTTGATGTCGCCCCCTATCTTACTTTGATGGTAAGGTATGTAGTCGCTCGCGTAAGAATCACGATAAACTGGGCCAGGAGCATCAGCCATAGTTATGATTTCACGCCCTTCGCTTGATAGTATGTCACTTATTTCTACAAAGTCTCTTGGACTTTTCAGGCTCCTTCCACTATCCGGGAGTAGTTCGATCTTTAATCTTGAGGTGTCTATATTGTTTTTTGCAGTTATTTTATAGTCGACTACTAGTTGACTGTTATTGCTGATGTACTGTTTTATATCAGTTCGGGTCTCATTCCTCCACTTACAGAGCAAGCGTTCGGATGGGCTATCTTGTGTCCAGCTCCTAATATAACTTTTGCTCCATGTAGCGTCATTAGACTTACTCTCACAATCCTCAGGACTGTTTAGGTCGCCATACTTATTAAGTTTCGAGCTATCGAGTGGATAATTTACTGCTTTGTATTCCGCTTTTGTTATAGTGATATCAAAATCAGGGAATGATATGGTCTCGCCCTTGGAGTAAACCCTATCGGCTTGGTAGTCTTTGTAATAATGAAGGCCAAAAAATCCACCTACTACTAGCGCTACCGACAAGATACTTACGATCCCCCATTTCATTACTGAGCGTTTGCTACTTTTAGTTTTCACTATTTTTCTCCTTAAATTAAAAACGACACCATACTTGGTGTCTAAACCAGCAACAGAGTTATTAAGCCCTAGCTACTTCGCATGGTGCCGTTATTATAGGCTTAATACCACGCAAAATAATTGCGGTTACTCTATGGCTAGTTTAGACTTTTTTATTATAGCAAACTCTCGCCACAAAAACCCCTTATGTTGGAAATTAGTACAGAGGTGAACTTGAGCAACTTTGCGTCCTAATGAAAAAGATGAGTATAGACCCATCTTGCAAATAAAAACGCCAAGTTGTGCGGTTTTTAACTATTCTGTGAGGCAAAATCGAAATATTCTTGTTAGCATAAATAAATTGACAATTCAATACTATTGTTGTTTATTACACAACATATTTTTTAAGGTGTTTACGCTTATAAAATATACTCAAAAAGCATAAGAGTTATTGACTTTACAGAGGTGGTGTGCTATAGTGAAGTACATAGTAAGTTAATAACTAAATTGTACGGCGACTCGCCAATAACCTATACACAAGCCCTGCGGGGCATTTTTTATATTACGAGTTTTCGCCCTCTTTTAATTATTGGTTTCTATAAATAATCATTAAATAATGGCACAACACGCCCCTGTTTTCGCAAGGGTGTAGCGTTGCTATTGCTCAAAGAAAGGATTGACTCAATGAGCAAACAATATCAATCTAAAAAAATACGTGGATATTCTAGGGACGGCTAGTCGTGAATGGGAAGACAATCTCTCGCTACTTGGACGGGAATTTACGGGACTCTAAAAAGTCAAAGCCTAGCAGTAAGTCACTAGAGCAAGCTAAGTTTTACCTCTCACTTTTTAAGCAATTTCAGTTGCTTCAACAGAGGTAGAGAGGTATAATTAAAAGTGGCTACAATTTAATGACATTAGTTTTTGGTACAGACGGCGACCTCTGTATTTCCTGTCATTAGGAAGTAGCCACAGGGGTCGCCTTTTGTATTGAGCTAATTAAGGAGTATGAGTAATGAAAAATGACAACACCAAAAGATTTAAGGCAATAGCCCTCTGTAGGGTCTCAACAGCTAGGCAACGAGCGGAAGGCAGTAGTTTAGAGGCGCAAGAAAAGTATGTTTATGAATGTGCCGCGCACCACACAGCAGATATTGTGAAGATATGGTCGCTTGACACCTCTAGTAAGAAGGGGAAGAATCTAGCACGAAAAGATCTGAACGAAATAATGCAATACTGCAAGCAAACTAAAGGAATTAGCTACCTGATCCTTGATGAAGTTGATAGGTTTATGCGTTCTGTTGATGAATACTACTGGTGGAAAGTTGAGTTTAAGAAGATAGGTGTATTCCTAGCCTATGCAAAACTACCAGAGATTACACACCAAGATAATCCTATGGCTGTTATGCGTGAAATGATGGAGGTGTTTAGGGCTGAGGCGAGCAACTACGAGCGTATCAGCAAGACAACCGATAAAATGCAAGCTAGAGTTGCAGCTGGTTACTACCCTAGTCATCCCAAGGCTGGCTACCAACTGACAGAAACGGCAGGACTACACGCCCCAAAAGAACCAGAGTGGTCAATGCTACGCTCCGGCTTCCTACAGGTGCTAGAAGGTGTGCCGATTAAAGACGTAGTGACTAGCATTAACGCAGGTGGCTACAAAGAAAAATCTGGCAAGCTACTGGATGCACACCGCTTTAAGATAATGCTCAATGACCCGTTCTATGCTGGCGTAATTAAAATGTCTAACTGGAAGATAAATCCTAATGGTTTGCACAAGGCTATGATTACACCTGAGCAGCATGAATTATTAAAAACTATTGTTAAGGGCATTATTTACAAGCCTCACAAACAATACAATCCAGAGTTTCCGCTATCCAAAATAATGACCTGCAAAGAGTGTTTAGAGGAAGGTGCCAAGAACCCTAAAATGGTTGGCTACACCAATCACAATGGCAGAGGGAACCACTACAAGAGGTATAAGTGCAGAGCTTGTAAGAAGAATTACATATTACGAGATGAGCTACACAATGAGCTAAACGATATACTTTCAGGCTTGAGGATTGCAGAAACTAAGATCAAAGACTTTCTATCGGGCTTACGGCATGCCTGGGAACAAGATCAGACTACATCATTTAATACTTCAGGGGCTTTAAAAGCTCGCCTATCCTCATTGGAGAACGACAAGAAAGACGTTGTGTTAAAGCAAATTCGCGGGCAACTAGCAGAAGATAGAGCCGATATAGCCATTGGTGCACTAGACGAAGATATTGCAGCAATAAAGCAGCAGATTGAATCTATAGCAACCGTTGAGCAAGATTTTGTGGACTTCGTAGAGTTTGCTCTGACTACGGTAGAGAGTTTTAGGGAGAGGTTCTGGCAGTTAGACCAGGAACATCAGGTATGGTGTAAACAATTACTATTTCCCGACGGTTTTTCTGTTTCACGAACCAAGAAAGTTTACACACCAACTATTAGTGATTTCTACCTCTGTATAAATACAAAAAAGAGCCATAAAAATGACTCTTTTGCTGCTGATTCTTCAATGTGGTACACCCGACAGGATTCGAACCTATGACCTTTGGCTCCGCAAGCCAACGCTCTATCCAGCTGAGCTACGGGTGCACATCGTAGCCATTCGCCACAAAAGTAACGTTTGGCCACGCCTTGTAACTAAAAAGTGCTTTCCTAAGCTAAAATTAGCGAAAGAACAGATGGTATTGTAACAAAAATTTCCAGAGGTAGCAAACTGTTAGAGACGAAGTTTTCGCATCAACGTGTCGACAAAATCGAGCTTGAGCTGCTCCATCGGTAAGTGATGCCCGAAAATGTCGACTATTCTTTCGCCGTCTTCTTCTGCAAAATAAACATTCATTATCGGCGCAAATCGTTTTGTTGGCACCAGCATGATCGAGTAAATTAGCCCGTCCTGCACAACGCCAAAAGCTTTAAATTCTTTAAAAGAGTGAAATTGCTGCCCGGATTGAAACCCTTCAGAGTTGAGCTGATATTGAATTGTTCGCGGCGGACGGCGCGAATATATTATGAGTGCAGCCGCCATTACAGCAATTAAAACAGTAAAGGTTGGTGATGCTAAAATAAAGTAAGCAAATGCCATCAAAGCAATTGTAATAATTATAAGTGAAAGAAACCATAAAAAATCCTTTTCCCGATAAATATATTCAGAGGCTTCCCAGTTGACCGACTCGTCAATCGGCGCTTTGTTATCTTGTTTTGAGTCACGAGCCTGCTCCGGCTGACTGATAGGGGGTTGCTCCGGAGTATCAGTGTGTTGTCCTTCGCTTTCTTCTGGTTGCCAATAATTTTTTTGCTCGTCCGGCTGCATGGTTTTAGTATACAGCATAAGCACAAAGAAAATAACGCCCTAAAGAGTACTGTTTGTCGTGGCGGAGAGAGAGGGATTCGAACCCTCGAGACATTTTGCAACGCCTACACGCTTTCCAGGCGTGCCAGTTCAACCACTCCTGCACCTCTCCGCATAGTTTAAAGTATACCGCACTCACAGATAGTTGTTATTTACACCTTGTTTTACTCTTGCTTACAGGTCTTGACAGTACGTATAATAGATATAACAAAATACTCAATTCAAACTGCGAGATTAATTATGCCACCACCTGTTATTCATTTGAACAATTTAAAGAAGCAATTTGGCCGTAATGAAGCTGCGGTTATGGCGCTAAATGGCCTCGATGTAACGATCGAAAAAGGTGAATTTGTCGCCATCATGGGTCCAAGCGGATGCGGCAAAACAACCTTACTCAATATTCTGGGTTTACTTGATCGACCAACAGATGGTACTTACTTATTAAACGACAAAGAAGCCGCACACTTAAGTGAAGAACGCCGGGCAAAAATTCGCGGTAATGATATTGGGTTTGTGTTTCAACATTTTAATTTGCTTAATCGGATGAGTATCATTGAAAACGTATCGCTTCCCCTCACCTATAGCGGTATTTCATATACCAAACGCTTACAAAAAGCCAGTAAGATGCTGTCTCTTTTTCACTTGCAAGAGCGAGAATATTATATGCCCTATCAACTTTCCGGCGGACAATTGCAGCGTGTGGCAATTGCCAGAGCACTGGTCAACAATCCGTCTATCATTCTGGCAGACGAACCGACAGGCAACCTGGATTCAAAATCAAGTGAGATTATTATGGAAGAACTAAGCGATATTCACCAACGAGGCAATACAATTATCATGGTGACGCACAACCCTCGTCTGACTAGTTATGCTGACAGAATTATTCATATGCTTGATGGTAAGATAGATAAAGACAGCAAGTACCCGGAACCCGAAAAAGATACGTCTGCTAAAAAGCCGCTTGGGAAATTAAAAAAAGGATCTAAGAAATAATGTTTGGCGCAAATTTTCGTATCGCACTTGAAGCACTTCGCGGCAGCAAATCTCGAACCGGCCTAACCACCCTCGGTGTCATTATCGGGGTTGTCTCCATTACGCTTGTGCTGGCGATTGGCGAGGGCGCGAAACAAACAATCACCCAGCAAGTGCAGCAGCTTGATAAAAAAATTGTTCTCATTCGTCCAAATAAAGTATCTCAAGGTGTCAATAGCGGAATTATTAATTATAGCCCCTTACAGTCTTATGCCACTACAACACTCACGGAAACCGACGTCGCGAGCGCGCAAAACGATAAAAACGTTAGCGCTGCCGCACCAATTATGTTAATTAACGCCAGTGTTAAAAATGGGAAAAAAATGGCCCCTGATGCTCCCGTTATCGCAACCGGTCCAGAACTTGCTCCTATCCTAAAGCTTGAAGCGACGCAAGGTCAGTTTATCGACGGAATAACAGAACGTAACACCGTTGTTATCGGCAAACAACTTGCCGTTGACTTATTCGGCACCGATCAGGCAATCGGAAAAATTATTACCATTCGAGGCGAAGAACATACTGTCATTGGAGTTTTGAAAAAGGTAGACAACCCTATTGGTATTAATGGTGTCAATATAAACAACGGGGCAATTATTAGTCTTGATGGTGGTAAAAGCTTTAATCAGGGTATCGCACAAATTCAACAGATTAACGTACAAGTCAAAGACCCTGGCAAAATTGAGACAGTAGTTGATTCACTGACAAAAAGTATCCAGGTCAATCACAGCGGTGAATACGACTTTATCGTTTTAACAGGAGAAGAAGCCGGTAATATATCGAGCAGTTTCTATCACGCGGTACTCATTTTGACCAGTACAGTTGCTGCCGTGTCACTGGTAGTTGGCGGTATTGGAATCATGAATATTATGTTAGTCAGCGTGTCGGAAAGAACGAGAGAAATTGGTATTCGCAAATCACTTGGAGCAAGCAATAAGAAGATTCTTTCACAATTTTTAATCGAAGCTGTTGCCATGAGCTTAAGTGGTGGCATTATTGGCCTTATTGTCGCTTATTGCCTTGCGCTCATTATTGGTTTATTTATGGGAATTCTACCTGCCTTTACGTGGACTATTTTAGCTA
Source organism: uncultured Candidatus Saccharibacteria bacterium (assembly GCA_964570845.1). GTDB lineage: Bacteria > Patescibacteriota > Saccharimonadia > Saccharimonadales > Saccharimonadaceae > CAZLCC01. Next base: position 309,571 of record CAZMZB010000001.1, on the reverse strand, counting down.
TTACGCTTGGACTTTCTCTGAGTGTTGGTATCATTTTTGGTCTGTTTCCGGCAATAAGAGCGGCCAGAAAAGATCCCATCAATGCCCTGCGGCACCACGATTAGATTTTGACAGCCTCATTAGTCCACCCCATTTGCCACACAATATCCATACCCCTTGTGTTTACTTCTTAGAATGCTTATACTCTTAGTAAAAGAACTGTTAGGGTAACAGATAGACACTATTTATGCATACATATAAAATACAAACTCAGCGCGCCTTCGCCCTTCCGACACTTGTTCTTGTGGGCACCATTCTTATGATTGTGGGAGCCTCCACCCTCGTCTCCAGTACCTCCATTACCAAAGTCCTCCAGGATCAGCATTGGCAACAACAAGCCAACAATGCTGCTCAAGCCGGCGTTGCTTTTGCTACCGATTGTTTAAATAAAAACAAAACTAACTACTGGACTAACCCCTTAAAACCAAACAGCACCTGTAGCGGCACGAGCAGTGCTGGTACCACTTTAGCCGAAGGAGAGGGCTGGACGTCTACATTTAGTGTCAGCGTCCCCAGCAGCGGTAGTAGTAGTGAGCCCTCTACGACGACTTCTACCGGCTCCGTTACTCTTACTGCTCTGAGCAAAACGTATACAGCAAAAAGCCAAATAGTGATAGGGGTAGAGGGGGGAGGAATAAGCGCGGAGAAAGTAAGAGTAAGTAATGATACTGTTCCTTTCGCATGTACCTTGGCTTCAGACATGCAAGTTTATTGTGCTGGGAGAAATCAATATGGCCAGCTCGGTAATGGTAATACGACCAATCAGTCAACACCGGTGAAGTTTAATTTGCCAAGCGGGTTGACTGCGATTGATATTAGCATCGGTGGCTATCATACGTGCGTTTTAGCATCTGATAGTCAAATATACTGCGCTGGAGATGGTAGTTCCGGTCAGTTAGGTAATGGTAATACGACCAATCAGTCAACACCGGTGAAGTTTAATTTGCCAAGCG
>CAZMZB010000001.1:0-308479 GCA_964570845.1 uncultured Candidatus Saccharibacteria bacterium | reverse complement strand
ATACGACCAATCAGTCAACACCGGTGAAGTTTAATTTGCCAAGCGGGTTGACTGCCACACAGGTTTCGACCGGGTTTCGCGGCACTTGCGCCGTAACTTCCAACTCAAGTTTGAGTCTGGGGAGAGTATACTGTGCAGGTGTGAATCAATATGGCCAGCTCGGTAATGGTAATACGACCAATCAGTCAACACCGGTATTATTTAACAACAATTTTGTTGGCAGTGAATTCAACGCAGTTATTAACGTTACTGTTGGCACAAGCAATATATGCGCCGCGGGTAATGACACTGAAATGACTGGTTGGGCGTGGACGTATTGTGCTGGATACGGTTCCTATGGAGCCCTAGGTAACGGCGGTACTAGCCAGAGTACTACCCCCATAGTTTTTGGGGGGGCTGGTTGGAATTCTTCCAGTGGTATACAACTCGGTATTTATAATACATGTGCTATCGGTCTCAGTACTACTGCTTGGTGTAGCGGTGCCAATCATTACGGTCAGCTTGGTAATGGAACGACAAACCAAGCGAACTCTCCCGTGGGCTTTGGGGGAAGCTTTCAGGTTCTAGCTTTTGCCACTTTTCAGGGAACACAAGCCGAACATATATGTGTTATTAGAACAACCAGTAATATGTACTGTGCTGGGAGAAATCAATATGGCCAGCTCGGTAATGGTAATACGACCAATCAGTCAACACCAGTGATATTTAATTTACCTGTCAGGGCAGTCCGCAGTGCCGTAACATCCGGTCTTAATACTTGTGCTATAGCTGCAAGAAACAACCAGGTTTACTGTGCAGGCAATAACAACTATGGCCAACTTGGCAACGGCAATACGACCAATCAGTCAACGCCTGCGAAGTTTAACTTGCCATCTAATGTAACGGCAAAAGAAGTTACTCTGGGATACGAAAACACTTGTGCCGTAGCTTCAGATAGTCAGGTCTACTGCGCTGGTCGCAATAATTATGGTCAACTCGGAAATGGAAATACCACGAATCAGTCGACACCAGTGAAATTTCAATTGCCGTAAACTCAACCCCTCTTGTATAATGTTTTGAGTGGAGAGGTACCCAAGTGGTTGAAGGGGACGGTTTGCTAAATCGTTAGGTCGGGGAAACCTGGCGCGAGGGTTCGAATCCCTCTCTCTCCGCCACAAAGAAACTACACTGACTATGGATTATACAAATTACAGATGGCGCGTTGGTCGGAAAGTGGGCAGAACGATTTATGCCCAGCTTAGGGACGCCCCATCGGATGACGACCCGCTCATAGGCGTCATGGATACATTTGAGCTAGCTCAAGCTGCTGTAGAAGCACATAATAAAATAGTTGATACAGGGAGATGATCGAGTGGTTGAAGGGTAACGGTCTTGAAAACCATCGTACCTGCAAGGATACCCAAGATTTAAATCTCTCCCCGCCACGAAAATAATCAGACAAATAGTCTGGCTTTTTTATTAGCGACATCTATACCCCTTGTGTTTACTTCTTAGAATGCTTATACTCTTAGTAAAAGAAAGTCAGGGTATAAAAATAATTAATATATGCGTGAATATAGAAAAAAAGCTCAACACTCCTTTACCCTGCCTATTCTCATTCTTATCGGCACCGCTCTCATAGCCGTTGGTGTTTCAAGCCTCATAGCCAACACTTCTATTGCCCGTACACTTCAAAATCAACATTGGCATCGTATTGCAAACGACGCTGCTCAAGCCGGCGTTGCTTTTGCTACCGATTGTTTAAAAAACAAAACCAACTACTGGACTAATACCCTCAAACCCAATAGTACCTGCAGCGGCACCACTAAAGCCGATACTGCATTAGCCCAGGGCGATGGCTGGACCAGTACTTTTAGCGTTAGCACACCTAATAACAATGGTTCCACCACAGCTACCGCTACTGGTACTGTTACCCTGATAGCTACCGGTAGAACATATACGGCACAAAATGTCGTCATAGTAAATATAGAAGGCGGATTGAGCGCAAAGAAGGTAGCTTTTAGTAGCGCCAGTAGCTATACCGCTTATCATACGTGTATATTGGCCTCGAATAATCAAGTCTATTGTGCCGGTGCTAACAGTTCTGGCCAATTAGGAAATGGGAATACCACAAGTCAGTCAACGCCAGTAAAATTCAATTTACCAAGTGGATTAACTGCCGCTGACGTTGATCTTGGTAATGGTCACACTTGTGTCTTAGCCTCGGATAATCAAGTCTATTGTGCCGGCGCTAACAGCTACGGGCAGCTTGGCAATGGTAACATGACCAACCAATCAACCCCAGTGAAGTTTAATTTGTCGAGTGGGTTGACCGCCGTACAGCTTACAGCCGACAAGTTTAATACTTGTGCTGTGGCTTCAAACGGAAGGATTTATTGTGCCGGCGAGGGTGCCAATTATAGGCTTGGCAATGGAAATACAACGAATCAGTCGACACCGGTATTGTTTAATAGTTTTGTCGGCGGTGAATTCAGCGCGGCTATTAACGTTACTATAGGCTCTAATATTATATGTGCTGCAGGTAATGATGCAGAGATAGTTGGATGGGCATGGACTTACTGTGCTGGGTATAATGGGTATGGTGCTTTAGGAATTGGTAACTACACGCAACCAACTACTCCTGGACCATGGGGAGGGTCCGGTTTTCAGTCTTCCACTGGAGAACAACGCGGGGATAATACGTGTGGTATTGGTCTTAATGGTATTGTTCACTGCAGCGGATCTAACTCATATGGTCAACACGGAGATGGCACAACTACTAGCACTAACTCCCCAGTACAGTTTGGACCAGGAATGGGAGTTTATGCTCTAGTCCCCTTTCAGGGAGGAAATAATGCACTTCATACATGTGTTATTAGAACAACCGGCAACATGCACTGCGCCGGGTATAATACTTATGGTCAGCTCGGTAATGGCAATACGACGAATCAATCAACGCCAGTATTGTTTAATGCTCCAACTCGGGCAGTTAAAGGTGCTGTTTCATCCATGTATACAACTTGTGCTATCGCTGTAAGAAATAACCAAGTCTACTGTGCGGGATATAATAACTATGGTCAGCTCGGTAATGGTAATACAACCAATCAGTCGACACCTGCGAAGTTTAACTTGCCGACCAACTTAGTTGCTAAGGAAGTCACTACGACGACATATAATACTTGCGTTATTGCTTCAAATAGACAAGCCTATTGCGCCGGCTACAACAATTATGGCCAATTAGGAAATGGAAATACAGCCAACCAGTCAACTCCTGTGAAGTTTCAGTTGCCATAAATAATAAAAAGTATGTTTATCCCTACTTTAGCTCGGCTTTCAGTTTCTCAAGCACCTCAACCTGCGTCGGGTCAATGCCATTTAAAATTGCCAAGTATATACCCACAAAGTCAGCTAAAACACTACCGAATAATAGCTGCTTGATCATGCTATCACCCTTGAGTTCAATATCAATTGGATGAGGCCAGCGCCCGCTGAGCAATTTTTCAGTAATTTCAAAACGCTTCAAAATCCGGGGATGTTCAAAACCTGAAAGTAGATTGAAAATAACAAACGGCTTTTCAACTGGATGGCTCACCCACCCCATGATTTCATTATGATTAAACTCTGAGTAATAATTACAAAAGGCGATATTTTTAGCATTTTCGTTGAAACTGATCTTCCATTTGTATGCTACCGGTGCCATTAGCGGTCCGGCATATATAATCGCCGTCTTGCCAGCTGATTTTTCAGCTAGTTGTTTGGCAGCATTATGGGTGAGTTCAACTTCGGGCAGCCATTGCTTTATTTCTTCTTTTAGCCAGTCTTGAGCAGCAGCAATTTCATTGTATTTTCCTCTGACTATCTCATAACGCTCCAATAAATATATAAGTCCTCTCAAATTATAATGAACTGCCATACGCGGTTGAACATTGGCTGGTAAAATAGTCAGCGGATAGTGTTTCGCTTTTGCAGTCTCGGCCAACTTTCCGCCAGCGGTAATAACGGCAATTTTGGCATTTTTTTCTTCTGCTTGTGACAACGCTGCAAGCGTTTCTTCAGTATTACCAGAATAGCTGCTGGCAATAACTAGTGTTTTTTCGTTCACATATGCCGGTAAAACATAGTCTTTGACAACTTCAAATGGAATACTCGTATTTAGCCAGCTCCTTGCGATACCAGCTGCTAAAGCTGAGCCGCCCATGCCCGCAACAACAATGGTATCAATCCCTGAGACTATCGTATCTTCATTTTCTATGACAACTTGAAAGCCAAGTTGTTCAACTTCACCAGCTGCTACAGATAGCGCGTCATGGGGATCTTTTTGTCGTATTACATTCAGGTCGTCAAGCATTCATTTCCTCCTTCGGTCTTCACATGTATATTCCTATATGATACAGTATAAGCAATCAACCATAAACAATTTAAATAGGTGGGCATATATGGATATTCAAACAACAACTCAGCAACAACCTGTTAGCGACGATAATGAGCTGGCAAAAGTATTAGGTGGCGGTGATGACGCCAACAAAGCAGTTTCTGACGTAACAGCAGATGCAACTCCGGAGACTAACACTACACCGCCGGCAACAGATACCGCAGCGCCAGGCTTAACGCCACCGCCCATTGCTAGTGCGCCGTCTCAAACCCTAAGTGAAAACGAACTTGAGGTTATCAAAAAAGCTGCGCTTGACGAATTGAAGCCGCTCGTTGATAAACTACAGCTACCACCAGAAGAAAAGTTTGATATATTGCTTCTCATCATTCGCTCAACAGATGATAAAGAACTCATCGGCACTGCACACGAAACCGCAAAAACCATTTCAGACGAAACCCGACGGGCTCAAGCACTGCTCGATATTATTAAAGAAGTTGAATATTTCTCTAATAATGCTCAGCAAGAACAGCCTCCAGTCCAAGCCATTCCCGGTGCAGCTCCACCAGTTGTTTAATTTATAGTAACTTCTGGTTTAATATTTCTATTACTTTTTCATGTGGTCTAAAAAAGAGTTTTCTATTGTCAATTTGTTTTATCGGAACCCACTGTATCTTTGCCACATCGTCAAGTGCTCGAAGTGTAATATCTGAAGAAACTCGCACCAAAAATGTTGCTGCAAGGACATGGGTTATATCGTTGTCCCATTGATACTCCCCCGCCCCACTTCTCAGATATTCGACATGTTTAATATCATCGGATGAGAGTCCTAGCTCTTCATGAAGCTCTCGTAAAAGTGCTTCTTCCGACGTCTCACCGACATCAACAAATCCTCCGGGTAAATCCCATCTACCCTTACCTGGTTCAAGCGCTCTTGTTACGATCAAAAGCTCATTCTTGTCATTGATAACCGCGCCGTCAGCACACGCTGCATTATTGCGATAAATTCTTTGCCCGCACGTTTGACACTCCCAGGCATGTTTATCTTTAGCGGTTAAAGCTCCGCCACACAACATGCAAAATTTCCAATTCATATATCAAGTCTATACTAAAAAGCTCCCTAGAAAAACAAGGAGCTTCTTATTCTACTGGCAGATGTATTTACATCATTCCCATACCAGGCATACCGCCACCCGGAGCTGGAGTAGCCGGGGCCTCCTTTTCAGGAACCTCAACAACGAGTGCACCCATAGTCATCGCCGTGCCAGCAATTGAAACGGCGTTTTGGATTGCTTCTTTCGTCACCATAACAGGATCAACTACGCCGGCAGCCTTTACGTCTACAAGGCCTTTTTCCGGAGTATTCACATTCACTCCTTGACCGTCTTTTGCATTTTCAACTTGAGAAAGCAGTGCATCAGCGTTCAGACCGGCGTTGCGTGTAATCTGGCGGAATGGCTCATAGAGTGCAGCTTTGAGGATACCGCGGCCAGCCGCATCTGAATCTGCGCCACCCACCTTGATTGTCTTAGCGAGATTAGCAAGTGTCACACCACCACCGGGCACAATACCTTCGGCAAGCGCTGCCTTGGTTGCGGCAACCGCATCATCCACACGGAATTTCTTTTCCTCAATCTCAGTTTCCGTTGCACCGCCAACTTTAATCACGGCAACTTTACCGCTCAGACTTGCTGCGCGTTTTTCAAGCTGCTCTTTGTCATACTCACTGGTTGCATTTTCGGCTTGTGTTTTGATTTGCTCAATTCGCGCCTTCACCTCACCCGCACGCCCGGCACCTTCCACAATCGTAGTATCATCTTTGCTGATAATCACCTTCCGTGCCGTTCCTACCACATCAAGCTCAATATTTTCAAATGTCATTCCCTGATCTTCGCTGATCACAGCCGCGCCGGTGAGCGCAGCGATATCTTGCAATACATCTTTTCGACGATCACCGAATGCCGGTGCTTTTACTGCTACCGTGTTAAAACTACCTTTAAGTTTATTGAGAATTAACACGCCAAGCGCCTCACCCTCAACATCATCAGCAATCAATACGACATCTTTCTTACCAGCCTGTGCCAGCTTCTCAAGCAGCGGCAAGAATTCCTGCACGCTGGAAACTTTTTTATCGGTGATGATAATAGCTGGCTTTTCATAGACCGCTTCCATACGATTGGTATCTGTCACCATATAGGGACTCACGAAACCACGGTCAAAGGTGAAGCCTTCGACCACTTCAGACTCCATGTGAAGGCCTTGGCCTTCTTCCACTGTTACGACACCGTCCTTGCCAACTTTTTCAATGACTTTTGCAATCAATTCGCCGATTGCCTTATCACCGGCAGAAATAGTTGCTACTTCAGCCACGCGATTCTGCTTTCCATCGACACTTTCTGCCATCTTTTCCAGTCTTGAAAGCACCTGCGCACCGGCAGCTTCAACACCTTTTCGAAGTTCCATCGGATTATGTCCGGCTGCAATTAAGCGATTTGCTTCATTCAAAATGTTATACGTGAGCACCGTAACAGTTGTCGTACCGTCACCAGCGTCCTTGTTCATTTTAGTTGCTGCTTGTTTGATGAGTTCCGCACCGACTTTATAGCCTAATGTCTCGTCATCGTTATCAGGAAGTTCAACGCCCTCCGCCACCGTGACACCATCATGTGTGACGGTTGGGTTACCATAGCTTTTGCTAATCACCACATTACGGCCTTTTGGTCCCATTGTTACCTTCACTGCATCATACAGCGCTTTTGCGCCGCCAAGCACGCGCTCGCGTGCATCGTCATCATAAAAAACTTTCTTTGCCATCAATAAAACTCCTCTTTTCTTAAACTGTTGCTAAGATATCTTCTTCTTTAAGAATTAAATATTCGGTACCATTAATTTTCAGCTCAGTCGTACTGTATTCCTTATAGACGATTCTCTCACCCTTTTTCACACTCTTCACGTTCGGACCGATAGCTTCAACTTTCGCTACAACAGGCTTTTCTTTTGCACTATCAGGCAAATAGAGTCCTGAGGCGGTTTTACTTTCAGCTTTCTCTTTGACTGCCACAACCCGATCAGCGAGCGGTTTAATAGGCGTACTCATAGTAGTAAATACTCCTCCTTATTTAAATTTTCTTTCTAAACACTCATTATTGTAGACAAAAAAATTAGCACTTGCAAGTGTTGAGTGCTAATTTCTTGAAAGGCTGTCTGAAGAGATAATAAAACGAGTAGGACTCATTTATGCCGCTATTTTTTCTCTCTCCGACTGGTGAGTCTCGGGGAATTCAATGACTTCTGCTAGTCCAGTATTGCTTAGACCCTTCTCAATTCGGCGACGCTCTTCCTGACGTATAAAATCAAGAATAGCCTCTTGAGCTTCCTGCGGCGGTTGTTGGTCGAGTGTCGCGATTCCCTCTGGAGTGCCAAACTCTTTTGCGACTGCTTTCATTACTTCGGGATGGGTGGTGCCTTCAAGTTTTTTAAAAAAATCGCTAGGCGCCTCTCCACTCTCAATATCGGCAGCATGAACAACCATACTTGCGAGATCAACGCGAGTATTCACATCATCATAGCCCACCGAGCTTTCACGTATCTCTCCAAGAACATTTTCAAGTAATGCTTCCCCAACAACCGCTCGTTGTCTACTGGCTGGACCAGGATCAGAGTCCTGCTCTTCTCTCGCTTCTTGTCTAAATTCTTCGTATGTCATGACTTTTGTCTCCATTTATATTTTTATATTTGCTATTAAAAAGAGAGCGTACCGTATATCGGTGCTCCCGCCAGCGATGAACTGGTATACATAACCATTATAGCGTCTATTGACCTTATGTCAAACTTTTGAAGTAATATTTACTACACTAAATTTAACAGATAATAGACTTGACAAATTTTATTGTATAACTTGTTTTACTCGTCCAACAATAGCCTGTAACTGTGCTTCATTTTTTGCTTCCGCATTCAGTCTCAATAGAGGCTCCGTGTTGCTGGCCCGAACATTAAACCACCCGTCCGGATAGTTCACTGTCACCCCATCAAGCTCGTCTTGAGTGCCATCGCTAAACGCTTCTTTGATTCGCACTAACGCTGCAGACTTATCCGCAACCTCAAAGTTCGTCTCTGGAATTGCCTTGTATGTCTTATACTCGCTGGCAAGTTCGCTTAGTTTTTTGCCGCTTTCCGCAAGCATTTGAACAGCAATCATCGCTGCAAGCAGTCCGCTATCCGCCGACCAATTGTCACGGAAATAATAATGACTGGAGTGCTCGCCGGCAAACACTGCGTCATGTGCTCGCATATCAGCTTTTATATAGCTGTGGCCCACTTTCGTTCGAATGGCTTTACCGCCGTTTTTTATCGCTGTCTCTTTCACTACTCGACCACAAATGGCGTTATGCAAAATCGTCGCACCTGGATTTTTGGAAAGGAAATATGTTGTCAGTAGTGCCGTCATGACCGTTCCGCCGAGTACTTCACCCTTTTCGTCAATGAGTACTGCTCGATCGCCATCGCCATCAAAGGCAATCCCAAAATCAAGCTGTTCATCAATTATTTTCTTTCGAATATCAGCTGTTCCCTCGGGAAGCAGCGGATTGGCTGGGTGGTTGGGGAATGTACCGTCAAGTTCATAGTACATTGGGGTAATGCGTAATGGTATATACTCGGCTAACACTGGCGCGATGACGCCAAGCATGCCGTTTCCCGCATCAATCGCCACCTTATAAGCCGACCACTTCTCAACATCCACGAAACTGAAAACATGCTTAATCCACTCTTCTTTGACATCTCGCGCTGTAAGATCACCTTTTGTACCGGCTGGAATAAAATTGCCCGCCATCACCGCATCGCGAATATCAGCTAATCCTGTATCAATGCCTATCGGCTTCGCCTCCTCGCGGCACAGTTTAATGCCGTTATATTCTCCTGGATTATGCGAAGCTGTTACCATTGCCCCGCCAGCCAGTCCAAATTTACCAACAGCAAAATAAATCATGTCGCTACTCACCAGACCAATGTCAATTACGTCTCTACCCTGAAGCCTCAAGCCCTCAATCACCGCGCTTGCCAATTCTTCAGAGTCCGGACGCATATCACGCCCCACTGCTATCGGTCCTTCACTAGGTAGCCAGTCGGCAAGCGCCTGTCCAACCTTCCAACACACCTCTGACGTTAGTTCTGTGCCGACTTTTCCACGAATATCATAAGCCTTAAAAATATCTGGATTCATTTACCTTCTCCTCTGAATTTTATTCTGGAAATTATAATATGCTCATTATAACAAACAGTTTTCTTACTACTCATGCTTGACTTTTATATATAATAGTGTTACTATGTACAACATTACTTTTGTGAGATTTAGCAAAAGTAACGATCTTGTAAACCCAGTCAGGTAGGAGAAAGTAGATGTTTGTTTCGTGCTGTTCAAAGAAGCGTGTCAGGCATCCTGTCCGCAGCAGCCGCAAGGACCGTCTTGCGGACAAGCCCCTCCTCTCCAAACATAGCTTGGAGAGGGAGCTCAAGAGGCTCGAGGAGGCTGACGAGTCCCTTGTCAGCCGTACCCTCAGCCCCGAGTCAAAAGTCTTCTCGATGCCCGATGGAATCGACATAGAGAACTTCTTCCTCGATATGGAGCGACAATTCGTTTGGTGCCACTAGGCACGTCTGCTCCCACCACAAGGTCAAACCCCGCAGCGCACACCAGCGCTTGCGGGGTTTTTCTCTTTTAGTAAGAATAGATTGAAACTATTTTGAATCTTTTTTCGCAACTAATTCTCTTACCACCTCGGCATCATTCCAAGGAATTCTTTCTCCCTTAACAATTCGATATACTTCATGCCCCATGCCAGTAATAAGTATGGCATCGCCAGTCTTAGCGATCGAGAGTGCTTTTTTAATAGCCTCTTTACGGTCCGCGATTTCAAGTGTTTTTCCTCCACCCCTGGCTTGTTCAATACCCTTCAGTATCATTTTTCGAATGATTTCTGGGTCTTCATTGTAGCTTTCTTCATCCGTTAAGATGATACGATCCGCACCGCGAGCGGCAATTTCACCCATAAGCGGACGTTTCATTTTATCTCGATCACCACACGAACCAAACACCAAAATGACGCGATTCTTAGCTAACTGTTTTGCCGCTTCAAGCAGTTGCTCCAAAGCATCCGGGGTGTGGGCATAATCAACGATGACCTCATATGGTTTTTTAACCTCAACGTACTCAAAACGACCAGGGATTTCTTTAAGCTGAGCAATACCTTTCGCAATCGATTGCAGATTTACCCCTAACACGTATGCGGCAGCGGCAGCGGCAGCAACGTTATAGACATTAAATTTACCTGGCAGGCTCGTAGCAAGGGGAAGCTTTGTCTGGTGATCAATTTCAAGCTGTATATCTGAGCCTTTTTTGTGTAATCGTACTTTTTTAATACGACATTCGGCAGCTTCACCTGTTCCATAAGTAATTTTATGCTCCTCCGCTACAAATTTGTTAAAGTAGCCGAACCATTCGTCGTCCTGATTTAACACTATATAGCGTGGCTCGCTCTCAAACAGTTTACTTTTTGCTGCCGCATAATTTTCCATCGTGTTGTGATAGTCCAGATGGTCCTGTGTCAGATTTGTCATAATTGCCGCCTCAATTGGCACAGTCGCCAGTTTATGCTGATGTAGCGCATGGCTTGTCACCTCTAAAATCACACAATCAACCCTGGCTTTTTTAGCGTCTCGGAAGAATTTTTGCATCTGTTCGGTGGTCGCTACTGTCGCATTTAAGTCATTGAGCCGCTTTTTACCGTTAATCTCAATCACTGCCGTGGTAAACATTGCTGTTGTTTTGCCATCGGCTTTTAAAATTTCATTGAGATAACTTGCTGTTGTCGTTTTGCCGTTCGTTCCCGTCACAGCAAATACTCTTAGTTTTTTTGCCGGATTGCCATATTTTGCCGAGACGATTTTTACTCGACTTCGTCGATAGCTCTCCTCAATCGCCCCAACGATACCGCCGGGAAGTGCTTTTCTCACTCCGCTTGCTAACATTTGTTTCATATACCTCTATGATACAGTGATACATATGAGAATTCTAGGCATTGAAACAAGCTGTGATGAAACGGCTGCTGCCGTTGTTGAAAGTGGTACGAAGCTTCTTAGCAATGTGGTGCACAGTCAAATTGATATCCATAAAGAATATGGCGGCGTGGTGCCCGAAATTGCGGCGAGAAGTCATATTGAAGTGATGCTTCCGGTAATAAAAGAGGCGTTAAAACAGGCTAAAAGTTCTTGGGATGATATTGATACGATTGCCGTGACCCATGGTCCCGGCTTAATTGGCAGCTTACTTGTCGGTACGCTTACCGCTCGTGTGCTGGCAATGTTAAAAAATAAACCGCTCTACTCTGTCAATCACGTGAAAAGTCATGTCTATGCCAGTTTTTTGAGCGACGAACAACCAGAATTCCCCCTGTTATCACTCATTGTTAGTGGCGGACACACACAAATTGTGCTGTTTCATTCGCATGAAAACTATGAGATTTTAGGCAAAACCCAAGATGACGCGGTTGGCGAAGCATTCGATAAAGTGGCAAAAATTATTGGCCTTCCCTACCCCGGCGGCCCCAACATTGCGAACGCCGCTTTAAAAGGTAACTCTGAAGCATATGATTTTCCAAAGGCTCGAATGCAAAACCCCTATGATTTTAGCTTTTCTGGACTCAAGACAGCGGTTTTGAGATCTGTTCAGGGGGAATGCGGTGTCGACTACAGCTTCCCTTCTTTTCAGCTTGCAGAACGCTTAAGCAAGCAGCAGCGTAATGATTTTGCCGCTAGCTTTCAAAAGACAGCCACTGAAACACTAGTTGATAAGCTTGAAAAAGCTTATCATGCCTACTCCCCTACTTCGGTGGTAATCGCTGGCGGCGTGGCAGCCAATCAAGAACTGCGAAAAGTCGCCAAAAAGCGCTTACAAACAGAGGTGATATATCCGGATTTTAATGTCTGCACCGACAATGCTGCCATGATTGCCTCGCTCGCTTATTTTGAATCTCAACACCACAAATCAACAAACCCTCGTAAGCTCGAAGTCGCACCGAGTGTTTCAATGTAGTGCGCTCACATCTGGTGTGCTATAATTTAAAGTGTAAAACAAACAGCCAAAATCAGCTTAGGAGTAAGGGGTTTTGACTAGAGGTGGGAACTATCTGGTTTGGGTGTTTTTTATGTGAAAAATTTTAACGTGAAATAGAAAAAGAGACGGAAAAAGCATGGGCATAAATTTAGCAAAAGCATATGAACCTGACCACTATGAACCAACCATTTATGGGTTGTGGGAGAGTGGGGGATTTTTTGAGCCGAAAGGGGAGGGAGAACCATATAGTATTGCTATGCCGCCGCCAAATGCCAATGGTAATCTACACCTTGGCCACGCCTTAACGTGCGGTCTTCAGGATATTCTTATCCGTCACCAAAGAATGCGGGGAAGAGACGTTATTTATATTCCCGGTGCTGATCATGCTGGTTTTGAAACCTGGGTTGTCTATGAAAAACAACTTGAAAAACAGGGAAAAAGCCGTTTTGATTTCTCTAGAGATCAACTTTACAGCCAAGTATGGGATTTTGTTCAGCAGCATAGAGTAGGAATGGAGTTACAGCTTCGAGCGCTTGGCGCCAGTACATCATGGCAACACTTAACGTTCTCTCTCGATAAAAAGGTCGTTGATACAGTCTACGATACGTTTAAAAAATTATGGGATGACAAGCTCATTTACAGAGGTGAGAGAATCGTTAACTACTGCACAAAGCACCACACAAGCTTTGCTGATATCGAAGTAGAACATCGCAACGAAAAGGGGAAGCTTTGGGAAATTGCCTACCCGTTAATTGATAGGGTGGGGGATATTATCGTGGCTACCACGCGCCCCGAAACCATGCTTGGAGATATGGCAGTTGCCGTGCATCCGGATGACGAACGATATAAAGATCTAGTTGGCACAAAAGCACTTATTCCGGTGGTCAATCGTGAAATTCCGATCATCGCAGACAGTGCAGTCGATCAAAAATTTGGTACAGGCGCCGTGAAGATTACACCTGCCCATGATCCGCTTGATTTTGAAATAGGGGAGCGACATCACCTCAAACCTATGCAGGTGATTGGATTTGACGGCAAGATGACTGAAGAAACCCCTGTGTCATTTCAAGGACTTACTGTTGAAGAAGCGAGAGTACGTATTATTGCCGCTCTGGAGGCTGCAGAGGCCATTAAGGGCGAAAAAAGCCACGAGCATAGTGTTGGACATTGCTATAAGTGCGGAACTATCATACAGCCGCTTATAAAAGACCAGTGGTTCTTGAAAGTGAGACCATTGGCAGAAAAAGCAAAACAGGCAATTGAAAATGATGAAATTTCCTTTACACCCGCCAGCAGCAAGCGAGTGCTTGTGCAATATCTCGATAACCTTAAAGACTGGAATTTAAGCCGACAGATTCCGTGGGGGATTCCTATCCCCGCTTTCCAAAATGTTCATGATCCTGAAGACTGGATTTTTAACACCAACCTTAGTGAAGAATATATCGAAGTTGACGGTAAGCGTTATCGAAGAGAGGAAGATACGTTTGACACCTGGTTTAGCTCTGGGCAGTGGCCGTTTATTGTAACTGACTATCTTAACCATGGAGACTTGAGTAGATTTTATCCTACTAACATGATGGAGACTGGTCACGACCTGCTGGACCGTTGGGTAGCACGTATGATCATGCTTGGTCTCTATATGACTGATAAAATACCTTTCAAAGAAGTCTATATGCACGGTATGGTACTCGATGAACATGGCCAAAAGATGAGCAAAAGCAAAGGGAACGTAGTAAGTCCGCAAGAGATCATCGCTGAATATGGTTCTGACGCGCTCAGGCTTGGTATTGTATCGTCTCGCAGCGCAGGACAAAATCAGGCATTCTCGAGAGCGAAAGTAATTGCCGGACGTAATTTCTGCAACAAACTCTGGAACATTGCTCGTTATATTGAAAGCAAGGTCGATGTCCAAAGCACACCACGTGAGCCACACGCGCAATCAGTAGCTGATCACTGGATTATCAATGAACTCAATGAAGCAAACGGTGCAATTACCCGCCTTCTTGAATCTCATCGTTTTGCTGAAGCCGCAGAAATGGTATATCACACCATCTGGGATAGTGTAGCCGACTGGTATATTGAAGTGAGCAAATATCAGGATAATCCAAAAATGCTTTTATGGGTACTTGAAACCAGCTTAAAACTGGCTCATCCGTTCGCGCCATTTGTAACCGAAACAATTTGGCAGGTATTAGCATGGGAGAAGACACCGCTCATCATTGCTTCATGGCCAAAAGCCATTAGCTGCGATAAACAGGCGGCTGAAGAATTTACGAAGCTGCAAAGTATTATTTCTGAGGCTCGCAACATATCTGCCCATCTCAAGGCTGGTCCTCAGGTGTTAATTTTCAACAATAGCCCACTTATTCACACAAATGCCAGCGTTATTCAACACCTTGCCAAGCTTAAGGCTGTCAAGCAGGTAGATGCACTGAGCGGATTACGCCTGAATGTATCACACGCTAATGCTTATCTTGACGTAGACGACCAGGTCGTACAGAAATATCGCGATACAGTTGAGACAAAGTTAAGTGGGCTGCGCACTACAATGCACACGCTCACACTTCGCCTGGAAAACGAAGACTATATTAAAAATGCCCCGCCGGCAGTTGTTGAAGAGACAAGAAACCAACTTAAAGAGCAGACGCTGCTTGAAGCACAATTAGCACAAGAGCTGAAAAATCTTTAGAGTAGAGTTCATATCGCCTGGCGAAGCAGCACGTGCCATGCATCTGTGTGTTTTTGCTTCTTTGAAACCTTTTTTGGCTCACTGTGTCGATTGCGATAAAGTGACTTCGCGTCTGCTTGCGGTGTTTGTTGATTCATCTTACTCACTACTGATTTCAAGCTTACCTTATCAATATGGTTATGATGTTCGACGTTAATTTTATAGATATTCTGCGGGTTGCTATTGTCAGCCTGTTTATTGGTATTAAACGCGGCGGAATAGGCTGGCAACGCAAAAGCCGAGACATCTTTTGCATGTGTCGCACCAAATAAAACACTGACGCCAAGAACGACGCTAAGCAGTTTTCCAAAAGAATAGGCGAGTGTTTGTGTCATAGTTTTTTACTGTTTTTATGTTATGTTTACAGTAGTTCTAATCTAGCATAATATTTACATATTGTCAATATGCTATCAAAAACTGTTTTGTTGTAAGAATTAAGTAAGTTGCAGTTTCTTGGCCATTTCAGCCAACGCTTTGTGGTCAGGTTCCTGCTGTTCACGATCTCGCTCGCCATAAAACTCACGTGCTGCGTTGCAAGGATAGAGGTGAATATGCGTGTGCGGAATATCAAAACCTTCAATGCGCGAACATACCCGCTCGGCACCGCTGACTTCCTTTATTTTTTTCGCAATCTTTTTCACCGCCTTAAACAGCGCTTCATATTCTTCATCAGATAGATCCTGAAATTCACTCACCGGTGTTTTTGGTACCACCAACGTGTGCCCGGGCTGAATCGGATGAATATCCAAAAAAGCAAATACCTTGTCATCTTCATAAATTTTATGGCTTGGAATTTCACCTTTGATGATGTTAGAAAAAAGTGTTTCCTGCATAGATAGTTCTATTATATCCAAAAAGTATCTAACCCCCGACACGAATCCATCGCATCGGGGGTATTTTTAGTCCTTTACTGTTACTTCTGCTTCTACTTCATCAAGAGTATCGCCCGCCTGCTTGATGAAACTGACACTGTACTTATCAAGCTTCAGTGCTAAGTTACCGTTGGCACACGCACTAAAAATCACAAAGAGAACGAGGGCAGGCATTCCCATCGGTCCAAGTGAGAAGATAGCGAGTGACGCCCATGACAAACTCCAGATCAAAGCTATGACCGCTCCAAAAAATGGAAACTGAAGGCTACTCTCATATTCACTGTCCTCGAAGCACATCATGGTGAGAGCAAAAGCACAGATGAGTGACAGTAGGATACCGCCACTGACCAAAAAATGATCGACAACGATGTTGCTAAGAAGACTCAATACTAAACCCAAGTTACTGGCGGTGAAAGCCATAACAGCAATTAGATAAGCTTTATTCGCCTCTTCAGCTTTTGCAATCGCATCAACAGCATCTTCTACTAACATCCGTCAGCCTTTCTCGTTTATGATGGACTAAAACCTCTTACACCAACCAGCTCGCATAAGGAGATGTGTGTACTAGTGGAAAATTATCGTATTTTTAAAGTGATAAGTCAAGATGTGAACCTTCCGCTGATTTAGCCCATTCATCACGAAAAAAGCCGAGCAAATGCTCGACTGTTTTCGTGGCGGAGAGGGTGGGATTCGAACCCACGGTACCATTGCTGGCACGCCGGTTTTCAAGACCGGTACCTTAAACCGCTCGGTCACCTCTCCTTGCTTGTTCGATTTTATCAGAGGTCTCGACTCGAGTCGAGAGGGTTACGTGTAACGGCAGCGATAAACACCCGTCTGGCACCAGCCCTCTGCAAACATTTTGAGGCAGCCCGAATGGTGGCTCCGGTCGTAACGACATCATCAATGACAAGGTATGGTGTAGTTTTATCAAGCTCTTGAGAGCATTTGAACGCCCCTATAGCTTGTTTTTCTCTTTCACCGGCATTTTTGCCTCACGCTGCACCGTGTTGTTTCTGCGCCTTAAAAGCGGCTTGAAGGAAAGGTTGCGCTGCCTAGCAAAGGTCTTCGCTAACAATTGAGCATGATCATAGCCTCGCTGACGAATATGCTTGCCGACAGTCGGGATTGAAATAACGACAGTATCCTCCGGAAGGACAGGTACTGTTTGGTGAAGTAGGGAAGCAAGCGGTTTATGTGCTGCCCTGGCATAAGAAAATTTATAACGATTAATCAGCTCTTTGAGCGCGTCGTCTCGCGCGCCCACACACCAGCCTTTTTGATAAGCTACTTTTTGACAGCAATAATGACAGACTCCTTCAACACTTAGTTTTCCACAGTTTATACAAGTGTTAGTGGGTTCATTAGTGATGTTATATATACAACTATCACACAATAAAGTGCCGGTTTCCTGGCAGCTACAACAGTAGTGAGGAGCGATGATTTTCAGGCAATTATCAATCATTGTTATTTTTACGTCTTATCATTGCATTTTATACTATCATTCGGCTATACTTGGCAATAGGACACAGATGTCAAAAAGTCTAGTGAAAGTGGAGGAGACATAATGGCGCGAGGAAACAAGCAAAACGACGAACTATTAATTGAAGAGGAATTGACCGCTGCATTTTTGAACGATGATGCAGGGGCAACCGATGCTCCAGCCGGAGCACAGCCACAAGGCGATGAGTGGGACGAGTCAGCCGATGATGAGGCGGATGTTCCGGGTCAACTTGCGGTTGATGTATATGAGACAGAGGAAAAGCTTATCGTTAAAGCTCGTACAGCGGGCGTAAATAAGCAGGACCTTGATGTCAGCATTTCTGACGGTATTCTTACCATCAGCGGCACGCTTAGCAGTGGCGACGATAGTGAAGCAACACAGTGGCACGTACAAGAATGTTATTGGGGTGAATTCAGCCGTACACTTGCTTTGCCAGTTGCTGTGAAGGAAGAAGAGGTAGAAGCCATCCTAAAAGACGGGGTGCTTACGATCAGCTTCAGCAAAGTGAAGCAAGAGCAAGCTCGTAAGATTGAGATTAAATAACAAAAAGCTCTATATAAAAATTACCCCGAGGTTGTCCTCGGGGTAATTTGTTTCAAGCTCTTGTTTTTTAGCCAGCTCCACTGGAAAGGTTTGTTGTTACAAAGCTTACTGCCGCATAGGCAAGAAACGCGACAACGATACCGATAATAGCATACATGATCGTGTTTTTAGCTCCGGTGACCTGATCTTGGTTGCCACCTGAAATAACGTAGCGAATACCGCCAATCACCAGCATGATTACCGCAACTGCACCAACCAGGAAGAGCATGATATTAACTACTGTCTGGAAGATGCCCGTCAGACTATCTCCTTGATCCTCGCCTTTCGCTGCTTCTGCGCCACCACTAATACCACCCGAGATATCGTCTGCATTACCGCCGCCACGCTGTGCAACAGCTACTTGCGGAGCAAGCACAACGTTAAGCCCCAACACAAGTGCAGGAACAAGCAATAGTCCCTGGGCTACTTTTTTAATACTACTTTTTATCATATTACTTTTCTCCTTTATGGATTGTTCTTATCTACCTTATTTTATACCAAATGTTTATGCTTATGTGAAGAGCTTCTTTATTTTTACCCAGTATTAACATTATTGACGACAAACCGCACAATCGCATACGCCATCATTGCTACTACAATACCGACAACGGCATAGATGATGCCGTTTCTGGCACTGGCAACCCTGTTGGAGTCTCCGTCGGAAGTAGCAAATCGAATACCGTTTACGATAATAACAATAACCGCAATGATACCTATAAGGAGGAGGAGAGTATTGATAACGCTTTCCAAAATAGACATGAGGTTATCATTATTACCTTTACACACTTCCGCACTGCTGCCGGAACAGCCCTTGAAGGGATCTAAAGCAGAAACTGTTGCGAGTGGAACTAATAATGTGAGTGCAACCGTGGCAAAGGCAACTGTAAACATCTTTATTTTTTTCATGTTCCCTCCTTTAGAGATTATTGGTAACAAACCGCACAATCGCATACGCCATCATTGCTACTACAATACCGACAACGGCATAGATGATGCCGTTTCTGGCACTGGCAACTTGATCTTGGTTGCCATTGGCGGTGACAAACCTGAGACCACTAATAACAATAGCAATCACTGCAATCACACCGACCAGAAAGAGCAGTAAATTAGTAATATTCTCTATAAAACCAGGTAATCCTTTTGTGTTTTTATCACCACCAGCTTGTTTCACACCCTTATTTATCTGTTCGGCTGCCTGAGCAGCTACCGGCTGAGAATGGGTGGCTGCTACTGGTATGGCTATCGCTGAAAAGAGTAGCAAAACCCCAAGTATCAGTTTTATTTTTGTAAGCATATTTTTATCCTCCTGCTCTTTATGTTGAACCTACCCTAATAATAAACTGTGTTATGACAAAAGCCGAAATGACAACCACCAAGCCAATTGCAGCATAAATAATCATCATCCTCGCCCTTGCGGCATTGTCGGGATTATCCCCGCCAACAACAAGTTGCAGTCCAGCGACAACAATGACTATTACGGCAATCACACCGGCAATTTGATAAACACCATTAAGCACTCTTTGGATTGCAGCGTTATCCGCAGCTTTTTTGGGTATATTTGAAACTTCATCATTCGGAATTTTCGCTTCAGCCAAAGCTGGCCCTGAAATCACCGTACACGCCGTTCCAAAAAGTGCAAGTAGTGTCATTAGTAACAATGTTTGTTTTCTTATGGCTTGCATCTCAGTGTTTATTATGCCTTTGATCAAGCATAAGCGCAAGAGCTAGATAACCAGCGCCCAAACGAATCGAATAATCGCCACGGAAGCAAGAGCTAGCACTAAGCCCACAGAAGCGTTAATGATTGTATTTCGTGCCGATGCCGCCTTATCCGGATTACCCTCGCTTAACATAAATTGAATCCCTCCCCAGATAATAAAACCAACCGCTAAGTAGCCGATGATGTGCAAACCCATTTCAATAAAATTAACGACAATCTTCCAAATATCTCTGGGTTTTTCTATTACCGGCTGGTCGCCCTTCATGGGTAAATCGTCATACCAACAGGGAAGTGTGAGGATTTTTGTACCCGGCGTACACGCGTACGTCGGCGTGGTGATAAACACCGCTGCACCTATGGCTACTAGTAAGCCTACTGTAGTTGTAAGAATTTTTCCTTTCATTACCTTCCCCTCATCATGAGAACAAACCGCCCGGTACTAAGAAATTTAAAATCGCATACATAAATGCAAATAATATAACCCCTAATACCGCATTCACTATAATATTGATACCCTTTTTGGTTTGCTCTCCGTTGTCTCCCGCCGAAGTATATAAAATAGCACCATAAATAACCCCACCAACAGCTACAATTCCAACTCCAATAGCAACGAGGTTAACTATAAAGAAGAGTACTTGAAATATTGGGTTTTTATTGCCACTGCTTCCGCTATCCGCTCCAGCGCAGCCATAATTAAAGGCCGTGTCAACATTTCCACACTTGTTGATTGCTGTTCCAGCGGGGCTTTCTTTTTTACCAATACCAGCAGCCGTTGCAAGATTTTTACACTTCTTTGTCTCTCTCTGAGCCTTTGTTTTACATTCCGCTTTATACTGGTTGGCCGCCTTAGCTTTCTCATATTCTTTTATTCCTGCTTTAACTTTTGCCAGCTTTGCCTTTTGGCTTTTAGTCAGATCCTTGGTCTTGATCTTATTTATAGCTTTCTTAATATTTTCTACAGCAGCATTCTGATCTTTTAGTTTTAAAAAGCTCTTGCAATTTGTAGCCCAAAGCTTGGGTCGAAGATCTTTTAAATCACTGCACAATGCAGTGTGTTTTGTACGCAATCCATTAGGGATATTTGATGTTGCAGCTGTTGCAACATTACTCATCAACAAAGTTGCTCCAAGTAGTGGCACAATTATCGTGAGGAGCGTTTTTTGAAAGAATATTTTTTTTGCTCTTTTCATTTATGTTCATTATGAGACTATTTCGCTGGAATCGCAAGTTAAGCATAAGAGTAGTGCAATATGGGGCGAAATCTATTACACTTATACTTAAGTTATGAAGCGCTTTTTCTCTTCAACATGGATTATTCTATCTCTTGCCATAATGGCATTTATACCCACCTTAAGCCTTGTGGCCTCCTCAGAGGTAAGCGCCGGTAGCCCCGCCCTCCAGCAACTGGTTGATGACATAAGAAAGAGCTGTAAAGACATGAATAAAGGGGGTGATACCTGGAAAGACTGCGAGGACAGGCAGGGCAAGCTTCATATTTTTGCAAACTGCAGCGATAGAATGTTCGAAAAAGGAAGTGGTGATAAGTGGAGTTTTGGCAAGACAAAACTCGATGATTGTCAAAAAAAGATCAATAGCAATACTGTAGTAAACCGTGCTCAAAAAATGTTGGACTTTATCAAAACCTGTACAGACGTGGAAGATGCTAGGGGTTGGGCTGGCTGGACTACTAATGGTGCATTTATAAACCTGCTGCAATCGGGTGGACTAAAGAAAAGTTGGGAAAACTGTGAAGGCACGCAAAATGAACTCACTACGATTGGGTGTAGTGGACAAATGTTTGAACAAGTAGGTGGTAATATTATCGAAAAGAAGTGGAGCTATAAAACAAGTGAGGCTAATGCCTGTCAGCAAATCATCAATCAAATAAAAACTTCTCCCGATACTAAGCCGGGCGGGGGAGCAACAGACCCCACTGATCCAGATGCTGGCGGCACTACAAGCGACGATATCCCTTGTCGCGGCGGTCCAATGGGTTGGGTGATGTGCCCACTTATTGAGATTCTCTCGGAGGCTCTGCAAACTATTGCCGGCTTTATCGATGGTATGATGCAGTTCCGATTGCTCTCACAGACAAATTCCCAAGAAACCCTGAGAAATGTATGGCAAACATTCTTAAATATTGCCAATGTTTTCCTAGTCATAGCCTTTTTGGCCATCATTTTCTCACAAACCACTTCAGCAGGACTTTCAAACTATGGCATCAAAAGAATGCTGCCTCGCCTGGTCATAGGTGCAATATTAATGAATATTTCCTTTTATGCCTGTGCTTTTGCTATAGATATATCAAATATAATTGGCAGTTCTGTCATGGGCTTATTCACCAATATGACAGATATAGCAAATTGGGATTATACCGACAGTAATGGAGTTGTCCAACAAGCATTTACTGATAAATCTGGCGCTGATGGACTCGGCACAGGTTTCGTGAAATATTTAGGAGCTGGAATTGCTGCAGTGGTTATTATTCTTTTCTTCTTAATACCCGTGGTACTATCCGCACTGCTCGTGTTTGTCGTGTTAGTGGCACGGCAGGTGATTCTCACTATTTTGGTAATTGTTGCTCCTTTGGCGTTCGTCGCGTGGTTACTGCCAAACACCGAGCAATACTTTAAAAAATGGGGGGGATTATTCTTGCAAATGCTGTTTGCTTACCCGATGGTAATGGCAGTTTTTGGCGCAGCAATTTTTGTTGCAGAACTTATTCAGGGGGTAAATCAAGTAAATAGTCACGTGGGAGCTGCTGAAATTGGAGGACCGGGCATTATTTCCGCCATTGTTCCTCTGGTTGTACTCGCTATACCCCTATTCCTAATACCAAAGCTCATCATGTCGACAAGTGCTATCCTTGGGAAAATTGGGAATGCCGCCAATATGGTCGGCAAGAAACTCGGTGGGGATGCACTTGATAACCGTATGAAAGAAGCTCGAGGAAACAGCGCGTTTGCTCAGGGCAGAAGAGCGAGAAAGGAAGTAAGGCAGCACCAACGTCAGCGAAAGCTGAACGAGGCCATTTCCGGAGAAGACACTTCGCTAACGGGTAGGATGCGACGCCGAGCACACCGTGGAACACCCGTGTTCACAGATGCGGGAGAGCAGGCTCGCCAACAAGCCGAGGCAAGTGCTGCCGCTGCGGTGAGCGAACAACAAAAGAAAGACCTCGATGCCGCGACAATCAGACTTGGGCAAGAAGCCTCTATGAATAAGAGTCATCCGGCAAACGCTCATGGAAATAGCGGCGAGCTAGGATACTTACAAGACCAGTTCCACGAAGCTTTACAAAATGGGGATACCCTTAAAGCCAAGGCCGCGCTTGCCTCATTAAAAGACAAGGGAGAAAGGGGAGCCAATGCTATACAGCAAACCATAAGTACCAACGTAGCTAGTGGTGTACTCAATGATGCCAGCGGCGCGAAAACTGATATGGGTGAAGCTGTCAGCGGCTTCATCAGTTCATCTCATGACGACCTCAAAGAGAAAGATGCGCGTATTACCAACTGGGCGGGCGATAATCAGAATAATCCATCAGCGATTGATGATATTAACCTCAGGGGTCTTACTGATCAACAAATTGCTACCCAAACAGACGAAGCACTTACTGCAGCTCAAGGCGACCAGCTCTTTCAAAACAGAAAAGGGGGTATTGGCGCTGCAATTGATCGTGGTGATATCGCTACAAAAGCAGGTAAAAGGAATTATTTTAATTAAGGGTTTGTATTGTTTTCTGCAATCTCACCAAGCAAAATGGCTATTTCATCCTCAATAATCTCATCAAGCTCCGGCACATTCTCGATAAGCCATCGCTCTCGTTCTTCTGAACTCGCTTGCTTTAGAGTCTGAAACTCTTTGAGTTGACGCTCATCAAGTGCTTCCGCTATTTCTTTTAAGACTCGGTTGTCCAATGTTTGCTCATACTGCTCAGAGAGTGTCACATAGGTATCGTCATCTATCTCAACACCGATACTTTTTAAAAATTTTTTACTAAATAGTCCGTTCATATTCTTCTCCTATTTTTCTTGTTGCAAGAGACTCGTCAACATCATAATAGGCATCAAGCAGACCCTTTTTGATATTCTTTTTGCGAACTAATAAAATCGCTTCACGAATAATCTCTTTTTTATCTCTATCAGTCATTTTAGCAAGGAAATCTGCTCGCTTCACAGGGTTTAATATGCCAATGTCATGTCTTTCTTTTAGAATCTTTCTCTGGGCTTTACGGTATTGAGCATCAACCTTCTTTTTAATCAGTTTGTCGATCTCTTTTCTGAGTTCTTCAGGTCTGCCTCGTCGCTTCTTCTTGTGCTCTGAGAGACCCCCTGCAAACCTACGTTTGTTATATTTGAGATTATCCAGCTTTTGACGCCTTTGTCGATCAATATGCTTAGCAAGCCATGAGCCTGAGCTATTTTTCAATTTACCTTTGAGGCGGGCGATTTTGACATCAGTTCTATTCTCACGATATTTTAAAATTCGTTCTCTTAGACCTGGCTCGTTCACGCGACCTTCTGCCTTAGTAATCTTTTTTTCTATTCTTTCTGCCTTCCATTTGTAGCGCTTCCTGAAAAGCCCCGGTTCTTCACCTAAAGTCTCGACGACATCGGTCCTGAGGTCATCAAGGTCTCGGTTGCGTCTTTGCCACTCATAATCAGTTTTGGCCTCTTCTTTTCTTATTTTTCTCTCTTCAAAGTAGCTTTGTACCGCATCGCGACCGAGCTCAAGGGTTTGCTTGGCTCGATCACTGGTTACTTCAAAAGCCTGCTTGGCTCGGTCATTAGCCTGTCCGGCTTTTTCACGGGTTACTCTAACCGTATTTTTTACTGCGCTGCGACCAAGTTTACGAACCCGTCTGGTTCGATCACCAACTGTCTCAAAAAGAGCCTGTTTAGCCCGTTCACCAGTCTGCTTGGCTTTCTCGCCAGTTGTTTTTGCTGTGTTTTTTATTCTTTCGCGCATACTTTTTTGTCTTTTTAACAGTATCTTTTATACACTAGTTAAATACTAGCATTATTTACTAGTTTTGTCAATACTCATTATCTCTTATGCTTTTGCTATAATAGCCTCAATGGCAGTATATAAAGTTCCACAAGACGTAGAAGCAGACGATAAACTTATCGGGCCATTTAGCTTTCGGCAGTTTATTTATCTGATTGTCGTAGCAATTGCCGGGTTTATGGCCTATGTATTGTCGCAAATTTTTATTGGACTGGTACTCATCCCGCTACCAATCATGATTTTCTTCGGTGCGATTGCCCTGCCGCTGCGAAAAGACCAGCCAATGGAGTTGTATTTGCTTGCGTTGGTGCAGTTTTACCTCAAGCCCAAGCAGCGTAAGTGGGAACCTGAGGGAACGGTATTGACCGTGGAAATTACGGCACCAAAAGTCGCGGAGCCGCAAAGAACAAAAGACTTCTCGGGAACAGAGGCTTCAACCCGTCTGGCCTATCTTGCACAAATTATGGACACGCGCGGGTGGGCAGCACGCGGTGCCGCAGCTCCGCAGCCATCTGGTGATGATGGTATTGCCGTCGCCCCGGAACCAACCAGCACTGCCAAATATACACAGACGGAAGAGCCGGATGACATTCTGGATGAAAAAACCCCTATTGCCAAAGAGTTTGAGAAAAAAATTGACGAACGAGAAACAACTTACAAGCAAGCGCTTGCAAAAGAAGTTGAGGAGCAGGTCAAAGAAGCTGAACAGACAAACACAGCGGCACATACACCGAAACCACAGGTTGCACACAAGAAAACACCTAAACCGGCTCATAAAGCCGCTAAAAAGGTGAAAAAAACCACTGATGAAAAAGCTAGTGTTGAGACCATTCCACCTGATATAATAAACTTGGCAAATAATACTGATTTTTCTGTGCAGACTATTGCTCACGAAGCAAAGCGCATTAATGAACGCGATGGACGTGAGGTGACAATTTTTATCCCGCACAAAAAACACTAGAAATTAGGGGGCGAACAAGTCGGATGCAACCGCAGCAAACAAACAACTCTCAAACGAATCAACCTGCTCAACCAGCAGCTGCTTCCGCTCCCCAAAATCCCCCGCAACCTGCCCAACCAGCAGCTGCGCAGGCAAGCGACAAACAGCAACCGACTCCAGTTAAAAAACGTAACCCAAACAGCACACAAAATAGCCTTCAGATCGCCGAGCTTCGCGAAAATATGGCTGTCATGAACGATGGTAGTTTCAGGGTAGTGGTTGCCTGCAAGTCGATCAACTTTGATCTCATGAGCTCGGTTGAGCGAGAGGCGGTTGAGTTTTCTTATCAAAGCTTCTTAAATTCACTCTATTTCCCGATTCAAGTGCTCGTTCGCTCTCAACGTGTAGATATTGGCCCCTACTTGGACAGGCTGGAAAAAATTCGCCGCACACAAGAAAATATGCTGCTTGGTGTGTTGATGGACGATTATTTGGATTTTATTGACGGACTTGCTGCAGAAGCCAATATCATGGACAAAAGTTTCTATATCATCATTCCGTATTATCCAGGCGGAGATGTGGATAGTGTAGTCAACAACAGTCGAAGCATGCTAAGTGCGTTATTTAAACCGCAACAACAAAATGTCGTCAAGATCAACCAAAAAGCTTATGAGAAAGCAAAGGATGAAATGAAAAACCATGCCGACGCAGTGATGAGCGGATTATTCCAGATGGGAGTGAAGGCAGCCCAGCTTAATACGAAAGAGATTGGCGAGCTGCTTTATAGCTTTTACAATCCCGATACTGCCGTACGAGAACCCTTGGGAGATTTTGAAAAATACACTAACACCTTTATTCGAAAGGGCGAAGGTGAAGCATCGCAGCCCCATCTTAGGGAGGATGGTTAACGATGGCGTTTGGTAAAAAAAATCAACAAACTGATATAGCAGCGCAACAAAAAGCTCGTGAACAAGCTGAGGTTGAACAAGAATTTTTAAAGGGCGTTACGACACTTCGTGATTTGATTGCCCCAAGCAGCCTGGAGCTTCACTCCAGCTACTTTCGCCTCGGTACGCTGTATGGCCGTACGCTGTATGTGTATGGTTATCCTCGACAGATCTACACCGGTTGGCTCAGTGCCATCATTAACACCGATGAAGTACTGGATATTAGCATGTTTATTTATCCCGTGGAAAGCCAAGTGGTGCTTGATAACTTGCGCAAAAAAGTAACTCAACTTGAAGCAACCTATACGATTAACCAAGAGAAGGGGAAAACACGCGACCCCGGGCTTGAAGCCGCCATCCAGGACGCGGAAGAGCTGCGTGATCAGCTGCAGGTGGGTGCTGAGCGATTTTTCCGCTATGGGCTGTATGTTACGTTTTATGGAGAGAGTTTAGACGAACTTGGTTTCATCCAGCACAAAATTGAAAATATCCTGGGGCAACAGCTTGTGCTTAGCAAAGTCGCTTCAAGCCAGCACGAACAGGCCCTTAACAGCACGGCGCCGCAAATGACTGATCAATTGCAAATTCGCCACAACATGAACACTGGCGCCGTTTCAACCAGTTTCCCTTTCACCAGTGCTGATCTTACGCAGGAAAAAGGTACGCTCTATGGTATTAACATGCACAATCAAGGACTAGTGATTTTTGATCGATTTAGTCTTGAAAATGCCAATATGGTTGTCTTTGCAAAATCCGGTGCAGGTAAATCTTTCACCGTGAAGTTGGAAGCGCTTCGCAGTATGATGACCGGATCAGAGGTTATTATCATTGACCCTGAAAACGAATATGAAAAGCTGGCAGATGCTGTTGGCGGAAGTTATATTCGGTTAAGTCTGAATTCAGATATTCGTATCAACCCGTTTGACCTTCCACGAGCTATTGAAGACGATGAAGCCGAAGATGCGCTTAGAGCCAATCTTGTCACGCTTCACGGTTTGCTGCGTTTAATGCTTGGAAACGAATCGACGATTTTAACACCAAACGAAGAGGCTGATCTTGACCAAGCCCTCATTGACACCTATGCACGCGCTGGCATTACCAGCGATCCGCTCACACATGTCTCGACCCCGCCAACGATTAACGATCTTTACGAGACGCTGCTTCATATGGGCGGCTCCGGGCCGCAGCTCGCGCAACGACTCCGGAAATATACGAGCGGTACGTTTGCCGGTATCTTTTCTCAGCAATCCAATGTGGATATTAATAATCCAATGGTGGTGTTTAATATTCGCGATCTTGAAGAAGAGCTTCGACCCGTTGCAATGTATATCGTGCTTTCCCACGTGTGGAATGTGGTGCGCAGTGAGCAGAAAAAGCGCATGCTAGTGGTTGACGAGGCATGGCAGCTTATGAAATATGACGATTCTGCGAATTTCCTTTTCAGCCTTGCAAAGCGCGCTCGAAAATATTACCTGGGGCTGACAACTATCACCCAAGACGTTGAGGATTTCATGGGCAGTAAGATGGGCCGCGCAATTGTCGCCAACTCTTCAATGCAGCTACTCTTAAAGCAGTCTCCAAGTGCTGTTGATGTTTTAGCGGATGTCTTTAAGCTGACAGAAGAAGAACGAAAGCGTCTGAGCAACTTTCCAGTGGGGCAGGGGCTTTTCTTCGCTGGTCAAAATCACGTGCATATTCAAATCGTTGCCAGCAAAACAGAGCACAAACTTGTCACAACCACTCCTCAAAAACAGATCGAGACAGTTAATCTTGAGAAAAGTACTGAAGAAAATGTGGATGTTAAAAATGAAGAGAATAGCACCTAAAGCAAGGCTTAATTATGCCAACCAGCCTAAAAAACCCAAATTCAGCAGAAAATGACGCTCAGAAAAAACTTGAGGAGCCATATATTGCGAAAAGCTCCCGGGAACTTGGAGACCTTTATGACTCACCAAGCCACGAAAGGCCGGATCCGCTGGAAACACATGGTAAACTACAGGATCTTGAAAAGGCGGGAGTAGGCACCCCTGGTAGTAATATTCAAGATTCAATAGACTCGCAGGAAAATCGTGGAAGCATTAACTATACTGGCGGCAGTAAAAGTTCCCCACAAAAAAAGTCAGGGAGTTGGCTGAGAAAAAAACGTATCTGGGTGTTGTTGGTTGCAGTCCTGAGCAGTGGAGCACTATTTTGGAGTACATTTATCACTCCGGCAATGGGGCTAATAAATCTTAAAGAAGTAATGGTTGATAAATTCAGTAGCCGTATGGAAGCGTTGTTAGAGCAACGATCCGGTCGGATTCTTGCTAAAAAAATTGGCGGAAAAAACTTTACTACCGCTAGTTGTACTATAAAAGTAAAGTGCCGATATAAGGGTATGAGCGACAGAGAGATCAAAAAATTCCAGAGTAGAAATCCCGGCTGGGAAATTGAACATCAAAAACGCCCGGGTCTTTTGCGGAATAAGGTCACAGCAATTAGGGCACCTGATGGTACTCGATATTTGCCAGATGATTTTCTGAGTAAAATAAGAAATGATGCTGACCTTAGAAAATCATTACGCAATTTCCACAAAGGAAAGGTGGCTTTCTGGACGGGCAAGGTGTCTAAAGGTCTCTACACAAAATGGAAAGTATTTCGAGGAAAAACTGTTAAAAAAGCTGCTCAAGAAGACGAGGGTAAAACACCTGAAGAAAGACGCAAAATTAGAGTTAGGGATAGGATTCGAACAGCTGTTGCGGGTCAAGTGGCGCGATTAGGGGTTAAGACAAGTCAACCCTCAAATCCGGATGACCCCCTTGAGGCACAGAAGGCAATACAGGAAAATGGTGACGCGCTGAAAGTGAGTGATGGTGCCGACGAAGCAGCAACACAGAGAGCAGTACAGGCTGAAGACATGACAAAAGCAGTTGACCCTATAGACAACGCCAACAGCGGAGGCGTGAGAGCTTTGGGCGGCGCCATAAAAGACGCGGCGGATCCAAAAAGTCTATTAAAAGGCTTTTTACTCGGACCCCTGGCAACTCCGACTGCACTGTGCACCACAAAAAATATGATAAGCGGGGTTGGATATGCCGCTAAGGCCATCGGTCAAATACAGTTAATACGATATGCAATGGTGTTTATGAATACAGCAGACTTCACAAAATCCGGTGATGCAACTGACTCTGAAGGGGCTCAGCAAGTGTCTGACTTAATGTATATGCTCAATACTAAAAACCCTGAGACTGGCCTCTCTTATGCAGACTCATTTGGCTACCAATATGCAGCTTACGATAAGATATCGACAGTGGAGGGTGGCCGCACAGTAGATACAGAGCAAATTTATAAATATATAATCGGTGGGGGGGTAACTGGTAAACTCCTTAGCGTTATGAGCGATATAGATGATATCGTTGGGGGAAGTTGTAGCTTTGTTCTCAATCCTTTTGTACAAGTAGGTGGTGCGGCGATCGGTATAGTGGCGAATATTTTTTCAGGCGGTACGGTTGGTATCGGTAGCCTGGCGGCAAGAGGTGCAGCTGGTGCCGGAGTAGCATATGGACTTTCTGTAGCTATGCGAACGATCACACCAATGTTAGCCGGAATACTTTCCGGTACTCTTGTGACTGGCGATGAAGATGGTCAAGATGGCGGAAATGCCATAACCGCAGGGTTTGGAGCTGCAGCTTCACAGAATATGCGTTCACACGCAATGTATCCTCTTTCAAAAAGCGAGGCTCTTGCATATGATACTGAAGCAGCACCTACTATTGCTCAGATTAAAAGAGATGAGGGAAACAATCCGCTAGACACAAATAACCCCAGCTCATTTGCCAGTAAGATGAGTGTGGCTCTTCTACCCACGTTTTCTAATTTATCTATAGCTAAACTCCCCACCAGCTTAAGTTCATTTTCAACAACCGCACTCAGTGGCCTTGGTAATAAAACCCTGGGTGCTGCGTCCGATGCTTCGCAATATGATATCTGCAAAGATGCTGATTATGAGAAGTTTGATATTGCCGCTGACCCATTCTGTAATCCACAATACGGGTTCAATCCAAGTCAAATAGCTGCGGATGAAAATAGCCAATATGACCCCGAAAACACAGCCGATTATATGTATGAAAATGGCTTCATAAATGATGACGGGGATCCGCAAGGAGAATATCAGAACTTCATCTCAGAGTGCTTAGAAAACACAGAGCCATTAAACAGTATGAGTAGTAATGGAGCAACTACCCCTAATATGTGTTTAAATCCTGAAAAAACCCCTGATGCCGAAAAGTACACTAAGTTCCGTTTATATTTTCTTGATTCAGTAATCTTAAGTGATATGGAAGATGAGGAAGTAGCAGAAGGAGGTGCAGCAGCAGGTTCAAGCGGAACATTACTAGACGGCGATGCCTCGGCGCTTGCTCAGCAAATTCTTGATGAGGGTAATGTTACTTTCTTACAATATAGGGAGCAGGTAGAAGAAATAGCCAGGGGTGGGAAGGGGCTTTTGGATCCAAACTTAATTAAACTAATGGCTACTATGGCTCAGAATCATAAATTTAGCATTACCTCTCTTAACAGATGTCCTGGTCAAGGTGGAAGCCAACATTGCGCCGGAAAAGCCATGGATATAGGTATTATTGATGGAGAAAGCATTTCTTATAGCGGACATAATAGTAAAATTCAAAAATTCTTGGACGATGCTGCAGCTGTGATGAAGGCTCCTTGTGAGATAGGGGTGCCGAATGGAGCCTATGTTAGTGCTACAAGTAAGAATTCTAAATGTAGTGTGTTTATAGATATTGGAAGTGGACCGCACGTTCACTTGGCGGTAGGAGATTAGATGTTAAGTATTTTAAATCGATTTAAAACTTCTCTTTCGTTCTCAAACTGCATTTTCCGTTTAGTGCTTTTTCTTTGTATATTTACCATAGGCATCCCTTCTCATCTTGCAGCTACATCAGACTTTTTCTCTGATAGCGAAATACAGTTCTACGAACCTAACGCGTGTGATCCAAACGGAAGCTCTGAAGATACAGGCTCGGAAGCAGTAACAGCAGAAGACCCTGTGTTTATACTGGGAGATTCTATTACTGTTATGTCGGAGGATGACATAACTCGTTTTTTTGGAAGTAAAAACGTCAAAATTTCAAAAATTGATGCCGCTGGTTCTCGCTCATTAACCCGAAAAGGAGTTGGTAACACCAGTGGCGTTGAGGCTATCAGCGCAAACGAAAAGGCAATTAAAAGATCAAGTTCCATAATTATCGCCCTTGGCACAAACGCGGACGATGACGTAAATTCTGGTAAGAGTTCCATTTTTAAAGCAAATGCAAAAAAACTGATAAAAGAGGTTAAAAAAATAAATCCCGACATATCAATATTTTGGACAAGCCTGTTTGCAAAAGAAAGTGGCTCAGGCGGATTTACAAAACACATAAGTACTTACAATAAAGCTATTAAGGAGCTGGCATCAAGTGAAAATTTTGAGATTATAGATACCTCGGAAGTTGGTAACGAACTTGCTTCAGATAAAATTCATCCCTCTACTACGGGGCAAAAGATTTTTGCAAGAGCCTTATTAAAACCTTTCTTGGGTCTATCTGCCCCAGGAGCTACTGGTGGCAGTAGTGTTTTACAGGGGCACAAATTACCCGCCACAAAAGGGGGGACTGGGCTTGAAAGCTCTGGTCAACACGGTACTTTTTCAAACCACGCATCGAAAGGTCAAGAATATGTGGATTATTATATTAATATGAGATGGGACTATGTGAAATGGAATTGGGATGGAACAAGCGTATCGACTCCAAAAACAAATTCTGGATATCAATGGTTTAGAAAAAAACCGCGTTTGGTTTTAGTTACAAACCCCAAGACAAATAAAAGTATTATTACCGCAGCACT
The DNA here is from genome assembly GCA_964570845.1 of uncultured Candidatus Saccharibacteria bacterium. GTDB lineage: Bacteria > Patescibacteriota > Saccharimonadia > Saccharimonadales > Saccharimonadaceae > CAZLCC01. The sequence continues at coordinate 275,838 of CAZMZB010000001.1, read as the reverse complement.
GGACTCCGGGCCAGCCCCGTGGACCGGTGTAGACACATCGCCCAATAACAGCCCTAAGCAAGGATGGAAAAATCCTCAGGCCGGAACGCCTGCCAGTTATAAGGGAAGGGTTTCCGGTATACCAGAGCCAGCTTTTAAAGCATTAGGTATGACTAGTAATGATCAAAAAATGGCGGGTAATAAAGGTCCTGATCTCCTTTATGCTTGGGCGCCAGATCAAAATGCAACTCCAGGCCCAACAGACTTAAAAGCTGGTGATACGAGTGAAGAAAATGATGCTCCTGTTTGTACGTGTAAAGATCCAAACACGGGATCAACCTCAATTGCACTGCCAAATAGTATTCCGAAATACTGGAGAGATCTGATTAATAACGCCGCCCGAAAACACAAAAACAGCGACCCTAGATTGGTAGCAGCTGTGCTATGGGCTGAAAATAGAGGGTGGCCAGATCCTAACAAAGACTGGGGCGTGTCATCGGCGGGAGCCCAAGGACCATGGCAGTTTATCCCGAGTACGTGGGCAAGTATGGGCTATGATGGCGATGGCGATGGTGTAAAAGATCCTAATAACCCTAAAGATGCTGTTCATGCCGCCTTCAAGCACCACGAGGGATCAGTAGCAGGCGGTAAGCCGCTGGATATAGCGAAAGAGTTTAATGGTAATGCTCAGCAATCATTTGACCAAATAGTATTTAAGCGTGATGGGAAGAACTTATTATCCTTTGCCGCAAGTTATAATGGTAGTGGTGCACCGGATGGGGTTAGACTAAAAGACTTCCCTCGAAACGAAAACTCAGATTATGTACGTATGGTTTACTGGCTCCTTGCAACTAATTTTCAAAAGGGCTGGTCGCCAGAAAGCGGCAAGCTGGTGAATGCAGCTTCTGGCGGTGGAGGGGGCTCAGATTCTGCTAGTGCCGGTGAAAGTCTTGACGGTGCAGATTGCGGAGAAAGTACTGCAGTTGAGGGTAATCCAAACCTTGAGAAAAATAAAGATAAATTTACTGGTTTATTAAAGCTTCCCGGGGGGGCAGTCGGTGTGCCTGAGGTTGCATATTATAATCAATGTTCGGATAAACGATGGAGTAATAAGCCTTATCCTTACGCCTCGGGCGGAAGTAGTCGAATTTGCGACTCTGGCTGCGGACCCACTTCTATGGCAATGGTAGCAACTACTTTAGGAAACAAGATAATTAACCCCGAAGAAATGGCTCAAATAGCAAAACCATACCACCAAAGCGGTGGGACAGCCTCTAATGCCTATGGAGCAGTACTCCCAAGATTTGGGTTGAACGTGAAACCTCTGGGATCGGGAGGTAGCGCAGCTTCCGGAATTCGTTCTACAATAAAAGACGGTGGATTAGTGATCGCTTCTGTGGCCGCTAATAGTCCGTTCACCAACAACGCACACATCATCGTCATTAGAGCAATTAGCGAAGATGGAAGTAAGTTTTGGGTAGCTGACCCTGCTGACGGTAATGGAAGCCCCGGCTCGGGGAGGGATGTTAATAGAAATACGAAAGCCTACTCTATGAATGACCTCATGCATAAAGGATGGATTTCACTAGGTTTTTGGGGGGTAACTAAAAAATGAACAGATATATTAATAGGAAGTCTATCATTTTGGTGGCTTTAATCGCTTTATTAATTTTAGTAGTAACCTTAATTATTAATTTTGTTAATTCATTTAGCACAGTAACTATCAAGTCTGACGCTAACGGCACTCTCATGCTAGAAGATGACTCACATGATATTCAAAGGGGTAAGACGAGTTTACCATGGATAAAGAAAGACACGTATCAATATAAATTTACCTCGGAAGATATCATTCTTTTTGGAACTATTGACACCCGCTTTGAAGAAAACATCACTTTTAACACAAAGATGTACAAAAGAGATTTTATTCTAAATACTATATATAGAACTTTTGATCATATAGATATACCTTTTGAAGAATTTATTGAACAATATAAAACAACCTACGCTTTATATGAAAATAACCAATGGTTAGTTGCAAAAGTAGTGCTCGATGAGCAGTCAAATTCAAATATATGGTTGATACTTAGAGCAGAGGAAAGAGACTGGAATTTAGTGACAAGAACTTCTACGACAGTAAAGGAAGATGGTGGATACTCTATACCACCTGACGTTTTAACTTCAGTTAACAAGGAGGTTAACGATGATTAATAAAAAATTCATCAAAATAATACTTATTGCGCTTTTTGTTTTCTTTTTAACCGTACTCGTTATAGTATTTTGGCAAAGAAACGATAATCAAAAGTTTACTAAACAGGATACTCCCTTTAAAATGTCTCCCGTTCTATATAATGTACAGAGTCATTGGATTAATAAAGATAAGCTTGTTTTTTACAGTGGCCATTCTTTTGCATCAGTAAATTTGGTTAGTAGTCAGACAGGAACCACATCTTTAGACCTCCCATTTTTAGCCCCTGCGATGAATAATATTATATGGACAAACTATGGCGTATTTATAAATTACTCAGACTATGTTCCTCTGGATGGTTTTTATGAAGAACTGACAAGCCACAACCTATCAACGGATGTTTCATATTGGTGGTATTTTTCTTTTAGCGACAAAAGATGGGCTGTTCTGCCCCAATTAAAAGATACTGAAAATATAGCCCAGCAAAGTGAAGAAACGATATTGTTCTCATCCAAAGACAGGGGAGATACATATAGACAGAGTGTTGTGTCTTTCGATTTAAGAAGTAGGGAGCAATCTATTATAAAAACTGTGAATAAAAATATTACCTCCCTTCATGCTAATAACGATAGGCTAATCGTTACGGGCAATACTTTTAACGATGATGTTTCCTTATTAAGTCTGTCTTTGCAAAATAAAAAAGAAAAAGACGTTCCGATTGGAAAGGGTGTTGCAGCAACCTCTTGCAATCAACGGATTACTTTTTGTAGTATTGCACTGAACAACAGCAATGAAAGAACTTTGGAAGAAACCACAGAAGATCAGGGTGAAATATCTACTCATTTAAGCGTAGTCTCTATTAATGACGCGGCTGTGATTAAAAATTTTAAAGATGTTTCAAGCAGCAACAGCCCTTCTTGGAACGATTCATTTCTAGCGTTCAGGGTTGGGGGATCTAATAGTTATAAAATTTATGATTCAAATACTACCGCCACCTTAACTGTCTCACTCAAAAGAAATTATAATAATTTATATGTCATAAAATCAAAAAATCAAAAATATCTATTGGGAGTAAGGGGAGATATTGTAGAGTCGAGTAAAAGGGGCTCTGTTTCCACGCTCAATCAGAGACTTAAGGATATTACAAACACGGATAACATTATTGTCGATGAAGAAGGTAGACGAATCATTATCCAGTTCTCTCAGACGAACCATAAAGCTTCAATTGAAGCTGCTATAGATGACTTATTTATTTATAATATAGACCCTAATCAAATCGATATTGGATTTTCTATGCCCAACACCACAAGAGAACCTCTGCCCCTTAATTAAAGCTCAAAAATCTTTCCCCTCACACCTTTTATAAGCGCTTTTATGTCCGTAGTGGTAATAACTACCTGATGGTCTTTAAAATAGTTTACCAATGCGTGTTGACGGGTAGTATCAAGTTCACTAAAGACATCATCAAGCAATAAAACGGGTCTTGTGTCATACAATTTCTCTAGTTCTAAAAGTTCATACACCTTAAGAGAAAGTAGGGTAGTCCTTACCTCGCCTCGCGAGGCGGTGTTTGCGGCATTATTGTCGTTTAAAATAAGTTTCATATCGTCTCTGTGCGGTCCATGAGTAGTAAATCCTCGAATCACATCCATATGGAAAGAGGTTTTTAGGTGTTTTAATAAATTAGAAGAGTAGTTTTCTATATTTGTTTTTGATATGTACTCTATAGTTATGTTTGATTTTTTATCTGCAATACTGCTATATATTTCACTGATGTCTTTGTTAATGCTGTTTATTAATTTCATCCTTTCCAGAACAATTTTTCCGCCCAACTCGCTCAAACGAACATCCCACACAAAAAGCTGCTCCAATGAGTGCGTATCGCTCATTTTTAAGAGTTTATTTCGCTGTGCTAGTGTTCGCCTATACTGATTCAACAGGGTGGTGTAGCCAGGAGAAAATTCAATCAAAAGATCATCAATAAAAGCTCGTCGGTGTTCTGGGCCGCGTATAAGTAGTTGGAGATGATTGGGTTCAAATAATACTGTTGGGAGCTTATTTTTCTGTGTTAATCTTGTAAGCTTTTTCCCTTCAATAAGGAACGACTTTTGTGTAGTAGTATTATTGGTTGATTTTATTTTTACAGTTCTCTGTTGATTATCAAATTCACCATCAAGTCGCGCCCAATCTTTATGAAGCGTAATGAGATCTTTATCATTAACTCGAAAAGTAGATCCTCTATGAAGTACGAGGATAGCCTCCAAGAGATTTGTCTTTCCGCTCCCGTTTTTCCCGATAATAACATTTACCCCCTGATCCAGCTCAAATGAGCTATCTATATAGGAGCGAAAGTTTTGCAGGCGAATAGTGCGGAGCATTTCTTTATTATAGCCCCTGTTCACCTAGCTCTTAAGGGGCATAATAATGTGTTTATAATCAACATCTTTTTTATCTGAAGCAAGTACACAGGGGGAAATCTTGCCGCTGAAACTCATAGTCACTGTTTCACCCTCAATAGCACCGAGAGCCTCTATAAGGTAACGGGAATTAAGCGTCACTTGACCATCCTCATTTATATCTGCGGTTGCCTCAGAGGTGTTTTCGCCTAATTGAGAGGCAATGGAGTGAATTGAGAGGGTATTCTTTTTTGCATGTGTTTTTATCGTAATACTTCCGGCACTTTCACGAGCAAATAAGCTTGCGATTTTAGTTATTCTTAAAAACTCATCTTTATCAATTTTAATAACAATATCGGACTTTTGGGGGATAAGTTTTCGATAATCAGGGAAGGTGTCATCAATTAAGCGGCTTGTTACCTCAATATTATCCATTCTAAACCGTACCTGATTATCATTAAATAAAATATTAACTTTACTACAGTCGTCCGGAGTTACCCTTAATACATCCTGAAAAGTAGAGGCGGGGATAATAGCAGACAGGGTGTCTTTAAGTCCATTAAGGCGTCGCTCTGCAAGTCGGTAACCATCTGTTGCAGCAACAAAAAAACTACCATTAAAAGTATGTGTATATACGCCCGTTAAGACCGGACGGGTAGTATCACTTGAGGCAGTAATGATAGTTTGAGATACCGCCTTCTTAAATACAGATGCTTCAATATCAAGTGTAATAGCTTCTTTTTCTGTTATGGTTGGGAGTTCGGGAAATTCATCGGCCAAAATACCATTTATTACTGACTTATATGAGCCGGATTCAATATAAAGATGGCTTTCTTTCACCTCAAGATTAATATTCCCTTTCGGTAAATTACTGACAAAATCCATAACAAGTCGTGCTGGAATAGTAATCGCCCCATCATTAACAACTTTTGCACCGATGTGCTCAACAATAGCAATTTCAAGATTGGTTGCTGCGATAAGAAGGCGATTATTACTTGTTCTTAGTAAAATATTATTGAGAATTGGAAGGGGTGTTTTGCCATTGGCAACCCTTCCTACGGCAACAAGTGCTCTGGCAAGATTTTCTTGGGTGACGGTAAGTTTCATATAATATCCTTTCTATAGTCCTTTATTTAAATTAGTGATAGTGACAGTAGGTGTTGTGGAAAGTGGGTAAAAATAATGTTTTAACAGATAGAATAGTGTTTTTTGCTGTGTTGATAAGTATGTGAAAAATGATGAGTATTCGTTGCGGAAAAGTTGTGATTTTTCCGCACAAACAGCCTTTTGCTTTACAAACACAGTCTTGTTGTGTGGATTTTGTGGATGGTCTATCACAACTTTTTCTACTAAGAATTCACATTTTTTACACATATAATTCCTCCCGAATTGTTGCCACATGTTCTCTAATAATATAGTCCAGCTTCACGGCTTTTTCGATCTTTTCAACTGAATGGATAGCAGTGGTGTGGTCTTTTCGGCCAAGCTCAGTAGCAATTTTGGGAAAACTTAGATGAAGCTCGCTACGAAGAAGGTACATTGCAATTTGCCTGGGAACAACGATATGCTTATCACGTTTTGGACTAAGAATTTCTTCAGTATCAACCTGAAAATGGTGGGCAATTTTGTTTATAATTTGCTTTGAAGTAACATGATGTGGTCGGGTATGACGAACATTTCCAAGTAATCCTTCGGCAGTTTGAATATCCGGATTAATACCCCGCATTTCACAAAAAGCAAGCAGCTGATTAAGAGCGCCTTCAAGTTCACGTACGTTTGTTTTAATATTATTTGCCAGATATTCAGTTGTTTCACGCTGGAGCTGCATACCGGATTGCGTAGCTTTCGTTTCCAGAATCGCACAACGAGTTTCGAAGTCTGGCAACTGGATATCGATCGACATTCCCCATTCAAAGCGGCTACGGAGACGGTCGGTAAGTGTCGGGATACTGCGAGGCGGTTTGTCGGAAGTAATGATAATTTGTTTATTGGTTTGATGGAGCGCGTTAAATGTATGGAAAAACTCTTCCTGCGTTGCTTGTTTTCCGGCAATAAATTGAATATCATCAATAATCAATACATCAACATTACGATACTTGTCTGAAAAACCACCCTTTTTAATTCGAATGGAATCCAAAAACTCTTTTACGAAAATTTCAGAACTCACATAGAGCACCCGTTTATCTGGTTTCTTTTTTATAACCTCGTTGCCGATGGCTTGGATAAGATGGGTTTTTCCCAGCCCAACTCCACCATAAATAAAGATAGGATTATATTTGCTACCAGGATTTTTTGCTACCGCCTGAGCAGCGGTATAGGCAAGGTCGTTGCTGGAGCCAACAATAAAAGAGTCAAGAGTATAGCGGGGGTTAAGGTTATTGCTCGACATTGATGATTTATTGCTTGGCGTGATTTTTTTTTCGGGAAAAGTTTTAGCCCGCTCTTTCTTTGGTTGTTTTGAGTTCCCGATTGTATAGATGATTGACTGAACTGCAATGTCATTTCTCTTTAATATAGCTCGGATTTGCTCATCGAACTTTACTTCAAACTGTTGCTTGGCAAAAATATTTGGAACAGCAACGACCAGTTTTCCTTCCGGATTGACCTCAAGTAGTTCGGTATTTTTAAACCAGGTCATATATGCTGCACGTGAAACAGACAACTCTATTTCTCCCAGTACTGTTTGCCACAAAGAGTGTTCCATACCGAACGTAACCTACATCCTCCACACATTTAGTTTTTAACAAAGTAGTTACTAAAAACTATACCTGTATTATACTTTTTCCACAACTACTAAGCCACTATTACGAAGGAATAAGTCATTAGGGGTGAAGTTATACACAATTAACAATCACCTCTGTAAATGTGTGGAAAAATACTTGCATAAAGTGGAAAAGTCTGCCACAATGTAACAATAATAATTGTTGTAATATCAGTTGAGCTTGTATTTTTTATAAGACTCGCTAGTCTAGGAATGTTATGCCAAAAAGAACACACCAACCAAAAACACGCCGCCGCGCCCGTAAACACGGGTTTCGTGCTCGTATGTCCACAAAAGCTGGCCAAAAAGTATTAAAAGCACGACGTCTGAAAAAACGCAGCTCACTAAGTGTCTAACAGGTAGACATTAATAGCTTTCGTTCTTCTTCACACAGTGTCATACTGGAGTATAACTATGCTTGCGCAGAGATATCGATTCCATGGTCATGGCAGTTTGCGATACCTTTATCGCAACGGTCATATTATTCGTACCCCAGAGCTAACGCTTCGGTATATAAAAAATCCTCATCGCGTACACTCGCGATACGCGGTTATTATTAGTAAAAAGGTCCTTAAGGGAGCGGTAAAAAGAAATCGTATGAGGCGTCGAATCTATGAGGTTATTCGAAAAGAGGCTATCTACCGGCAGCCCGGTTTTGATATTGCAGTTTCTGTTTTTTCATCAGATATTTTAGAGATAAGTCATGAGGAACTCACAGAAAAAATTGTGTCGCTTTTTAAAAAAGCTGGCATTATTCCATAAACAAAAATTATGTCATGGTAAACTGGATAGTAATATAATAAAAACCGGAGTTTACTAAAGTGAATATATTTGACGTACTGATTGTACAGCCCATATTTAACGCATTAATACTTATTTACGGACTATTACCAGGACATGACTTTGGCATTAGTTTAATTATTTTCACAATACTTATTCGGCTATTGATGTGGCCGCTGGTGAAGAAGCAGCTTCACCAGACCAAGCTTATGCGTAACGTGCAGCCTGAGCTGAAAAAAGTAAAAGCCCGGGCAAAGGGCAATAAGACTCTTGAAGCCCAGCTTATGATGGAGCTCTATAAAGAGCGTGGCATAAAGCCGTTCAGTTCAATTGGCGTACTTATTATTCAGCTACCGATTTTCTTGGCACTTTTTAGGGTGATTCAAATTATAACTAACGAACGAGATAAGATTGACGCATATGTTTATGGATTTATGTCTCATCTGGAGCCAATTAAAGAATTATTAGCGAATCCAAAGAATTTCAACGAAAGCTTTTTTGGCATTGACCTCACTCGTCATGCAGTTGGTAATGAAGGAGTATATATCCCACTGGTTGTGTTGGCGCTCATTGCGGCTATTTTTCAATATATTCAAGCAAAGCAGACATTACCTAACCCTGAAAACAAAAGAAAGCTTCGCGATATTCTTAAGGAATCTGCAGCCGGCAAACAAGCTGATCAAAGTGAAATATCGGCAATTATGGGTAGTCGAATGGCGATGTTCATGCCCATTATTCTCTTCTTTGTGGTGCTTTATTTTCCAGGTGCACTGGTACTTTACTACGCGACTTTCAGTATTGTGGCGGTTGTCCAGCAGCATATTGTGTTGAGTAGAGACGAGGAGGAGCTTAAAGCCGTCGCAAGCGAATCAATATCACAATCAAAAAACGGTAAAAAACGAGCCAAAAAAGCACAAGAAGCCAAAATCCTGTCTCCTAAAAAGAAACAGAAAAAACGTAAGAGGAGGTAATTATGGATAGAGATGAATCAATTCGATATGCTAAAAAGTATCTTGAAGATATCTTGTCGTTTTTTGGCTTAAACACAGATATAGGCGCGAGTAGTGATGAAGAAGTGATTGAATTGAGCGTTCCTTCGACTCATCTCAACGGGTTCTTAATTGGCCAGCGGGGAGAGACACTTCGTAGCCTACAGTTTCTTGTTTCCACAACGCTACGCAACAAGCAGGCAGAGCTACAGAGAGTTAATATAGATATCGCAGACTATAAACGACAGCGAGCAGAGCGACTGGCACGACAAGTGGAGGAATGGCTACAGCAGGTAAAAGAAACAGGTGAGCCATATCGAGTACAACCGATGAATGCGGCCGATAGACGAGTGGTGCATCAAGTGATTGCTGAACACCCTAGCCTGGAAACAGTCTCTGAAGGCGACCGGCACGACCGGCACGTTGTCATTAGAAAGAAGCCTGAAGAGGAAGAATAACCTCCTCTTATGCAGCATAAAGCCAAGCCTTCAAAGCATAAGAATCAATCGTTTTTTATACGTTTTGTTTCCAGCAGTCTCTTCTTTTGGATAGTAGTACTGCTATTTATTATTAACGCATCATGGATTGCATTATCTGCAGTCTATCCTATGATGTTTGATGAAGAGTTTCATCTCGGCATCATTGAGGTGTATTCGCACCAACTCAGTCCGCTCATTGTTCACCAAGCACCCGAAACGGTCTTTCATGGTGATCTTACACGCTCTACGTCCTATCTATTTCACTGGCTCATGAGTTTTCCTTATCGATTTATTACCTTGCTTACGAATGATTTAGCGCTTCAGGTTGTTTTCTTAAGAATCATTAATATTGGCTTTGTGGCAATAAGCCTATGGTTATTTAGAAGAACACTGCTTCTTGGTGGTTTTTCAAGTGTACTAAGTAACCTGGTAGTTTTCTTCTTTACGCTTATACCCCTTGTGCCGTTCACAGCAGCACACATCAATTATGACAACCTCATCATGATATTCACTGCTGGGATTTTTTACACAGCTCTCAAAAGTGTACAACGCTCTCAGAATCAATTTCCTTGGGTGGTGACAACGCTGTGTATTGGGTTATTTGGCTCTCTCGCGAAGTTTACCTTTCTGCCTGTTTTTGTTGCCACAATACTATTCATAGCCATATCACTGTGGAGGGAGTACAAAAGAGAAACCCTAAGCGTGCTATTAAAACAAAGTAAAAAATTAGCCAAACCACTTATAGTTCTACTGAGCATAACGCTTCTTGTGGGCGGGGGGCTTTTTGTAGAACGATATGGCGGCAATCTCTTAGTATATCGATCGCTTGAGCCAAAATGTGATCAGATCCATAGCAAAGAGCTTTGCTCACAATATAATATTTGGGATCGCAATACTAGTTGGACGCAGAGATATGAAAAAGAACAGTGGTCACTGTGGAATCCGGTTGAATATACCGTCTACCGATGGGTGCCTCATATCTTTAACGATCTTTTTAGGGCAGGGGCATATACAGGAGGAGAAGTTGAGGTCAGGAAACCACTGGGAAAGCTTGACTACACAACAGGCAATATCATGTTACGCATAACGGGATGGGCAGTCCTTATCGGCTCTGTGGCGGCAACAATTATTACGTGGCCAAAGCTGAAACTCAAGAAAATTCGTTATCTATTCTTGGTTAGCATTGGGTTATATGCAGCGGCCCTATGGATCAAAAACTATTCAGATTACACAACTTATGGATTACCCGTAGCCACCCAGGGAAGATATTTTATTCCATTTTTAATTCCCCTCATGGCAATGGGGGCCTATGCCATTTCTGCTGCTATCAAAAAACGGTATATAAAAGGAATACTACTTGGTATTTCATTATTGCTTTTCACGCAAGGAGCAGGTGCGACTACCTATGTTCTTTATAGCAAGCAAAACTGGTATTGGCCGAATCACACGGTTCAATCAACTAACCAGCAGGCGCAAAACCTAGTGAGACTATTTATCCTTAAGCCCTAGTGCATGCATATAAACTCGGTGTGTTTGCTGAGCCATTACTCGCCAAGAATATTTTTTCACCTGTAAATAGCCTTTTTTTACCAGCTCAACTCTTCGTTTTTCGCTTGTTAAAACTTTTTCAATAGAATGAGCTATGTCATCTATGTTCAATGGGTCAAAATACTCAGCTGCTTCACCGTATACTTCAGGGAGACAGGTTGCATTGCTACTCACGACCGGTGCACCATAAGCCATAGCTTCTAAGCCCGGCAAGCCAAACCCCTCCATGAGAGAAGGAAAGACGTATACGCGACAATTTTTAAATAGCCACGCAAGCTCCTCATTAGAAACAAAGCCCGTAAAAGTAATATTGTTAAAACCATTTTCTTTTGTCCACGTCTCATTTTGTTTCGCCGAAGCATTCTTTGCGCCAACCAATACCAGTCCTAGATCAGGATATTTTTTGAGTAACGATTGATGTGCTTGGATGAGTCGTTTGATATTTTTATAATCACTCTGCTGTCCAACATACAGTAAAAACTTTTTATAGGGGAGCTTATAGTGCTTAGCACGAGTATCTTTGATGCCAGCTGCTTCATAGGTCACTGCTACTTTTTTTGCAGGAATACCAGCAAACTTCATGTATTCTTGTTTTGTATATTCGCTTGGAGTGATAATGTGCGCAGAAGTTCTGCCAACTAGCTTAAACACAAATTTTCCCACAAACTGTTTTAGGTGAAAGACCAACCAGTTTTTGTCTGAATTATAGGTTTTTAAAAGTGTAAGATCATGCACCGTTGTTACGTGTGGCTTGTTGTAGAAAATCGGTTGCTGCGGCATGCAAAAATGTACTAAATCTGCATCCAGTTTATTTAAATACCTTAAAAAACCAATCTGCTCACCCAAACTATAATTATCATAGGAGATTGTTTTAATAATAAAATTTTTAACCCTTGGCTTCCAGAAATCACGATCTTTCGGTGGCACCAAAACAACGTATTCATTTTTAGTGTCAATATCTTGTAAGTAATCAAGCAGTCGTTCAACATACCTTCCAGTAGAGGAGTTAATAATGCGAGCATCAATCGCTATTTTCATCTTTTCCTCCTCGAGAAAAATCGTTGAAATTTTAGTAAGCCTGTTTGGTCGGGCGGAATTCCGTCCCACAGCAACTCTTCAATGTATTTTGCCTCCACCACTTTATCTTTTTGAATAACAATCCTCTCCGGAATAGCATGGGTGAATATAAGCCAAATACCTATAAGCCAACCTTTTAAAGCTGGCCAGAAGGTTTTATTTCGAATCGTGTTTAAGAAAAGAAGAGTATAGGCTAACCAAAGTCGAACACCAATTTTTAAGAAGAGCTCACTGGGTACGTTCTTAATAAACAGAAGCGGCCAATTTTTAAACGTTTGATAGGTAGTGAATCCGGATAGCTTGCTGCTTGTAGCTCCTTGTTTGTGATAAGCAATTGCCTTGGGGTTATAATATACTTCCCAACCAGCTAGTTGCGCGCGAAAGCTAATATCAACATCTTCGTAGTAAGCAAAGAATTTTTGATCAAGATTACCAATTTCTTCGAGCATTTTTGCCCGATACAAACTAGCTCCGCCGCTACCACTAAACACATACCCCGCTTTCGGTGCGTTTCGTCGCGGTTTATTGCGAGAGCGTGGGAAACTTAAACCCCAGGTTGAATACCAATCTCCAGTGCTATCAATTGTTTTTCCATCTGCGTGCAATAGTAAGCCCGTGACGATGCCAGTGTGTGGTTGCAGGCTCATGCTGTGTGCTAACTCTTTTAGCCAATTTTTGTCAGCAACGGCATCATTGTTAAATAAAGCAATACCGTCGAAATCTCGAGCTAACGCATAGTTAATTCCTGTGTTAACGCCACCCGTAAACCCAGTATTCTCAGGAAGATAAACAATATGCAACTTTTCCCTACCCACCTTTTTTTGTTTCTTGTCCAAAAGTTTCCTTGAACTATCTTTTGAACCATTATCTACCACAATGACCTCAAAGGTTTTAAATGTTTGCTCAAACAGAGAATCAATACATTTAAGAGTATCTTCAATACCGTTCCAATTTAGTACAACAACTGCAAGTCTGTTCATATCTTAGTCTCTATTCTATAATTAACTCTGTACTTATGAAAATCTCAAACATTGCTAGTCGAAAAAACCGCATTCTTTTGCGAGAGTTAGTTATCACGGATTTTAAACTTCGCTATCAGGGGTCAGTTCTTGGATATTTGTGGTCACTTTTAAAGCCGTTGTTTCTTTTTACCATACTCTATATAGTTTTTGGCCAGTTTTTAAAGCTTGGAGCAGACATCCCCCACTTTCCTGTCTACCTCTTACTTGGTATTGTACTTTGGAGTTTTTTTACAGAGGCTACTGCCCAAGGGCTTTCAGCAATTGTTTCAAGAGGTGATTTAATTAGAAAAATCAACTTTCCTAAGTATATTATTATTATCGCTGGTACCACTTCAGCCCTGATAAACCTACTACTTAACCTATTAGTTGTCTTTTTCTTTATATGGATTAATGGCGTAGAGTTAACTTGGAGCGCACTACTTTTACCATTAGTTATTCTTGAACTATACATCTTTGCACTAGCCTTGTCATTCTTTCTTTCAGCATTTTACGTAAAGTTTAGAGACATTAATTATTTATGGGAGGTAGGGATTCAAGGAGCATTTTACGCAACCCCAATCTTATACCCACTATCTATAGTTATGCAACAAAGTGAGTTTGCAGCAAAAATACTGATGCTTAATCCAATGGCTCAGATGATTCAAGACGCACGCTATTTACTCATTACCCCCCAGACCATTACTACATACGAGCTATTCCAAAATTATTGGTATGCTTATATACCGTTTATGATTGTTGGGTTTAGCGTTATTGCTGCAAGCATTTATTTTAAGAAAAGCTCAAAGAGTTTTGCGGAGAATGTGTAAATGGATAAACACGCAGAAAATGTGGTTGTTGTCAGTAATGTATCAAAGGGCTTTAAAATACCTCTAGACAAATCTTCTGGAATTAAACAGCATACAGTCAATTTTTTTAGCAGAAAAAGAGGCTACAGAGAACATACTGCCCTTAATGATGTTTCTTTTGAAATTAAAAAAGGCGAATTCTTTGGAATTGTAGGAAGGAACGGAAGTGGCAAAAGCACTCTATTGAAAATAATTGCACAAATATACAATGCAGATAGCGGAAGTGTTGTGGTCAACGGGTCCCTTGTACCATTCATTGAGCTTGGGGTTGGCTTTAATCCGGAACTTACGGGGAAAGAAAATGTATTTCTAAACGGTGCATTACTTGGCTTCAGTAAGGAAGAGATGGAATCTATGTACGAAGAAGTTGTAGATTTTGCAGAACTTCATGACTTTATGGAAGAGAAATTGAAAAACTATTCTTCGGGTATGCAGGTTCGGTTGGCTTTCTCAATCGCAATAAGAGCAGAATCGGACATACTTTTGCTTGATGAAGTTTTGGCAGTGGGCGACGAAGCATTTCAAAGAAAGTGCTATGAATACTTTGCAAAGTTGAAAAAGGACAAAAAAACAGTAATTCTAGTCACCCACTCTATGGAGGCTGTACAACAATTTTGCACAAGAGCAATATTAATTGATAAGGGTCACAGGACAGTGGTTGGAAACCCGCTAGAAATAGCACAGATATATCGTGAATTAAATCTTGAAAACAGTGCCAAAGTGAATAAGCACGAATCTCTACTTTCTGAAAGTACTTATTTTAAGGTGAAGGCAGATTTTGAGAATACAAAAAAAGAACTATTGTTTGATTTTGCAATAACACCTTTAAAACAGGTGGGTAAAGATTTGGTAATGACTTTTGTAATAAGTAAGAGTAGTGGAGAGGTGGTCTATCGTTTTACGAGTGATGAAAAGATTAATGAAAAGATTGACTTTAATAAAGTAAACCGTTTTAAGATTTATGTTGATAATATTTTCCCTGACGGAGTATTTAGTGTTCAGATAGGTATAAAAAAGATAGACAGAAGCCGTAACTATGCGCTATTTGATAATATTATTACATTTGAACTATCTAATGGGGTTGGTAGAGAATTTTGGCGACCAAAAGAAAGCTACAAAATAAATTAATGAAAAAGATACTACAAGGATAGGCTTGTTATGGCAACAAAAAATAATACAAAATATGGATTATTTGTTGTTAAGTGCATGAATGTTGGTGATGATATTCAGTCACTTGCTGCACTTCGGTTCATTCCAGGAATTGACTATTATGTTGACAGAGATAGACTCGATAAGGTTAATGAAATAACTCTTAAGAAAAACCAGGAATTAAAAGTAATTATGAATGGGTGGTATCTTGGAGGCTATCAATACTGGCCTCCAAGCAATAATATGCTTAAACCATTACTAACTTCTATTCATATAAACCCACTCCACGACCAGGGTGCTGCATTAAAAAAATTTACTAGTCGTGAAAGCATCGCATTTCTTCGGAAGTTTAGCCCAGTTGGTTCTCGTGACATGTTCACATATAGACTCTTAAAAAAACATGGGGTCAACACGTATTTTTCGGGATGCATGACACTTACTCTAAATGCTGACGAAAGAGTTAAAAGAAAAGACTTCATATTAGCCGTTAATGTGTCTGATGCGGTGTATGATGCCATTAAACAAAAAACCCATCGAAAGGTTGTTAGGATGGATGTTGAGCGCACTCAAGACACAACAATAGAAGAAAATCTTGCCTTAGCACGATATTATTTATATATGTACCAGTCTGCGCACTGCGTTGTTACTACTCGCCTTCATGCTACTTTGCCAACAGTTGCTGTTGGCGGTAAAGCGCTGTTTATCATCGAGAAGAACGGTGATAATATTGATTTCAAAGATCGTTTTAATGGATTGTTTGACTTGGTTAATAATATGACAGCGGAAGAATTTATTAACGATGTAAAGTCAATACAATATGATATTAACAAGCCTCCCAAAAACCCAGATGAATATAAAAAACTTAGAAAAGAGTTAGAAAAAATATCCACTAAATATACCGGTTTTGATAGCGGTAAAAGTTACATGGGATCTCTAACCATAGAAGAGCTCGTGACAAGTGCAGAGTTTTTTAGTGCAATTACAAAAATATCTGAAGAGAGTTGGGATTCATTTAAGTTCAAACACAAATGGGCTATTCCACCTATTCTATATGAAGAACTCAAGGGTAGTGAACAGCAAAAAAAGCAGCTTGAGGAGTTGCGCAACCTTCTCTCAAACGAACGTCAACCAGGTATAATCACTTCAATTAAGAGACTAGTAAAGGCCATCCTTTTTAAGGTCAAAGTCCTAAAAAGAAATTAAAGCTCAACAACATCCTGAGGGTTAATAACTAGGTTCGTGTTATGGTCTGTTTCCCAGCTTGATCGATACCAAATTTTACCATCAACAGTAGTCTTTGTCTTGAAAAATAGGAGCTCCCCTGGTTGATAGCAAACAGAAGTATTTGCTTTTGAAGCCAAATCGAATTTACAAGTTTGTTTCGATACCCGCATATTACGGGGAGTAACGAAGCCCTCATAAATAAATGGGGATAGAATTGACGCTTGAACTGCATAGCTTGGGTTGCCCGAGTTGTAGTCATGCTTAGATATATAATAATCAACACCGTTAACTCTAGTAGTGGCAACAAATACTATTTGCTGACGGTACGATAGGGGCTGAACACTAGAGGCTGGACTCATGGTCCACAGATCTGTCTTCCGGAGATTGCTCGCCTTACTATTAATATAGAGGTTTACTTCAGGAATCTCGTCTAACTGAAGGGTATAGGGTTGTGCATCAGACGTGCGTATACCGTACGCGTTATTGTTGGTCACATCATAGGCAGATCGATAATATTCTACATTATCAAAAGTAAATCTTTGTGACACAGTTAAAACCTGCTCATTATTGAGTACAGATAAACTAGATTTAGTTATAGGATTATATTTTATTGCTTGACTATTGGTTATTTTGATACGGGTGTTGGATATATTGGTAAAATTAAGTTCCACCTCCTTTAATGCACTAAAAGGGACACAGTATTTATTATCGTTGTCTCGATCATATTGCGAGCGAAGACACCAACCACCTTGATACATGACACGTCCGGTGAAATAGACAAGCTGACCCTCGTTAAGGGCTGCATCGGTTACTTCACCAGTAGATAAATTAATTTTTCGTACTCCATCTTGCTTGGGGATGAGATAGCGAGCAGTTTCCATTTTTTCAAAGTTATAGGTTGCTTGAGTGCTTCCAAACCAGCTTGTAAAGAAAAGATAGAAATTACGATTGCCGTAGGCACCACAGGGAGCTTCACCATAACCTGCAGCGAGTGCAGCTGCATTTGGTTGATAGGGTGTATAACTATAGAGTGAGGCTGTTGCCCGGTTTTGTATATTGACAATACTGGACCCACAAGATTGATTGGGATTGTAATAGATACGATGATTGCCAGTACCAAACGGTACGTAAGTGAGGGAATCATTAAAATAGCCCCTAAAGTGATATGTACCGTAGTCAATTTGTCGTGTAAAGCCAAATGCTGAGTTATCACAGGGGGCTGTATCAGGACAGCCATAGCCGAGAGCCGTATTATATCGCCATTGAGGGCAATCGGTTCGAGTAATGAGGCCCTGTTCTTTTTGAAGGGTTACTAAGATTACTTGTGGGTTAATTTTATATATCTTTGCTGCAGCATTAATAAGTTGAGCGGCGGTCATTGGGGCGTGGCGACCATAGCTCTCAGAACCTCCATCTGCGACTACTCCGTCACCGTTGTCATCAACAAGGCTCTGATATTTTTTATTAGTATCTTTCAGGCAAACAGAGTTTTTGCTATTAAGAAATTGCTGAATTTGTGTTGCGTTCATGCTGTTATAGTTTGTAAAAACGCTATTTGAGATGATGTTGCCAGCATTAAAAGCAGCGTGAGACGCTGAAGAAAAAAGAAGACAAAACGCAAAAGAAAGTAAGGCGGCTAAAGCAAGCCTCCATTGTTTTGATTGCGGTAGTGCGGCGGCTATACTATTGAACATCCAGCTCCTTGCTTGCACGAGCAGTTTTTCCGTTTAGCTCGTGTATTATAATTATATTCCACCCTCCACTATTTGGTAACTCTGAGCGTGGTACGCGAAATCCGTTACAGGCATAATATGAAGGCCCAATGACAACAGGAGCTTCTTTTTGTAATCTAGTCTGGCCAGCCTGCTCAAACTTCAAAATACACTTTCCGTTGGAGGGATTATTAAATATTGCTGATACTCTGATAAAATCACCTATCTGCTCAGCCCTTGTGATATTTGGCGCCTCAATACTATCGCTAGAAGCAACTGAATCACTAACTCTCACAGCTTCTTTTTCTTGTTCGCTGTCAGATGCCACTGATTCTTGTTTAACACTTTCTTTTTTCTCTGTTTTTTCGGGTTTAGCTTTGCCTGAAGACGGGTTAGTAGATTTGTTATCGTTACTTCTCAGCGCAAAAACAGTAGCACCAGTTATTATTACAAAAATAATAAGGAAAAGGGCAACGACTTTTTTGCGTTTATAAAAAGGTTTTTTAGATGATATTCTCATGCCAGTTGTTCTCGCTATTTGAAAAAGGTGGTTTACTGTTTTTATTTTTCTATATTCGTGTACTTAGAATAACATAATCTATGGATATACTTCAAATAGAATGCTCCTCTCATGATATAATCATCTAAAATGAGTAAAATTCTAGTATCAATAGTTTGCACAAACTACAATAAGGGTGATTGGATTGCCGAGGCGATTGAAAGCTTTTTATGTCAAAAGGCTAATTTTGAATACGAAATATTACTAATTGATGATAAATCAACCGATCATTCACCTGAAATTATAAAAAAATATGCAAAAAAATATCCAAAGAGAATTCGTGCGTTTTATAACAAAAAAAACCTTGGTATTACAAAAACATGGATTAAGATATGTAAAGAGGCTGAGGGTAGATATATTGCACGATGCGATGGCGATGATTATTGGATTGATGATAAGAAACTACAAAAGCAAGTCAACTTATTAAAAAAAAACAAGGATTCTTTATGGTGTTGCACAGATTACGATATCATAAACACTAAAGGGGAAATAACACACCACTCTGCGGTAGAAAGCAACTATATTAATAGACCAGAGTCATATGCAGAAATGTTAGCAACAAAAGGATTTACAATGTCATCAACATGGTTAGTCGATGCAAAACTGTTGCGAAAGATAAACACTGAAATTAATGCTTCGGCAATAGACGACACATTTAATATTCAGCTCGATTTATTTAACAGGACAGAACTTTCTTATTTGCCTGAAGCGACTGTTATGTACCGAGTGAGTGAGGGATCTGATTCAAGACCATCTAATAAAGAGATGATGATATCTAGGCATAAAAAGCTTCTTGAAACCCAGCTAGAATATTTAAAAAAATATAAAAATGTTGACGCGGCTAGCATATTAGAGTTTACGCTTAAGAGAGATATGGTGCATGAGGTAAATGCTATTGAGAGAAGGCAGATCATTCAACAGCAACAGGAAAATATAGTCCAGCAAAGGGATCAAATAAAAAACTTGGAAGAAACTATTCGGGTGATTACGAAATCGCGGAGTTATAAGTTAGCTGCGTTAATTAAAAAACTAGTCAACACCCCTCAGAATATTTTGAAAAAGATATTTAGCTAAATAATTACAACCAGGTAGAACTTATAGACCCTTTTTCTTGGCAATATATGAACGAGCGTTATGTAACAGGGCATGGACGGCTTGCTTAATCATCGCAGGAATTGACCTAATAGTAACCAAAATTAATCCTGGATATCTAAAAATATAGAACAAACCCCTAATTGGGGAAATAACAAACATCTTAACTCGAGAGTATTTCTTAAAGGTAGTAGGGTGTAGATTTTTGAGAATAGAGTATAGCTCTTTATCTTTTTCTAAAACAAGAGTATTTCTACTAGCGATAGTTTTTTCATGTTGCCGATAGTTTAAAAGTGGTTCAGCAACGTATTGAAATCTAGCACCTTGCTCAAAAAGAGTAAGGTATAGCTCCCAGTCCTCTAGCCCCCCTGACATTTCTTCTTTATAGCCGCCAGAGCGAACCAGAGAAGTAGTATTTATGAGTGAGCTGTTATTAATAAAGTTTTGCGACACTAGACCGTATGGGCTAAAGTTTCTTGCGCTAAAATAACCTCGCCCCGCCCCGAAGAGTTGCATATCACTATAGATAACATCGGTAGGCTTTTCCTCGGCTTTTTGAAGCATTTTTTCTAGAGCTTTGATATCAAGAGTATCATCAGCATCTAAGAAGAGGGTCCAGTATGTCCTTGATAAGCCAATTCCTTTGTTTTTTGTTTTTATAACCCCTTGATTTTTTTGATCAATAACTTCAATCAAGGGATGACTTTTATACTTAACAATCTCGTCAAGAGAGTTGTCTGTTGAGCCGTCGTTAATAATAATGATTTTTGTCGGAGAGACAGTTTGGTTTAGGGCAGAATCAATAGCTTGTGATACGTATTTTGCATAGTTGTAGCAAGGTATAATGATCGTAATATCTTTCGGGAGGTAGCTTGGGAGTTTCTTATTATAAGTTTTCCCTAGTGAAATTGATTTCTCTCTTTTTCTCAAAGTTTCTTCTTTATGCTTCATATTCCAAACATAGGCGTTAACTCTGGCTCTAGCGTCTATGTCACTACGATGTCTAATGTATCGAGAGAGAGACGAGATAAATTCTTTTGTATAGTTCTTTTTGAATCTTGGTAGGTATTCATTATCAAAATTTTTAAGTCCAAACATATATCTATTGCGATGCATCATGTAAAGATAAAAATAACTTTCCTCACCACCCTTAGAGCTTCCTGCCACCTCGTGCCATACTATTGCTTCGGGATTATAATAAGCCCTATATCCAGCACGAATAAAGCGTGCAATGAGATCAGTTTCTTCGTAATAGGCAAAGAATGTGTCGTCTAAATAGCCAACTTTGTCTATGATATCTTTTTTAATCATTAAGGCAGCGCCAGATATTCCGTCCACCGGTCTTTCATACTCGCCATTCAGAAGTGTCTTTGTATAACCACCCAGAGAATCGACTTCTTGGAAGGAAGAAAAAGCCCCTACTTTCTTTGGGTTTTTTTCTTTACCATCCCATGCATAGGATCTACCTCCGACAGCGGCAGCATCTTTTTGTCTTGAAAATGTTTCTAAGCATTTTTCAATCCAGCTATCATCAATTAATAAATCATTATTTATAATAGCTATAAACTGTCCTTCTGCATGTTTGAGTCCTTCAATATGACCACCTGTGAAACCAAGATTTTTTGGTAAATCGACATATCTAATATTTTTTTGTTTTGATAGAAACTCCTTTGATCCATCAGTTGATCCATTATCAACAAAAATAATCTCTTTATTTTTGTAAGAGAGTTTTTTGAGAGATTCTAAACAAGACGTGGTACTTTCAATATTATTCCAACTTAAAACTATGATACTAACAAAGGGTATTTTTTTCTGCATAACAATAGTTTAACAATAAAAGGTAGGGTAAACCATCTTTTATAATGAATTTCCACGAATAGTTTTATAGATCTTTTTTAAAGATTTAGGAGCATGTTTTTTCAGAACGTTAACACCTTTTGTTTTTGCGGCAGAACTACTTGTTTTTGGTGTGAATGGTTTTGGATGTATATTCTCTGAGCCTTTAATAAAATCTACCAGCGGAGCAAGAACATTAGCCCAATAAAATTCACGCTTTTTCTTATCGATTGATTTTCTTATATTTTTTACAGTATCAGGACCGTCTATTAGGTGCTTTATGGCTTTTGCCATTGCTGCAGGATCTTCTGGTTCAACTACGACTCCCATGTTATGAGTATCCATGTATTCGGCAAAATAATCACCTCTTGTTGCAAGCGTCGGTGTGTTTGTTAGAATGTGATCAAGAACCCTGGTTCTATGAGAGAATCGAGCTTCAATCGATGGTTTGTGCGCATAAAGAGCAAGGTCGGCGCGATTGAAGTAAGACAGTCGATCGCCATAAGGTACCCAGCCCTCTAAGAAGAAAACATTTTTATTTAACAGCCCTAATTTTTTGGATAAGCTATACGCTAGTTTTAACTCTTTCATCGCGAGGACATCTTCGTTTGGATGTTTCGTTCCTAAAAATACAAGCTTTACACTACTGTTTTCCGACTCAACAACTTTTTTAACGGCTTTTATGGGTGTTAGAGCATCAAACCAGTCCCATATGCCACCCGTCCATAAAATGATGAAATCATCTTTTTTGGCCCCAACTCTTTTTGACAGCAGATCTTTTTTATACGCAGGAGAAGAGAGTTCTTCTGGATTAATACCCATCGGAGCTAATAAAAGATGATCATCTATACGGTCTTCTTTATATTTTGATGGCAGAACGCATTGATTGGCGAAGGAATATCCTATCCAAAAATCTTTTTGATAATCATTAGAGCAAAGGAAGGAATCACCATTTTGAATAAAGAAACGGTAGTTCTTTAAAATTTCGCTATACTCATAATCAGAATCCGGTCCCACTCTTTTTGCAAAAACTCTTTGAACAAGGTCTTCTACGGGTACAGGAGCATAGATATCAAAAATAACTAAAGCATTTTTTTCTTTTGCACACTTTACCATTTCTTCATTAAGCCACATTGCAATAATAATATCGGCATTAGAGAAATATCCGCTAAAATCATCCTCGGGTATATACGCAGTTTTATAGAGTGATCCTCTTACTTTTTCAATATATCCTTTATGAAAAGAGCCAAGTGTTACATCAAAGCTGCCACTTAATATATTGGCCATTTGATGGTAGCGAATACCAGGACCAGCCATTGCTTCGCCAACTTTATCGTGCGATATTATCAGTATTTTTTTCATAACAGTTATCCATTAAATAGTAACAGGTGTTATTATACGCAAGGCTTTACAAACAATAAAGAGACACGAGAAGGTCTTTTGAGGTAAAATATAAGCTGATGAGCAAAATATACGACAAGATAGTTGCTTTTTTGGGCTCAAAATATTTTTTTGGTTTAATTGTAATCCTTTTTTTTATACAGGCATTATGGATAGCTATTACTTTTAAAATTCTCCCATATGATGAGAATTTTCATTATCCTGTTATCCAAATCTTTGCTCAACAGATTTCTCCGTTCATAGCTAATCAGCCCACTCAGTATGATTATTTAGGTAATTTATCCAATGGATCAGCGACGTTATATCACTATCTAATGAGCTTTCCTTACAGGTTGTTAGATATTTTTGGAGCTAATTATGAGGCTAAGGTTATTGTGTTGAGGATTATTAATATTATCTTAGCCTGTGTGGGACTTATAGTTTATTCCACCCTCTTCAGAAGAGTGGGATTTCGGCAGATTTTTATAAATATTGCCTTTTTATTTTATATATTAATCCCAATTGTCCCTTTGACTGCTGCAACCATTAATTACGACAATCTTTTACTGCCATTGGCTGGGTTATTCTTTTTATTCTCAGTCAATATTTTAATAGAGAAAAAAATTAGATGGGAAAATTATGCGGGAGTTGTGATAACTGGGTGTTTGGCATCATTAACAAAATTCATGTTTTTGCCATTATTTGCGGTAGGTATTATCTATATTTCCCTTTTTACTTACAGAAACAAAAACATAAAGGATCTGCCCAAGAATATTTCTCGTTCATTCAAGAAATCCAATAAGATTTATCTTGGTCTATGGGCTACTGCATTGGTGATTCCTATAGTAATATTTTCGGGTGTATATTTGAAAAATATTATCCAATATAAAACCCCCACACCTTCTTGTCAGGCTGTTTTGTCTATGGATCGCTGTCTAAAAAATGCAGTTTTCCGACGAGACCTAAATGCTGTAAATACAAAAGACCAGCGTCCAAAACTAGATCCCCCGTCTCTAATGTCAGCATGGGCAGTAGGTTTAAATAGTCAAAATAGTGCCAATGCTTTTAGCGGAGAGGTAAAAACTGCACCAAATAGATTCTTGACAGCCATCTATTTGCTTGTATTTGTAAGCCTAGGCAGCATTCTTTATGCGTGGCAGTCTTTGCAAAAAAATAAAGCTTGGTATTTCTTACTAAGCATGATTTTAGCATTAGTGTCCAGCCTATTCTTATTAAATATTACTGGCTACTACAAGACCCACATGCTACTCGCGAATCAGCCTAGATATTTGCTCAGTATTGTCCCGATATTTCTGGTTTTTACTGCTGTTTCTATTAACCATATTCTCGGCAGCAGGTTTTGGCTAAAAGTCACCCTAGTTATAGCGATACTCGCTGTGTTTACCCAGGGGGGGGGAGTATCCACTTATATATCACATGGCTCAGAAGCTTACTATTGGGATAATAAAAATGTCATAAGAGTTAATCAATCATTACAAAAAATTGTTAGCCCACTAGTAAAAGGTGAATAACTTATTACTCTAGGTTAGAGGCAAGCACGCCTTACTGTATCTGGTATAATCACTAAGAGCCAATATATTTTTCAAAGAAAGAATAAATAATGATACATTTTGTAATTGGAACCAGAGCGCAGCTATTTAAAATGGCACCTATTATGCAAGAGTGTGATAAGCAGAATTTAAAATGGCGATGGATTTATACGGCTCAGCATAAAGATACTATTGAAAATACGATTAAAGTTTTTGGGATAAAAAATCCTGACTATATTCTTTTTAATTGGGACACTGAAGCTAAAACGATGCGCAAGGTTTGGTTTTGGTTTTTAAAAAGTTTATTGCAGTTACGAAAAGGTAAGAAAATTCTTGATGGCTATACGGGCAAAAATAATATAGTTTTAACTCACGGGGACACCTTAACTACCTGGTGGGGGGCGCTGCTAGGAAGACTAAATCGTTGCAGAGTTATGCATGTTGAATCTGGTCTAAGGAGCTTCAACTTATTTAAGCCGTTCCCGGAAGAAATTAATAGACTTATTACATTTCGCTTAAGCAATGTTTATGCATGTCCTGGGGATTGGGCTGTAGAGAATTTAAAGAAATATAAAGGCGAAAAAATTAATACAAAAGAAAATACACAAATGGATGTTTTGAGGTTCGGTTTACAAAATTGCGACGAAGCAGAACTTGGTTTTAAGCTGCAAAAACCATATGTTGTTGCCAGTTTGCATAGGTATGAGAATATATTTAAAGAAGATAGGTTTACGGAGATTATTCAAAGAACTCAGGATATAGCAAAGAGCTTTCATATATATTGGGTACAACACCCTGCCACTAAAGAGCAACTTAATAAATTACCTAAATTAAAAAACCAACTTGCTGAAAATAGCAACATTACACTGTTGCCTCGTCTTGAATATCTTCAATTTATAAAATTAGTTAAAGGCAGTGAGTTCGTGATAACTGATGGTGGAGGAAATCAAGAAGAACTTTATCATATGGGCAAACCCACACTCCTATTTAGAAATGAGACTGAAAGAAAAGAAGGGCTTGGTGAAACGGCTGTTATTTCAAAGCTAGATGAAAGTATTACAAAGAAGTTCATAAAAAATTATAAAGATTATAAAAAGCCAGCATTTCAAAAAACTGCAACCCCCTCCCTTATAATCGCTACCTATTTGAAAGAGCATAACTATGGTTAAAAAAAATAATACTATTTCAATCATAGTGCCAACCTATACGGGCGAAGAAACTATCCAGTTCACCCTTGATAGTATTATTGAGCAAAAAAAAGTTTCTAAAATAAACTACGAAATAATCGTCATTATTGATGGTATTAATGAGGATCTTAAGAAGATTGTTGAACAAAAGGAGGCAATATTTAAAGATAATAAAATTCCTTTTAGGGTGCGCCAATTTGCAAATAATAAAGGAAGATTTGAGGCTCGTGTTAAGGGTGCAGAGCTAGCAAAATATTCAAGACTACTGTTTATTGATGACAGGGTTGAACTGGAAAAAGATTATTTAAGCAAGCTGACAACAATGGATGAAGAGTGCATTGTGCCAAATGTTATGGAAGTTGAAGATAGCTTGAATGCTATCTCTATAACAATTAGTGCAATACGGAAGAAGGCATACGGTAATAAGTGGGGAAGTAGTTTTGAGGATTATTACATTACAAAAAGTAATTTTGAAAAGTCATCCAAAGGCACAACCTCTCTAGTTGTAGAGAAAGATATCTTTCTAAAAGCATGCCAGACTGTAAAAAAAGCATACGCCCAAAAAGATGTAAGGAACATTAGTGATGATACAAAAATACTAAAAGAAATAATGCTAATTACCAAAAGAGGCTTGCTTAGAACTAGTAAGTTAACAATTTACTACAGGCCAAGGACCAATCTACAGAAACAGGTTAGACATCTTTATGAACGGGGGCCTAAATTTGTTGATTATTATTTGCAGCCTCAAACAAGATTTTTTTATCCATTAATCTTTTTCTATATAGCCACGTTAATGCTAATAGTATTTGTGTTTTTGTATTGGAAGGCGATTCTCGTTTTCATGGTAGCTTTGATTTTAGCAGGGCTAGTATTAAGTATATTATTGGGTGAAAATTGGCAAGAGAAAAAGGCTATATTCTTTGCCGCCCCAGCCATAGCTGTTTTATTTTCACTCGGCCTAATAAAAGGGTTATTTATAAATATTTTAAACAAACTTAAATAAGAACTCTATGGTTGCATCTCTTGAAGAGGTTTCTGATTGATAGACTATATCAAAATCTCCGAATTGTTTTTTAATCAGATTAAACAGAGAAGAATGTTTGAAGGTTTTATATCTTCCAATACCTGAGACTTCAACAAATAAATATTTTGTTTTTATATTCTTGCCAAGATATTTTAGTGCCTCATATTCATAGCCTTCCACATCAATTTTTATAAGGTCATAATTTGTTCGTTTTGTAATCTTAGGAATATCATTCGTGATTTTTACAGATATTTTTTCAAGATTGGGATTATCAGAATTACTCGCGTTTGCCTCCAAGAAAGATCCTATTGCAGATTTCCCTTTTTCAAATTTTAACTTCATTTTCTTCTTAGCTTCCCCAACGCCAAAATTCCATAGTTTTATATTGGGGTTATTTCCTAAGTTATCTTCCAGCTGTTTAAAGATAACTTGATTCGGCTCGAAAACGTCTATATGTGCATCTTTATTAATATATGAGAAAGTCTTTGAAAATTGTCCAATGTTTCCTCCTATATCTAGTACATAATTGATATCAGTATCTGTATTTTTTAATATGTTTCCAATTTCAAATGGATAAGCTTGAAGAGAAAGGGGGCTATAAATATTGTCGTAACGAAAATCTGAACCTAGGTATCGAATCTTTCTGTCTTTTCCCGCTAGAGGCCTTATAAAAGCTACTATAATATTTGGATAGTAAATTATCTTCTCAGAAAGAGATATGGGGCTTTTTAACCATATGCTGTTTCTGCGTATTGGCTGTAGCTGCCGTAACCTTTTAAGTATCATAGTAATTTGAACTCCTTATATTTTAGCGCAACTAAAGTTAAATTATAACATCGTATCAAAATTTTAGATGTGATTTTATGTATATCGACTATAATGATTACTATAGATGAAAAAAAATAGAACAATTTCAATTGTAATAACTCTGCTAGTTGTCATAATTTTTATCGGCTATTTCTTTGCAAATATTAGAGAATTTGAGGCACTATTATCAGTACATCCTTTTTACTTAGTACTTATAGCAATAGGACATTTAGTAGTATTATTTATGAACGGAATATTCTTGAGATTAATTCTAAGATCCTTTCAGAAAGACATGTCAACGGCAGAGAGTTTTCGTGCGTCTATGGTAACGGCAACGGGGAACTTATTTTTACCTGCGGGTGGCGGATCTGGGGTACAAGCAATATTTTTAAAAAAGAATCATAGTTTAAGCTATAAAAATTTTATTAGTGCTCTGTCTGGCAACTACATAATAGTATTTTTAATCAATGCCTTGCTTGGTCTTATTACACTTACTCTAATTAATACAGCCCATACATTCGAATACTATACAATCCTCTTTATGTTTGGTGGAATATTTCTTACCACAACATACCTAACAATATTTGGTTTGCCAAAAAAACTAGCTGAACAGTCATCAAATAAAATAAAAGAAGGCTTTTTTTCAAAAACTATATTTACTCTTAAAGATATTGTGAATGGCTGGAATCTAATTATAAGTAGTAGGAAACTTATTGTTTCTTTAACTATTCTCACACTTATTAATTTCCTTGCATCTCTGCTAATTAGCTACGCCTCTCTAGCCAGCGTCGGGGCGCATATAACACTAGTAGGGCTGTCTCTATATACTATTCTAGGTGCCATGAGTTTGCTTATTAACTTAACGCCTGGAGCCCTTGGAATTAAAGAAGTAATATATATATTCTCTTCATCGATTATAGGCATTACAACCCCTCAAATTATTGGAGCAGCAATTCTGGATAGAGGAGTAAAGTATATAATATTAATTCTTGGATGGGGTTGGGTTAGGATAACCAGCTTGAAGCGTAATAAAGGTTTTCGTGAAATATCTAAATAATAAAGTTTTT
Source organism: uncultured Candidatus Saccharibacteria bacterium (assembly GCA_964570845.1). Lineage (GTDB taxonomy): Bacteria > Patescibacteriota > Saccharimonadia > Saccharimonadales > Saccharimonadaceae > CAZLCC01. The sequence continues at coordinate 247,190 of CAZMZB010000001.1, read as the reverse complement.
CGTACCATTTTCGCTTGGGTAATTATTGGCTTAATTACCTACTTTTTCGGTAAATCACTTATTAATAATTGGAGCCAACTCCAAGATGTCCATCTTTCATTTAATACATGGTCTATTGTAAGTATTGTACTCTTTGCTTTAGCGGTTGTGTGGACGGGTGTATTGTGGGGTAAATTAATTAGCCAGCTTAGTAAAAAACCAATTACTAACGAAGAAGCAATCAAGGTACACTCTTTATCTTGGCTTTTAAAATATATTCCAGGTCAGGCTGGTTCGTTGCTCAATAAAATCACGTGGGCAAAAAAAAGAGGGTATAGCAAAAAATTAGTTACGGTTACTTTTATTTATGAACATGCCTTTTTGATTTTTGCCTCGCTACTTCTTTCCATACCAATTGTTGCAATATCATTCTTTGAGCAAACAACAGCTAACCTTGGCGTCTTCGCGCCTCTACTACTCGCTGTCCCCTTATTGTTACTTCTTAATCAAAAAGCCTTTTATACTCTCTTAAACTATGTTTTCAAAATTTTCAAAAAGAAGCCAATTGAAAAAGAATATATTTTGCAATCAAAACAATTGTTTTATTATGTTCTGAAGTTTTTAGGTCCCCGACTTGTAAATGGCATCGGTTTTATATTTGTAGTAGCTTCAATAACATACATTCCAGAACAAGCATACATAGGACTTGTGGCAGCTTATGTTCTTGCGGGTGCTGTTGGGCTACTCGCTATTTTCGTGCCTAGTGGGATTGGTGTGCGAGAGGCGGTGATTGTACTTTTTACTAGCCAATACTTTTCTATAGAAGTTGCTATTGTACTTTCTCTTGTAGCTAGGCTTTATGCGACGCTTGGTGATGGCGTAGTCGCGCTTATTTACGGATATCTTTTGAAAAAAGAAAAGAGAAATCAATGAAGAAAATAGCAGTTATCGGATCAACGCTTACCGGCAACAAAGGCGCCGCAGCAATGCTGGAGAGTTCCCTCCAAACTCTTGGCTCTGATAAAGAATTCTATTTATTTACGTATCAGTCTGTAGGTGAGGAAGAGAAGCATAGTACATATAAAAATCTAAAAATCATTAGAGCAGACGCCTTATTCTTAGGAGTTGTCATTAACCTACTGGCGTTCATTTATAAGATTTTTCCATTTCTAAGGGCTTTTTTAAGAAGAAACTCGGTTTCTATTCGCACGTTAACGGAAGCTGATGTGTTGCTTGACCAAGGTGGCATCACTTTTGTTGATGGGAGAGAAAAATTTCTTCTCTATAATATTGCAAGTATTCTCCCCGCTCTCATGGTAGGTACACCGGTGATTAAATGCTCTCAAGCACTCGGACCATTTAATAATCCAATTAATAAATTCTTTGCAAAAATATTTTTACCAAAGATGAAGGTGATAGTATCGCGTGGCGCGATTACTCAGAAATATCTAGATGAGTTAGGACTTGAGAATACTATTGAAGGAGCTGACTATGCATTTTTATTGGAGTTAACGAAAAAAGAAAAAGAAGCTGTGAAACAATACTATGATGAAAAGTTCTTTAAAAATAGTAAGGTGGTCGGTATTTCCCCAAGTGTTGTAATGCAAAAAAAGGTTACTAAAACGGGCAAAGATTACACCAAAACAATAACCAATTTCATAGATGAACTCTCTAATAATGGCTATAAGATTATTCTTTTACCTCACAGCATTCGCCTGCATACGAAAAAGACGCATAACAATGACTTGCCATTGTGCAAAGAAATTTATAGTAATCTAAAAACCCCAAAAGAATGTTTATTTATTGAAGATGAACTAAGCTCGCAAGAACTTAGAGCTATTATCGGCAAGTGTGATATGTTTGTAACCTCTCGGTTTCACGCCATGATTTCAGCGCTTGCGATGGAAGTACCAACACTTGTTATTGGCTGGAGTCATAAATATAAAGAAGTGCTTGAAATGTTTGACTTAGAAGAGTGGGCATTTGGACAGGAGAAGCTAACTAATGAGTATTTAAAGCAGCGGTTTAATGAACTTGAAAAAGAAAGAAATGAAGTGAAGGAAAAAATTAAAAAACATCTGCCGGAAGTAAAAAGACAGTCATATAAACAGGTTGAAGCTATTGAAAAAGTTTTAAAAAGCTAGCCTATTTTTTATATTGTATTTCTTTAATATGCTCAAGCTGGTCTTCAAGTAGTATGCGGTTTGTTTTCTGAAGATCGGCAATAACGAGAAGAACAAAGCAGAGAAGTGAACCAATAATTAATGCAGCCCCAAGAATAAGCGACTGCAAGTGTCCAGAGCCTTCACCCATAGCAAAGAATATGGCGTAGCGGATAAATGGAATTAGCCCCAGGATAAATAAAGTTAACCCGAGGGAGACAAAAATAATATGAGGTTTAAACATAATATAGCTTCTTAAAATTGCTTGAGCAGACTTGAACATATGTTGCCAGATGTTTTTAAATAACCTTGATTCTCGAGTTTTTTCATTTGTTTTTATAGGAATACTTTCAATCTTTAGTCGTTTATTGCCAGCCTGAATGATAGTTTCCATACAATAACTAAAAGGAGTAACAATATTTAGTTTTATGAGTGAGTCTCGTGAATAGGCTCGAAATCCGCTTGCTGCATCAGGAAGATTTGTGCCGGCAGCAAGGTTAACGATACTACTCCCAAAATGTTGCATAAATTTTTTAAAACCCGAGAAGTGAGCAATTTTTGAAGTTTGACGATCACCGATAACAATATCGGCCCTTTTTTCGATAATAGGCTGGATTAAATCGGCGATTCTTTCTTGAGGATATTGATTATCACCATCGGTATTTACCACGATATCAGCGCCGTATTTTAATGCATAATCAATGCCGTCTCGAAAGCTACGTGCTAATCCCATATTTCTTTTATGCGAAATAATATGTTTTACCCCAAGTTTTTTTGCTATTTCAACAGTCTTATCAGTTGAGCCATCGTCGATAATGAGCCACTCGACACTATTAACGCCGGGTAGTTTCTTGGGCATAGTTTTAAAAACCAGTGGAAGTGTACTTTCTTCATTAAGACATGGAATTTGAATGAAAACTTTCATCATTTCACCCCTATGCCGATATACGTAGTCCCTGCCTTTTTAAAATACTCTTTATCATTTTTAAACATGTTTCTTCCGTCAACAATAACTGAAGGTAACAGAGAATTCATACTTGGCTTTAATAACTCCTCAAACTCATTGTGTGCGGTGGCAATGAGAATTGCGTCAGTACCTTGAACTGCATCAGAAAGCGAGGTTACTGTTGAGGAGTTTTTAATATAAGGATCATAAATAGTTATCTCAGCACCACACTTTTCTAGTAGCTTTTTAAGAGTATATGCCGGACTTTCTCTGTCATCTCCAACATTCGGCTTATACGAAAGACCAAGTAAAGACACTTTTGTATCTTTGATAGCTTTTTTCTTTTCATTAAGAGCCCCAATCAGAAGATCTATTGTAAAGTGTGGCATCGACTCATTGATTGAACGGGCAAGTCGCAAGAAATCATGCTCAAAACCAAATCCGTTAGCATATTCAATGAGATAATATGGATCAACGGGGATGCAGTGTCCACCCACGCCCGCTCCAGGGCGATGAGGCATAAAGGCAAATGGCTTTGTCGCGGCACCATCGATTACATTCTCAACATTTATACCGAGTTTATGAAAAGACATGGCAAGCTCATTGACGAATGCAATATTAATATCACGAAAAGAATTCTCAACCACTTTTACTGCTTCAGCTTCTTTTAGTGTTGCCATTGGTTTAATTTCCGCGTCAACTATTCTTTTATACATATCTAATGCGACCTCTAATTCTTTTTCTGAATTAGCACCAAGTATGCGATTAATATTACTTACGTTCCACTTTGGATCACCTGGATTAATACGCTCAGGGCAGTGAGCAAGATAGATATCACTGCCTATTCTTTTACCATGTTTTTTGATGATAGGGACGACAATATCGTCGCAAACACCAGGATTAACGGTTGACTCAATAACCAAAAGCCCCCCCCTCTTTATATGTGGAACAACACTCTCAACAGCACTTTTCAACGGACTAAGGTCTGGACTTTTATTGCTATTGACTGGTGTGGGCACGCAGACAATAGTGGCATCACAAGAGCTTATATTTGAAATCATACCGCTAAAGGTGATATTAGATTGCGAAAGGTCTTCTTTACTAACATCGTCTACTGTAGGTATATTCTTTTGAAGAGAATCGATAATTTTTTTATTAATATCAATGCCCTTAACTTCAAAACCTTTCTTATCAGCGAGTAAAGCTAAAGGTAGACCAACATATCCCAGCCCGATAACAGCGATGGATTTTACGGATTGCATGTTATTCTATTATAGAAGATAACAGAGCGCAAAGAAAGGCAAGTTTAAAGTGAAGCTAGTAGTCATTTCATTCTGTAAAAATGAAGCAGAAACAATCGGTGAGGTAGTTAAAAGAATTCCGAAGAAAATAAGTAAAATCAAAGTTATAGAAACCGTAGTCATTGATGATGGAAGTCAGGATAATACCACAGAAGCAGCTCAAAAAGCTGGGGCGGAAGTTGTTCGAGAAAGTGTCAGTAAAGGAGTGGCTTTTCGTTTTCGTGAAGCAGTTGATATTGCTCTAGAAAAGAGCGCAGATATTATGGTAAATATTGATGGGGATTTGCAGTTTTCTCCTGAAGATATTCCAAAAATGGTCCAGCCAATTTTGGATAACGAAGCGGATTTCGTTGCTGCAGATCGATTCACGGATCCAAAAACAGGAGAAATGCGTCGGCCAAAAAATATGCCGCTAGGGAAGTATATTGGTAATAAATTAGGCGCACGTGTTACGAGTAAATTAGCAAAACGAGATTTCAAGGATGTGACTTGTGGTTTTCGAGCGTATAACAGAGAGGCGTTATTTGCGCTTAATACACACGGTAAACACACATACACCCAAGAATCATTTCAAGTACTTTCAGTAAAAAATCTTCGTATCACCACTACTCCTGTGGTGGTAAAATATTTCCCCGGCAGGCAATCCCGGGTTGTTACCAGTGTGTTTACTTATACACTTGTGAGTGCCCTCAATATTTTAAGAGCTTATCGTGATTTTGCACCGCTAAGATTCTTTTTTGTGGTCGGTATTATTCCGTTTATCATTGGTTTATTCTGTGTTGGCTTCTTAGGCGTTCACTGGTTGAATGCAGGGCAGTTCAGTCCCTATAAGTTCGTTGGCTTTACGGGGCTATACCTCATCTCCCTGAGCTTATTTATATGGGGACTTGGTGTCGTAGCAGATATGTTAGTGAGAATTCTTGGCAACCAAGAAAAAACTCAAGAAGAAATTCGAAGGTTGCGATTCAAAAAGTAAGTTATTTTACTAAAGAAGCTAAATACTTTCCATAGCCACTTTTCTTTAACGGCTCGGCAATCGCTAGAAGCTGCTCTTTGGTAATAAAGCCTTCTCGATAGGCAGCTTCTTCTGGACTGCCAATTTTCAGACCTGTTCTTTTTTCAATAACACGAATATATTCCGATGCATCATTCATTGAACCGAAAGTACCAGTGTCGAGCCACGCAGAGCCACGGTCCATAACCTCAACTTTTAATTTACCTTTTTGTAAATAAACATCCATGACACTTGGGATTTCAAGTTCGCCACGTGCGCTTGGCTTTACTCCTTTAGCAATTTCAACCACATCATTATCAAAGAAATAAAGACCTACGAGAGCATAATTTGAAGTTGGGTTTTTTGGTTTTTCCTCAACCTTAATAGCATTCATGTTTTCATCAAAGTCTACAACACCATAGCGTTCAGGGTCGGATACTTGGTAGGCAAACACAACGCCACCATCTGGGTCTGCGCAATTTTTTAAACTCTCACCGAAACCGTGCCCATAGAAGATATTGTCACCCAGTACCATGGCAACTTTATCCTCACCAATAAACTCCTCACCGATAATAAAAGCCTGCGCTAATCCGTCAGGACTTGGCTGTACAGCGTATTGAAGATTAATTCCCCAGCTGGATCCATCTCCAAGAAGCCGCTTGAATTGCTCTTGGTCGTGTGGGGTAGTAATGACTAAGATATCTTTAATGCCCGCCATCATCAAAGTTGAAAGAGGGTAATACACCATCGGTTTATCATAGATTGGCATTAACTGTTTTGAAATACCTTTGGTAATGGGATAGAGTCGCGTACCCGATCCGCCCGCCAAAATAATTCCTTTCATTTTCTTCTCCTCTAAAAAATTTATTTCAGATATTCTTGTAAAGCTTCTCGCCAATCTCTCGGAGAAAAACCCGTAGTTTTTATCTTATCAAGATTAAGCATACTTTTTAAGGGGCGGGGCGCGATACCTTCTTTATCTTTATAATACTCTTCTGTTGAAATTGGCGTAACGTCATCTTTACTTTTTCCGGATAGTTCATAGACTTCTTTGGCAATATCTGCCCAAGAAACAGGATTACCCTCATTGCTCAGGTTATAGGCTCCAAAGGACACCCTGGCTTCCAATAAATGTTTAATGCCTTTTGCTAAATCACGAGTAAAAGTGAGTCGGCCAATTTGATCATCTACAACATTCGGCTTCACACCTTTTTCTGCTAAGTTTTTCATCGTTCTTACAAAATTATTACCCTCACCAATAACCCAACTTGTACGTACAATATAATGCTTTGGAGCTTGTGCTGCGACAATATCGCCGGCAGCTTTTGTTTGCGCATAGACGCCCAGTGGAGTGAAAGATTCGTCTTCAGTATGATTGTCTTTAGTGCCATCAAAAACATATTCGCTTGAAATATGTACTAAAGTAATATTATTTTCAGTGGCTGTTTGAGTTAGCTGAGCAACTGCTTGTGCATTAATATTCCAGGCGGCCTCACGTCCCTTAGGAGTTTCTGCTTGATCGACAGCAGTGTAGGCCGCTGCGTTGATGATAGTTTTATAATTTTTCCAGTTTTTCTTTTTATATTCATTTGGGTCAGTCATGTCGAACTCATCTTTATCGACAAATTCAGCAGCAGGAAACTCACCTTTAAGCGCTGTGCCAAGTTGGCCATTTGAGCCAATGACTAAAATTTGTCTATCTTGCATCGGCGTAACATCTTGAAGCCTAGGGTGATTTTTATCTTTTTCAGAAAGTTCAGCTTCACCTAATGGAATAGGCCAATTAATAGCCACAGTTTTATCGGCTAGGTTTAGAAAAGTGTATTGGTCTTGTGCATTCTGGCTCCAGTGATCGTTCACGAGATAGGTATAGACCGTATTTTCTTCTAACGCTTGAAATGCATTGCCAACCCCGCGAGGTATAAAAATTGCCTTTGAAGGGTCAAGTTCGGCCGTAAATATTTTCCCAAAGCTTTCACCTTCGCGAAGGTCAACCCATGCGCCAAAAACTTTGCCGGCACCAATAGAGATATATTTATCCCACGGCTCTGCGTGGATACCGCGGGTAACTCCTTTTTCAGCATTAAAGCTAATATTATTTTGCACTGGTCCAAAATCTGGCAGGCCAAGCTTGGTCATTTTGTCTCGCTGCCAGTTTTCTTTAAACCAACCGCGGCTATCACCAAAAACAGGAAGATCAAAGATAACCACTCCTGGGATAGAGGTTTCTTTTACTTTTAACTGTTTACTAAATTGAAGTTTACTCACGATAGGATTACTGACCTTGCTTAGCGTAATTTTCTTCCACCTTGGCTTTTTCAGCTTTCCACCACGCTTCATTTTCAGTATACCAGTCAATCGTTGCTTTTAAGCCCTCGCGCAAATTAGTATATTTTGGTTTCCATCCAAGTTCTTGCCGCAGTTTCGAGGCATCAATAGCATAACGCTGATCGTGGCCTGGGCGGTCGTTGACGTGTTCATAAGCATTTTTATCGTTATCCATAAGTTCTAGAATAGTTTGAATAATATATTTATTATTTTCTTCACCATCTGCACCAATGAGATATGTTTCACCGCTGCGGCCTTTTTCAATAATCGCATGGACGGCATCGTTATGGTCGTCAACGTGAATCCAGTCGCGAACTTGTTCGCCGGTTCCATAAAGCTTTGGTGAAATGCCGCTTAAAATATTAGTAATTTGTCTGGGAATAAATTTTTCAATGTGCTGATAGGGACCATAGTTATTTGAACAATTTGAAATAGTTGCATGAATGCCAAATGAGCGAACCCAAGCCTTAACCAAAAGGTCTGATCCTGCCTTAGTGCTTGAGTAAGGACTGCTTGCATTATAAGGAGTTTCGGGAGTAAATTTAGCTGGATCATCAAGCTCAAGGTCGCCATACACTTCATCAGTTGAAATATGATGCAGGCGTTTTTTATGTTTTCGAACAGCTTCCAAGATTGTTGCCGTGCCAATTAAATTACTATGAATGAATGGCCACGGGTCACGTAGCGAGTTGTCGTTATGGCTTTCAGCTGCAAAATGTATCACAACATCTGTTTCGCTGACCAATTTATCCATAAGTTCTTTATCACAGATATCACCAGTTATAAATTCGATATCATCCAAGATACTGTGAAGCGTTTCCGGGTTTGCTGCGTAGGTAAGTTTATCGATAACAGTGACTTTATAGTCAGGATAATTTCTTAGAGTATAGTGGACAAAATTTGCTCCAATGAAGCCAGCACCGCCTGTAACGAGTAGATTTTTCATGGACTCAGTATAACTTTTTACTAATGTGCATGTCTATTGTGGAATAATGCAAGTATGATTTATGTGTATATAACAACATTTTTTACAGAGGACAAGGTATAATAAGTAGGTATCTAGTAAGAAAGGCGGAAATAGTGAAAGTAATAATCGTAAGTGGTTTCTTTAATCCTCTCCACGGCGGACACCTTGATATGATTGAAACAGCAGCTCGTATGGGTGATAAGCTGATCGTAATTGTTAATAATGATATTCAGCAAGTAATGAAAAAAGACAAAGTAATTCTTAGTGAACAAAATAGAGCAAGGTTAATCGGTGCTTTGAGACATGTTGATGAAGTAGCGATTGCAGTTGACGATGACCCGACGGTGGTTAGAACATTGAAAATGATTGCAAATCAACATCCGAATGATAAATTAATTTTTGCCAATGGTGGGGATAGAGATTCTGAGAAAGTTACTCCAGAAAGTGCGGTATGCCATGAGTATAATATTGAAATGGTTTTTGGTGTTGGCGGCGTTGAAAAAGCAGACTCTTCTACTAGAATAAATCAAGCCTTAGGCCATAAGAAATAGTTTAAAGATATTATGTGTGGAATTGTCGGATATATTGGGAATAAGAAAGCACAGCCCATTCTTCTAAGCGGTTTAAGGAGACTGGAGTATCGAGGGTATGACTCAGCTGGTATTGCTACACTCGACAGTACAGGTGAGACAACGCTATTAAGAGAAAAGGGCAAAGTGGCCGGGCTTGATGTATTGGTTCAAAAAAGCCGGAAAACGGATAGCACAGGCATTGGGCACACCCGTTGGGCAACACATGGTGAGCCATCAATTAAAAATGCCCACCCGCATAAGTCCGGCAGTATATATCTGGTTCACAATGGCATTATTGAGAATTATCAAGAAATCAAAGAGGCTTTAGAAGCAGAAGGCTACTCGTTTAAGAGCGATACTGATAGTGAAGTACTTGCTGCGCTTATTGCTTCTTATTTTGACAGCGGTAAAGAAAGAACACTAAAAGATGCCGTTATTTCAGCGATCCGTTCTGTTGTGGGAACGTATGGGTTAGTCGCTGTTTCAGATAAAGACCCTTCAGTACTTGTTACTGCAAGAGAAGGAAGTCCATTAATTCTAGGACTGAGTGAGGATGAAGCGTATATTTCAAGTGATGCCGCAACGCTGGTTGGTCAAATTGATAATGTTATTTATCTAAACGACGGTGAAGTAGCTGAATGTCGGGCCGGAGAAGTTGAGATATTTGACCTACAGTCAGCACCAATCAGCAAAGAGGTTGAGAAACTGGATTTAGATATTCAGGCAGTTCAGAAAAAAGGCTACGAACACTTTTTGCTAAAAGAAATCATGGAGCAGCCTGAAACATTGCGCTCAACACTAGCAGGTCGTCTTATTCCAAAAGAAGGTAGAGCGAAACTGGGCGGGCCAAACATGACAGACGAAGAGCTGAGATCAATTGAGCATATTGTTATCGTAGGCTGTGGAACCGCCTATTATGCGGGACTTTTGGCGTCATATTATATTGGGCAGGTTGCTGAAAATGTAAGTGTTGAAGTGGCAATTGCCTCAGAGCTTCGCTATAAGGCATTTTCTATGCCGAAAAATACGGTTGCTTTAATTGTGTCGCAGTCTGGTGAAACTGCGGATACGCTGGCATGTCTTCGAGAACTCAAAAATCGTGGCATTCGGACGCTTGGCATTGTAAATTCGGTCGGCTCAACTATCGCCCGTGAGGTTGATGGCGGCGTATATGTTCATGTTGGACCTGAGATTTCTGTTGCTTCAACAAAAGCATTTACCTCTCAGGCATCAGCGATGCTACTCTTTGGGTTGACGGTGGCACAAGCTAAAGGAGCGAGTCCGCAATTATTGAATAAGTTCGTGAGTGAGTTGAGTGCTTTGCCGAATGAAATTGAGCAATTATTAAAAAAGCATAAAGATGACGTTAAAAAGATAGCAAGACAGTATAGCAAAAAAGAGCACGCACTTTTTATGGGAAGAGATACATTATTCCCAATTGCACTTGAAGGTGCTCTTAAGCTAAAAGAGATTTCCTATATTCAAGCGGAAGGCTATGCTGCCGGAGAGTTAAAGCACGGTCCAATTGCACTTATCGACGATCGGTTTTTTGAAGTCTTTTTGCTGGCTGATAATTGGTTGTTTGAAAAGAGTAAGAGTAATTTAAGCGAAGTACGAGCAAGGGGTGGTGATGTGCTTGCTGTCACAAATAGTAAGGAAGCAATTGATGCTACAACTATTATTCGTATCTCAACAAAATTAGATTCTCTTGTTCCCCTGCTGTTAAATGTTATTTTACAACTGCTTGCTTATTACATCGCGGTAGATAGAGGTAATGATGTAGATCAACCTCGAAACTTAGCAAAAAGTGTTACGGTTGAGTAGTTTGATCATTAACAATTTTCTTCATTTTGTTGATGAATAAACTTTTGTCGAAGCGACGAGCTTTTCGTCTTAGCGTGCCAGCAAGGAAAGCTGTCTTTTCCGCTTTTTGAATAGCTTCAACCACAGCTTCGATTGATTGCGTATCAAATAAGATACCACTTTCACCGTCTTGTACGATATCGAGTATCCCAGCTTTTTTGTAAGCAATAACCGGCGTCCCGGCTGCCAGTGCCTCAACGGCTACAATGCCAAAATCTTCATCGGACGGAAAGATAAAACCTTTGGCAGTGTTGAGCGCTTTTTCAACTTCACTATCTGATGCGCTCCCAAAGCGGTCGGTATAGAATTTGATTGTTGGTCCAGCTTTTCTAACGAGTGTATCGTGCAATGGACCATTGCCAAATACTTTGAGCGGCAGACCAAGCTTCGTGCAGGCTTCAACAGCTATATCAAATCGTTTATTTGGCAGCTGACGGCCAAGTGCAACATAATGCTCGCCACGATCGCGTGCTGGAGAAAACCGATTGATATCAACTGGCGGGTGGACGATGGTTGAGGGTTTGCCATAATATTTTTTAATACGCTCCCCAGTCTCGCTTGAATTAGCAATAAAAACATCAACATTTTGAGCAGCTTCATAATCCAGCTTACGCTGACGAGGAATGAAAAGCGGCATAAGCGGTCGAATTAGGAAGTTTAGCTTACCGTAGCCTGGATCTTTGCGATAAAGATTGTAATGACTCCAATAATAACGAGGCGGAGTGTGACAGTAGTTGATAACGATTTGATCCGGACGCGATTTCATAATCTGATGTCCGTGTAAGTAGCTACTGGTGATGATGATGTCGAACTCAGAAAGATCAAGCCGGCGCATTGCTTTGACAGCGAGGGTTGGAAAGAGTTTGTAGTATTTGTGCAGTTTGCGTGGAATTTTTTGTAGAGCAGAAGGTCGCACATCAATTTTATTAAAGGCGGGCACACTATCTTGGTTGTACATTGCTGTATAAATGGGCGCTGAGGGGAAAGCTTCATGCATCGCCAACACAACATTTTCTGCGCCACCCATTATAGTTAAAAAATCACAAACAATAGCAATTTTTGGCTGTTTCATTTCACGCCTTTTCTCCTAAAGACAACACCAATCGTCTTAAAAAGAATTTTAATATCAAGCCAAAAACTCCAGTTTTGGGCGTAATACATTTCAAGCTCAATTCGTTTATCAAATGAAAGGTCATTTCTTCCAGACACTTGCCAAAGACCTGTTACGCCGGACTTAACACTATGGAGCAGGGCACCACGATGTTTCACGAATTTCATTTCTTGTGGCAGGATTGGTCGTGGCCCGACTAAGCTTAACTCCCCTTTGAAGACATTGAAAAACTGTGGAAGTTCGTCTAGTGAAGTATTTCTTAGAAATTTTCCAAACCACGTGATACGCGGATCATTTTTCACTTTGCGATGCACTTCGTATTCTTTTGCCAAATCTTTTCTACCCATTGCTCTGAATTCATCAGCAGCGTCTTTATTTCCAAATTCTGGCCGCATACTGCGAAATTTATAAAGCCAAATTTTTTCAGAATAACGTGAGAGGCGTTTGCTTTTATAAAAAACAGGACCCGGATTAAAAAGTTTTTGTAGAATAATGAGTAATAGAAGTAGGGGGGATAAAATAATAAGTAATAGAGTAGAGAAAAGCATATCGAAAATACTTTTTGCAATTGCTCCCCAGCCAATCAAGGGCGTTTGTGAGACTATAATCATGGGATAGCCTAGAAAAACATCAACCGTATTTTTGCCAGAATAAAACTCAGCTTCTCCTGGAATAAAACAATATTCAATATGGTTGCTCTGTGCGGCAGCAAGGATCTTTTGATTGCGTTCAGTATTTTCGAAAAGGTCAGTCTGAATGATAGTATCAATTTTTAGATTCTTAACTTCCAAAAGTGAACTTTCAACTGATGAAAAATGAGTAACTTTCACGAACTTTGGAATAATAATCTTTGGTCCAGCTGCAGCAATTATTGTATAACCAGAGTGTTTATGCGTGTGTAGCTGGTTAATGATATCGCAGGTTGTTTTTGAGTTGCCGACTACTAACACTCTTCTCGTGCCATAACCGCTTCTTAAAAGCCAAGCATACATTGTGTGAATAACAGTTCTTTCAATGACTAAAAAGGTAAATGAAAAAATAAAAGCATAGACTGCTACAAGCCGAGCTGGAAAAATTGGCTCATTAATAACGTAAGAATAGCCAAGAATGATAAGAATACCAATGATTGAGCCAATCAGAAGCTTGCCTATTTCAATAAATCTTTTGGTGCGAACTGAATTGGCATATAGTCCAAGGCTGGCAAAAACAACTATCCATAGCGGCACAACAGTTAAGAATGTTGTAAAATATTCTACGGCATATATTTCATTTAATAGGGGTCGATTATCTAACTGAACACGGATAATATATGCCAACATAAAGCCAAACGTTAGCATTAAAATATCAGCGATAATCAACAAAAAGCTGTATTTTTTATTACTTCGAGCAAGCATTACCTGAGTTCTTTCATATCTGTTACGGAATTTAGTAGCATTGCTGCTATTGTACCACTAAGGGTACACTCTATTGTAGGATATGAAAAAAGAAACCTGGCTTTTCAAACTGTATATTGGCATTTTGCTGGCGGTCTTTGGTCTGATTGTGCTTCATGCTCCTTTAACAGTTTATTTTGGAACTATTTTTCCAGACTTTGATTTATTATTAAAATCCTGGAAAGAAATCTTGTTGATTGTCGCTATGCCAATCGGCATTTATCTTGCAGTTCAGTCTGGCGTAGCGAAAAAAATGAAGAAGGACTATCTGTTTTGGGCGATTCTTGCTTATGCGCTACTGCACCTTCTTTTACTGTTCATTTTTATGCCATCTTTACAGCAGCTGCTGGCAGGCTTAGCGATTGACCTTCGTTATATTTTATTCTTCACTCTAGTCTTCATTGCTCTTTCTATCCGACCACACTATCGAAAAACATTTTTGATGGTTGGCCTCACTGGTACGCTATTTATAATAAGCTTTGCTCTATTACAAATTTTTGTCCTACCGCCTGACATACTTTCTCATATTGGTTACGGGAAAGATACGATTGAGCCCTATCTCACGATTGATAAAAATCCAGATTTTATTCGTATTAATGCCACGTTGCGTGGTCCAAATCCACTAGGGGCATACGCACTGATAATACTCAGCGTGATTGCTGCTTGGTTAGTAGCGAAAAAGCACACTATTAAAGAGAAACAGACTATTATTTTACTAAGCTTCTTTGCTCTTGCGGGCGTTATAGTATTGTGGGCGAGCTATTCCCGCAGCGCGCTCGTCGCAACTGTTCTTAGTTTAGGTATTGTTACTCTTGTCGTTTTTGCTAAAAAAATAAAAATAGGTTGGTGGGTAGGTGCTGTTGTTCTTTTAATACTTTTTTCAGGCTTTCTTTATTCTCAAAAAGACTCTCACTTTGTGCAACATGTTTTACTTCATAATAATCCAACGAGTGGTAGCGCTCGTGATTCGAACGAAGAACATACTGCGTCTCTTGAGACGGGAACCGAGCGTATACTGACTCAGCCCATTGGTGCTGGGGTTGGCTCAACTGGATCAGCTTCACTCTTTAGCGACGAGCCGATTATTATAGAAAATCAATATTTGTTTATTGCTCATGAGAGTGGATGGCTGGGTTTAGCTTTATTTATTTATATTTTCACAACAATCTTATGGCGTAGTTGGAGGAAAAGAGCTGACTGGTTGGCACTCGGTGTGTTCGCTAGTGGTGTTGGCTTGGCATGCATTGGCTTTTTACTTCCTGTTTGGGTAGACGACACAGTGAGTATTGTATGGTGGGGATTGGCGGCAATCGCTTTAGCAACGGGAGGAAACTATGGAAAGCGCAAACAGACCAAGTAAGAAACAACGAGAACTGCTCAGTTTTATTGACGGGTTCATTAAGGGGCATGGCTATGGCCCGAGCTACCGCGAGGTGATGCGAGCGCTGGACTATAAATCGGTTTCAACGGTTGCAACACATATTAATGGCTTAATCCAAAAAGGTCATATAATTAAGAAAGATAATTCCGCTCGTTCGCTTGAAGTCGTTTCTAATGAAGAAACTTTTACGCCAAAAACTACTGCTTCAAAAACTGATGAAAAATGGTTGATTGATAAAATAAGTGAAAAGTTTCAACAAGCTGAAAAAGGTAAGTGCACTCAAAAAGAAAAAGATAATCTCTATGTCTTGGTTGGTGCGCTGCATGTTTTGGGCTTTAAAGAAGCGGCTAATAGCTTTAAGCCTCGGCTCAAATCTCTCGGCGAACAGATTGACGAAAAAAGTGACTAACCGTATAATAATTCGAGCAGCTATTCCGGCGTAGCTCAGCGGTAGAGCGTTCGGCTGTTAACCGAAATGTCACTGGTTCGAATCCAGTCGCCGGAGCCAATACAATATATTTGAACAGAAGTCCAGTAAGTATTTATGCGGCAGGACTTTTTTCTCGCAATACTTAAACGTTTAATAATTGACAAATACATCACGGTATAGTATAAAATATACATGAATGCGACGAAAGTACTTGAGGATAGGTTCCTTGATACCTGCTCAAAGCTTAATGATCTTAAAGTTGAAGTTGGTTCGTCTGGTAATCTAAGTTTTCGCGCAGGTGATCAGCTCATGATTACGCCAAGCGGTGCAAGTTATGCTGATATCAATCTTAATTCTAATGTAAAAGTAGACCTCAAAACCCTAAAAGTACGGAGCCCTTCTCCTAAGCCGTCATCAGATATGGAGGCGCATGCTGGCATATATTCTCTACGTTCCGACGTTAAGGCTATTGTTCATACGCACTCCCACTATGTAACGCTGTCCTCAATGATTTATGCTAATATCCCGGTGCTTAATACTATGCATGCTGATTACTTTGGTACGCCAATTAAGTGCTTACCATTTTCGAATCATAGAAAAACCGGTTTTGGACCTACTGAGCTGTTCGAAAAAGGAAGCGCTTTCTTACTGGGGAAGCATGGCGGCTTGCTTTTGTTCTCGAAGAATGACCCTCAAAAAATAGCCGATACACTAATGGCGTTCAATGAAGTCTGCAGACTCTATTATGACTATTTGTCGGTTGCTCATAATTTGCAAGAAGAAATATCAGAAATTAGTGACGATGATTTGGGTTACATCCATCAGTATTACAAACAGGAGTATGGCAATGCCAACAAGTGAAGCTAGGCTCTATGTTGTGCATCACGCCCCTATGGACAAACGAAAAGGGGAGATAATAGGATCACGTACAGATAAAGGGCTGAGTGAGTATGGGATTGAAGTTGCTGAACGACAAGCCGAGAGGCTGAAAAGAATACTTGGCACAACCGCTTTAGAAAATGTAGAAGGCAAAGTGCTTTCTAGTCCTTTAAAACGTGCCCTGCAGACATCCGAGATTATTGCTGAACGGTGCGATCTTGAGATTGAAACTGACGAGAGGCTAAAAGCACAAAATTTTGGCGTTCTAGACGGGATGACTTTTGAGGAAGTGGAGCGGGATGAAATACTAAGGCTCAACTTATGGGACCATGTACCAGTGGAACTTAGAGACACGCATCGTACACCGGGCGGTGAGTCCAACGAAGAAATGGTGGAACGCATCAAGGGTTTTAAGTCAGATTTACTAAGGCGCGATCAAGCAAGCCGACCATTAATAATCACTCATGGCACGGTTATTGATGCGCTTATCGCTTCAGTCGACAATAAACGTCTTGATGAAGTGGAGGGGCAAAATAGAAAGTATGAAGGCCGTCCGATAGAAATTACCGAGGGCTCATATCGACCAGTTGGGCACCCGGGGAGCCCTTTTGAGTTTATTTCTGGTGTATTTTCATTAATTAAACAGGGTGACATTGATGGCATAAGAAGTCGTGTGGAAGCATACGCTCTTACCGAAACTAACAGACAGGATGAAAAAATTCATTTAGAAAAGCTAATGAAATTTTTCGGGAAATAAAGAGGTAAATTTATGAAGAAATTATTTTATGAGAATAAAGAACAGCTACTTGAAATTTTTAATAAATTTTCTGAATCGATTCTACCGAAAAAACAAGCTGACTCAGCGTTCTTTTCACCTTATCGCAAATTTAAATATAAAGACGAACTAGCGAAAACGTCGTTTGACTACGCACCTCAAAACCCCGATTCATTTATTGAAGAGTTTAGTGAGTTTTTTGAGAATGCTATCAACTTTGATGCACTTGGCGTGATGTACAATGTACACCCGAATCCCAATGTGTATGGACAAATCGCTAGCCTTTTTGCCAGTATGGCAAATCCCAATTTCTGCATGGACTTGCCTTCTGGCAAACTCCTTACAATTGAAAAAGCCGTTATCAATTACCTCACTCGACTAGCTGGCTGGAATACTTCAACGTCTGGTGGAGTGTTTACGTTCGGTGGCAAGGGAACACTACTCTATGCGCTTAAAGTTGCTCTCGATAAAGTAGAGCCAGCAGCAAAGAAGCATGGTCTTTCAAATAATAATTACGTTATATCTAATGACTTGGGGCATCCGTGTCACATAGAAATATGTAATTGGCTGGGCATTGGAGAAGATAACTGTATCCGCCTCAAAACGGAAAATGCCGTTATAGATGTGGAAGACTTCAAGCAATCTTTTGTAGAGATTATAGAAAAAAATGGTAGACTACCCTTGATTATTCTAAACGGTATGACAACAAATAATCATTCTTTCGATGACGTTAAAGCCATATATAAAGCTCGTAATGAAATTGTAGAACGATATAATTTAGACTACTCTCCACACATACACGTCGATAGTGTTCTTGGATGGGTATACCTCGTCGTAAGTCGATACGATTTTAATAACAATCCACTAGGATTAACGGATAAGGCCTTACGAATAATGAAAGAAAAGCGCTTACAAGCGGAAGCGGTTAAATACGCAGATAGTTTTGCGGCAGATTTTCATAAAACTGGCTACTGCAGTTACATTAGCTCGGTATTTCTCATAAAAGATAAAGCAAGCTTGTTTAACATCGAGGGAAGCTATGCAGAATCTGAAGATATGGTTTTCTCAGAATATGCGCCCTATGATTATTCGCTTGAGTCATCTCGTTCGCCCCACGGCCCAGTGTCTGCTTTTGCAACCCTCAAGACTCTTGGCGCGGAAGGTTTCATCAGGATTCTCGCGAACCATACCGAAGCATACCTATACCTAAAAGAGGCATTCCATCAACAAAGAAATACCCTTGTCTGTAATTATAAAGAAGCGTCTAACCTGTTATTTTTAGCGTTTTTACCGGAGCAGTATGGCGGCGTAGAGATAAATGAAAAAACTTCAGATGAGGTAGCTGATCATATCAAAGAGTTTAACACAGGGTTTTATAGTTATTTAGTAGAGAAAAGTAAGCGAGGGAAAAATGACATATTCTTTAGTTGCTCACGTTCTTACAAATACTTCGGAAAATCATACGGATGTCTAAAGATTTACTCTTTCAACTCTCACTTAGATAAAAAAACTGCTCAAGAATTACATAAACGTATCAATGAATTATTTGAGGAATACGCAGCATTAAAAGGCGAGCATATCGAACACAAATTCTTCGATTACGCAGAAATAAAGGGCGTTAAACATGTTTGAGACGGTTAAACTAACGGCTCTTGCGCTACAAGACAAAAGTTGTGAACGTGAATGGGGGCATTCTATTATTTTGCGGACTGATGAGAGCCTTTCCGGTAAAACAGCAACATGCTCATATAGAGAGAAATTTTTAGTTTTCAATCCTAGATCTTCAATAATTCTTGAATCCCATTCTGGGTATTGTGAAGTGTGGGTAGGAGATAAAGATTTCTGCTATGTGATCGAAATAGACGGACAAATAAAAAAAAGGACTGCTAAGCAATATGAGCGTATCTATATTCCACTAGGTAAAAAGCACAAAATAATTAACCCACATGATAGCGAGCTGAACATTTTTGAGGTGCAGTTAGGCAATATTAGAGCTGATGATAAAGTGCAGTACGCTAAAGAAGATAAGAGGTATAACTAAATGGACATCGAAAAGAAGATTGTTGAGTATATTAAAAATAGCGTAGTTGCTGATATCAAATCAATTTCTATTATCGGTAGCTATACTCTTGAGCGAAAACTAAGGAACGGATCGGATATTGACCTAGTAGTGGTAGTTGATAATCTAAAAAATGTTAAGATCAATTTCGATAATATATTCTATAAAATGACCAAAATGGTCGATTCACAAGGTAAGAGAATAGAGCTTAACACTAAGCTTGAAGGAGTAGTGTTAGACGTTACGCTAATTGACTCCTTTAACGAGCCGAATAGCCCCTTAACAGACTGGTACGAAAATCATATAGGGTGGTGTGAGAATTCTCTATGTATATACGGTACTCCGATGCCTGATCTATTCGATTTAGAGCAACGGAAGCGTGAGTATGAAGCTTTACGAGCAAAAAGACTAGCGCTAGTAGATGAAAAGATAGAGATGACGGAAAGAAAGATACGAGACCAAGATAGGCGTGATCTGCATATACTATATGAACTTCAGAACTATATTTTTATTAGAGAAATAATTCGTCGCAGACTATTTAATAGACAGAGTTTAAAGCATCCCGAAGATGCAATACCTAACTTCAAAGAGATTTATGCACGAGAACTCAGAGAAAAATGTGGACTCGAACTTAAATTACTAGAGGCTATAGGCTAGAATCTAAGAAGCATTTTTTTCTAATATGTCGAGTGTCTTTTGGAGCATATTTTTACTATTATCGTGGGTTAATTGTGACATAGCTTCTTCGGCAGTTAACCAAATATTTTCGAAGTCTTCATCTTCTTGACGGTCGGGCGTTGGTTCTGCATCTTTGTCAACTAAATCCATAAGGTAGTAGTAAACAGTCTTGCGATAACGTTTTCCGTCGTCTTCATCGAATTCGTATGATATTTCACCCAGCTGTGCTGTAATAGTTGCTCTATATCCAGTCTCTTCTAAAACTTCCCGAACAGCAGTGTGCTCTGGGCTTTCACCTTCTTCAATAGTTCCCTTGGGAAGGATAGTTTCGTTGTATGGGATGGCTTTAATAACTAAAAATTTTCCATCAGAATGGACAATACCACCGGCTGAGCGTTTTTCAATAATTGTACCCATACCTCCATTATACGCGAATCGCGAAAGCAAGCGAATAATATGTTCTATGTTTCATTTGTCTCACATTACCCCAGTTAAAAGTTTGTGACCCGTAAGCGGAGCCAAGTTCAGCAGGTGAAAACCCAGACCGGGTTCCTAGACTAGTTTTTGATCGTACAAAACTTTATTTGATCTCAAAATCGAGAATGAGCGCATTATGATCGGAAATAATGGTTTCATCCATCTCGAAACTGTTAACCTTGATGGTGTCATTCACAAAGATATAATCACAGACTTCATTTTTATAAGTCAGACGTGAACGTGTAGTTTTTAGAGAATATTTGACAGGAAGGTTTTGTAGTAAAATTTCTAGCTGCTTAATTGATTTGCTCTCAGGGGCAAGGTTGAAATCGCCGCAAAGTATCACTGCGCCATCAAGTTGTTTAATGTAATCAGCAATCTGCGTAATCTGACGCATAGTTTCTTCATCACCCAGTTTATGTGCATCTATGTGGTGCCCATGATGATTCAAGATATTAAGTTTTTTACCATCTACTTCAATTAATGCATGCTGGAATGCACGAACATTGTAGTCATCTACCTCAAAGTTAAAATCATCTTTATATTCACCGCGAGTAAAGATAGTGCTTGTTTGAGAGAATGGAATATGAGAGTAAATAACGTTTCCGAATGTTATATCCTTGCTCCCTAGTCTCGTGGCTATTAGTGGAGAGAAAAATTGGTGCTCCAAATTTAAGCCGCTGCCAATTTTTTGGTAAGGGCTTACTAATCCCAGCGAAAAACCATCGTAATCAATGGCTTCTTGCATGCAAGCAAAGTCAAGATTCAGTGTTTCTAAGTGTTTGAGCAGAACACGCTCAAGGCGCCCTTGCCAGACGTTCAAGGCCATTATCTTCATGGGGTAATTGTATCATAGGTAGATGGGTCCATAACCTGTCTATTGAGTTAAGTGTTAAGCACTCTATATAAGCAGAGTTTCTGCATCATGGTATAATAAAAGTATGCAAAAGATAGCTACAAAAGTATTTATTTACGCTTCAATTGCTTTTGGTATTCTGGGGATTTTAGTTGTTCTGACAGGATCAGGTCCTGACAAGGAGGACTCCGCCCTGAGTGAAGTGCTTATAAGACTTTTATTTATTACTGTTTTTATCATACTACCCTCGTTTGCTCTAAGTGTTGCTGGCAAGTATCTAAACAACAAGTCTTAGATTCAAAGTTGTTATCATGAAACACCTTGCTGACGAAGAAAAGCGCGTCGTTATCGACAAAGGTAAAACCTAGCGAAAAGATTTAGAAATAGCTCATAGGATAATTAAAGGCTAATTATATCAAAACGTTAATTTGTCTTTAATGGCTTTTTAGATTTTTTATCAAGTACCCATTTTACCGAGGGGCTGACGGCTTTATCTTTACGGTGAATACAGCCAATCCAACAACATGGTCGGCGTTTGCCCTCTTTAAGTTCGCTGACAGTTCGGCGAACATGTTCATCGCGCGTTTTTTGCTGCTTCACGGATATTGTCCAGCAAATCCATTCATTGCGAGCAAGTGGCGTAATGTTATTCCACGCTGTTAGTGCAGCGGAATCAATAGCCAGTGCCTTGCGTAAATCTGCTGGCAGTTTATGCACTGTTCCATCAAGAAGAGTTTGCTTGTTCATATCTACTATTTTACCGCAAGCCATAATGTTCACAAAAAAACACTAGCGTAATATAGTTTTGCGATATGCGCCAAGTTTTGTTACGATAATAGCAATAATGAAATAAGGAGGAAATCATGGAAGCTAGTCCGTCTTTTAGTAAACCAGAGAGTCAAGATGATGAAAGAGAGGCAGATCATTCATCGACTGATCCAGGGGTGGTTGATAGGCTTGGTGTCAGCGTGAGATCTCTAACAGAGGTGAGTGATAGTGGCGATGGTGGTGGTAGCCGTGATCCCGACGATTATACTAATAATCCTAACTATCAAGATAGCTTTGTAGCCTAGGTTTTGGAAGGTGTATGAGAGAACGAGCTTTTAAATCCCCTGCTAATATTGACGTAAGAGGTCCGGTCATCCTTGGCGCAGCGGGTGATATTGGTCGAACTGCCCTACAGCAGCTTATTCAATTAAGAGGTGTTGTGCCGGCTGGTATTGTTTTGACAGAGCATCGTCTGGAGAGTGAAGAATCACGGTGTAAAACTGCTGAGCAGATTGCAAGAAACTTTGCGCCAGAAGGCGAAGAAGTCGTCTTGGATGGTGTTGAGCTGACAAAAGATACTTTGCGCGTTGGTGACCACGAGATTCCAGTTGTTGGTGCTGATTCTCAAAGCGAGCTGCTTTCAGAAAGCCATCCGGTAATCGATGCGACTGGCCAAAACAAAAAACGAGAAAAGCTTGAAGCTATGTTGGACGAAGGCGCAGATTTTGTAATTGTCAGTAGTCCGATTCATGCTGATGAAAAAATCCCAGCAGCAGTGTATGGCGTCAATGATTATAGACAACAGCTGATAGATGGCTGGAGGGAACAGTTGCTTTCGGCTTCATCATGCACCACTACAGCCGTTTCATCTTTCTTGGGGCCAGTAATTGCTCGTCAAGAAATTGGTGTAGCCGGAGCATTTGTGAACGTAACCCATGCTAAAACTAAATCCAACCATCCTGCTGATATAGACAATAACATCAAACTTTCTTCCAGTGGTGCTACTAAAGAAGTACCGAAGATATTAGGAATCAAAGGCAGAGAACATCCATTTGTTTTTGATCTCAAAACGACTCGCACGAATGTTGCTGCTGGCAGCTTGGCTGATATTACTCTATTACTCAAACCGCATCATGGCGGCAATGAGGCAAATGTTGCTCGGCGAATCAGGGGTGCGCTTAAAGAAAGCGACAGTGTTTATGATATTGATGACAGCGTTGTTGACACGAAAGGTGTTGTTGGAAAATTAGCTTCAGTGGTTCTTAATCTAAGCCGGATGCATACTGAAGAAATTCCTGGCGGTGGAACGGCAGTTTTTGGTATCCATGCTTTTTATGACAATGTTCACGGATATACTGGTAGTCTAACTGACAGCTATCACGCGATGGATCTCATGGCTCAAGTTTCAGACTCACCTGGATTACTACTTGATCAGTAAAGAGTTAGCATATGAGAATACCTTTGGTTTTTATGCTTAGGATATAATCAAAGCATGTTACGAATAAAACGAATCTTTGACCAGCCAGCTGTAGATGATGGTGAGCGAGTTGTGGTACGAACAGAAGCAAAGCCATAGCTTTTCTGCTATGATATCTAGTAATTATGTTTGAAAACAAAGTCTTCAGATATATTAGTGTGGTTGTTTATCCTTTACTTGTTAGCGGGGTGATGGCATTAGGGTGGATTTTTCTTTTGCACGACAACGGGTTTTATTTCAGTGCGGAAGCAGAGACGCCATTTCTCTATATGATTATTCCGCTCGTTGGGTTTGTGTATGTTATCTTTGCAAGCCTCGCTGTTAACTCAGTATTTGATAAATATAAAGAGGTGAAGCGAAGCGTCGTGCGAAAAGACCTTAGCACCTATCTTGAGCATCGCGATCAACAATTGCCAATTTTAATGCGCATACTTGTTGCCATCCCTTCTTTAATTCTGCTCTTTTTGGCACTGATGTATCAATACGCAGATTTTAATGCCGGTGTTGCCTCTGTATTCTTAGTAACATTGGTTGTCTCAACCACCTGGATAGTGATTAACGAGCTTGATAGCATACACAGGCGGTCATATTTTAAAGCTAAAGTGCCGTCACATTGGCACAGCAAAAAAGCAGAAAATCACTTTAAGGAGAAGTGATATAATAATAAGTTAAGGAGTGATTAATATGGTAGAAATTAATTGGTTAGCAGTAGTGCTTGCGACAGTGGCGAGCATGGTAATTGGTTCTGTGTGGTATACACCAAAAGTATTTGGCAATGCATGGATGAAACTGGCGAAGTTAGATAAAAAAGACATGGAAAAAGCAGGGTGGAAGCCGATTATAGTGTCTATCCTAACAAGTGCTGTCATGGCTTTTGTGTTGGCACATTTCACTTACTTAGCATATGAATTCTATAAGCCAGACTATAATTTCCTTTCAACAGCACTCATCACAGCATTTTGGGCGTGGCTTGGCTTTACAGGGTTGCGACTTCTTACACACGATGTGTTTGAGGGGCGACCCAGCAAGCTAACGGCTATGAATGCCACGCATGAACTAGCAACACTACTTGCAATGGCGCTTGTTATCGGACTTCTTGGCGTATAGCCCGACTCTAGAAATACTTAAAATGCTAATGAATATCTGGAGTAGCCAGCTCGATAACCTCGATGCATTACTTGCAAACTAGAGGTATAATCAAGATATGGCAGATACAGCTGACGACTATATCGGACAGTTCGAGGGCGAGGTGAAAACTCGACTTCTTAAAATGCGTGAGCTGGTGAAGGCTGAAGTTCCAGATGCTCAAGAAGGAATTATGTATGGGCTGGTTGGCTATAAGCTCAACAAAAAACCACTTGTCTATTTTGGTGGATACAAAAATCATGTTGGATTTTATGCAATACCGAATACTCATGAAATATTTAAAGAAGATTTTGCAAAATATAAACAAGGTAAAGGTTCAGTACAGTTTCCAAATGACGAACCACTGCCGATTGATTTAATTAGGCGAGTTATTGCGTATCGAAAAGAACAGCTATCATGACAAAACCGATTGCCTATACTGCGACTGTAGAAAAATCACCAGGTGAAGGTGGCTGGCACTTTGTGCGAATTCCAAATGATGTGCGACTTCAGTTGGTTAAAATGAGTGGGAAAAAGGGTAATACATCGGTGCTAGTAACGATTGGCAAAACTACGTGGTCAAGCACGAGTATGAGCATGGGCAATCAGCAATGGTTTGTAGCGGTGAAGGCTGCAGTACGCGCGGCGGAATCGTTGACTGAAGGCGATAGCGTGAAAGTATCGATAGCTCCAGATCTTGAACGGCTAAAGGAGAAAAAACATGCAAAAGATTGACGCAAAAAATAAATTACTTCTTCAGCCACCAGAGATTATAGATATAGAGAAACCTGTCATCTTTTTAGCTGGACCAATTCAAGGTGCTCCAGATTGGCAATCGGAAGCTGCTGAAATTATACACAATCACGATGCTTCAATTGTTGTTGCCTCACCTCGTAAAGATTATCCTGAAGGAACATTTGTCTATGAAAAACAGGTTGACTGGGAAACGCATTTTCTTCGTATAGCTGGTCGCATTGGTGTGATTGGTTTTTGGCTGGCAAAGCAAACTGTTGAAACTCCTGGTCGTGCCTATGCACAAACAACGCGATTTGAGTTAGCTGAATGGAAAATGCGTCATGAATATGATGGTACTAAGTTATCTTTAGGGATAGAAGAAGGATTTGGTAACGCTCGTTATATTCGCCGTCGTTTTTCACAGGACTGCCCTGATGTGCCAATCACCGATAATCTTGAGACTATGTGTCTCAATGCAATTCAATTAATAAATAAGGAGAAGTAATATGTCACAAAAAATAATCCCGAATCTATGGTTTGACGGTAACGCTAAGGAGGCGGTAGATTTTTATATCTCAGTATTTCCAGATGGAAAAATTATTGGCACAGAGTATTATCCAAATAGTGCTAAAGAAGGCTTGGCTGATTTTCAGCTCAATATGGCTGGAAAAGTGCTGACGGTAGATTTTGAAATTATGGGTATGCACTTTACGGCTATCAATGCTGGACCAGAGTTTAAATTTAATGAAGCTGTGTCGTTTATGGTTCCCTGTAAAGACCAAGCTGAGATTAATTATTATTGGGAAAAACTTTCGGCAGTTCCAGAAAGTGAACAATGCGGCTGGTGCAAAGATAAATATGGCTTAAGCTGGCAAATTGTACCAGAAAATATGGATGAGTTGATGAAAAAACCCGATGCCTTTAAAACTCTAATGAAGCAGCATAAGATTGTGATTGCAGAGTATTAAGTCTCATGCAAGAAATTGCTCAGGCCATAAAGAACTATCCAAAATTTACTGACGGTAGGATCGACTATACTAATGAGCGAGTTTGCTATGTTTTAAACTGTGTGGTTGTGTCGGGCAATAAAGTATTGCTGACACAGCGTGGCGCAGACGTCGTTGCTTATCCAAATACCCTAAATGGTGTGTCTGGGTTTATTGATGATACAACAAAAACACTTGAGGAGATTGCAAGACAAGAGCTTATAGAAGAACTCAATGCGCCGCTTGATAAACTTGAGTATATAAGTATAAGTGAGCCATTTATCCAAATTGACAACAAAATAAATCGTGAATGGCACGTTTATGCTGTGTTAGTAGAGTTCACGAATATATTTAAGCCAACAACTAATTGGGAAAATAAATCAGCCGAGTGGTTTTTAATCAAAGACGTGCCAAACATGGAACTCATGTGGGGATTTTTAAAAACGTTTCAAACTGCGATAAAATTAAGGAGGAAAGTCATATGAATAAAACTATTCCAACCGATAATGATGTAGCCGACTTCTTAGCGACGCTGTCAGATGAAACACAGCATCGTGACAGTGAAGTGCTAATCAAGATGATGCATAAAATTTCTGGAGAACCGCCTGTCATGTGGGGTTCAAGTATTATCGGATTCGGCAAAAGGCATTATAAATATGCGTCAGGTCGTGAGGGCGATTGGATGAAAATTGGTTTCAGTCCACGCAAAGGAAAAATATCTTTATATATTACTGGTGATGCGAATAAATATGTGCCTGAGCTTGATGCTATGGGCAAATATGAGATTGGTAAAGGCTGTATTTATATTAAGCAGCTTGTCGATGTCGATATTGAAAAACTTGAAGCCATCATAAATAAAGCATATCAAGCAGGAGATTATTGCTAAGTCTAGCCAAAAAGTTTATTAGTCTTCACTTTTGCTATCACAAAAAGATAAAAGATTTCTAAAATTCCTACAGTATTAATTAAAAGAAAAATAATAAACCATATACTTTGCTTTTTACGTGCTGAGTACCAAAGGGCTAAGCCTTTCCAGAACAAAGCCCAAATTGTTATTAATATTATAAGTGTAGTTTGAGCGGCGGTAAGGTTATTAATATCCATAATGAGTCCTTGGGTTTTTAAAATAATAATTCAATTCTTCTCTAACGAATATATTGTAACAATAAGTAATAGTAATGAATATAGGAGAAAAGTTATAACCCGTGTGTTGCTATATACTGTCGAAGGTCATTTAAAAAATCTTCTTTTGAATCATGTCGAGGAGGAGACTGTGGATACCCTTCGCTAAACCACTGTTTAGCCAAAATGCGATCACTTACTAATAAGTGAGCATAGACACTTGGAACTATAAGGCAATTGTTAACATCGGCTATAACCGCATGTGGGTACCGAAGATTTGGTTGCTTTAGGGTAATACGTACAAAGCCGGGACTTGGATTCTCTCTAGGGTGAGGAACATATTCTTTATCTTTACTGCGATGTTCATAGCGTTTTACTGACTCAACTTTTCCTGTCGTGATGGCAGTTCCTCCACTGCTATTAATGATAACTTGATAGAACACGCGGGTACCAACTGGCATATCTTCTGGTTGTCGATTGCCCGGCATAGCAGCTAAAGGGATCGTATTTTCGATAGATTCCGGGTCTATACTTTCTTCTGTTTTCGCCGCATCGCTTTTTGTCTGTGCAGCCTCTGACCCCCCACGGGGGGGGTCGATAGATGGTTCTATAACAAGCGGTGTCAAAGCTTCCCTGACAGCTTGATCATCATATGGATTTTGGAGATCGGATATCTCAAAAACTTCTGCTAGATAATCTCGAATGTGCTGACTGGCATATTCCACAAAGTTTGCTGGGCGCTTTCCTTGGGTTATCTTGCTATAATCAAGGGCTGCGTCAAATAACGCATCCTCTGCTGCGCACATAAGAGTTTCGGGTCTCTCTTTTCCCCCACAGGCATCAGCAATCAAGGCGGCAACCCAGCGATATTCTTCTAAATACCTCTCATTAAAACTGTCATCAGCCGCTTCTTTCCCAGACAAAACTTTTTCTAGCCATGGTTCTGGGTGATGGCCATTTGCACATTCATTGTTTTGGATTTTTGCTATCCGTAAAAGTAATGCATTTTTTATAGGATCCTCTTTCTTTGCAAGTTCAGGATTTGGTAAAAGTGTTGGTGATAACTCAGACATAATTAAGTTTATATTATAGTACTGACAATAAAGAATTAATATTGTAAAATTTATTGTTTTGTTACTATATTACTAACGCTAAAATAAGCAAACTTTATAACTCAATGTAAGTATGCAACAATAAAAAGAGTGCATTTTTATATAAGGAATTGTCTAAAGTAATGAAAACAAATCATACTACTATCAATATAAAGAGTTTAACAAAAAAATTTGGATCTCTTAAGGCGCTGGATGGACTGGATCTAACGGTTAAACAAGGTGAAATTCATGGCTTTTTAGGACCGAACGGATCAGGTAAGTCAACAACTATACGTATTATTTTGGGACTGCTGAAAAAGAATGAAGGTGAGGCAAAGCTGTTTGACCAAGATCCGTGGAAAAATGCTGTCGAGTTGCATAAGCGCTTGGCGTATGTACCTGGTGATGTGAATTTTTGGCCGAATCTGACAGGCGGTGAAATTATTGATTTATTGGGTGAACTTCGGGGTGGACTTGATGAAGCGCGACGGATTCATTTGTTGCAGCGTTTTGAACTTGATCCAACCAGGAAGTTCCGCACCTATTCAAAAGGTAATCGCCAAAAAGTTGCTTTGGTGGCTGCGCTAAGCAGTAATGTAGAGCTTTATATTCTTGATGAGCCGACCAGCGGGCTTGATCCTTTAATGGAGCAAGTATTTCAAGAAGAAATTCATGCGCTCAAAAAACAACACAAAACAATATTGCTTTCGAGTCATATTTTAAGTGAAGCTGAGGCATTGTGCGATCGCGTGACAATTATTCGTGAAGGTAAAACCGTATCAACCTATACGCTTGCTGAGTTGAAGAAAGAGCATGAAAATCTTCAATCGCTGTTCCTAAGTAAATACGAGGAAAAATAAATGTTTTCAGGAACCTGGACGCTTATTAAGCTCATTCTGAGGCGTGATCGAATTAAGTTACCCCTTTGGATTATTGGCATCGTTGTCTCTTTGCTGTTGATGATTCCGCTACTTAAGAATGTCTATGGTGACACAAAAAGTCTCACCACATTATTCCAAACTTTTAGCAGCAATCCAGCAGGCCTGTTTTTAACAGGACCAATGGACGCGCCAACATTTGGTGGGCTGATGACTATTGAAACGTTGTTGTGGTGGGGTTTAGTGGTGGCATTTATGAACACACTACTTATCATTCGCCATACTCGCCAAAACGAAGAAATGGGGGCACAAGAGCTGATTTTGTCTGGGCAGACGCACCACAGCACAGGTCTTATTGCAGTGTTGATAGTTGCATTTTTGATGAATCTTCTTGTGGTTGTTGGACTTGGACTTGGTATGAATGCTATGGAGGATTCTTGGGGAGTAAACAATGCGTGGCTCTATGCCTTAGCATTGGGGTTATTTGGTTTTTCCTGGGCAGCCATTGCAGCACTTGTGGCACAGCTAGTTGAAAGCGCACGCTCGGCAAACGGTATAGTAGCTGGCTTGATCGGAGTTACTTTTATCATCAGAGGCATTGGCGATTTTATGGGCAAGACTGACGCTGATGGCTTACTCCAGCCGATATGGCTCAGTTGGCTGAGCCCATTTGGATGGATGCAGGCAACTCGGTCATTGACATTTCCTGAATGGTGGCCGCTGGTTATTCCAACTTTCTTTATTGTTTGTGTTGCGCCAGCTGCTTTTTGGCTTTTAAGTAGACGTGATGTTGGAGCAGGTATTTTACCATCACGTAGAGGTCGCGCTCGTGCAGCGACCTGGCTTAAAACACCACTTGGCTTGGCGTGGTATCTGCAAAAGAATGTATTTATTGGTTGGCTGCTTAGTGTACTAGTGATGGTAGTGACAATTGGTATGCTCATGCCATCTATGAGTAATGTCTATGAAAACTCTGAAGCCGCGAAACACTTGGTTGAATCGATTGGCGGTACTGGCGAATTAATTCCAGCATTTTTATCAACTATGCTCTCAATTGTGGTATTAATGGTATTTGCGTATGCCGTGCAGGGAATAGGTAAATTGCGGAGCGAAGAAGCGAGCGGTCATTTGGAAAACTTATTGGCAACACATCTTTCTCGACTTAAATGGCTTGCTCTGCATGGCGTAGTTGTGTTGGTCGGCGGGGCATTCATGCTTGTTCTGTCTGGTGTAATTTTGGCAATCTGTGTTAACGTTGGATCTGATTATAGCGTTGATGTATGGGAGTATATGTTAGCAGGATTTTCTTACTTTCCAGTATTATTGGCATTTCTTGGTGGCTATATATTTCTATTTGGTATGCTGCCGCGTACCGCCAACTTAGTGATCTGGACTTACTATGGATTTGTGGCGTTTATGGCATGGCTTGGTCCGCTTCTTAAGCTTGACCAACAGATTATGGACGTATCAATCATGACACACCTTGCCGCTGCACCAGCTGAAGAGATTATTGTTAAACCGCTCGTTATTATAAGTCTTGCTGCAGCTCTATTACTCGCGACTGGCTTTATTATGTTTCGCCACCGCAATATTACGAATTCTTAAACAACGTATAATAAAGATATGAGTGATAAAAAGACAGATATTCCAGTTATTGTAATTGCGGGCTTTTTAGGCTCTGGTAAGACAACACTTTTAAATCACCTATTGACGCATAGCGAAGGCAAAAAGATTGCGGTGATTGTGAATGATTTTGGCGATGTGAATATCGATGCCATGCTGGTTGCGGGCAAAACTGATGAAAAGATTGAGCTGAGTAACGGCTGCATTTGCTGTTCAATGGGTGAGAATGGGCTTGATGAAACAATTGAGAATATTCTCAAACAAAATAAAAATATCGATGTTATCATCATTGAATCAAGTGGTATTGCTGAGCCAGCAGAAATAAAAAGAATGGTAATAATGAATAAGGTTAAGGGCATTGAATATGGGGGATTACTCTATATCGTCGACAGCGTGCATTATCAAGAAATAAAACGAGCACATGCGGATATTAAAAATCATTTGAAGGTAGCTGATTGCATTGTTTTAAATAAAATGGATGCAATACATGAAAATGAGAAAGCGGTGATTATTAAAGAGTGTGAAGCTATAAATCCGAATGTACCAATTCTCAAAACTCAGTTTGGTGAAATTGATACAAGGCTTTTATTTGATATTGATACTTCAAGTAGCCAGCAGCTTACTTTGGCGCATATCTATGATAATTACCATCATGATCATGGCTCTCATCTACACAGTCTTTATACTTCTTTTACTTTTCAAACAAAGCGACCCTTGCAGCCACAGGCATTTTTAGATTTTATAAAGAGACCACTGAAGGGTGTTTATCGTGCTAAGGGCTTTGCTTATTTTGGCATGAAAGGCTTAGAACAAAAATTGGTAGTACAAAAGGTTGGCAACAAACTTCATCTTTTTACAGAAGGGTGGAGTGAAAAAGAAACAACTGAAACGAAACTGGTTTTTGTTGGTATTGAGTTTGATGAGTTAGCTTTAAGCAGACAACTTGAAAGTTGCATAGACAAAACCCCGGAAGAAATTTCTTCCGGGGAAATGTTGGATATAAGAAACTATATTAAGAATTAATTTGAGCGAGGCGCTTGCCCAACGGCATCAGTATTAAAATCAACATATGGTACATAAGTTTGCCATGCAGCCTGTTCATCGCCAGTCAGTTTTTTGGCTTTTTCAACCCAGTCTTTAATGTTTGCTTGTTTCAGCTCAACTGTTTGCCCAATTGCAAGTTCTGGAGAACCAGCTTGTTGGGTTAGGTTAGTTTCAGCAAAAATGATGCCAGCTTGAGAAAGTTTTATATTCTCACGAATGCCATAAGTCTGGACTGCTTTTCTGGCAATTTGCGAATAAGTATCGCCTTCTTGTACCACAAAGCTATATGAATTTGACTCGCTCTTTTTCTTTTTACTTGCTGCTGAAGTTTCTGGTGCTGGGACTATAATTGCCAATGCCAAAGCAAATAACGGCAAAAGTATAGCCAGTGTTAATGATTTTTTCATTCTAACCCTCTCTTCTCCCACCACTTCTTTAGTTATAATGCTATTATAATAATATCATGGCTCAAGACAACCATACACATCATCAATCAGCTGAACTTTCACCGGCGCTTGACCCAAGAAATCATTCTATTAAAGACTATATCCCTTTAATTGCAGTCATTGGTTTTATATTCTTAAGCTCAGTTATATATGTTGTACTTTTAGGTAACACACTGCTTAACTGGTTTAATGCCGTAATGGGCTTTTTCTTCCTTTATTTTGCCTTATTCAAATTCATTGATTTGCCGGGTTTTGCCGAAGGATATCATGAATACGATCTCATTGCTCAAAAAACAAAACTTTGGGGATGGTTCTATCCGTTTGTTGAAGTCACACTTGCCACATTTTATTTATTGGCAGTAACAAATCCATGGCTTTATATGTTCACTATAATCATCACCGCAATCAATGTAGTTGGTGTTTCTATCAAATTAGCACGTAAAGAAAAATTTATGTGTGCTTGCCTCGGCACTGTTTTAAAAGTGCCGCTTACAACAGTCACACTGATTGAATACGGCTTGATGGGTGCAATGGCTGTAGTGATGTTATTTCTTTGACTTAGCAGCTCCATAAAGTGCTTTATAATTTAAGTAACTTTTTACTGTTAGCTCATATTTCTTAATCACAGGAATTTTGTCGTCTGCTATACTAAATATAATGATAAAGAAGAAAGAGACTGCACTTGCTGTTCGCGGTCTTAAAAAACAGTATACCAGTGGCACAAAAGCGCTAAAAGGTATTGATTTAGAGGTGAAAGAAGGCGAGTTTTTGGGTCTTCTTGGACCGAATGGTGCTGGTAAATCAACATTGATTCACTGCATCATGGGGTTAGCAGTTCCAACTAGTGGTACAGCAACGGTTTTTGGCAGTGATATCATTCAAGATTATCAAGCAGCCAGACAGTTGTGCGGATTAGCTCCTCAGGATATTAATCTTGACTGGTTCTTGAATGTTGAAGATACGCTTGATTTTCATGGCGGCTATTATGGTATGAAAAAGACGGAGCGAAAGAAGAGAATCGATCAGCTGCTTGAAGATTTTTCACTAACGGAAAAACGAAAGTCAAAAACTATGATGCTCTCTGGTGGCATGAAACGTCGAGTGGTGATTGCACGAGCGCTTATGCACAAACCAAAGTTTCTCATCCTTGATGAACCAACTGCCGGTGTGGATGTCGAACTGCGCCTTGAGCTTTGGAAATATATAAAAAAGATAAATAAATCTGGCACGACTGTTCTTTTAACGACACATTACATTGAGGAGGCTGAAGAGCTTTGTGATAGAATTGCACTGATTAATCAAGGTGAAATCATCAAGGAGGGCACATCGAGTGAACTTAAAAAACAATTCAAAAAGAAAAGTTTAGAAGATGTTTATCTCTCAGTTGTGGGGCGAGAAGAATTAACTCGGGGGAACATGCTATGAGTAATTTTATTAGTTTTTATAGCGTGCTGCGTCGTGAAGTGCATCGCTTTTGGTCTATTAAAAAACAGACTATTTTTGGACCGCTACTTGAAACCTACCTCTACATTAGTATTTTTGGTGCAGCGCTCGGCAGCCGTATTCAAGAACTTGATGGACATTCTTACGTTGCATTTATTATTCCAGGACTTTTGTTAATGGCAATGACAATTAATGCGTTTGCCAATAATTCTTCTTCACTGGCGCAGCAAAAAATAATGAGAGCAATTGATGATCAACTAGCGTCGCCAGTATCTAACAGTGCTCTTCTTGCTGCGTTTACTCTCGGAGGTTTTATTCGAGCTGCTATCATTACCACAATTACGTTTGTTACTGCATTCATTCTTATTGATCTGCCAGTAGTCCATCCGCTACTTTTACTAGTGAGCTTAACATTGTGCGGGCTCTTTTTTGCATCGCTTGGAGTATTGATTGGTCTTCGTGCAGAGAATTTTGACAATATTAGTTTTTATCAAACCTTTGTTATTCAACCCCTTATTTTCTTGGGCGGTGTCTTTTATTCAATCACCCTTTTACCCGAGCCATTCAAAACGTTGACGCAATTTGATCCACTTTTTTATATGATTAACACAGTTCGCTATAGTATGCTTGGTGAAGCAGATGTGAACCCGTATCTTTCGCTCTTAATTATTTTTATCGCTTTAGTCATTTTGGTGGGTGTCAATCTCCATCTTTTCAAGAAAGGTTATCGCCTGCGAAGTTAAATCTGCTATATTGAAAAGACATCATGAACAGTAATCTTGAATTCTTATTATCAAGCTATAATCCAAATCAAAAGGCGAAAGACATTGTTTCTCAAGTAAAGACGTTATTTTTAGTTGGAATTTCAGGGGCTGGAAAAGATACTATTCAGCGCATATTACTCGAAACAGGAAAATATCACCAGATTGTCTCGCACACAACCCGTAAACCGAGAAAAAATAATGGGATAATGGAAAAAGAGGGTGTTGAATATTATTTCATTTCTTTAGAAAGAGCTGAAGAAATGCTCGAAAATCATGAGTTTGTTGAAGCGAAGTATTATAGTGGAAATATTTATGGTACCAGTATTGAGGAGTTTGAAAAAGCGGCTCGTCAAAAGAAGATAGCAGTTTGTGATATTGAGATACAAGGCGTCATGGAATATAAATCATTTGCGCCAGATGCTGTTCATGCGGTATTTCTGTTGCCTCCAAGTTATAACGTATGGCAACAGCGTTGGAAAAAACGCTGGGGAGAGAAGGCGGGTAATGACTCCAAGAAGCTTCGCATGCAGACCGCCATTGCTGAAATTGAGCACATTCTTAATACAAACTACTATTCAATCATCGTTAATGATGATTTGGACGAGGCAGTGAAAGCAGTTGATGCCATTGCAAAAACTGGTTTTCAAGATGATCAATCATATGATATTGGCCGCACAACAGCAGAAGAAATTCTTGAAGCAATGAAGATACAGATTAGCACTCTTTGACTTTGAGTGCTAGAGGCGCTATTATTTAAGCATATATTTATGACAGAAAGACAACAGCAAATACTAGCGTCAATTATCGAGCAATATGCGGAAGTTGCGGTGCCCGTTGGGTCAGTTACGCTTGCTAAACTGTTTGGTGTTTCAAGTGCAACGATTCGTGCTGAAATGGCCCGGCTCGAAGAAATGGGTATGATTTCTCAACCCCACACCAGTGCTGGTCGTATTCCAACAGATAAGGGCTATCGCCACTATGTAAATATACTCACCGAGGCTGAGAGTAATCAGCCAAAGCTTGATCGAAGTGTGAAGGCAATTGAAGCACGGGTGAATACTAATGCAACAAGTACTGACCATGCAATTCGCGGTGCAGTCGATAGTCTGGTGGAGCTGACGCACAATTTGGGTATTGCGACCATTGGTAATCAGATGTATATGAGTGGTATGAGTAATCTCTTTTCTCAACCAGAATTTAGTCAAGGAACATCTGTGCAGTCAATTGCCAGCCTGCTTGATAATCTAGAGCCATGGCTTCGCGAAGCAGCACCAAACGAACCACTCAATGTGTTTATTGGGCATGAAAATCCTATTGGTAAAACCAGTGGTGCGACGCTCATTATCAGTCGTTTTCGCTCGCCATATTCTGATCGAAGCTATATTGGTGTGCTGGGTCCAACCAGGCAGAGTTATGGTAAAGTGATGAATTTAGTTCGTCATGCGGGTGCAATGTTAGAGGAGGTATTATAAACGATGCCAAAATCAAAAAAACAGCAGGAGTTGGAAGAAAAACTCGTTGATGTAACCGCTGACCTTCAGCGTATTCGTGCCGACTTTGAAAATTATCGAAAGCGAGTTGAAATTGAAAAGCAGCAAGCTCGTGAGTCTGGTCGAAGCAGTGCAGTTATGAAGTTGTTACCAGTTATAGATAATATTGAACGGGCAATTGCTTATGCTCCCAAAGAGCTCGAAAAAAATGCATGGGTGCAGGGAGTGGTGAGTCTAGTGAAGAATCTTGAAAAGTCTCTTGAAAGTTTAAACGTAAAACGCATTAATGCTAGTCCTGGAACAGTTTTTAATCCAGAGCTTCATGAAGCGATTCAAATGGAAGATGGAGATGGCAGCAAAGAAGTAATTGCCGAGGAATTGCAGGCAGGGTATACACTCGATGGCCAGGTTATCCGCCACAGCATGGTGAAAGTAAAGAAAATATAATTTTCTTTTCAAAAGTGCGCTATACTTAAAACAGCTAAAGAAAACATAAAAACACATGAAACAGATTGAAAAAACACTTAAAGGTATGATTGATGTTTCCGAAGAAGCTCGTCGGACGTATAGTCATGATGCGAGCATTTTTGAAGTAAAGCCTCAGGCGGTGATTCAGCCGCAAGGTGTCGAAGATATTAAACAGCTTGTTGCTTTTATATCTGAAGAAAAAAGACAAGGCAAGAATATTTCAATCGCTGCACGAAATGGCGGTACCTGTATGTCTGGCGGATCTCTCACCGAGGGTTATGTTGTTGATGTTAGTCAATTAAATAAAATTTATGATATTGATAAAACCAAGAAAACACTGCGAGTCCAAGGCGGCGTGATGCATATTGAAGTTGAGAAGGCCACGCATCTGCATGATTTATTATTTGCTCCATACACGTCGTCACATGATATTTGTGGTATTGGCGGTATGATTGGCAATAATGCTTCAGGGGAAAAATCGGTAAAATATGGTGCGACAAGTAAAAATATCGATATTTTAAAAGTTATTCTTTCAGATGGTCATGAATATGAATTTGGACCATTGACCTTACAGCAGCTTGAGCAAAAAAAATCTCAACATACACTCGAGGGAGAAATATATAGACGAGTTACAGAGCTAATAGGGAAAAATAAAAGTGTTATTGATGCGCATCACCCGTTAACAAAAAAGAACGCAGCCGGCTATGCTTTGTGGGAGCTTTGGAATAAAGACAACACAGTTTTTAATATGGCAAGATTGTTTATTGGAGCACAAGGAACACTGGGTATTGTGACAGAAGCTGAGCTTAAGCTTGTAGATATTGCACCAGCTAGCAGAATGATTGTCACGCCGATCAAAGACTTAAAAGACTTGACTCCAGTTGTTACTATGGCGATGAGTCATACTCCGGTTACCTGTGAGACATTTGATTATCATACTTACAATCTTGCAAAACAGCTTTATCCAGAAGATGCTGCTCGGGCACACACTGCTGATGGTAAGCATATGGTTATCATGACTCTTTTTGAAGGAAATACCCAGCAAGAAGCGGATGATCAAGCAAGAAAGGCTAAGGTATCACTTGAAGCCATCGAAAAAGAGACATTCTGGATTGAAGATGATGCAACTGTTGAGAGCTATCTTCTAATTCGTCGCAAGAGCTTTAAGATGTTACTTGAAAACCCTACCCCTGACCATCGTGCAATGGCATTTTTAGAGGACACGATTGTGCCGCTTGAAAAATATGGAGATTTCCTCGTGAAGCTAGAAGCAATTTTAGCTGAATATAATATGACCTATACCTATGCAGGTCATATTGGTGATGGCAGTATTCGCCTAGTTCCACTGGTAAATATGGAGGCTGAAGGAGCGGCAGAGCGAGTGATAGAACTTGAGACAAAAGTAAACGACCTGGTCATTTCATTTGGTGGGTCAATCAGTGTTGATCATAATGATGGCATTATCCGCACGCCATATCTAGAAAAGCAGTTTGGCTCAGAGATGGTCGATTTATTTGCTGAAGTAAAGCATATATTCGATCCGCTCAATATCTTCAATCCGGGTAAGAAAGTAGGTGGCACAATACAATATGCATTAGAACATATTGTACGTCACAATATGTAATTTTTAGACCCTCTTTGTTTCTAAGAGTCGAAATGCAGCGGTCAGCATCGGTATTCCGAGGGCGAAGAGAGCGATCAGTCCCATTGCTTGATGGAGATCGGTTGCGCCAGGAGTAAATCCTTGGATAATCGTGGCAAATGCGTTTACGAACATGGCCACAATTACTTCCGCAAGAAACGATTTACTTGGGTTTTTCAAAAAGTCTGAGTCTTTAGCAACTGTGTTGAGATAAAGAGAGATAAGCAAGAAGAAAATGAAGGTAGTGATA
The DNA here is from genome assembly GCA_964570845.1 of uncultured Candidatus Saccharibacteria bacterium. GTDB lineage: Bacteria > Patescibacteriota > Saccharimonadia > Saccharimonadales > Saccharimonadaceae > CAZLCC01. The sequence goes on along the minus strand of CAZMZB010000001.1, from coordinate 208,647 downwards.
AACCAACCTGTGAAGTTTTCAATTGGAACACCGAAATAGGCGCCGCCATTTTCCCAAATATAGAGATGTTTGACATAAGAAATAACAGGATCAAAGCTCATATCCCAAATTGTCATGAAAGTAGCTGCAAGGGTAGGCACGCCCAACAGCATCCAACCTTTAAGCTTTTTATACTGTCCCAAGATAATGCGAGCAATAACATAGGATATATAGCCCATCGAAACATAGCTAAAGGTGACAAGTGGTGGTACTCCATTGACCAAAAAGCCGTTTACCCCACTATTATTGTAATAATATACACCAAACAACTCACCAGTGTGCACACCTATAACCTCTGCAAAATATGAAATTAGCATGATGATAGCAAAAATAACGAGCGTATTTTTCTTGCCAAACATGATAAAGCTGTGCAGTAAAGCAAAGGTGATTGGAAGCAGGAAAACAATAAAAGCAGCTGCTGGGCTAGTAACGATATAGATATTTGTAATACCGATAATTATCAAGATGAGCCAGCGTACCCAAGCAGTTTTTTGATAATGCGCAAGCTTTTTCTTCATAAGTCTTACGCTTATTATACCCTCTCAAAGTTTAAAAACCAGCCAGTTTAAAGATTAATAATTAGCACTCTTGACATGAGAGTGCTAATTTATGTACACTAGGGTTAGGTTTAGCACTATCTTGTGAGGAGTGCTAAAATATAACCAGATTTTTATAATATATTTATAAGTAAACAAAAGGAGAAAAAATATGGGGAAAATCATCGGAATTGACTTGGGAACAACTAATAGCGCCATGGCATATATGGTTGCTGGCAAACCTGAGGTCATTGCAAATGCAGAAGGAAATCGCACGACACCGAGTGTGGTTGCTATCAATAAAAAAGGCGAACGGCTTGTTGGGCAAGTTGCGCAGCGACAGCGCGTAACGAATGCTAAGAACACGATCTATGGCGTGAAGCGCCTGATTGGTCGTAAGTTTTCTGACAAAGAAGTGCAAAAAGATCATGACATCATGCCGTATGAAATCGTAAAAGCTGGCACTGGCGTGAAGGTAAAAATGGGTGATAAAGAATATAGCCCTGAAGAAGTTTCAGCCATGATTCTTTCAAAGCTTAAAGCTGATGCCGAAAACTTTTTGGGCGAAAAAGTAACTGAAGCAGTGATTACTGTTCCAGCTTATTTTGACGACTCACAACGTCAGGCAACGAAAGATGCGGGCAAGATTGCAGGGCTTGAAGTGAAGCGAATTATTAACGAGCCAACTGCAGCCGCACTTGCGTATGGACTCGAAAAGAACAAGGAAGAAAAAATTGCTGTTTTCGACCTTGGTGGTGGTACGTTTGACGTTTCTATTCTAGAGCTTGGCGATGGTGTGTTTGAGGTAAAATCAACGAATGGCGATACTCACCTTGGTGGTGAAGATTTTGATAATACTATTGTGAACCATTTCTTGGATGAATTTAAAAAAGAACATGGCATTGACCTGAAGAAAGATAATGCAGCGATGCAGCGTCTCAAGGACGAGGCTGAAAAAGCAAAGAAAGAACTTTCAACCACAACCGAAACGGAAGTAAACCTTCCATTCTTAACGGCTGACGCCGAAGGTCCAAAGCACTTTGAATATAAACTGACTCGTGCGAAGCTTGAAGAACTTGTCTCTAGTCTTATTGATAAGACAGCTGCTCCGTGTGAAAAAGCTCTTAAAGATGCAGGACTTAAAGCAAGCGATATCAACGAAATTGTGCTTGTTGGTGGTATGACTCGAATGCCAGCTGTGGTTGAAAAAGTGAAGAAGATTTTTGGCAAAGACCCATTACAGGGTGTAAACCCAGATGAAGTTGTGGCAATTGGAGCGGCAATTCAGGGCGGTGTTTTGCAAGGTGATGTGAAAGACGTTCTTCTTCTTGATGTTACTCCACTTTCACTTGGTATTGAAACGATGGGAAGTGTCACAACAAAGCTCATCGAGCGAAACACAACTGTACCAACTTCAAAAAGTGAAGTCTTTTCAACTGCTGCAGATAATCAGCCACAGGTCGAAATTCACGTATTGCAAGGCGAGCGTGAAATGGCGGCTGACAATAAATCGCTTGGTCGCTTTGTGCTTGATGGTATTGCGCCTGCACCACGTGGTGTACCGCAAATTGAAGTTACCTTTAATATTGATGCCAATGGAATTTTGAACGTAACGGCAAAAGATAAGGGAACTGGCAAAGAACAGAGTATTACGATCTCTGACAGCGGCAATCTTTCAAAAGATGATATTGAAAAGGCGCAAAAGGAAGCTGAGGCGCATGCTGATGAGGACAAGAAGAAGCGTGAAGCAATTGAAGCTCGCAACCTTCTTGAGAATGCAATTTATCAAGCAGAAAAAATGCCAACCGAGCATAAAGATAAAATTTCTGACGATGATAAAAAGATAATTGAAGAAGCTGCTGAGGCTGCCAAGAAAGTCAAAGATGATGAAAAGGCAGATAAAGAAGCACTTGAAGCTGCAACCAAAGAGCTAAATGATAAAATCATGCCAATTGGTGCAAAGCTTTACCAAGCAGCAGCGGAAGAAAAGCCAAGTGAAGATGACGGCAAAAAAGACGACGAACCAGTAGAAGGTGAAGTTGTCGATGAAGAGAAGAAATAGATAAAATTCGACCCTCAAAATAGCAGGTTCTTTGACCTGCTATTTTTGTTATAATAAAACTACTACAAATAAGCATAAGGAGGATAAACTTATGGGTATTATTGGTTGGATTGTACTAGGGGGTATTGCTGGTTGGCTGGCGTCACTAGTAATGAAACGTGATGAAGATCAAGGACTACTGGGCAACATAATTGTCGGTGTTATTGGTGGTCTTGTCGGTGGATTTGTTATGAATCTTATCGGTGGTGAAGATATCAATGGCTTCAATCTCTACAGTCTGCTTGTCGCATTCTTGGGTGCAGTGATTGTGCTTTGGATTTATAACGCGATTCGCGGTAAGAAATAACAAAAAATATTTTTATCAACTAGCACTCTAGACTTTTGAGTGCTAGTTTTATATTATAAATAAAGATGTCAAAACGTGATTACTATGAAATTTTAGGAGTAAAAAAAGACGCCTCTGCTGACGAAATTAAGAAGGCATTTCGAAAGCTTGCCGTGAAATATCATCCTGATAAAGATGGTGGTGATGAAGCAAAGTTTAAAGAAGCAAACGAGGCATATGAAGTTCTTAAAGATCCGGGTAAGCGACAACGTTATGACCAATTTGGTCACGCGGGAATTGGCGGTAACGGTGGCCCAGCTGGTGGAAATCCATTTGAGGGATTTGAAAGCTTTGGCGGACAGAATGTTCACTTTGATTTTGGTGGCGCAGATTTAGGTGATTTATTTAATAGCTTTTTCACTGGCGCCGGTGGATTTAATCGTGGCTCTCGGCGTGGCCGTGATGTTGAAACGGCGATTACTATAGATTTTAAACAAGCCGTCTTTGGAACAGAACAGACCCTGCAGCTTAATATTAATAATAAAAAAGAAGATATCAAGGTAAAGATTCCAGCTGGTATTGACGATGGTGCGACCATGCGTTTAAGTGGCCGTGGTGAAGCGCTTTCTGGCGGCGTCAATGGTGACCTCTATATTCGTATTCGCGTACAGCCACACAAAAAATTTACTCGAGAAGGTGAACTTATTTTAAGCGAAGAGACGATTACTATGATTGACGCGGCACTTGGTACAGAAATTGATGTTGAAACAATTGACGGAAAGATAAAGATGAAGGTTCCGGCCGGAACGCAGAGCGGAACAGATTTTAAACTTTCTGGGCATGGTGCGCCAAAATTAAGAAGTAATCGTCGTGGACCGCATATCGTACAGATAATTGTTGAGACGCCAACAAAGCTGACAAAGAAACAGAAAGAATTACTTGAAGAATTTAAAAAGAACAATAAAAAACGCAGCTTCTTTAGTTAAATTCCAAGAAATAGTACTATAGTAGTGCTATGAATCATCGCAACAGGTCTACATATATCGTTGTTACCATAGGACTACTTATTCTAGCGGTGGCGGCCGCAATGATTTTTACATCTTGGTTTCAAAGTACCACGCGTATTATTTTAGGTGATAAAGTAATTTCAGCAAAAGTTTCAAAAACTGATATCCAACGCGACAAGGGTTTGAGTGGAGTTGAAAAACTTGAAGATGGTGAAGGTATGTTGTTTATTTATGATAATGATGACACTCACAGTATCTGGATGAAAGATATGAAGATTAATATTGATATTATTTGGTTGGATAAAGACAAAGAAGTAGTGCATATCGTAAAAAATGCGTCACCAGAGAGTTTTCCAAAGTTATTTACATCTAAGAAGCCAGCTCGCTATGTTTTAGAAGTTCCGGCTTACTATACCACTCGAAATAAAATCACTATCGGCACGTTGGCAAATTTTGATATCAATGCCCTAGAGGCTATAAGGTAGATTATATGAATGCTATTCTTTTTTTTGTAATCATTTTTGGCCTGCTATTCATTTTAAGCTTTTTTATGCGCCGTCGATTTGGTGTTTTAGGTTTAGCGCTCGCGGCCGGTGTCATTATTAGTCAGAGTTGGGCTGAAAAGTTAACCCCGCTCATCCAAGGACAGGGCATTGATTCTATGGCACCACCGCTACTGGTAATCGTACAGGCAGCGCTTGTTGTTGCACCTGCAATCCTTCTATTATTCAGCGGGCCGACCTACAGTACAAAACTCCCTCGAATTGTTGGCTCACTCCTCTTTGCTTTACTTGCTTCAACGTTTTTACTAAGTATCTTAGGCGGTTTTATGCAATTTGATGAAGTCAGCTTGCCAATTTATGAAGCTTTTACAGAAATTCAACAAGTCATCATTGTTACTTGTCTGATTATCGCAGTTGTTGATATTTTAATGACGCAGACTCCACACAAAAAACGTGGACGAAAAGCAAGTCATTGACAGAGGTGTGGTAAAAATGTTACTGTTTTTTGAGCGAAGTAACGCTTTACGGGGCCATAGCTCAGCTGGTTAGAGCACCTGCCTTTTAAGCAGGGTGTCCTGGGTTCGAGTCCCAGTGGCCCCTCCAGTCTAGAAGAATCAGCCTTTTTTGGGGGCTGTTTTTTGTTTTTATAGAGGTAAATAGGGCTAATTTTGGGTATATAAACTTTTTTATTTGGTAATAGCTGAATTCCAGCAGGAAATAGCATTTGTTTATATATTCCCATCGTCTGCTTATCTAATTTCCACCATTTACTCTGTAAGTTATCCATAAAATCAAATACAAAGTCGATGAACTCATGAAAGTCTTTCTCAAAGTCTTGCGCTTCAGCAGTATTTTTCTCAGCCTCTGCAATATCGTTGCGCAACTCTCCCAGCCTCTCCTTTAAGTCTTTCACAAGGTCATCTTCAGCCTCGATCAATGAATCTAGTATTTTTTTCTTGCGTTCTTTTAAAATAGCCAACTTATTAGATTCTATGTGAGCTTGCTCTATACGAGTTTTCTCATGTAGCGACCATATCTTACGAGCATGTTGTCTTAGCTTATCTTTCTGTTCATATGAAAGGAGGAGCTGTGATAGCTCCTCGCTTATTTCTTGGTGGAAGACTTCTTGTCTTACTTCTAGATTACAGGCCCTGCATCTATATCGTTTATATTGTTTATAGCCCTTTGCAGCGCCATTATTCTGTGTTGCACCCGTTAACCGAGGGTGCTTATATTCTGATAGGGTGCATCTAGCGCATTCGGCTTGGTTGGCAAATGGATAGTCTGGGTTATTTCTCTTAACCGTAAACCGTTTACCCTTATTTTTTACTAGGTGTACAAGAATCTTATGTTCTTCTACGGTAATCATTGGCTTATGAATTCCCTTGATAGGCTGTTCGCCTAAATCCCAATCAGCGAACTTCATGATGCCGCAATAATATGGGTCTATCATCAGCTCTTTCCAACGATACATATCTATCTCTTTGCCGCCTATAGCTTTTGGACCATAATTTTTTGTCCTTAAGCCTCTGCCTGTTGCCTGCCTGAGTCCTTCTTCAACGCTATATTCGCCAGCAGCCATTGCCCTGAATGAAGTACGCATTGCCGACCAATTTGGTTCATCTGGAATGTGTAAGCCGGGTATTTCCGATTTTTTATAACCAGTATGAGGGTTGCTCGGATAGTAGCCTGCGTAAAGTCGAGCCTTTTGCTTTTCAGGTGTTTTCTTGATACGTTCATTATTGCTTTGTTCTGCTCGGTAAACATCAATCAACTCGTCAAATACAGCTCTGTCATCATCAGGGTTAATGTCGGGTCGAGTTGCATGTACGAGCCTAACGCCTATGAGTTTGAATTCCATCTTCCACCAAAAATATTCATCAATAGAGCGCATGAAGCGGTCTACCTCATCAACAATGAGATATTTAACTGGCCTGTAACGCTTGCAGTAATCATGCATTTCTCGCAGGTCTTTGCGGTTCATATTTTTGCCTTTACGGCTGGAGACTACCAGCTCCCAAATCTTTACAAGATCTGCATCTAGTACGTCTGCGGCCATCTCTACGTTCTTTTTTTGTGGGGTAAGATTACCGTCTTCCTTTTGCTTCATTGTTGACACCCGACAAAGGGCGATTGCTTTTACTTTTTTATTCATAAGTTATTCCTTCCTATTAATTATTATATATTCTATGAAATAATATATTAACTTTGACAAGACTCGTCCTGCTCTATATCATTCATTGCTTCTTGAACTTCTTTTTGTTCTCGGTATTGCTCAAAAAGAAAACTAGCAAGCTCAGTGAAAGCCCTTTCATACTCACTATTTATTATTTTTTCTTGCTCTTCTTTCGCGAACATACTTCTTATTTTAGAAGTTTTTTTGGAAGCTATCGAACCTAGATTATACGTTCATAACAGGGGTAAAAATTAATATAAAATACTAAAATTCGTTTTAATTGGAAGATGTCTAATCTATAATTTTTACATCAGCGTGAAGTGTCAATGTTTCAGCAAGTTGAATCTCTTCTAAACTTGCATCCACAGAGGTGCGGACATTAGCAACTAGTTTGCTAAAGTCTGATGTATCTCGTTTTTTCGTTTTACGAAAGCCTATTGATCGCCAAACCGCCTCTTTCGATAATCGTTCGTTTTGATTTGTAGCTAACAGGTGAAATATTTTTAAATTCTTTCCTCGTTGTAGCTTGTGTTTTCGACCATTAAACCAGACTTCTTTAGTGGTTGGATTATATATGACAATGGCGGGACTGATGTGGGGCTTTAGCCCAGCCATTAGCTCATAGAGCTCTTCATCGTTAACATTATTTAAGGTCACTGTTCCGTCATGGTTATTAGCAAGGAAAAGGTACTTATTGCTACTAAGCCAGCGTAGTGTATCGTAGAGATTCTGACTTTCCTCGGTAATTTTATAGGAATCGCTTGTATCGTTACTTTCAAAAACTGACAAATTTATACTATCGCTAAAAATATCTTCACGCCAGCTATAGTTTTCAAGAAAAGTATCTAGAAATTTGTACAGAGTAGAGTCAGTCGGGCGTTGAAAATTTAATCTATCTTCAATATTCGCATCGTCACGCATTTTCTGGGCTCTAAGGTTAAGCAATTCCTGTTTTCTTTGGTATCTAGATGTCATAGGTAGATTATATCTAATAATTGTACTATCTCACTGTTATCTCACTGTTTTTGAACTTTGCGCTATAATTAATAATGTCTAAACCAGTATTAAGTGCACAGATCTTTGTGCGTTGCTTGTGCTTAGAAATGGGCGGCACGCATCAATAAAGTATTTAGCGCAAGCTTAGTACTGGTTTAGACGACCTGATTGCGGGCCGTCCTCTTTTAATTTTGGAGACCCGTATAAATAAATCAAACGAGTCTAAGGAGGGCTCCAAAATGGATAAACACAATAGTAAAAAAGCATGGTACAAGAAGTGGTGGATATGGGTCATTATCGTTTTAGCACTAGCATTCATCGGCAATGTCATAGGTTCTGAAACACCAACCGAAGAAACAGCAAATAGTGGAGAAGAGAAAGCTAAAGAAGTAGCAGAACCTAAAAAGTGGGTGAAGGTATCCGAACTCACTGGAGATAACAAAGAAAAAAGCGGAGAAGTCTTTGCGCTCAGCGGCGGTAACATCCGTGTGAAATACACAGTAAACACAGTTTCAGATAGCGGAACAGCTTTTATTTACCTATTGCCAGAAGGCTGGACAACAACCCGCAATGCTCAGGGAGAGCAGAACATTGCCGTTCAAGACATCACGACAATCGGTACTCAGAGCGACGAGAAGATTATGCAAAAGCCAGCAGGCAATTACTACCTATTTATCAACTCATCATCAGTTAGAGACTATGTAATCACTGTAGAGGAGCAGAAATAACCATGAAAGATCGTAATACTTACAAAATACTCACTGTATGCAGCTGGTTCTTGCCAATTAACCGCTTTTATCTTGGAGAGAAAGTATCCTTTGGAAGATTAATCACCTTTAACTACTTCACACTAGGTATATGGCCAGATCTTCTCTATATGGATAAACGCTTCGATGAAGCTATGGCAAAGCGTGGTTTTATGAATTCGAATATTCGCAATGACCAAAATAGATAGAACTACCACAAAACCAATAATATCCGTCAAAGAAGCCCGTAAGCTACTTGGTAAAGAGATATCTGATGAACTGACAGACGAACGAGTGGCGGAAGTGGTGATGCTGCTTCATGGTATTGCTGAGTATTATATTAAGCAAGAAATGGAAAAACGAGCAGACCCCTGCTAAGCTGTGTTTGCAGTTTTAAGCTTCTGATGAAGATTTACTAAGAACTCATGATATTCTGGGTATTTTTGCTTAGTTTTTTCTTTAGTCATTGTGCGTTTAGAGATATCATCACACACAAAATCGCAGATAAACATCTTCAGCCCATTAATATCAATTTTTTTAGCATTCTTACTATTGTATTCGGCAATTTGTTCTGCAAAAGTTTTTGATTCCTCAAGTACGATAGTAATGCCAGAATAATCATTTATGCATGCTTCAAGAACAGCGCTTGGAATTAAGTCTTCGAGGCATGATTTCTTTTTGGTGTTAAAAATATCATTTATGGTAAAAGTATTTCGCTCGTTATACTCAGGTGAATTATTAGCTAATATTCTCTTTTGTGCACTTACGCCGTCCTTGTCAGAGTCAGCTATAATATAGCCTTTAATATTCTTTTTGTTAAAAAACTTACAATACTTATCAAAGTGAGTCTCGCCATCAACGCTCATTGTCGTGATATCAAGGGGTTTAATTTCAGAACGATACTTATGAGTAAATGCTTCAAACAGCTTTTTATCTGTTAACCCTTCAAAAAGAACGTTATGTTCGCTTATAAGGTCTAGAACACTCGTACCAAGTGCCTCGTATACTAACTCTTCTTTGAATGGGTTTGAGCTATCAATCTTAAGTATTTGGGTGGTCTCATCTTCTTTATGCACCTTATAGTGTCTATCGAGACAAGATCTGTCAATCATGAATATAGAATGGGTACTATAAACGAGAGTGTTAAGCCCAGCTATCTTTAGAAGCTGATCTCGCAAGTACTTAGCGCCTGATGGGTGTAAATGCACTTCAGGCTCGTCAAGGAGCACTAAACAGTCTTTTAGCTGAGAGGTAGAATTCTCTGCAGCTAAGTTAAGTAAGATTGCAAAGAAATGCTTAAATCCGTCACTTCGTTCAGCTACCTCATACCTACCTCCAGCAGGAACATCTTTTTCTACCACATGAAACGATATTGTAGGGTTTGCAGTGAGCACCTTGATGCTAACTCGATGCTCTGGCCAGACATCCTCGAGATATTCTGTTACGGTTGTCTCTAATTTATCTGCAAGCTCTCCCATTTGGGAGCCATCCTCAAGTGCATCATTAATTACTGCTGGTATTTGAGCGTCAGTGTATTTTGCGAGATTGAATACATTATGAAGTGGCTTAGATACGGTTGCAGGATTAGCTGAAAAATTTGTTAGATTAATCTCCTTATTAATAAGATACTTATCTTTGTATGACCAAAATATAACTCTTGGTATACTCGCCTCTAAAGCATCGTGGGCATACACATCTTCTAAAACCTCTTCCCAATCCTTCTTTTCCTCAAGAGCTTTATCTTTTTCAAGTTGAGGTGTTGCTGGAGTTAAAGCACTAGGCTCCGACTCTTCCGATGAAGTATCATCAGTCTTAATGAACCCCTTAGTTTCAGAGTGTGAATAATCAGGTAGGTCAGGGGCATCTTCTAGGTATATGAGAAAATAGTCATTGCGTGCTGACGAAGAGTCAAATGAAACAACTCGTTCAATATAGTTGATATCGATGTTATCGATTATCTCTTTAGCAACTCCTTTTGATTCAAGATGGTCTAGTAGGATGGATGCCGCACTTGAGTCAAGCTCATATCTGACTTCTATGTCTTTTTTTTCACTCTTTGCTTTTTTGTTTACATCTTTAGAATAGGTGAGTTTATTCTCGCTAGATAGAAGAGCAAGGGCTTTAAGTATATTACTTTTGCCAGACTCATTAATTCCGGTTAAAACTCTGGCGCTACAATCGCCCTCTGGAGTTAAGTCTATTGTAAGACTCTCTATACTTCTAAAGTTTTCAATTATTGCGCCAACGATTTTCATTTAGTAGCCTATCTCTTAATTATTGTAAACAAAACTGGCCCACTCCATCTCTGCTATCTATAATTCTATAACAATCATAAGTAAAAATATATTACACTCCAGTTTATCAAGGTTTTGTGTAGCGGAGATTTAAGCTTTTTTATTTAGCCAAGGATTAGCTGATGATAAAGGAGCATCTATTGGTTGTTTGTACTTCCAAACTTACTGTGATTATGAAATAATATTCACATATATGGATGACAATAATACGCAGCCCATTGTAGCAATACCTGAAGATAGAAGGGCTATCGTTGAACTTTTTAGGGATAAGGTTTTGGGGAAGAAGGCTGATAGTGCGTTAGCAAATGTAAAGCATTCTGGAAAAGATGGCCATTGGTTAGAGGCTGCAATGGGCGTTTCTCCTAATGCGAGTAATGCACCTGATATTTTTGGATATGAAATGAAGAATGGAACTACATCGAAGACTACATTTGGGGATTGGTCAGCTAACTACTACATTTTTAAAGACAATAACTACTCTATTACGCGCGATGAGTTTATGCAGGTATTCGGTAAGCCAAATGCAAAGAAGAACGGAAGGTTTTCATGGTCTGGTGAACCAGTTCCGCAGATTGGAAAATGGAATCAGTTTGGTCAAAAGCTTATAGTGGACGAAGATAATAATATTGAAGCCCTCTACTCATACTCTAAAGATAAGAGACCTAATAAGCCTCGAATTGTACCTTCGGAATTGCAGGAAGAAGGATTGACACTAGCGCGATGGGATGCAAAAACCTTGAAAAAAAGAGTAGAGTCAAAGTTTAATGATAAGGGTTGGTTCAAGTGCGAGAAGGATGCAGGTGGCATTTATAGATCGATTGCCTTTGGTGATCCAATAACGTTTGATAAATGGATTGAATCAGTACGAGCTGGAGATGTCTTCTTTGACTCTGGCATGTATCAAACGAATGGGAGAAATTATTCACAATGGAGAGCGAATAATTCTTTCTGGGATAATCTGGTTACAGCAAGATATTACTAAGTATACTAGATAATATTATTTACCCCCGGGGCAATAGTGTTATAATGGTTATGATTAATAAAAACGAAAATGGAGGGGAGTATGTCATTTAAGTTCATAGACTTATTTGCAGGTATCGGGGGAATTAGAATTCCGTTTGAAGAGATTGGCGGAAAATGTGTCTTTACGTCAGAATGGGATAAGTTTGCTAAACAAACGTATGCAGAAAATTTTGGAGAAATGCCTCACGGTGATATTACGAAGATTGAACCCGAGAACATCCCTAGTTTTGATGTATTACTTGCAGGATTTCCATGCCAGCCATTTTCACATGCTGGGCTAAAGAAGGGATTTGAAGACGAGCGAGGAAACCTCTTTTTTAATATTGCCAAAATAGCAGAAATACATAGGCCTAAAGTTTTGTTTCTTGAAAATGTCAAAGGCTTAGTCGGTCATGATAAAGGTAATACTTTTAAAACTATACTGAATGTTTTAAGAGAAGAGCTAGGTTATACAGTGCACTATAAAGTTCATAACGCTAAAGATTTTGGGGTACCTCAAAATAGACAGAGGATTTTTATAGTGGCATTACGAGATGATATTGACTTTGACTTCGCAGACCCTCCGATGAGTCCAGTTAAAGTCGGTGATATCCTCGAGGATAACGTCGATGATAAATATACGATATCTGATCGACTTTGGGCTGGAGCTCAACGAAGAAAAGAGCAACATAAAGCTAAGGGGAATGGTTTTGGGTACTCACTCTTTAATGCAGATTCACCCTACACTAGTACAATGTCTGCCCGCTACTATAAGGATGGTTCGGAAATCTTAATTGAGCAGAAAGGTAAAAATCCTCGAAAACTTACTCCGCGAGAAGCAGCACGCCTGCAGGGATTCCCAGAATCATTCAAGATTGTAGTCAGCGATAACCAAGCGTATAAGCAGTTTGGTAATGCTGTCGCAGTGCCTGCAATTCGATCAGTCGCACTACAGTTATCGTCGTATTTAAACCCAGCTTTGGACCCTGCCCCATTAGATAGGGTAGTTGAATTTAAACCTATAGGTATGAATGCTACACTTGAACTCGGATAAATCTAACCTAGTTAAGCGATAAGTGATGTGAACAAGAAGGACGAGGGGCGTGAAGAGCACCAGAAGAAAGCAGGCGTTAGATTTGAGCGTCGAAAAGAAATACGTGAAGCACTTAAAAATTATGGAGTTAAGCCTAGCGACACAACTATAAATATAATAGATAGATATAGTTATGCGAATCCAAAGCTAGGTTTTGATGAAATCATAAAAGAGAATATCGATTCAATCATGCAGCTTTCAAAAGAGGACCCAACATAGCTAATGGCTAGTTTCTAGAATAAGCCTCCTAGGCACTATAAATACTACAGGGAGTAAACTATCCTTCTAGTGTTTCTCCAATCTGTGCTGTTGATATTGAGTATCCAGTAGCTCTCTCAGCCTCATCAGTTCCTCAATAAAAATATATAAACTCTTTCCTTGCTGGACCTCCACAATCGCAATTTTTGCAAGTATAACAAAAAGAGCAGACAACGGCTCTTTTTGTTATCATTAAATAATGAATGAGCTACTTGCAAAATCCAAGAATGAAATACGAGTCGTCTATGACCCCGTGGATTCGCATGCTGCTACTCATATCGATGACACTCCTCAATTAAAGAGGCTTCTCATAGAAGCCATTTCTCGAATGAGTTTAGAAGGTGACGAGATAAAAACTCATGTGGATATGGGTCGCACAATTGGTGTCTGTGATGTTGTTGAAACGAATGAAAATGACAGATTAGTGTACGGAGTTAGGAAAAATAGGGAAGATGATGGTCTTGTACCTTTTGCGAAGAACCGCAAAGGGGATGCTTGCTCTACTGTGGCAATGCATCTAGTTCGCCAGACAAATAATGACTACCTTTTATCGAGTGCGTGGATCGGAGTTTTTGATGAAGAGAATGATGAGCCATTCCCGCAATCGACTAATGCTACTAGCGACAGTGTGTCCTTTTGGAATAGACATGCTTTTACCTACGGTAGCCAAGAAATCATAACTGGCACAGAAACAGAATATCGTCCTTGGTAATTATTTCACTATAATATTGTGGAATAGTTACTATAAGCTATAATGAGACATATATGATATTAGATCGGAAACATAGTTTAGGACTTCTCCTCAGCCTTTCTCGGCTGTGCTTCACATGGTTGGAGCCTGAGCGCTAAACGCGTTTTCCGCACAGCCAGGATCGAATTAAATCAGGCTTCAACGAAGCCTGATTTTAATATGTAATTTTTGAGGAGAATATATATGAGTGAACCGTTGGTTGAAGTAACTGTTTTTGATACAACTGAAAGAGATGGTGCACAATCATTACCAGAGAGCAATCAATTTTCAGATGGCAAAAAAGCTGAGATTGCCCACCATATTGCGCGACTTGGAATTGGGGTAATTGAGGCAGGCTTTCCAGCTACCCTGAGTGATGCAGAGGAGGTGCGGGATGTTGCTGGGACAGTCGGTCAAATTGAATATGAAGTTACTGAATGGCGTAATGGAAGAATTGTAGAAAATATAAAACGCAGCCCTGTAGTTGCCGGACTTGCACGAGCTGCGTTAGAAGACATTGAAATTACTTGGGATGCCGTACATAAAGCAAGGAGGCCGCGTATTCATACATTTATTCCAACGGATTCTGAGCATATGCGTTGGCGATTTCCTGATAAAACCCCTGAAAATATTTTGACTATGGGTAAAGAAGCGGTACGATTTGCTAAGAAATTATCCGCCGATCATCAAACTGCAACCGTTGAATTTTCTGCAGAAGCGGCATCTACTACAAATACAGATTATTTAGAACTGGTGATAAAAGAAGCACTAGCAGAAGGTGCAGATGTAGTAAATGTGCCAGATACTGTAGGGCAGCGTGATCCGCAGTGGATGTTTCAATTCTACAGCAGAGTTATTAATTGGGTTACACAGATAAATCCAGAAGCGACTATTTCAGCCCATAATCACAACGATCTTAATCAGGCAGTTGCTAATACGAATATGCTGATTTATGCTGCAGCGGAATATGCACGTCGGCATAATAAAACGATTCGCATACAATGTGAGACAACCATTTGCGGGCTTGGTGAGCGTGCTGGCAATGCTGACGTATTTCCAGTGGTGGCAGGCTTATTTAAATTCAGTCCGGATATGGAGGTGCCAATATATTGGGAATTTAACCCTGGCCTTTCTGTTGAAGTAGCAAATAAAGTAATGAACTATGCAGGTCTTGAGGTTGGTCGTCAGTCGCCTATCGTTGGTCGGGATATTAATCGGCATCGCTCAGGTATACACAGTGACGGCATTATCAAGGGTGGACATGAGCTGTATACACCGTTTGATCCGACTTTTTGGGGGCATAGATACGATGCTGTACATGAGGATGGAAAGTATCAAGGGAAGCGCGGAAGGGGTGTTGTCGTACATGCTTAAGAGAATATTAATTGTTATAATGAAGGGTAACTAAAACTAAGTATAAAAAAGGGGCTGACTGTATGGCTGGGCACTCAAAGTGGGCGACAATTAAAAGACAAAAAGGTGCGAATGACGCGAAGCGGGGCGCATTGTTTACAAAAATAGGTAATCAAATTGCGATTGCAGCACGTTCTGGCACTGATCCTGATATGAACCCAGCACTTGCTATAGTGATTGAGCGAGCAAAAGCTGCAAATATGCCCAATGCCAATATTCAACGTTCAATTGATAGGGTAAAAGATAAGAATGCTGCTGCGGTTGAAGAAGTGACATATGAAGCATATGGTCCAGGTGGTATCGGTCTGATTATTGAGTGTGCGACAGATAACCGCAATCGTACCTTTCCGGAAGTACGTACAGCACTCACGAAAAATGGTGGCACAATGGCAGAGCAAGGTAGCGTGGCATTTCAGTTTACACGAAAAGGCGTAATTCGTGTTGCTGAGACGGGCGAGGACGCGTTGCTTACGATACTTGATTCAGGTGCGGAAGATGCTGTCGAAGAAGAAGGCGAGACCATTGTCTATACGGACCAAAAAGAATTAGCAAAAGTGAAGAAGGCAATTGAAGAAGCTGGCTTAAAGGTGAAAGAGGCTGAACTTGCGTATGTGCCGAATAATACAGTTGAGATCACTGATTCTACGGTTGCACAAAAAATCATGAAGGTGATGAACGCAGTTGATGACCTTGATGATGTTGTGAACGTACACAGTAATTTTGATATAAAAGAGTAAATTGAATATGAGAATTATTGGCATTGACCCAGGAACAGGTATTGTAGGATTTGGGGTGATTGATGTTGTACATGGCAAGACAAAATTGGTTGATGCCGGGGTAATTCGCACAAAGCCTAAGCAGCCACTTGAAGATTCTTTGCAAGAAATTTATGAGTCACTGGAAGAAATTATTAAAGAAACTAAACCGCAAGAGATGGCAATTGAAAAACTGTTTTTTGCACAAAATGTCACAACCGCAATGAGCGTGGCGCATGCACGTGGTGTGGCAATGCTGGCAGGCAAACAAGCAGATTTAAAAATTACTGAATATACACCGCTGCAAATTAAACAATCTTTAACTGGCTATGGTCGAGCGACGAAACAGCAAATACAAGAGATGGTGAAAATCTCATTGGGGCTAAAAGAAGTTCCAAAACCAGACGACTGTGCAGATGCACTGGCAGTAGCTATTATGCATAGTCAAGCTATGAGATAATACTTTTATGATAAAACGTAAGCTGAAACACATTCATTTTGATATGGATGGCGTGATTGCAGATACTGAACCGTTTCATGTTGAGGCGGAAATACAGACTTGCTTGAAAAATAAATTTGCCATTAATAGGAGTAAGTGGGATGGATTTAAAGGAAGAACGGCAGAAGATATATTCGGTCATTTAATCGCTGAATATGGCAATCCGGGTATTCATTCTACGGATAAACTGATTTCTCAAAAGACAGATATATTCCTAGAGATTGCCAAAGAGAAACTGACGCCAATTGAGGGCGTACTTAATTTTATAAGCTGGGCGAGGCAACAACATAAGACAATGAATCTTGTTACTTCTAGTAATCAACGGGTACAAAAATTTATCATTGAGTCATTTGGGATAAGAGATTTATTTGATAACGTGATCACTGGCGATGATATAGATAACGGCAAACCTCACCCCGAGCCTTATTTAAAAGTTTTAGAGTTAGCAAAAGCTGCACCTGAACAATCAATTGTCATAGAGGATTCAAAGAGCGGCATCAAATCAGCTCTAGAAGCTGGGTGTTTTGTGTTAGCAATTGCAACTTCACATTCGCCCAGTGAGCTTGCTGAAGCGAACCCTACTTTTATCGCTTCAGATTACGATGAGGCTTTACATCTATTGACCAGTCATTCTTGAATCTGATAATAACGATTATTAGCGCAAGAATCCCAACGACACTATTTGCAAGCCAAAGTGCAATGCTGTGTTTATAGACACCATACATAACCCAGCAAGCAGAGGCTACAACAATCATAAGGTATGTTGAAAGCGAGAGGTCGCGAGTTTGGCGCGTTCGAATAGTTTTAATCGCTTGAGGCGCATAAGCAAAGACAACAAGAATTCCAGCAATGACCCCAAATATTTCCATGAATACAAGTATATCACTGATACATTCGACGAAAATCACTTCATTGTGCGATAATATTACTATGATTGCAACGCTACGGGGTAAAGTTACTGAAAAGATAAACAGTATTGTTATTGAATGTGCTGGAGTTGGGTATGGCGTAACGGTTCCACTTTCTGACTTGGAGGTTATTTCAACCAACAAAGAAACAAAGTTATATATTTATGAGCATATCAAAGAAGATACTCACGATTTGTATGGTTTTTTGCATATTACTTCAAAGCAGCTTTTTGAACAGTTGTTGAGCGTAAAAAATGTAGGACCAAAGGCAGCTATAGCAATTTTGGATATTGGTACAAATGAGGCAGTACGAAATGCAATCGCGAATGGTGATGTAAAGTATCTGCAGCTTGCAAAAGGAATTGGTAAGCGAGCAGCTGAACAGGTTATAGTTGAGCTGCGCGATAAAGTCGGTGCAACTGTTGGTGACGCAGCAGAAAATCTAGTTCATCGTGCAGGAGTTGACCCAGATGACGAAGCTCTGCAGGCACTCGTTTCATTGGGCTATACAGAATTGGATGCACACGATGCTCTAAGTTCGATTGATAAGAAAATCAGCACTGAAGAACGAATTAAAAAGGCACTGAAAAAAGGTAAATAGAAATGGCAATTGAGCGAATTATCGATACTAGTAAAAATGACGATGATCAGGCTGAAGAGCAGTTTGAGAATACGCTGCGCCCGAAAGACTTTAAGAACTATATTGGTCAGGAGCGATTAAAGAAGAATTTAAAACTAGCAATTGATGCTGCGAAAAAACGTGGTGAACCAGTTGACCATGTATTACTCTATGGTCCACCAGGACTTGGAAAAACTACTATGGCAACTGTAATTGCTAATGAGATGGGTGCGCAAATTAGAGTAACCAGCGGACCTGCCGTTGGACGTGCAGCTGATCTTGCGAGTCTTCTTACTAATTTGCAAGATGGTGATATCTTGTTCATTGATGAAATCCATCGCTTAAGTCGAAGCGTTGAAGAAGTGCTTTATTCCGCAATGGAAGATTTCAAGCTTGATATTATTTTGGGTAAGGGTCCGAGTGCAAAAAGTCTTCGACTTGATCTTCCGCAATTTACTATTATTGGTGCTACCACACGAACCGGTGCATTGGCGGCACCACTACGTGATCGATTTGGCATTATGCATCGGCTTGAATTCTATAATGAGGACGAAATAAAACAAATTATTCATCGTTCAGCCGATATCTTAAATGTGAAAGTGCACGAAGAAGCAGCAAGTACAATTGCAAATAGAGCTCGTTTAACACCACGAATTGCCAACCGTTTGTTAAAAAGAGTAAGAGATTATGCAGATATCAACGGTGATGGCATCATTGATACGAGTATTGCTCATGGCGCATTGGATCTGCTTGAGATTGATACAGCAGGTCTTGACCCAGCTGATAGGCGATTGATCAAGACAATCATAGAAAATCATACTGGCGGACCAGTTGGAGTTGAAACGCTTGCAGCAATCACTGGCGATGAACGCTCCACTATCGAAGATTTTTTTGAGCCATATCTTTTGCAGATTGGCTTCTTGGAGCGAACGCCACGTGGAAGAAAAGTAACGCCAAAAGCTTATAAACACATTGGCAAAAATCCACCAAGGAAAAAAGATACTGACCAGCAGAGCTTGCTATAATAAAAATATGAGCAACAAGGAAACAAAGCAGCAAGATTATAATCAGCCAGTTGCTTATGACGCCAATGGTAATCCTCTTTATGCTCATCCTCCCCAGACTCTACCGCAACAAGAAAAGGCACCACAAGTCGTTCATATTGAGCGTTCAGTTGAGCCGCAAAAGCCTGAAATAAGTCCCGAGCTAAAGAAAAAACACGAAGAGTCTGTAAGGAAATACCCGCAATTAAATTTGAGTGAAGGGGAATATGTTGTCAGTGCTGTGAGAAGACATCCAATAGGTATGATACTACCTATTGTAGGTGCAGCCCTGCTTATCATCATTACTTTCTTTGGATTGCTTAACTATTCTGCTCTTTCTGAAGCAGTAAGGATGCCAAGTTACGGAGAGACATTATTATTTGCGACTGTCTTTGTTGTGCTTTGCACTCTTGTTGCCTATGTTGCGGTGTGGGTATATAGAAATAATAAGTTTTTTCTCACAAACGAAAGTGTTATCCAAGAATTGCAATTCACTCCACTCTCTAAACACGAGCAAACTGTCAGCTTAGCTGATGTTGAGGATGCTAGTTTTCGTCAAGATGGTATCTTGGCACATCTCTTCGGCTATGGTTCTATTCGCCTTTCAACAGAAGGAGATGAAACAACGTATCAATTTTCCTTTGTCGCAGATCCAAAGAGAGAAATTGCAACACTCAATAATGCAGTCGAAGCATTTAAAGGTGGCAGGTCATTCACTAAGGATTAGATTTTTCAGTTTTAACAAAATCCGCTTCTTTTTGTAGCACTGAACGTAGCGAGTAGCCTTCGCACTTTCCTCCAACACAACCACTTGGATTATAGCGATAATCAGATTTTCGATTATTAATTTCATAGCCATTCGGGTCTTTGAAAGATTCAGGGCTTACGTAAGGTAATACTTTCGCGCTAATTCTTTCTGGGTAATAATTGTTTTTTTCATAAAAAACTTCTTCAAGCCCATAGTAGATGGCGTTAATATCAGACTTTCGTTGATTGTCACGTTCAGATGCACGAATATCTTGCACTTGAATAAATACGACCAACCCAATAGCAAATAGTAAGATAATGAGTACGATAAGTTCGATAACTGTAAATCCACGAGTTCTTAGCATGTAAGTATTGTAACAAATCACGTATAATATAGTTAGGATTAAATGATTTAGGAGAGGGTAGAAATGGCAGAAAAGAAGAAAGCTACAGCTGCAAAAACAGACGATGGAAAATTAAAAGCACTCGGGCTAGCAGTCGATCAAATTACTAAGCAATTTGGAGATGGTTCAATTATGAAGCTTGGTGAAAATCACAAAGCCGATGTTGAGCTCATTCCGTCTGGGACATTGGGATTAGACATTGCACTTGGTGGGGGCTATCCAAAAGGACGTGTGATTGAAGTCTATGGTCCTGAGAGCTCAGGAAAAACGACACTGACTTTGCATGCAATTGCTGAAGTGCAAAAGCAAGGCGGTACAGCGGCATTTATTGACGCGGAACACGCGCTTGACCCGGCATATGCAAAGAAGCTTGGTGTAGACACTGATAACCTATTGGTGAGTCAACCAGATAATGGCGAGCAGGCGCTTGAAATTGCAGAAACACTTGTTCGTTCAAATGCGGTTGACCTTGTGGTAATCGACTCTGTTGCGGCACTTGTTCCGCAAGCAGAAATTGAAGGCGAAATGGGTGATACGCATGTTGGCTTACAGGCACGACTTATGAGTCAGGCGCTTCGAAAATTGACAGGAATTATTAATAAATCAAAAGCAACAGTGATTTTCATTAACCAAATTCGCATGAAGATTGGTGTGATGTTTGGTAATCCTGAGACGACTGCTGGGGGAAATGCGCTCAAATTTTATTCTTCAGTTCGTCTTGATATTCGTCGCATTGGACAAATTAAAGTTGGTGAAGAAGTAAAGGGTAACAGAACAAAAGTGAAGGTAGTGAAGAATAAAATTGCACCACCATTTAGAATTGCTGAATTTGATATTATGTATAACGAGGGAATTTCAAAAACTGGTGATACCATTGATCTAGCTGAGAAATATGGAATTATTGATAAGTCTGGAGCATTCTATAAATATAACGGCGAAACAATCGGTCAAGGCCGCGACAAAACAAAAGCATATTTCAAAGAAAATCCAAAAGTCTTAGCAGAAGTTGATAAAAAAATTCGAGCGAAAGTAGCCGAACAAGAAAGTTAAACTTATGACAAAGCAAATTACACTCAAAGACTCTTGGGGTGATATTGCGATGGCTATGTCTATGAAGCACATCAAGCTTATTGATTTATATGCTTGGAAGAAAGAGTCTGAGGCGCTAAACCGCGCTAACCCTCCTCATACATACAAGCGTGCCGTTGAAAAGTATTCCCAATGAAAATCACTGCAATTACTGTTCAACAAAAAAATAAGAATAGAGTGAATATTGACGTTGACGGGAAGTATCGATTTTCATTAGATATTTTTCAGGTTGGCGAGCTTGGGCTTAAGCTAGGTAAAGAATATTCCGAAGAAGAGCTGATTGGGTTGGAGCAGGAGAGCCAGTTTGGCAGGCTTTATACAAGAACGCTTGAGTATTGCTTGTCTCGCCCGCATAGTGAAAAAGAAGTGAAAGAGTATCTTTTTAAAAAAACACGCAATACAAGAAGAAAAGACGGCAAGAAAAAAGAGGGAGTTTCACCTGAAATTACAAAACGAATTTTTGAGAGACTGCAGGAAAAAGGATATATTAATGATGAAAAATTTGTGAGCTTTTGGATTGAAAACCGTAGGCTTACAAAAGGGGTGAGTAAAAGAAAACTCATTAGTGAGCTCAGGTCTAAAGGCATTGAGCAGTCTATTATTGAAAAGTATCTTGAAGTGACAGGGCGCAGTGATTATGGAGAACTAAGAAAAGTTATTGAGAAAAAGAAAAATCGTTACAATGATGAACAAAAGCTCATCGCCTATTTAGCAAGACAAGGCTTTTTGTATGATGACATCAAGCAAGCACTTACTGAGGAGTAGCCTGTTTACTTTCAGCTTGTGGTTTTCTAAAAGGATTAATGAAGTCCGCGTTTGGTGTGGCAGGAGCCTGATATTTTTCAACATCTCGGGCACTTGCTTCTCTTACAATAATCTCATTGTCATTAATTTCAATGATTTGAGTACGATTGATGAGTAGTTCAGCAACTTGTAAGCTTTTAAGCAGCGGTTGCTTGATATGAAGTTGATGGATCATGAAAGTAAGCGGATCGATACCGTAATCGATAACTTTACCTAGTTTATGCTTATTCTCATCAACGACTGATAGATCAATGAGATCGAATTGCAGTTGGGTTATTTCTTGAATACGCAGTAAATCAGCTTCGGGTAAGATTTCGTCAATGGAATCGATAATGAAGCCAACATTGCTAACCTCTCTAATATCAGTAATTTTAAGAATTAAAGACGGATCATTTTTAATTTTACTTACAACAAAATAGCCAACAACCTGTAAGTTGCGAGGGTCAATAATCGCTTTTTTAGTGTGGGCAATTTCAGCACCAGTCTGTAAGCTCATGACGGGCTTATTTATTAAGCGCTGAGAAAGCATTAACATAATAGTATTATAACAGTTATCTTATATTCTACTCGGCAAAAGGATTAATACGACCATTAGTAGGAAGTTCTGGCTTCAAGGCATCTCTGCGATACTGTAGTTGCTCAACCTTTTTGATAGTTTCTTCATCGAATGTCGTTGTAGTACCTTTTTGCTCAGCTCTACTCTTGTATGCAGTATCTTCAGTGTTGGTAAGAATTCTCTGTGTAGTGTAGACGATGTACATAAGAAAGAGTAATGACAGTATGATAAAAATAATTGCATGGTGTGAAATAATCGGCTTAAAGATAGAAAGTGTTTTTCGCTTGATTGCTGCTATGTTAATTTTCTTCATTTTTATTACCTCGTATACACTGTTATGTTGATGGTGGGATTCGAAATAAGATTCGGATCTTCCGCAGGAGTTAATGTAACACCTGTAATCTGCATTTTTGTAACATTTTGCTCAATATATTTTAAAAATATAAGGAAGTCAGTGAGGGGAATGGGGCTATCAAGTTGAATTGAAGCGTTAACTGTCTTTAAGCCTGGTGCTGCCGTAGCCGATGTATTACTTGGTGGTGCTTGTTGAGTGGCTGTCGAGTTACCGGTAGAGGATGTACCTTCAGTTGACGTCGCATTGCCCTCAGTATTTGTACCCTCGCTATTTTCGTTAAAATCAAAACCTAAAATTGTAACACCTGCTGCAGCAGCGTACGTGTTAATATCGTTAACAATCTGATCCTGATAACGATATTGCTTGCTATCAGCTACAATAGCGGCTGCACGCCTGGCCACATCTTGATTTTGGGCTAGTTTTTCCTCAAGCTTCTTGAGATCATTAATATTTTCAGCACCTACTTCTGAGTCTATATTTGCATGACTGGCTTCTTTTGACTTTTGCTCCAAAACTCCAAAGAGGGAATGGATCACAAAAATGGAAACACCAATGAGAGGTATGATACCAATGATGAGTAACCTCTCTAGAATAACAGCGTTTAAGCTTCCTTTTTTCATCATCTGCCCCCTTGGCTACCAGCAAGGATATTCCTTGGATGGAAGGTAGCGCTAATATTTACATCAGTTGGATATGCGCCACTGCCTTCTTCTCCTTTGTTGGTAATATTAGTTATACTGACATCGCTAAATAAATCTGAATTTTCTAAGGTTGTCTTTAGCTGAATGCCCTGATCGTAATTTTTTGTTTGAAAAGAGAGTTCCATTTTTTTACTTATTGTTTCCGGAGTTAGCGAAAGACTTGCCAGAATAGTACCTGACGGAATAGTATTAGCAATATCTGTAATCATTTTACTATAAACTACTTCCGTTGCCAGTATCTGCTTTGCTACTTTTAAATTATTTGCAAACTCTTCTGATTGCTGCTTTACTTTGATGTAATCTTTCGTATCATCTTCTGCCCTTATGAGATCGATACGTGCAGATTCTGCGTTTTGATCAGCAATATAGAAACCACCACCCAGGATTAAACCCGAACCAACGATCGCTATTATAATTAAAAAGTAATAACGAATTAACAGAGCATTTACTCTAGCAGCGCGTAATTGTTTTTTATCCTCGGGGCTTAATAGGTTAATCATGACCAGATATCCTTTGGTTTCACCGAGGCAAGTCCGCCAGCAGTTATATATCGTGGTTTAAATTGTTTCGATGGCTGAGTGAGTTTTCCAAAATCAAGTACTTGCCATGGACTCGCAAGTCTTGCAGGCATAATAAGTGCGTTAGTAAAATAATCTCCAAGTCCAGGAATACCTGAGCCACCGCCCACAACAAGCACTTGCTCAAGTTTACGTGTAGCGCCGAGGCGTTCATTATAGTATCGAATAACCTTTTTTGTTTCGGCAATAATTCTTTTTAGATTTGGCTCAAGCGCAGCACTAATCTTTGCTTGGCGTGGCCCTGCGCTAAGACCGTGCAGAACCTTTAATTGATGAGCATTTTCTAATGGAACATGCATTTTTTTAGCTATATCAAGCGTGAACGTATTGCCTCCTATAACGATACTTCCGGTTACTCTAATAGATCCGTCTAAGATAGCAATGTCAGTTGTAGTAGGGCCGATATCAACGATAACAGTAGGGAGATGTCCATCTTCAGTGAGGGTTAATAGACGTGCTACAGCGTTAACTCCAGGTTCCACCATTACCACTTCAAGTTCTGCTTTTTTTGCCGCATCAACACATGCGTCAACAATTGTTTTTGGGACGGCACACATGAGTACGACCAGATCGTCTTTATTATATTCGATAACTTGATGGTCGGTATAAAGCTGATTTAAAGGAACGGGAATGTATTGTTCAGCTTCAAGGTCTATTGCCTCTTGGAGATTACCTTCTGCTTCTAATGGTAGTGTAAAGGTTCGAGCATACGTTCGAGCTGTCGGTACGCTCAGGACTACATTATTGCTCGGCATTTTACCGATGATCTTTTTGGTAAAAAGTGACTTTATATTTTTGCTTAGATAATCATCTTTGCCGTCAAGGCTTTTTTGCATTTTAACCGGGTCAAGGTCGACTGATCCATACCCTATGACCAATGGTTTCTTGTCGCTAATAGCCATAGCTTTCAATCCGGTTTGGCTAACATCCAAACCGATAATTGGTTTATCTCTGTAAAATAATTTGCTCATAGTTGCCCACTGTTCATTATTATTGCCAGTATAGCATAAGAGGAATAGTGATTGAACTATTTTTTCTCTGTTTGGTTATTGCTGAATATTCTGAGAAATACTGGTAATCGGACCCATGACACTTGCAGCGACTAAACCAACCATTGCTCCAAGCACAATAATCATCAACGGTTCAATGATAGAGCTCAAACTGTTTACCGCAACATCAACCTCTTCTTCATAAAAGTCCGCCACTTTAACGAGTACAGTATCCGTTTTACCAGTTTCTTCACCTACAGCTAACATCTGCCCAACAATATCTGGGAAAAGGTCACTTTTAGCGATAACCTCGGAGAGTTGCTTACCATTCTTTACCTCCTCGGCTGCATTATCGAGAAACTCCATATAGACAGTATTACCGATTGCCTTGCCGGTAACTTTCAGAGCGGCAAGTACAGTCACCCCAGCTCCCATTAAAGAAGAAAAAGTTCGAGCAAAACGAGCGACGGCAACTTTTTTGACCAGCCCTCTCACGATAGGGATTTTGAGGATAAGTCTATGAAAATTTCGCTTGCCGCTTGGGGTTCTGAGATATCGACTAACAGCAAAGAAAATACCAAAACCAAGTGCTATTAAAATATACCAATAGCTTACAGTGAAGTCACTAATACCAAGCATTATTTGTGTGAGAGCGGGTAACTCGGCATCTTCGCCACCAATATCTTTGATAATCTTACCAATATTAGGAATGACGAAGATCATGAGTCCGAAGAAAGCAATAGTGG
Source organism: uncultured Candidatus Saccharibacteria bacterium (assembly GCA_964570845.1). Classification (GTDB taxonomy): domain Bacteria; phylum Patescibacteriota; class Saccharimonadia; order Saccharimonadales; family Saccharimonadaceae; genus CAZLCC01. Next base: position 182,674 of record CAZMZB010000001.1, on the reverse strand, counting down.
TAACGCTGAGAAGGACCATTGGATAAATCATTGCGCCCTTTACTTTTTTCCGAATAGTAGCACTTTTCTCTTGCTGCATGGCGAGACGTTTCAATACGTCTTCCAAAATACCAGCTGCTTCACCTGCGCGGACCATGTTAACATAGACATCACTAAAAACGACTGGATGTTTTTCTAATGCGTCTGCAAGAGACGCACCACCCTGTACATCTGTTGCAACCTGTTCAAGAGTTGATTTAAGGAGAGGGTTTTCAGCATGTTGCTGTAAAGCGTTAAGTGCTCTTAGTAAGGGTACTCCGGCACCCACCATCGTACTCAACTGTCTCGTGAAAATAACGAGCACATCAGGTTTAATTTTATTTTTAAAGAATCTACTGGACAAACCTGAGAAACTATCGTTATTCTCGCGCTTTTCTTTCACGCTAATTGGTTTTAAATTTTCATGAGTTAATGCAGCGATAGCAGCACTTCTGTTGGCTGCTTCTACAGTACCAGAAACGGTACCACCCTTTTTATTTGTTGCTTGATATGTAAATTGTGCCATATTTTTATTCTCGCGTTACTCTTAGTATCTCTTCAATACTGGTTTGTCCACGTAGTGCTTTCACTAAACCATCAAGCTGCATCGTATCCATACCTTCTTTAATAGCTTGTTCCTGAATAGCATTACTAGTTGCATTGCCAACAATAAGTTGTTGAATAGCAACTGAATTCGGTAGGATTTCATAGATACCAACTCGACCTTTATATCCGGTGTTTCGGCACGCATCGCATCCTTTTTCACTAGCACGCCATAGGGTTTTGAAAGTTGTTTCAGTTGAGCCAAGCTCATTGACATCGCTCCCGACTCCTTCGTTCAAAGCAGCGGCTTCAAGCCCATGAATATGAGTGAATATCTTTGCGTCTTTGAGCTCAAATGAATCAGCTATCTTTTGTAACTCTTCGGTTGAAGGAGAAAAAGAAACTCGACACTTTGTACAAAGCCGGCGAACGAGCCGCTGTCCTATAATGGCACGAACAGTACTTGCAATCAAAAACGGCTCAATACCCATATCAAGAAGACGTGGCAAGCTCGTGGCAGCATTATTGGTATGTAGAGTAGAGAAGACAAGGTGACCGGTGAGAGCAGCTTGCACACTAAGGTCTGCAGTCTCAACGTCACGAACCTCACCAACCATTATAATGTTTGGGTCTTGACGCAAAAGTGCCCGAAGCCCTGTTGCAAAAGTCATCCCAGCTTTGGGGTTAACTTGTGTTTGGTTCACGCCAGGAATTTTATATTCCACCGGATCTTCAACGGTTGAGATGTTAACGGTAGGGTTATTGAGAATAGTAAGCAAGCTAAACAAACTGGTTGATTTACCAGAACCGGTCGGACCAGTAATAAGAATCATGCCATGAGGCTCCGTAATCACTTCTTGTGTTGCCCTGAGTGTTCGTCCCCAATAGCCAAGTTCTTGCAGAGTCAATGCTTTATCGCCTTCGTCCAAGATACGCATTACTACTTTTTCACCGTCAGCGACCGGTAGAGTGGATACACGAAGCGCATAGGTGTGTCCGGCGATATTGATTTTAAATCGGCCATCTTGTGGTGCACGTCGCTCGTCAATCTTGAGATTAGCAAGAATTTTAATACGGCTAATTAGTGCCGCAAGTACGTTTTTTGGCAAACGATTGGCTTCTTGTAAAACGCCATCAATACGATAACGTACCTGAATGTACTCTTCGCGGGGTTCAATATGAACATCGGACGCATGGGCGCGAACAGCATATTCAAGCAATAGATTAACTGTCTGTGCAATTGGTGAATCTTCGGCAATATCGGACTCAGAAACTTGTTGAGCATTTTCAGCATTTTCGTCTTTTTCGACATCGATAACTTTATTTAATTCTTTACTCGAGTCACTCCTATAATTATCAAGCGCCCGTAAGATATTTTCTTTTGTGGCAATATAAATCTTTGCACTTTGACCAAGTTGTTTTTGGATAAAATCAACCGCTTGAACATCATCAGGATCTTCCATCGCCAGAGAAAGTTCGTTGCCTTCTTTTTTAAAAACGACGGCATTATATTGACGAGCGATCCGTTCAGGTATTAACTCTAAAATATTACTTGGGATGTTGTCTGGACTAAGCTCGACATAGGTAAATCCGGCATATTGCGCATAAAGCTTGGTGAGTTCTTTCTCACTCATTAACTCATGGCGGATTACTAAATCCTGCAAGGGACGACGGGTGGTACGCTGCTCTTCTTTAAGAATCTCTAACTGATCATCGGCGAGGTTGCCGCTTTTTTTCAATAAATCTTCAATTGTTGCATCGGATATTCTCATATGCCCACTTCTATATACTATAAGCAATTTCGGCTGTTAGCGCTAATGTTTTCTTATAGACTTATTTTACTCTAATAATTCAGAACACGATATACTGTTATGCAGTGATAGAGAAGATTATAAAATCTGAAACCGAGATGCAGGTATTTGGGGAAGAAATTGCCAAGAGTCTTAAGGGTGGTGAATGCCTGGAACTTATTGGTGATGTTGGCGCAGGAAAAACGACACTTGTAAAGGGAATAGTGAAGGGTCTAAAAAGTATTGATGAGGTGCAAAGCCCCAGCTTTACTATTAACAGAGTTTATAGAACAGAGGATAATCTGGAAATATATCACTATGATTTTTATCGACTGCATGATGCAGGTATTATGCAACATGAACTTGCTGAGTCTGTTAACGATAAGCAAAAGATTACTATTCTTGAGTGGGCAAGAAGTGTACAGGATATTTTACCTGAAAACCATGTATTAATTTCCATCAAGGTAACGAGCGATACTAATCGAAAGGTGAGAGTAGAAAAATAATGACAATCTTAACTATCAAAACCGATACTTATTTTTGCGAATTAAGTCTTTATGATGGTGATAAAAAACTTGGAGAAAAGGCTTGGGAAGCTGGCAGGCAATTAGCCATACAGATACCCGGAGCGATAGAGGATTTTCTCATAAGCAATCAGAAAGAGTGGGACAGTCTTGAGGGCATCGTAGTATTTCAAGGCCCGGGCAGTTTCACGGGCTTGCGAATTGGTATCACAGTTGCAAATACAATTGCGTATGCGCAAGACATTCCTGTTATTGGTGTAAAAGGTGAGGATTGGATTCAGAATGGTTTAGTAAAGATCAAAAGCGGCAAAAATAATAAAATTGTTTTACCAGACTATGGTAGTCAGCCTCATATTACAAAACCCAAAAAATAGTTTGCTAAAAAACTGAACGAAGCGCTACAATAGAAATGAGGCAATGTAATACAACAATGTGCTGATTAGTGGGCAAACCGAGGTGTAATTATTCATCCTACATAGACCTGTCGCCTCAATTCTGATTTTTAGGAAAAGTATTACCGAAAGCTCCAAAAAATCCGCACGAAGTAGAAAGGATTAATCGTATGATAGAAGGAATTATTGCCGCGCTGGTTGGTGCGGTACTTGGCGTTGGGGGTGCGACAGTCATATCGCAGCGTAAACACGCGGGCGAAGCAAAAGAGGCAGAAAAGGCTTTGAAAGAGGCGACTGATAAAGCAAGCAAAATTGTTCTTGACGCTAAAGACGAGTCGCTTAAAATCGTTGAAGAAGCTAAAAAAGATGAGCAAACTCGTCGCAAAGAAATTAAAAAGGTTGAAGAAAGAATTGCCGAGCGAGAAAATAATTTAGACAAAAAACTCGATGAACTGGATAAACGGGGTGAAAGACTCAGAAAACGTGAAGATGAAGTTGAAGCCCTAAAAACTGAAATTAAAGAAATTCGCACCAAGCAGCAAGAAAAACTTGAAAAAGTTGCCAAGCTTTCCAAGAAAGATGCTGCCGACAAACTTATGAAGATGACTGAGCGCGATATGAAACAGGACCTACTTGGGCTTGTGAGTAAGCTTCAGTCAGATACACAGGCAGATGCAGAAGAGAAGGCCCAGACGATACTTCTTAGTGCAATGGAGCGTATGAGTTCTGAAGTAACGGCAGAGCGAACGGTTACTGCCCTGAAACTTCCTGATGATGAGATGAAAGGCCGCATCATTGGAAAAGAAGGTCGTAATATCCAGGCTATTCAACGAGCAACTGGCGTTGATGTGATGGTAGATGATACTCCTGGCATGGTGGTGCTTTCAAGCTTCGATCCAGTACGTCGCCAGGTAGCTCGTTTAACACTCGAGATACTTATGAAAGATGGGAGAATTCACCCAGCGCGAATTGAGGAAGTTGTCGCCAAAGCACAAAAACAAATCGATAAAGAGATTGATCGTGCGGGTGAAGACGCGGCACGCGAAGTCGGTGTTGTCGGTATTCCAAAAGAAATGCTCCGTCTTGTTGGCGAACTGAAATTTCGTACAAGCTATGGTCAAAACGTATTAAAACATAGCACCGAAATGACACATCTTGCTGGCTTAATTGCAGAAGAAATTGGTGCTGATGTGCGAACAGTGAAAACAGCAGCACTATTGCATGATTCAGGTAAAGCAGTAACACATCGTATGGAAGGAAAACATCATCATATTGCCGCTGAACTGGCGCGCAAATATGGCATGAATGAAGAAATTGCTCATGCGATTGAAGCGCACCATGATGATATTGAGGCAACAACTCCGGAAGCATTGGTTGTTCGTATTGTTGATGCAATGTCGGCTGCTCGGCCAGGTGCGCGAAATATTAGTGCAGAAAACTTCATTGAACGTATGAAAGATCTTGAGAATGTTGCCACGAGTTTTGATGGCATTGATAAAGCCTATGCAATCAGCGCAGGGCGTGAAGTGCGCGTTATCGTAAAGCCGCAAAGCATCGATGATCTCTCAGCCATTAAGCTCGCTCGAGATATTGCCAATAAGATTGAAAGCACTATGCAATATCCAGGCACGATCAAGGTGAATGTTATTCGCGAGACCCGTGCTACAGAATTTGCGAAATAATGGTACGTTAACAGTGTAACTTCTGGTATAATAACCAGGTTACACCTATCGGGGTGTGGCGCAGTTGGTAGCGCGCACGGTTTGGGACCGTGAGGTCGCTGGTTCGAATCCAGTCACCCCGACCATTCAAAATACCTTCTTCACTGAGGGTTATTTTTTAATTTATATTCTATTCGGAAATTTGGAATGACTGTAGTGCCTGAGTCACAATTGCTCGAGATTCCAGTGTGATGAGAGGCTCTAACGCAGCTTTATTTTGTGATGCATTATAACAAGGTTGATTCCCAGGAGAATAAAAGAAGTAATTATCACCTATTTTTTTAACGTTATTCTTAGTTTCTGCATTTCCGAGCATACGCTGAGCAGCTGTTTCAGCGGTCTCTTCTGAAGCACCGTATCTATCAGATGGCGCTAGCTTTGATATTGAACCTAGTCCGGAAAAACAAAGAGGATTTGCCGGATCATCAGCGTCAGCTATCTTTATGTTTGAGAAACCAACAGTGTCATTCCCGCGGTATACGTAAGTTAAGCTGCTTGTACTCTCATTTAGAGCATATTGCACACCTAGTTCTGGGATTTCCCTAAAAGAGGCATCTTCTGTGACTTGCTCAGCTTCGTCAGCGTCTATCTTCTTTAGCTCGTCAATTTGCTTGAGATAATTTGTATTTCGCAACTCAAGCTCTTTAATTGTTTTTTGCTTCTTGGCAAGTTCTTCATCACTACTCATCTTTGTTTTGTAATAGAGCAGCCCAAATGTTGTTGTCCCTGCAATTAAAAAAGTAAAAAGAGCAAGAACTAAAATGAGTTTCTTTTTACTCTTTTTTTCGTGAGTCTCTGTCGGATACTCTGGAGGCATATTGAATTAGTCCTTGTGCTTATAATTTGTTCTCAGTATAGATGAACCAAAGATAAAAAAGCAAGAAGTTGCTATAATAGAGATATGAAAAAATCACCCTATTTTGCGCCGGATTTTTCACTCGTGAGCTCCGATAGCAAGCGACACTCTTTGAAAGACTATGGGGGGAAGTGGCTTGTGCTCTATTTTTACCCCAAAGACGATACACCAGGTTGCACTGTCGAAGCGTGTAGCTTGCGAGATGCACGAGACGATCTAGCTAAGCTTGGCGCAGAAATTGTTGGAATTTCTATGGATGAGCCAAATTCACACGAAAAATTTAAAGAAAAACACTCGCTCAATTTCACACTTCTCAGCGACCCAGACCGAACGGTCATTGAAGCTTACGGTGCATGGGGTAAAAAGATGTTTGGTAAAGAGGGAATCTTGAGGAAAACATTTATCATAAATCCAGATGGGCAAGTTGTGAAAGTTTTTGGGCGTGTAACACCAACGGGGCATGGCGATAAAGTGGTTGAGGCTCTCAAAGAACTACAAACCGCGAAATAATTCTTCTAAAGAGATATCCAAAGTTTTTGTGAGTTTGTGAAGAGTTGAAAGGGTTGGTTGGCGGCGACCTTGTTCAATAAAACCCATATGACTCCTATCGATTCCGGCTCGTTCGGCGAGCTTTTCTTGACTTAGGCCGTGTGCTTTTCGTAGCTTTCTAATGCGCTCGCCAATTATCTTATAAATATCATCTGTCATTACCTTTAGGCTATTGCTTACATTAATCAGCAACCACTGACATTTGTCAGTGTTATTTAAGGTTTTAGTGATATATATTTTATTTTAAGTAATTAAGGTTTAAGGAGAAGAAAATGGCTCAAAAAGAAAAGTCAGGTCTAGCAACAGCTGGAATGGCACTAGGTATTATTGGAATTTGTTTATCGATCATTCCAATTATAAATAACATTGCTTTCATCTTAGCTTTGCTGGGCTTAGTTTTTGGCATAATTGGAATTGTACAGACTAAAAATGGTAGAAAATCAGGCAAAGGCAAAGCAATTGCGGCAGTTATTCTAGCTGTTTTAACTATTGTTTTGGTTCTAGCTTCACAGAAGTTATTTAGTGATGCATTAGATGATACAACTAGCGGTAGTAATAATAAGTCATCTACCTCCGAATCCGTCGCCCCAGAAGAAAATGCAACAACTGAGGAAGAGGAGTGGGATATGGAAGCTGCTTATGCGAAAATTGAGAATGGTATGACCAAGGCACAAGTTGAAGAGGCGACTGGTAAAGAGTCTGAGAGTTGTACTGAAAGCGAAATAGATGGTCTAGGAAAAAGTGAACTTTGTACTTACGGAAACGTCATCATCGATAAGGGTGCGATTACAGTAACATTCTCTCAAGATAAAGTCAGCAGCAAAACAAAATCAACATATTAGATATAGAACAGACAATAGATAAAAGACTCCCAATTCTCGAGGGTCTTTTATCTTGGTCGCTTGGCTGAGATTACTCTTGCTTGGTTCGCAAATGAGTCGTCAATATGTTTTTGAACGGTATATTCTCCAAACTTTTTAATAGCTGCCTGTTCAATTAAGAAGTCTGCCAAGCTTGGATTTTTTGGTAGTAGAGAACCGTGAAGATAGCTGCCAATCACGTTTTTATAGCGTGCGCCTTCAGTTTCATCTTCACCATTATTGCCATCACCTTTCGTGACGGTGCCAAAAGGCTTCTGACCTTTATCAAGATAGGTTTTGCCGGAGTGATTTTCATAGCCAATAACTTGCCCAAACTCTGTTTCAAGATTGATATTACCAATCATGCGTTTTTCACTCGCAATTGTCTCGGCTTTAAATAAACCAATACCTTCGATTACTTTGTTGTCGCTGGTTTTGAAATAGCGCCCGAATAGCTGATAGAGTCCACAAATCATGAGCATTGGCGTGCCGTCATCTGCAAGTTTGTGAAGCTGAGAGCCAATTTTCAGAAGGTCTTTCTGTACTTTGGTTTGCCCAGAGTCTTGTCCGCCACCACCAATAATAATATCCGCATTTTTAGGGAAGGTCTTGCCTGGTTCATGGTGAAGAATGTTCACAGCATAACCTTGCCACTCAAGCCGCTTTTTTAGCGTTAAGGCATTTCCCCAGTCGCCATAAATATTCATTTCCTGCGGATAAAGTTGAACAATGGTTAATGTTTTTTTATTCACTTTTTAGACTCCATGTTTAAGGTTTTACCGAGCTCTTTTCTGAGAGTGAGCATAGCAGTATAAGTGCAGAAAATTCGCTTTGGCTTGTCTTTATTTTCGCCATTAAATTGCTTCAAGGCTGCCTTTAAATCTGTGCAAACATTTTCAACCGGAACATCGTCATATTGTAGCCGCAAAGCCATATCATATGCTCGCACACCACTGACACTGGCGATCCCTTCTTTTTGTAGACTCGAAAAATCAACGTCCCAAAGCCACGACATGTCTCGCCCATCAGCATAGTTATCGTTTATGGCGATCATGGTGGTGTATCCTGTTGAATTAAAAGACTTTAGGCTAAGCTGAAAACCTGCTGGGTTTTTTACCAAAACCAGCTCCAGCGGCTTGCCTTCAACTTCAATCACTTCACCGCGACCAAAAGCGGGCGTGACGTTTTTTAGAGCATTAAAAAGAGCTTTCTCGTTGAGCTTTTCTCCAGCAATTTCTTTGACGAGCGCTAAAGCTGCAGCAGCGTTAAAAACGTTATAAATCCCATCTAGTTTTAAGGAAGTTTTCTTTTCTTTACCGTTAAACTTGAAAACAGCTGAACTATTTTTAAAAGACCCTAAGACAGTGTCGTTTGCAGATTTTTTGGCTGTAGTAGCTACTTTTTTCTTGGCATGTAACTCATCATCATTTGGAAAGTGAGCTTTTGCCTCTTTGCTTAAGCCAAAATAACTGACGGATTGATTTTTTAGTGAAGTAGCGATGGCTCGAACTCGTGGGTCTTCACGGTTTAAAACAACAGCACCGGTCGTTTTTTGAGCGACTGTTTCAAGCATACTTGCCGTGGTATCGATTTCACCAAATCTATCAAGCTGATCTCGCATGACATTAAGTAACAGACTATATTTTGGCTGCACGTCATTCACGAAATGAACTGCGTGTGCCTCATCAAGTTCTAAGACAGCAATATCTGCACTTAGCTTGCCCTTTGCGTTAACAGAATCAAGTAGTGAACTCACAATGCCGCGTGTAAAATTACTGCCAGTCGGGTTACTAAAGACTTTTAGCCCTTGAGATTCTAAAAGTTCAACTACCATTTTTGTCGTCGTCGTTTTGCCATTAGTGCCAGAAATAACCACCACGCCGTGAGGCGGCTGCTTTAAAGTCCTTTTTAGAAATTTAGGGTCAATTCGCTCAACCACAAGCCCAGGCAGCGTTGAACCGCCACCACGAAGGTGCATGGCTTTTTTGATACTTTTTCCAAGAGTGATAACAGGAAACATTACCAATTATTATACCTCATATGAAAGAAGAAAAAATGATACAATAAGCCTATGCTTATAATAGCTCTTATTTCGTGGTGGTATGGTACAGGGTGGCGCAGACAGGCCAGTCTTTCTGGTGAGCGATTAGCCAGCATGATGGACTATTTCTCAATTGACCTTTTATTAAAAACACTTTTTTCACCATTTAGGCAAATATCAGCTAACTCACATGTTGATGGCTCACTTGGCCAAAAATTTCAAGCGTGGCTCGATAAGCTGGTTTCTCGTTTTGTTGGCGCTACTGTACGTATGATTATTATTCTAACCGGTATTTTAGTGTTATGCGCAACAAGTATTTATGGAATCCTCTCACTGCTTATTTGGCCAATCGTGCCATTTTTACCGATTGTTGGGCTAATTCTTGCAATTTCAGGGTGGGTGCCATGGATACGGTAGTGTTTAACTATGCCAGCTCACGAGCAGCCAAGGCACGTCTATCTCGTCTCTTTACAAAGCCTTTGCAAACGATACTACTCATTGTGGCTTTACTATTTATCGCTGGCGGCACTACGCTGCTATTTATGGGAGTTTCACTAGGGTGGTTTGTCGGCTCGTTGGCAGCATTTCCTATCGTACTTTTTAAGTGGTGGAGTGGTGAACTAAAAAACCTGGCGCCAAAGTCTTCGGGTAACAGTATTGACAGCTTGCTTGAGGGTGAAATTTTAGCACGATTACCAGCTTCGCCAACCCTTCTTAGTGCTGCGCAAGCAGCAATGCAGTCAGCTGGCGGACAATTTCTTGCGATACGCTTTGGAGTCGGAGTATCGTTTTTGCAGACAGCAATAGAAGAGAATAAATCACTAGGTGACGCATGGCAATTAGCTCTACAAATTAAAGAAGAAGTTGATGCTCAAAAAATATCCGCACCGATTTTAATTGTGGCAATTACAAAAACTAACCCCGACATTGCGACATTGCTTGCTCCCCTCAAAATAAGTGAAGAAGATCTTATTAACGGGGTAAAATGGTATCACCAAATTCAGGACATTATTGCCGCACAAGAAAAACCAAAACGAACAGGTGGTATTGCTCGAGATTTTTCATTTGGCTGGATTCCACTTCTCAAACATTTTGGAGTAAATGAGAGTAACCGCATCGCACATAGTGGACTCTTTCATGCGGATATTGCTTCACAGGATAAAGTATTAGACCAAATGGTGAATACATTTAGCAGCGGTGGAAGACAAAATATTACACTTGTTGGACCAGCGGGTGTTGGTAAGACAATGCTCGTGCGACGATTTGCTGAAAAGCTTCTTGATGCCTCTTCTCGTTTGTCTGGTACGTTGAAATTTCGTCAGGTGATTATGCTTGATGCCTCGTCACTAATTTCTGCGGCACCGGGAAGGGGGGAGATTGAACAGTTGATGAATCGAACTTTAGGCGAAGCCTATAGAGCAAAAAATATTATCGTTTGTCTTGATGATGCACAGCTCTTTTTTGAAGAGGGTGTTGGCTCAGTAAATTTAACAAACCTGCTTTTACCAGTGCTTGAAGGCGGCGGACTCAGAATGATTTTAACAATGGATGAACAGCGCTGGCTGGAAATTTCCCAGAGAAATCCATCACTCGTAAGTGCGCTGAATCGTTTGATGGTATCTGAGGCTTCAGAGGAAGATACATTCAGGGTCATGCAGAATCAGCTGATTATGACGGAATTTCAGAATAAGGTAACGTACACGTATCAAGCTTTGAGAGAGGCCTATCGCTTGAGCGAGAGATACGTTCATGAATTAGCAATGCCAGGCAGGGCATTTAAGTTGCTTGAGTCATCTGCGAATTATTCTGAAAGCGGACTAGTGACGGCTAAATCTGTTCAGCAAGCAATTGAGCAAACGATGAATGTCAAGGTTGGTGTGGCGGACGAAGGGCAGGAGAAAGAAAAACTCTTGAATATGGAGGATAAAATTCATGAGCGCATGATTAACCAAAAACGAGCAGTGAAGGTAGTGAGTGATGCGCTTCGGCGAGCGCGAGCTGGGGTGAGGAATGAAAACCGGCCGATCGGTACATTTCTCTTTTTAGGACCAACCGGAGTTGGTAAAACAGAGCTGTCAAAAGCATTAGGTGAAGTCTATTTTGGCGGCGAAGATAGACTTGTTCGAGTTGATTTAAATGAATACGTGAAGGGTGACGATGTTGAACGGCTGATTGCAGATGGAGCTGATAATCCAAACAGTCTGACCGCTCAGGTCATGAAGCAGCCGTTTAGTGTTGTACTTTTAGACGAAATCGAGAAGGCGCATGATAATGTTTTGAATACACTACTCCAGCTTCTTGATGAAGGTATTCTGCGTGATGTAAATAATAAAGAAGTGAGCTTCAGGGATGCAATTATCATTGCAACGAGCAACGCTGGCGCAGATAAGATCAGAAAATATATTCATGAGGGTAAAAAGTTAGAAGAATTTGAAAAAGAATTTATTGATGGGCTGATTGATTCACAGCAATTTAAGCCAGAGTTTCTCAACCGCTTTGATGAGATTGTAGTATTTAGACCGCTGAATAAAGATGAGCTTTACCAGGTAATCGACCTTATCCTGGTAGGAGTAAATAAAAACTTGGCAGTGCAAAAAGTAAGCGTTGAAGTCAATAAAGAAGCAAAAGATATCCTTGTGGACGAAGGCTATGATCCCCGCCTGGGTGCTCGTCCGTTACGTCGTGTTGTTCAGCGAACGGTTGAAAACTTCGTGGCAAAGAAAATGTTGGGAGAATCTGTTGCCCCAGGGAGTACAATTACAATAACTAAAGAAGATATAGAAAGTAGTTTAAACAATGAAGGGGAAGATTGAGAAATATTTGGCTCAGTTTGTCTATGGGGCAATTGACGGCTCTGTAACGACATTTGCAGTTGTTGCGGGAGCAGCTGGAGCAAGATTGGCTAGTATGGTCGTGATTATTTTAGGAGTGGCGAATTTGGTTGCAGACGGGTTTTCGATGGGAGCAAGTGCCTATTTATCTTCAAAATCTGAAAGAGATTTAGATAGAAAGGACAGGAAAAACCACCAGCATGAACGAACGCCAATTAAGACGGGGCTTGCAACATTTATCGCGTTTGTGATCGTGGGTGCAGTGCCTCTCATTGTTTATATACTTGATGCTGTTTTTTCTCTGAAGTTTTCAGTAGATGGACTATTTATGACTAGCTCGTGCCTGACTGCCCTCACATTTCTTTTTATAGGAGTTTTAAAAGGTAAGGTAACTAAAACGAACACGCTCAAAGCTTCGGTTGAAACACTGATTTTAGGAGGAATTGCCGCAGTACTTGCCTACGGCTTGGGTAGTTTCTTGGCAACACTTCTCGGAATAGACTCACTCTCGTGATATACTTTTACAGATGCGGGCGTCGTATAATGGCTAATATACCTGCCTTCCAAGCAAGTGATGAGAGTTCGATTCTCTCCGCCCGCACCATTATATTTTTCAATGAATCGACTTATTAAATCTGAATATCTAGCAGCAGCGATTTTAACAGCACTCATCTATATCTATGCTGGGTTTGCGTGGTATTGGCTCGTTTTGTTATTTCTATTATTTGATATCAGTATGATTGGCTATTTTATAAGTAATAAGGTCGGTGCTATCATCTATAACACTGTACATAGTTTCTTTATTCCTGCAGCCTTACTTGTGATATATGTATTTACGAATGAAAATATACTTTTGTTTGTTGCCCTATTGTGGCTATTCCATATTTTTGTTGATAGAACATTTGGCTATGGTCTCAAATATCCTAAAGGTTTTCGCTACACCCATCTCGGCACTATTGGTCGAGTCAAAAGTAAATTGTATAAATAGAATCTCCTCCTTATAATAGGAGGGACCGAGTGGAAAGCGGCAATTTATATATGCCCCGGTAGCTCAGCTGGAAGAGCAAGAGACTTCTAAGCTCAAGGTCGGGGGTTCGAGTCCCTCCCGGGGTACCAAAAATAAAAGAGTGGGTACATGAACAGCGATTCAAACCAAAATCAGAGAAGGCTACACGGTCGACGAGCTGAGAAACTTGTCAGGGGCTCTTTTAAGCAGCGCCAAGCAATAGAAAAAAGCCGGGAAAAGATTCGTGCCTATAAAGAGTCGATAGTAGCGCTTAATGAAGAAGGGCGCAAATCGGCTGCGGAAGAAATGAAGCTTGCAAAAGAGATAAAAAACCTGACAGAAATATTACCTGGTGAAAGAGAGGGATTAACATACCCTCGTCACCCACTGTCATCAACAAAGCAAAGACCAACTCCTTCACCGCCGAATAGATTTATAAAACCAACTAACGCTGACCGCTTCAAGTAATCTATGAGTATTTTTGACTATGTCAGTGGTGTGAAAGAAGGTAAAAAACCATACCATAGCCATGAGTTTGCAGATAAAGAGCGGCAAAAAAGAATTGGTTCAACTGCGGTATCTCCATTTAAAAAACGACAGAAAATCGAAAAAGAGCGAAAAGCTATCGGTGCGTATAAAATTTCAAAAGTTGCTTATAATATGGATGCCAAGCGACAACTACTTGAAGAACAGAAACGACAAAAAGCACTTCATAAGGCCCAGCTACTGAGACAGCTGCTTTATGGCTTTCCACGGACACTCCCGAAGGTTGAGCCAAGGACTATTCCGACGATTCAGCAGTATCGATATAAGCCGGTATACCGCAAAAAGAAAAGATTCAGCAAAATATATATGGCAAAAGATGAAAAAGATACTTAATCAACTGCTTATTTTTTGCTACAATAGCTCAAGGTAAATGCGAGAAATCTATGGCGGATGTAGCTCAGTTGGTTAGAGCGCCGGGTTGTGGTTCCGGAGGTCGTGGGTTCAATTCCCATCATTCGCCCCAAATTAGAGAAAAAATATGAAATATCATTATCAAGAGGGTATTAGTGACAAGAAAAAGGGGAACAAGGGTAAGCTTGTTTTTTTCAGTATTTTTGGTCTTTTAGCTATCGGTTATGGTGGTTTACTTGCGCTTACGCCAGCCTTAAATGGTTGGCCGCTGGTTCCGATTGATGAGACGGCACACGCGTTACAGTCAAGCGATCCAGGAGAAGAGGGCAATAAACTCTATATCCCGCGTCTTAATGTGTCGTCACCAGTCAGTAGTCTGACGATAAAAGGTAATCCTTCGGAAGAAAATAGTATTACTATTAAGGGACAAAGCTTCCAACTCGGCTTAACGCCAGAACAAACACGAGAAAGCTCCCCCTTTTATTATCTTGATAAACTACAAACCGGTGACGAAATATTTTTAGACTATAACAGTACGCGTTATGCATATCGCGTTGGTGGTGGAAAGACAAGTAGCAGTGCTCTTATTTTACAGGCTTCCAATGGGGTGACAGTAAAAGCCGAGGCGATTGGTACTGTTGCTCGTGAAAATGGCAAGCTGGAGGTTCAAGACTCGGCGTTTTAAATCTCTCTGAATGATTCGATATCAGCACCAAGCGTATTAAGTCGTACTGCCAAGTCTTCGTAGCCGCGGGCAATGGAGTAGACGTTGCGTAGTACTGAGGTACCGGGTGCTGCAAGCATACCAAGCAGGATGACAACAGCGGGTCTGAGAGCCGGTGGACAAATTACTTCCGCCGAACGCCATTTGGTTGGTCCTTCAACGTATACTCTGTGCGGATCAAGCAGTGTAATATTGGCATCTAATTTTGTTAACTCTGTAAAATAGATTGCCCGGTTTTCATATACCCAATCATGAATGAGCGTTCTGCCTTTGGCAATAGCGGCGATTGGCACAAAAAAAGGCAGGTTATCAATGTTCAACCCCGGAAAAGGAACAGGGTGAATTTTATCTTGAGGAGCAACAAGATCCGACTGTTTAGTAGTAATATCAACCAAACGAGTATGATTATTTTTAGCTTTATATTCTGAGCTAAGCTCATATGTGAAGCCCATATCTTCTAAGAATTGTAGCTCAACCTCTAAAAATTCAATTGGTGCACGCCTTACAGTAATCTCGGACTTTGTGACGATTGCTGCGGCAATGAAACTCATCGCCTCAATGGGGTCTTCACTTGGATATATCTCAACATCCTTATTAATCTCTTTTACACCAGTGACTTTTAGCGTTGTGGTACCGATTCCTTCAACTTTAACGCCAACCTTTTGAAGAAAAAAGCAAATATCTTGCACCATATAATTAGGGCTGGCATTACGAATTATAGTTGTTGATTCACACCTGGCAGCCGCCATTAGGAGATTCTCTGTCACCGTATCACCGCGCTCGGTGAGAACAAGAGGCTTTTTGGGGCATACTTTTTTAACGTTTGCTTCATAAAAACCATTATCTGATGCCACAACATTAAGCCCAAAATATTTAAGTCCTGCCATGTGTGGTTCCACAGTTCTTTTACCAAGATTACAGCCTCCGGCATATGGCAATTTAAATGATTTTGCAACATGAAGCAGGGGGCCAAGAAACATAATAATCGTACGAGTTTTCCTTGCAGCTTCTTTGTCGATATTTTCAAGTCTAAGTTTGGTTGGTGGTTTTATCTCAAGGTCTTTACCATCATTCAACCAACGAGTTTTTACGCCGATACTGTGTAAAACTTCAATAATGCGATTTACTTCTTCAATCTTTGCAATGTGTTTAATTGTGGTGGTGCCACGATTTAAAAGTGCGCCGCAGAGTAGTGCAACGGCTGCATTCTTGCTGGTACGAACATCAATGCTGCCGGAAAGTTTCTTACCGCCATTTATTCGGAAATTGATAGTACCAGCTGGTGTGAGCGATACGATTTCACTTGAAAGTACATCACCGATACGTGCAAGCATCTCTAGGCTCACGTTTTGTCCGCCACGCTCGATACGATTAATGGCACTCTGGCTTGTTCCGAGCGCATCTGCGAGGTCTTGTTGTGTCATACCGCGTTGCAGGCGGGTATCTTGAATAAGCTCGCCTATTCGTTCTTTATACGTGTTCATAAAAATAATCATATATCATATACGATATATGCGCAATCGTTTTTATGAGTTAGAATAGAAAAAGTGAAACGGAGGTTTTAGTGAAAGATAAAGCAATTGAAAAGTTAATTACTGCTGAGAAAAAGCGGCAAACCGAAGGACTAGAGCTTATTCCGTCTGAAAACTATGTTTCTGACGATGTACTAACGGCGCTTGGCAGCGTCTTTACGAATAAATATTCGGAAGGCTATCCCGGCAAGCGCTATTATGGTGGGCAGCAAAATACGGATCAAGTTGAGCAACTGGCGATTGATCGTGCCAAAAAACTCTTCAGAGCTAATCACGCCAATGTGCAGCCACACTCCGGAGCGCAAGCGAATGAAGCGGTCTACCACGCGTGGTTGGAGCCGGGCGATACGGTACTCGCAATGGATTTAAGTCATGGTGGTCACCTGACACATGGGCATCCCATTACAGTCTTAGCTCGGCAATATAACTTCATTCGTTATGGAATGAAAGACATTGAAACAGGGGAAATTGACTATGAACAGCTACGGGAGCTTGCCCTAAAACACAAACCAAAAATTATCCTGGCTGGGTTTTCAGCATATCCTAGAGAGCTTGATTACGAAAAATTTGCGGCAATTGGCAAGGAAGTAAGTGCAGTGCTGATGGCTGATATGGCACATATTGCAGGCTTAATTGCAGGTGGAGTAGCGAAAAATCCATTTGATTATGGCTTTCATGTTATTACCACCACCACGCACAAAACACTTCGTGGTCCTCGCGGCGGTATGATTTTAACTAAAGGAAACGTCGGTAACCCACTCAAGAAGCCAGAAAAGACAATAGAAAATCTACCAACAATTATCGATCGTACTGTATTTCCCGGTGTGCAAGGTGGTCCACATATGCATGCTGTGGCAGCAAAAGCTGTGTGTTTTTATGAAGCGCTGCAACCTGAGTTTAGAGACTATGCGGAGCAAGTAGTGAAGAACGCTAGAGTTTTAGCAGAAGAGCTAAAAAAGCAAGGTTTTAAGTTAATTACAAACGGCACAGATAATCATCTTATTTTAATTGATGTGAAGTCAAGTTTTGGGATTGATGGCAATGAAGCTGAAGTAGCGCTGGACAAGATTGGCTTAACGCTCAATAAAAACGCTATCCCGGATGATCCCTTGCCACCATTTCGCCCGAGTGGCATTCGCTTGGGTACACCGGCTATCACCACCAGGGGACTGAAGGAAAAGGATATGAAGCAGGTAGCTGAGTGGATGAAGCGGGCGGTTATTGCCAGAAAAGATGGAAAACAGCTTGAAAAGCTACACAAAGAAGTAAAGCAGTTTATGAGACAGCTGTAACATAGGTGATATAGCTATTGAATCACTGGAGTAGTTAAAAAAGATACGCTTTTTATATAAACGTATCTTTTTTAACTTATAGAAAACTATTTAGTTTATTATGGTGCTGTACAACCCGCTTGAGCTCCGAAAGCCTGCTGGATTTTTGCTACACCCGCTTCAGTATCATACCAGGTAACTTGTACCCCATTGCCAGTACATTTCTTGAATCCAATACCATGAGTCGAGTCGGCGTTACCGTCAGACTGAGCGTCAGCAGGAGCTGTAAACCGAACTACACGTGCCGCGTTATCCAAAACAGTAAGTGTTGCAGGATAAGTGCCGTTATTTGGTTCTTCAGTAGCATATGCTTGGACCGCAGTTGCTAGGGCTTTTGCGTTGGACCTATTTGTATTTGCCTTTGCTTTATTTTGTATTCCTGTATACGCACTAATTACCAATGTTGCCAAAATCGCAATCACAATAACAACGATCAAAAGCTCAACGATGGTGAAACCCTGTTCACGCGCAGACTTTAAACTTGTATTTTGATATTTTTTGAGACTCATTTTAGTGTATGCCCCCTATTTATTATTGATGTATGTTGCAATCATAGCTCACTTTTTTTAAAAGCGCAAGCTTTTTATAAGCTCCTCCTATGGCAACGTAAATGAGATACTACCCCCCCATGATGAATAGCTGTTGGTGGTGACTCCGTTTCTTGTAGAGCCCGTATAACTACTTTGTCCTGGTAAGTTGCACACCCGAACAGTTGCTGTTTGTCCTGCGGAGATCACTCCGGCATGAACTGCTGCCATTGGACGGTTACTATCATCTGTGTAGATATCCGTTCCCCACACTGTACCTCCAGACGTACTGCCTGTAATCGACTGATCAGTAAAGGTACCAGGGCAGGGGGGGCTACTAGGGGGGGGTAGTGTATTCAAAAGGTTAAATCGGACAGACCCCTTGTAACTAATATCTTTTCCACCTACAGATTTTTTGAGCATTAACTCAACCTTAGCAGCAACAGCAGTGTTTGCTGCTGCACCAGAGATTGATGTGCCGCTGGCGTTGTAATAGGTGATATTAAAGCTTACGACATCCCTGGCTAGAGTATCATCGTTATCGCACGGAGAACTATACCCAGCTTCACAGCTTCTGAGGAAAATACTTGTACCGCAAATATTTCTTGGCTCAGTGGTTAACACACGTCTTTTTAATTCTGCCCTTGCTGTTGAGCCGACTTGCTTGGCGAAGTAGATAGTATTAGTGTTTTGTACGCCATTTGAAACTCTGGCAGCAGTACTACAGTCGGCAGGACTGTTTTTATAAGCCGGTACTACTTTACCGCTAGTTTCTACAACTTGGTCGTATGTTTTGCCAATAATTTGCATACCTCTGAAGGGTTGACTTGAGTTGGGGGTATCACTGGCGCTTCCATAGTTACCCGATTTTCCACTGTCGGATAGTCCGTTAGTTACTAAAAACATCTCTGCGCTTGATAAAGAGTTTTGAACTTCACTCAGTGCATTTTGTGCTTCAGCAGAAATGGAGTTTTCCGCATTCGTAATGGCGTTTTCAGCGACCAGGTTGACGAGTAACGCCATCGTTCCTATTACCGCTAACATAACGATGGGAGTGATTACCATTAGTTCAACAAGCGTAAAACCAGTGTGTCGTCTTTTTTTACTCATACCCAACATACGTTGCCTGTGCTATTGTTCTTTGCGGATTTGAGCCATATTTAACGGTGGATTCTATCTTTATTAATTTTTCACTGCATCCTTTTGGCCACCAGGCACGCACCTCTTCGTTTACGGTTCCGGGTAGACCATTGACTTGATCTCCGGAGCTATAGAATATCCTTGAACCAGGTGCTGTGGGGCGTATAGATAGGTTATTTACGTTGTTGCCAGAAGTACCGGTAGCATCACAAGTTACCCTGCATGGGCTAGTGCTGCCGGAGCAGTTATTATTATCTGTACCAGATCCGATAGAGCCGGCAGGTGAACTATTCGCCTTTGGATATTTACTTAAGTTGGAAGACGCTAAATCGCTGGCGATAGCAGTATATTTGGCATGAACATTCCCCTCGTCTATTACTGCAAAGAGCTGGTAAAAAGCAAGCACAAGAGCAGAGGCGACAAAGAGAGTGACGAGTAGCTCGATGGCACTAAAGCCAGCTGAGAGTGATATTGATCTTTTTGTCATCGGTTTAAGCTTTCTTTTACGCTATAGGTTGAACCGTTATAGTAATATAAATTAAACCTGACACATACTCCAGAGCCAACTTGACATAAACTCCCCGTTGCAGTTAGTGGTTGATAGACATATTTATCATAGCTTGCTGAGGGAGTAGGGCTAGGAGGGGATGTACTAGCGTTAGTAGCGTTTACTAGACTATTTGACGCGCTATCTGTTGGTGACTTTTTAGAACCTGATTCCATCATAGTAAGTGCACCCATATAAGGGTAACTGTTTAATTGAGGATAGGACGGCTGTTCTCCATCCGGGTTTATTTCGTGATACGTTGTTTCAAAAGCTCGTGCGATAGCATCAACATCGTCTTGTCGCTCCTTAGTTTTTGCATTTTCTTGGCTGGTTCTTAAACTTATGACCACCACACTGGTTAAAATTGCCATGATGGTAATGACGATGACAAGTTCTATAATAGTAAAGCCAGAATATTTACGTAGTATCATTACTAAAAAGCATAATCATTTTTACCTAAAAATACAACGTTTATTAAGTAAAGCTAGACTTCAATAGGCTCTTGCTGCAACTCAATACGAAACTCATCACGCACAGTCCTAGCAACCTCTGAACGAAAATTCTTCAGGTCTTCATAAGTAGCATCATGTTCATTAACAACCACGACAGAGTTATTTTTGTATGTTCTCAGGTTATGTGCGCTGTAATCTTTCATTCCAACTTGCTCTATA
Source organism: uncultured Candidatus Saccharibacteria bacterium (assembly GCA_964570845.1). Lineage (GTDB taxonomy): Bacteria > Patescibacteriota > Saccharimonadia > Saccharimonadales > Saccharimonadaceae > CAZLCC01. Next base: position 162,174 of record CAZMZB010000001.1, on the reverse strand, counting down.
AGCCACCCCGCAGGCACTTTATATGTATTCTCTCCCATATCATAAACAGGGATATCGCTATGTTCTTTTTGTATTTCATCAAGTACCCATTTTTCGATAACAGGATTTTTAAAGAACGAGCCAGCATTTGGGTAAAGCTTGGGGTTTGGCAAACGATTTGAGCGAACAGCAATCACTGCTTCACGGATAACCTGCGGGCTGTAAAACGTGATGTTATTTTCACTAAGATATTTTTCAAGGCTGGCATAGAAGGGTGGTTGCATCGGGGTTTTCGTGAGTTGGAGAGTAATGGAGATGATAATATATCTTCCTTTCTCACTTGATTTAAAAATACTATTTCGGTAAGAAAAACCACATTCAGCGTTTTGTAGTGTTACGAATTGCTCAGTTTTTGTGTCATACGCCTCGAGCTCAACAAGTGTATCAGCTATTTCTTGACCGTAGGCACCAATGTTTTGTACTGGAGCAGCTCCGGTAGTGCCAGGAATATCTGAGAGTGCTTCGATCCCACTTAATCCCAGTTCAACAGACTTTGCTACAACTGTATCCCACTCTTCACCGCCCCCAGCTTTAATAATAGTGTCGTTAATTTCTATGCCAGAAATACGATTTCTTATCACAACACCACGAAACCCTTCATCTTTTACGATGAGATTACTTCCGCCACCTATAATCAAAAAAGGTACACTCTTTTGTTTAACGGCGGCGATAGCTTTCACCAAGTCTTCTTTATTAGCAACAGACACGAGGAAGTCTGCTTTACCACCAATACGTATGGTAGTTAGCTCCTTTAATGGGGCGTCTTGTCTGATATTCATTGAATTACGAGTTTGTTATTTATGTTTAAAGAGTTTGGAGAAAAAGCCTTTTTTCCCCGGCTTAACGTCATCTTTATTTTCAGCAAGCGTTGGGGGAGGGGGTGACGTTACTTCAGTCGCTTGAGGAGCTGTATCAGGGGTTGGATTTATTGGTGTTGAGTTTTCTGTTGGTGCAGTCTCTGGTAGTTTGTCTATCTCTGATTCAAGACTGTTTGCTACTGTATCTTGTGAGGGGGCACTTATTGTATCAAGTGTCGGGCGGTTATTGGCCGGAATTTCAGCTTCACTAACAGGTGGAGGACCAGCAAGATCTGATGAAGAATCATTTGCTGACGATGTGATATCAGATGCAATTGTTGCCTGTAGACTATCCGTTTGCTCTGGAGTCGTTGAGCCTTCGCTTGTAGTTTCTTGCTGAGGCACGACAGTTGGCGGTACGGTGTCGTCAACGGGTGTAGTGGGGTCAGGTGTGTTTGGCGTTGATGATGTAGAGTTAGTCGGTTGAGTTTGATCTGGTGTATCGTTTGTATTTGGTGGCATATAAATTCCTTTGTTTACTTAGACATAAGTATAATAGCTAAACCTGTAACAAGGCAAGTTATCTGATATAATTAAGGGGCGTTTTCAGAGTCAAATATATGCACCCGTAGCTCAGCGGATTAGAGCACTGGTCTTCGGAACCAGGTGTCGCAGGTTCGAATCCTGCCGGGTGTACCATTTGAGCGTTATTTGAACCCGCATTCTCTCATTGTATTAGAGGTTATACATACTACCGTGTACATAGACTAAAAGTGGAGCTTACGAAGAACAGGCCATAAGCGTAGATAAAACAAACATCCCAGTAGTGTTATGCCATAAAACAGCCAAACATTTCTATACCAACCTGACTGTAGGTGGCTACCAAGGGCTAAGCTATGAATGAATATTGCTATCATGGCAAGATCTCCAGCATAAATAATCCATTTCCACCAAGACTTCTTTGCAAAAAACCGTCTCAGTTCATAACTTAAGAAAATCAGAAAAGCAAGCATTCCCAGCCCAGTTGCCCATCCTAGACCTGGGGCAATATAGTGCTGAAGATAGCTTTGCGGGGGCAAGCCAAAACCGTCTTGCCAGAGCTGCCAAATGAGTAAGCTGGGGTGAAGTAAGATAGCAATTAATACCACATATCCTGTTAGCTGAAAATAAAGCTTAAGCTCAGAACCTTTCAACTGAAAATAATGCATCGCAGCGATTGCGACATATTGTGACCATAAAAGACTAAAAGCGAGCAGCCCAAAAAGAGGAAAAAACTTATACGCCGAGAGATTAGAGAATTGCCAGTTATTGTTTTCTTGCCATACTAGTACGGCAAGAAGTGAAACTACTATACTGAGGGCAAAGATTCCGAAGAGGATGTACTTTTTCGTCATCTGCATATATTAAGATAATGCTTGACGTGTCATAATAAGTAAAGAGTTATATGGAGGGGTTATGAGTAAATCAATTAAAATCATTATTATCATCATAGCGGTTGCTGTATTAGCCGGTGGAGGGTTTGTTTTGTTTAACAATAAGAATAGTGGGAATAGGTCCACAGCGTCTGATACTTCAGTTGATAAATCAGCAGAAGAAAGTAGTGTTAATCAAGCTGAAACTGAAAATGCAGAAATAGCTGCAACTATTATATATACAAATGATGGATTTGATCCAAAGAGCGTCACTGTACCAAGTGGCAGTACAGTTGCGATCATTAATCAGTCGGATAATGATCTGGAATTTAGTTCTGACGAACACCCAACGCACACTGATCAGCCAGAACTAAACACAAATCGTCTACAACCGGGAGAGCGCACGACAATTAGACTTACGCAAGTTGGTGATTGGGGATTTCATGACCATCTCAATAGCTCCCATACTGGAAATATTAGGGTAGAGTAGGTTCAAAAAGACTTTGGTTTTCATTGCACAGAGGTGACTGTTCTGTTATCATGACCAGTGATACGGGCCAGTAGCTCAGCTGGTTAGAGCACCTGCCTCTTAAGCAGGGTGTCGAGGGTTCGAGTCCCTCCTGGCCCTCCATATTAGAAACTTAGAACCTCTTTATGGGGTTCTTTTGTTATGATAGGGGTGTTTATGAAGTTAATTTTTAAAGAGAAAGAGCAGGAGATTGGAGATATTTACTCCTTTACTTTTATTCCTCTTGAAGAAATAAAATGGACAGCAGGGCAGACAATTGGGCTGGAGCTTGAGACTGAATATGTGACTGAAGAACGACACTTTACCATTTCGTCTGCGCCCTATGAAAAAGATATTATAATAACCACACAAGTGAGCAACAGTGATTTTAAGCAAGCACTATATAAGCTGAAGTCTGGTGATGAAATTGATGCTTTTGCAATTGGCGGGGGTGACTTTATTTGGGAAGATACACCGTTAATTTTCATTGCTGGTGGAATGGGTATTACGCCGTATTTTTCTATATTAAAGCAATTGAATCATGAAGAACGGCAACCAGAAAGTATTGATTTATTTTATAGTACTAAAAAGCACAGGCTTCTATTTGAGAAGCAGCTTAACTTGCTTGAAAAGAAAATAAATAATCTAAACATACATTATGAGGTTGATAATAGAGTCTCTACAGAATTTATAAAGCAAAAAATAATAGATATAGAAAAGAAGCTGATTTATATTTCTGGTCCGCCAAAGATGGTGGATGAACTGAGCGAAGAGTTTATAATCAAGTTAAATATTCCTGAGGAAAACCTGAAGAGAGATTGGTTTACGGGGTTATAAAAAATGGCACCAGGAACGGTGCCATTTTTCTTAAAGATTTTTTTACTAAATCTTAAACAAAAGGTCTTTTTCAGTTGGCTTCGTATATTTTGCATCGCCGAAGGCAAGCACTGCATACCCGACAATCGGTAGTATTGTGAGCAAGATAATCCAGCCGATATCTCGCTTACCGTATGCTCGACCAACGGCAATTGCTAGCAATATAGTAAAAGCTAGTCCTACAAAACCACCCAGTATGTTAATTATAGGAATAAATCCTATGATGATCGGGACTAATACGAGCCAGCCTGGATAGCCTGAAATTTCAAGTAGCTTCCAGGTGTTGTAAATTGGCACCCATGCTGGCCACGTCTCTTTCATGCCAGCTTTCTTGAATAATTTACTGAGAACAATCGCTCCAAAGATATATAGACCGATTGCAAGCGGAATAATAATCAAGAATAAACTTACGATGACAGCCACAATAGCTGCTCCCGCATCTGATGAGCTACTCGTAGATGTATAGTACGTTGTTGTTTGCGCTAGTGTTGATAAAACACTCATAACTTTTTCCTCCCCTTGGATATATTTTATTAACCTTATTATTAGCACATGCGTTGCAATTTTAACAGTAGGTTGTTTTTACAGGAGTAACACCTCTAAATATGCTATGCTAGTCGGTATGAAAATCCTTAGTGGCAGCGAATTAGTTGACTTTATTAAAGAACGACAAGCAAAGCAGGTGCGTGCGCTACGTCAGGCGCATAACATTTTTCCTAAACTGGCGATTATCCAAACTAAAAATGATGTGGTGATTGACACGTATGTGCGTCTTAAAAGAGTCTATGGGCAGGATATTTTAATTGAGGTTGAGCTTTATAAAATTCCTCAAAGCCAAGCTAAGAGAACTATTCAAACATTAAATGATGATAGAAATATCTATGGCATTATCGTGCAATTGCCACTTGAAGACAAGAGTCAAACAGAAGAATTATTGAATTTAGTAAAGCCTGAAAAAGATGTCGATGCACTTGGTAGGCGGGCAATATTTGACACAGCAACACCAATGGCAATTAATTGGCTGATGGCAGGGTATAATATTGAACTCAAAAATAAACGAATTGTGATTGTGGGTGACGGTAGGCTCGTTGGTCGGCCACTTGCCTTGATGTGGCAAAATTCTGGCTATGATGTCACGGTGCTCAATAACGAAACAGAAGATATAAAAAATGAGCTGCAGCATGCAGATATTGTGGTGAGTGCAGCCGGCTCACCTGGCGTAGTGACCAGTGATATGCTATGTCCTGATACGGTGGTGGTTGATGCAGGTGTTGCTTCAGAAGAGAACAAAACAGTAGGTGATTTAGAGAAATCAGTCTATGAGAGGCAAGATCTTATTGTAACGCCACAAAAGGGTGGTGTTGGTCCGCTGACGGTCGCAGCACTGTTTGATAATGTGATTCGAACTGCAAGAATGAGGACTGAAGAGTCAGCTCATAATTCTGATTAGCTCAGCTATCATCCAAATAATTAAAGCGATAACCAGAAGGGTAATAGTTGAAATCTTAATAATTTTTTTCTTCTCAAACCACCATTGACCAAGCTTTCCCCTATCAACTGCTTTATAACGATGAACAATAGGTTCAATCGGTGCCGCCGCATCTTCACCGGAATAAGCTTTATTTCGCTTCTTTTTCTTTTTTGCCATACCTTCATTATAGCAAAACCTGTTGACATACAAGTATGATTTGTATAACATATAGAGTGATCAAAAATATTTTTAATAAAAAGGAGAAATTATGAAGGGGAATGTAACACTGTATGGCACGGCAACAGTGGGAACAAAAGGACAAATTGTCATTCCAGCTGAAGCACGGGAAGCTTTGAATATCCAGCCTGGCGACAAAGTAATGATTATTGGTCATCCGCACAAAAAAGCGGTTTTAGGAGTATGCACCGAAGATAGCCTACAGGACCTCATTAAACACCTTGATAAGAAGTTGGATTCACTGCGCTCGGCAATTGGTACTCACCCGGAAAAAGAGGGCGAGAAATAATGCTCCATAATATTCCACTTCGTCAAAAAGTCATTGTCATGCTAGCGGTCCTATCGGGACTGTTCCTAGTTGCACTTGACCAAACCATTATTGCTACTGCACTCGGAAAGATTGTTGAAGAGTTCAACAGCTTCAGTAGTCTTAGCTGGGTTGTTACGGCCTACCTCTTAACCTCAACGATTACTGTTCCGATTGCCGGAAAACTCTCAGACATTTTTGGGCGTAGACCGATTCTGCTGATTGGTGTTGGGCTGTTTGTACTTTCTTCATTTCTCAGCGGTAGCGCTCAAAATATTGAACAGCTTATTGCTTTTCGAGCGCTGCAAGGTGTTGGTGGCGGTATTATTATGAGTAATGCCTTTTCCATTATTGGTGACTTATTCGCTCCTCGCGAGCGCGGTCGCTGGATGGGGCTTTTTGGTGGAGTATTCGGAATTGCTTCAGTGATCGGTCCGCTACTTGGTGGTTTTTTAACGGAAGGGCATCAAATCTTTTCACTGACCACTGATTGGCGATGGACATTTTGGATTAATGTGCCAATTGGCATTATTTCATTCATCATCATTGCAGTATATAGCCCAAGCATTAAACAAAAGATGAAACCAAGTATTGATTACTTAGGTGCAGTTCTTCTTTCCCTTGCGCTTTCAATCGTTGTGCTTGCAGCTGATAACACCGACAAGGTATTTGCTGATTTCTTAAACGCGACTGGTATGAGTCTTCTGACACTAAGGATTATCATGCTCTCTGTAGCAGCAATCTTAACAGGGCTATTTATTTGGATAGAAAAACGCGCGAAAGAACCAATTATGGCGTTGCAGCATTTTGAAAATCGTAATTTTGTATTGATGATGACAATCGCCGGACTAGTTGGTGCTGCCATGCTTGGTTCTATCCTTTATCTCACGCAATTTAACCAACAAGTCTTTGGGGCTGATCCAACTGAGTCCGGTCTCATGTTACTTCCTCTGATGGCGGGCTTAGTACTTTTCAGCACTCTTACCGGTCAAGTTGTTTCAAAAACTGGAAAATATAAGTTCTTGCTTGTCGGTGGATTTGGTGTTTCAACCATTGCTACCTTTGCACTCAGTTTCTTGACGCCAGACAGTCTTTATTGGCACGAAGCGATCATGATGTTCTTTGTTGGTGTTGGCTTTGGTGTAGCGATGCCCATCATGAATCTAGCCGTGCAAAATGAGTTTTCTCAAAAAGAACTCGGCGCCGTTACGGCATCTTCGCAGCTTTTCAGAAACCTTGGTTCAACCATCGGCACTGCTGTGTTTGGAGGAATTTTAACCGCCGGGCTTACTACAGGTTTAGGTAATATTGAAAAAATCCCTTACATTGAACAGCTCACGAAGCAGCCCCAATCTTCACAGATGTTACAAAAAATTGATGCGGATACAGCACTTAATTTAAACACTACCGAGCAAAAAGAAAAGATTAACCACGAAGTTGATAAAGCAATGCCGCAGATTGTTAGGCAGCAGGTTGCAGCTATGCAATTGCCGTCCGCTGCGCAGACACAAGCTGAAGCGAAGCTAAGTAAGCAAATCAAGCAAGACTTTCATAAAAAACAAGATAGTTTTAATGACAAGGTGGTGAACGCCTTTAGTGACAGTCTTCGTAATATCTTTTATGGTGCTACGGCTCTCATGCTGCTTGGTTTTCTTGTGTCATTCTTTGTGACTGAAAAGCCACTTCGATCTGGCAAAAAAGATGAAACACCGGTGATGGACTAAGTACTGTGCCATATATGGTGTTAATAACACACCACACAGCAGCAAACATAGCGTGTATAATGAAGACAAATTAACAATTAAAACTTTTTAAAAGCGGAATCACGTGCAATTCGTGAGCTGTGCCGCAACGGTGAAAGCCCGATACGTTTTTAAGAAGTAACGTTCCCGAGCAGGAAGTTTTATATAAGGTGGAGATTATAAATCCTCTTGTCTTTGGAGCGAAAAGATGAGGGGATTTTTTAGTGGTAACACTAGCAAAAGAAAAAACACAATTTATCGAGGCACATTATGCCAGCATAGAGCTTGATGAAAAAACAGATGCGTCCGAGCGGCTGATGTTACCTGTGGAGAGTTCATTTGATTATTATGTCGATGAACATGGACATGTTTACTCGGAATTCGGGGATAGGCTAGTCGATGTTTGTGAACAAGGTTTAGAGGCCGCAAGAGAAGTGGCTCGTTTTCGCCAAGATATTGATTTCGAAGTGAAAAGGCGTGAGCTTGAGTTGGAGGAAGCATATTTTGCTGAACGCCTTGCAAGAGGGGAGCTCGATGGAAATATTTTTATCGTCACCTCTACTATTCCTGATGCCGTGGAGCAAGGAGTGACACAACTTGAGGGTTATAACAGAGAGCGTGGTTTGGCAAAAATAAGAATTCATGAACGAACACGAAGTGGCGTTAAAACAACTACTCTTTCCCTTGAACAGTCAAACTATCAAGCGTTGCAGGCCGTGGTGAATAGATTTGGCGGTGTTTTGCCAGACGGGCTTTCTTCTGAGGAGGTACTGGCTCAACGCTATGTTATATCTGCTGATGAAGTAACGAAAAGAAAACTACCAACGATTATTCGTGAAACATATGACGCCTCACTGGCTGAACAATTTGGTGGAGAGTGGTATGCAGGCGGGCATTTTACTTCAGAAAAAAACTCTTTAGAATTCGTCGATCAACACCCTGATATAACAGCAGCACATATGGAAGCTGTGATAGATATCATGGCACTTGCTCTTTCCGACGAAGAGAGGCAGCAGCTTTTGGAGGAGGCGCGGCATAATTATGTTGCTGCACTAGATGATCGTTTGCGTGGCAGAAGTGTACTGTCACTTGCCGAATCTGGCGAAAGAGCACATGAAGAAGGACGAGAATACGAACCTGACTGCCCTGTTCTGAGTACTGCGGCTCAACTTGAGAAACAGGGGCAAATGCAAGGAAATTTATTGAAATGTGTGACTTGCCCGCTATGTAGTGCAACGGTTGATGCAATCCTTACGAGTGGTGGTATTAAGTGTCCGTCGTGCAACAAAGAAGCACTTCGAAATGGGGAAATTATTGATCATAATGCTCCCGACTTTCTTTTCGATAATGCTTCAGAAGTTAGGAAGACTATTTGGGATTATCTTAAAAGTGATGATAGGCGCAAGAAACACAGCTATGTCATTAGGGAAGAGCTTGGCGTTGGTGGATCAAAAACTATTATTGAAGATAAGCAAGGAAATGTTATTGCTGAAGGAAAAGCGGCTGAAAAATTGAAGCGCTCTCTTTAACCAAGCATAAGCACTCTGATATACTGCTTATGAATGATTTCTTATTATTACAAAAATGTTCACACTGAGGAACTTGCTCAGCTTGATAAGCATCGGGCAGGTGATTGGGTGTGTGTAGAAGAGCCAACGAAAGAGGAAATTGACCAGCTTGTTGAGCAATTTTCACTTGATGCGGGGCACATGAGTGATGCGCTTGATGCTGATGAAATGCCTCGGCTTGAATATGATGGGAGCACCATTTATATTTTTGTACGTTATGCTTATGTGAACGACGAGCTTGAACTTACAACTGCACCGCTACTGTTTGTCATGACGCCGAAATCTTTAATTACTGTGTCACTGCACAGCTTACCGCGATTGCAGCAATTTACTAGTGGTAAGCTTGAATTCTCGACGACACAGCGAACAAAGCTGCTTCTTCAAATTCTCAATCAAATTATCGATCAATATGATGTTTATATCAATAATACCGGTCGTCGTATTAAAGAAATTCGTACCCGGCTGAAGACGCATGATGTCAATAATAAAGATTTTGTTGATTTCGTGACGATTGAAGATGAATTCAATGAATTCTTATCAGGACTTCAGCCAACCTCAGCAATCTTGAATCGGCTTATGATTGGTAAGCATATTCCGCTTTATCAGCAGGATCATGATATTGTTGAGGATTTGCTCCTCAGTAACGAACAATCAATTGAAGCGTGTAAAAACTATATCAAAAGTATTGTGAACATTCGCGAAGCCTACGCAACGATTGCCAGTAATAACCTCAACCGTTCTATGAAAATCCTCACAGCCGCAACTGTCTTGATCGCTCTACCCAATGTCTTCTTTGGTATGTATGGCATGAATGTTAGCTTGCCGTTTCAACACCATCCACTAGGCTATTTCTTTATAGTTGGCTTTACTATTACGTTAACTATTCTTATATATCTAATAGGTAAAAAGCGTATTTTTTAATTTAGTCCACAGACTCTTCCGAGTCTATTTGTTCGATTAGCTTTTTATGTAATTCTTGTAGGTCTTTGCACAAACCCTCTACTTCAGGTATCTTTTTTATTAAATCCAACGCACTTCCTATAGTAGTAACATCTCCTGTTTCAAGGGTGACAGCGCCAGAGCTTTCAGCATCCTCTTCTTTACTATCCAGTAACCTTGCCTCTATGATATCAAGTGCATTGTCATGACTAACACTACTACGCTGCATACCAGTGCTATCAAGTCGGGGACTTAATCTAAGTGCGATATCAGCTAATACCTCGTCCACTACTTCTCTTGGGTAGTATTCTATCGAAATGCTTCGTTGCAGGTTTTGTAATTTTCTGGTATCAATCTCTCCCATAATCACTATTAATAGCAGATATTATTTATCAATACAATCATAAGCACATTCTGTAAATAATGAATATAGGGGCCTGAATATAAGTTAACTACTTAACCCATTGACATAGCTTGCTGGGGTTGCTAAGATGGTCGATGTGTCTCGCGCCAAAACTAATGAATTAGGTCGATTGCGAGACTGTTTCTATTAAATAGAGGAGTGACGAATGTCAATTACTATTCGTAAAGTGCCGAGTCGCGCTAAACGAGTTGAGGTAGACATCATACCTGCCGAGTGGCAACTTTATATTGCACACTAAGAGAAAAGAGGCTTAAGCTGAGTAGCGAGAGCCTCTTTTTAATTGGAGCTATTTTATTAGTTATTTTCTTTGATTGCGTTTACAATTGTTTTTTCAAGTGCTGCTTTGCTTGAGAATTGGTCCTGAGTGAGTTTCTTGCCATTGAGGATCAGTGTTGGGGTTGATTCTGCGCCAGCTTTTTTGCCGAGTGCTTGATCGCGTTTAATTTTTTGAGATACTTGTTTGCTCTCAATGTCTTCACGGAATTTTTTGATGTCAAGCCCAAGTCCTTCTGCGTAACCTTCAAATACCTTAGTTCGTTCATCAAGTTTTGTTTCACTCCATTCGTTTTGGTTTTCAAAGAGAAGATCATGCATTTCCCAATATTTATCTTGCAAACCTGCCGCTTCTGCTGCTGAAGCAGCAGCCAAAGCGTTTGGATGAATGCTGCTGAGCGGGAAATTTCGGAAAATAAAGGTGATGTTCTCTTTATTAGCTTCAACAACGGGCTTTAAATTAGGGTGTAAGCCACCGCAGCCGGGACATTGAAAGTCACCATATTCAATTAATGTTACTTTACTGTCTTTATTACCAAAAATATGATCAGCAATTTCAGACTCAGATTTTTTGGTTACTGCTTTATTTTCATTAATATTGCTTACATCAACATTATTATCTTGTTTTGTGAGAATAAGTGCGCCTAAAATAATGATGAAAATTGCTGCAAAAATTCCCCAACGTAGTGGTGTCATACTCTATAAACTCCTTATGTCTTTACTTGATATATCATAACACAAAATTCCCTTATTTCAGGTACAATAGAAAGAAGCTATGAATATATTTTTAATAACAGTTGATGTGCTCTTTTTTGTTGCCCTGTTGTTTGTGACAGCGATTCTTCCTGTTCGCAGTCATCTCAGCCATTATGAACTCAAACGACGAGCTGGAGTCGGCAATGGCGAGGCAATTCAAAAACTGCGCAGGGAAAAGTTGCTTGATATGCTTGAGGCACTGCAAAATGTGAAAATATCAGCACTGCTCGTATTGATTACGGTTTTATCAATGACAGCTTTGGGGTGGTTTTTTGGGATCATCATATCGCTCCTCGTAGCACTAACGTATGACTTGCTTGCTTCTTCAAACTTTATTCACAAACCGGCTCAGAGGCTATATGAGAAATATGAGTCGACTATCCTGACATTCATTGAAAAACATGCAAAGATTTTTCGAGTCTTTGGCGCGAAAAAGCATGAATTCATTACTAGTTTGCACTCAAAAGAGGAGTTGCAGCATGCTATTAGCCACGCTCACTTTTTAGATATAAAAGAAAAAGAAGCTTTGATAGCCACTACTCATTTCTCCTCACTTACCGCTAAGGATATTATGACCTCAAAAGAGAAAATTAATTCCATCGGTAAAAATGAAATGCTTGGACCGCTTGTACTAGACCAGCTGCATAGAACTGGTCATAACTATTTCCCGGTGTTTGACGGCAGTCCGGATAATATTGTCGGTATTCTTGATATTAAGGATATTGTTTCCTTAAAGGACAAGCAATCACACATGGTCAAGACGGTGATGAACGCGCATATTCATAAAATTAGTGAACAGCAACCAGTTGAAGATGTATTGGCAGATTTCTTGCACCACCGTTCACATCTGTTTATAGTAGTTAATGAACATAAGGAGACAGTAGGGATTGTGAGCATGCAAGATATCGTAAAGATATTGCTTGGCCGCACCGTCAAAGCTAAATCAGATGAGTCAGGAGAAAAAGAGCACCATGAGTGAACGCACGCTCGTTCGTGATATCGCAAAAAAAGCCGAAGAGAAGATTATTATTAAAGGTTGGCTTCATAAAAAGCGTCTGCTTGGCGGACTGAACTTTATTGTGGTGCGTGATCGAAGCGGTATTGTTCAGGCATTGGTTGAAGATAAGACTGAGGTTGAGAAACTGCGGGCACTACATATTGGTACGGTTTTAACGGTCGAAGGAAAAGTTATGAGTGACGAACGTGCGCCTGGCGGTGCTGAGCTGCACGACGTGAAACTGACGGTTGAAGTGCCGGTGCTTGACGAGCCGCCAATTGAGATTGACAAGCCAATTTCGCATAAGCCAGAGCACCTTGATACATTGTTTGAATATCGTGTCTTAAATCTAAGGAATATTCAAGAGCAAAAAGTCTTTAAAATTCGTGCCAGTATATTGCGTTATCTGCGAGAGTTTTTGACCAAGAATGAGTTTGTTGAAATCCAAACACCAAAACTCCTTGCCGAAGCAACAGAAGGCGGAGCTGAAGTTTTTAAGCTGGAATATTTTGAAAAAGAAGCAACTTTGGCGCAAAGCCCACAGCTTTACAAGCAAATGTTAGTGGGGGTGTATGAGCGAGTGTTTGAAATCGGTTCAACTTTTCGGGCAGAACCAAGCGCCACAACACGGCATATGAGCGAAATTATGATGCTTGATCTCGAGATGGGCTTTGTGCAGAGCCATCAAGAAGTGCTTGATATGGTGGCTAATATGACAAAAGATGTGTTGCGGCGTGTTTATGATGAGCACGAGAGTGATCTGAAAAGCTTGAACGCTCCTGAATTAAAACTAACCGATGAAGTACCCACTTTCACAGTGGCAGAAATTCATGAGATGTATTCGAAGGCTAATAAAACTGATACGACTCAGGAAGAGGATTTGATTCCTGATGAAGAGCGCTGGATTTGCGAATACGCCCGAAAGCAACTAGGCAGCGATTTGGTTTATGCCACGAAGTTTCCAGCCAGTCTCAAGAAGTTTTATCATCAGCTTGATCCTAGCGATGAAAATCATGTGCTGTGGGGCGACCTTCTCTTTCGTGGTCTCGAAATTGCCACTGTGCCGCTTCGCGAGCATCATTATGAAAAGCTCGTTGCACAAATGGAAGAGGCAGGGCTTGATGTTAGCCATCCTGGCTATAAATATTATCTTCAGGCATTTAAATATGGTCTTCCGCAACATGGTGGTTGCGGTATGGGCATCGACCGCTTGGTTGAAAAAACCATTGGTCTCAAAAACGTCAAAGAAGCCACGCTCTTTCCGCGTGATATCAATCGCTTAACCCCGTAAACATCCACCCCTTGACTCCCACCTCCTCCTCATGCTAATAATAAACCCAACTATGAAACACAAGCAGCTTTCCTCTCTTCACACCCCCCACCCGCGGGGGGGGTACGTACTAAAAGAAGCCTAACTCCCACCTCTTCCGCCTTCGCCCTTCCCACCCTCATCCTGGTGGGCACCATCCTCATGATCATAGGCACCTCCACACTGGTGGCAAGTACCTCTATCTTCCAGTCGCTGCAGGGACAAACCTACAACCGGGTTGCCGATCAGGTCGTTGAAGCAGGCATTGCCTATGCCACCGCCTGCCTAAAAAAGAACGGCACTATCTACTGGACCAGTAACTTAACACCCAAAACCACCTGTACTGGCAGCATTAGTTCCGGTACTGAGTATGTAGAACAAAACGATACCTACAGCTCCACCTTCACGGTAGCTCCTCCCAGTAGCTCCGGTTCCCAGGCACCCTCGGCTGTAGTAACCGGCACCGTCACTCTGGCTAATGGTAAACAATATGTGGCTAAAGGAACCGTCATTGTTGAACTTGCCTCCACCGCCTCAATGGTTACCGCCTTGCCCTCCAGTCCTACTGATGGGATGGAGGTGTATTATGTTGCCAATAGTGCCAATCGCACTATCTGGCACCTGCGCTACAACTCTTCTTCCCCCTCAGCCTACAAATGGGAGTTTTTGGGTGGGAGTCCGCTAGCGGTAACAGGTACTGGTGGTGGAGTGATGGAGCCGAGTATTATGCATAATCACACGACTGGCATGGTTATTCCAAGAACAGGAGAATATATTCTTAACGGCATTGTGCGTATAGAGCAAGTAAGGCGTGGATTTAGCGGGTCTGCCAGTCAGTCTACTGAAGTATTGGCGATGTGTAATAGCTCTGGAACTCAACAAGTCTATTTTCAAATCGATAGCTTAACAGGTATTCCTGCGGGTAGTAGCTATATGTATATACAAAGAACTTTATTTGGCGAGGCGCATAATGCTGTAGTAGCAGCTGGTACCTACTATCTTTGCTCTTACACCCCAGATGATGTATGGCGAATAAAACAAGTGCCAATTTCAATGAAAGCGACTCCCGTGAGAATCCAATAATTGCTTTATTAGAGTTGAGCAAATGAGCTACATACTCTCGCTTCACCCACAGTAAAACACCCCACGGTGTTTTACCTGGTATAGTTATAAGGTGGTGAAAGAGTTTCAGGAAACAGTTTGGCAGCATTATCAGCACAATAAACGCGATATGCCATGGCGGGAAAATACGGAACCATATTATGTTTTGGTGTCTGAAATCATGTTGCAGCAAACGCAAGTTGAAAGAGTGAAGCCAAAATTTGAAGCGTTTATCCAGAAGTTTCCTGATATGTCATCTTTAGCAAGCGCAAAACTGTCTGATGTCTTAAAATTGTGGAATGGACTAGGCTATAATCGCCGAGCCAAGTTTTTGTTACGAGCTGTGCAGAAAGTTGAAAAAGACTTTGATGGTGAAGTTCCAAAAGTACTCGAAGAGCTAATCACACTTCCGGGAGTTGGTAAAAATACTGCCGGGGCAATTTTAGCCTATTCTTTTAATCAACCGGTTGTTTTCATTGAAACGAATATTCGTACGGTGTATTTTCACCACTTTTTTGCTGATAGCGCGGAAACAGTGAGCGATGGTAAGTTGAGTGAATTAATAGAAGCAACGATGGATAAAGAAAACCCACGCGAATGGTACTATGCATTGATGGATTATGGCACGTTTTTAAAAAAACAATATGGTGGCAGGCTTTCCCAGAGCAGACATTATAAAAAACAAACGCCGTTAAAAGGTTCGCTTCGTGAGATGAGAGGCAAGATTTTAAAGGCTTTAATCGACGGCAGTCTGAGTGAAAATGAACTGCGCCAGATGGTCGTAGCAGACAATAGATTTAAGCCGGCACTAAAAAGCCTGCAAAAAGAAAATATGATTTTTGTCTGTAAAGACCGTATTTCTCTGGTAGAGTAGGGAAATTTTACATCATATTTTTATTGACTTTTCAATTTTATAGGAGTATAACAATAGACAAGTCTAAGTTTTCTGGTTGGATACCGGAAAAGCCGATTGAGTGATTGATCGGTTACTTGAACATTACAATGAGAGGATGCACGTTGCATTCAACTGTTCTGGTAAATCCTGATGACTGTGTGTTCGCAGCCTTTCAGGATGCCGCCCATCGCGCTAAAAAAACGAAGAGGGACGGTCGGTGGGTCGATGTTTTCGACTTGCGCCGTGATCTCAACTTTCTTGCTAGGAGGATCGTAAAAATGTACCCCATGCCTGGGGTATCGAAGCGCGAGCAGCGCAGGATAGTCCTCGCTACCCTGGAAGGGTTGTGTGAGGCAAGAAAACTCCAAAAGTCGAGGAGCGGAAGGTGGATGTTCCGCAGGAGTCTCATTTTGCAATGGAATGAGATGAGACGACCGACAAGGAGCATGCAGAGTAATACGAGAGGTCACCGCAAGGAGACCTACGTAAACTCTCCTTCCCGACGGCCGATCCCTGCGGCTGTCTAACCAAAACTTTCCCGATGGTTACTCCGTTTCGCCATGAAGGCGGGCGGGGTAGCCCTCGGGCTATTTTTCTTTTTACAATCTGTTTCTAATCTGTTACAATACTTATCGTTCTATCAATTTTATGGCCCCATCGTCTAGTGGTTAGGACACCAGGTTTTCATCCTGGCAACCGGAGTTCGATTCTCCGTGGGGTCACCAAGTTTTTCAAGATAAAAAGCCTTCTCGAGGAGGCTTTTTGTTATACTGAAGTTCTATGGAAAGAATTATTTCTTCGAAAAACCAGCTCATAAAGCAGCTAAAAAAGCTTTCTTCCAGCCAGAAAGAACGGAATAAAACAGGGCAGGCACTGCTTGAAGGCATTCATTTGGCAAAAAGCTATTTAGAACAAGGCAATACCCCTGAGAAATGTATCTTTTCAGAAGATGCCTTGGAGGATGCTGAGGCAGCTGAAATTATTCAAGAGTGTCAAGAAAAGAATGTGGAGTGCACTATCATCAGTAAAGCCCATTTTAAAGAAATCAGCGTAGTTGAAAATGGTGTTCATCTCTTGTTGTTAGTAAATATTCCTGCAAAAAGCCAGAGAGAGCAACTAGCAGAAAATGCGCTACTTCTAGATAATGTTCAAGATCCGGGAAATGTCGGCACTATTTTGCGTACGGCTGCTGCTGCGGGAATAAAAAAGATATATTGCTCTGGCGGTACAGCTTCAGTATGGTCACCAAAAGTCTTGCGTGCTGGCATGGGTGCACAGTTCGCTTTGGATATATATGAGAACGTTGATTTGGGGCAGCTCATACAAAAATCCAATATTCAGGTTCTCGCAACAACACTTTTTGCAAAGACGATACTTTATGAAACTGACTTAACGAAACCAGCAGCATGGATTATTGGCAATGAAGGCAGTGGTGTCTCGGACGAATTATTGAGTCTAAATATTACAGAGATAACCATTCCGCAAACAAAAGGTGTTGAATCACTTAATGCTTCAGCTGCGGCAGCAATTTGTCTATTTGAGCAAGTGCGGCAAATTCAGGAAAAGTAATTTATTTTTTAGAAACAACTGTGGTGTGTCTGGGGCGGCGTAGCTCAGATAGATAGATGCCTAAGAATATCAATGGTGCTCCAATGAGAATTGACTGCCCAGGAACTTCTGCAAGAATAAACCATGCAGCTATGGCGGTCACCACCGGGTGAATATAGCTGAATATACCCACATCCTGAGCTTTCTTATGTTTAAGCCCATACATATAAAAAATATTCGCAAGAGCGACTGCCGGTATGTTATAGGCAATGGCTACGATGCCGGTAGCGCCAATACTATCCATACTAACTTCGGGGATATACTGTAGTGCAAAGATGACAATCGGCAGAGTTCCTACGAAGAGATGAATGAATGTCACTTGATGAGAACTTCCTTTTTTGAGAACAGATTTGCAAATTAGTGTTCCGACGACGCTACATAACACGGAGAGTACTATTAATAGATTGCCGATGACATTACCTTGTTCTGACCAAGGTTGCCCAATGATAATCGCCGCGCCCAAAAAGGCAATGATAATTCCTAGGAATGTTTTTAAGCTCATATGCTCTTTGAGGAACTGTACCGATAGAATAAAAAGCAATAAGGGGTTAAGTAGCCCAATTAAAGAAGCGTTGACACTTGGGATCATTTCAAGGCCCATGAGAAGCACGACATTGCCGAGTGTGATGTTAATAATAGATCCAATAATAAGGATGGCATATTCTTTGCGACTGAGGTGCTTCCAGTTCTTTATGGCAAATGGCAAAATGAGCAAGGCAGCGCCCATGAGCCCGACAGAAAGATAGATAGGCAGAGGAACTGTCTGTAATCCTAACTTGATGACTGGTGTATTTATGCCCCACAGAATTTCGGCAACTACGAGGGCTAAGATTGGAAAAAGATATTTTTGTTTTCTCTTTAGCATTTTGGTTTATTGTAGCACAGGGCTATTGTGTTAAGAATAGTTTGACATAAGAGAGGGTAAGTTCTCATAATAGGGTGGTGAAGAAAGTTACATTTCGATTAGCAGCTGTGAGTCTTGTATTCGGTGTAATCAGCCTTGCACCTCTTGCCTCGCTGCAGGCAGCACCGGTTCCACTGACTGATGCTAAGATTGAAACAATTCGTCAGAACTGCCTTTCTGCACAAGTAGCTTTGCAGCGGATTCAACGCAGCGATGCAGCGACACGTGTTAACAGGGGGCAGACATACGAAGTAATCCTAACGAAACTAATGTCTCCATTTAATGGCAGATTGGCCTTTAATCGGCTTGATGAAGCGTCACCTTTTACTGCAATAACAAAGAAGTATGAACGAGCCGTAGATACATTTAAGGAAGATTATGCAAAATACGAGGACTCTCTCTCAAAAACACTGAAAATTAAGTGCCAAGACCAACCGGTGACGTTCTATGACACATTGACAGCCACCAGAGAAGCGCGTGCGAAAGTCGCAAAAGATATCGATGCAATCACAAAAATCTTGCAAGAATATTATGGCCTGGTGAATACTCTGCAAACGTCATTACCGCAAAACGGCGATGCGGTGACAGGAGACAGCTAAATGAATATTAATTTGAAACATATTATAAAGGAGTATCGTTTAGCAGCCTCAATTTTTGCAGCTATAGTAATCGTTCTTTTAATGACTGCATTAAGCATCTCACTATATATACGGGACGGTACATCGCGGTTAGACTTGAGCCGCCCGGGATATGAAGGAGTAAGAAGTCAGGTTGAAAAAACTGAGTCCTTTCCGGCATTTAGTTCTAACGGGCCAGTTGATGCGGTTTCTGTAAAAGAATTTCAAGACTTATACAAAAGACAAATCGATAAATTAAATCATTTCAGCACATTTCAAGAAAAAACACTTGAGGATAATCAGCTTCTGGCTGCACCCCAACCACAGTAAAATTACTTTTTAGACAATGTTATAGGGCTGAATTGAGACAACTCAATGTGTTGTTTTTGAAATTCTTTTAAAAGCCGTTTCTTCATCTCACTGGTAACAGCCCATTGCTCAGAAGGTTGTGTCTTGCCGCCGATATTTACCTCAAGCGCAATATCATTAAAAGAACCAAGACTTAGGAAATGAGGAGCTTCCATGATTTTTTTACTCCACTTCTCACTACCAGCCAGTTTATCGCCGACTTGATTAATCACGCCCATAAGATGATCTATATCCGTATCCGGTTGTACTGAAACAGTAAAATGGACATTACTATAATCCATAGTCTTGTTGATGACGTGGAGAATATTACCATTTGGCAAATAGTGAACATTGCCGCTAGTGTCTCTTACGACGGTTGAACGAATCCCAATTCTTTCCACCGTGCCAGTTGCGGGAGTGCTGGCAGTACTCTCAAGTTCAACGACATCACCGACACGATATTGATTTTCGGTAATGATGAACATACCCCCTAAAAAGTCTCTGACGATTGTTTGAGCGCCAAATCCAACGGCAACACCAATGATACCGGCACTTGCAATGAGCGGAGTAAGGTCAATATGAGGGAAGAATAATTTAAACAGGGCAATGAGAGCGGTGCTAATAACAATAATTCGCCACAAAACATCCAAAATGGAGATAAGTGTATCTTGTCGTTTTTTTACATCTTTTGAAGGTTTGGCTTCCCTGTTGACAATTTGGTGTCCTCTGACCGTACGACGAACAATACGTTTAATAAGAAGATGTCCGACGATATGCGCCACCCATGCTATTGCTATGATTGCAAAAGCGGTTAAACCGGTTTCCAGCATCCAACTGGCTGTTGCTCTATCAAACATCATATACTGCTAGTATACCAGTATGAGCAAAATTTTTAAGGATATATTATCCCCACAAGTAAAAAGCATGTTAAGTGCAGGGAAAATAGGGGTTTTAAAAACCGATACACTCTATGGTGTTGTTGCGGCTGCTGATAATAAAACTGCGGTTGAAAGGGTATATGCAACAAAAGGTCGCGATACATCAAAGCCATGCATTGTTCTCATTTCTGATATTGCCCAACTATACGAGATGCCCTCTCGTGGAGTTATGCATCAACTACAAAAGGTTTGGCCTGGTAAAATCAGTGTCATATTGCCCGCGATCAGTGCACCACCGCACCTGACACGCAGTACCGGCTCACTGGCATATAGAGTGCCGGATGATATGGTGCTGAGAAAGCTTTTAAAAGAAACCGGCCCGCTCATTGCCCCAAGTGCTAATCCCGAAGGAGTAGAGCCGGCAAAAAATATAGAAGAAGCAAGAATATATTTTCAAAACAATGTTGATTTTTACATTGATAGCGGAGAAGTAAGGGATAACATACCCTCAAAACTGATTGTTATAAATGATAGTGGCGAGAGGAAAGAGTTACGATGAGATTTTGGCAAGCCTTTCTCGTATCCACGTGTCAATTGTGCCTGCGCCCATGCACAGCACCAATGTTCCAGCTTTCCTTTCTGACTGAATATGTTGCCATAGGTCGTCGTTTAAATCCTTGAATGAAACAGCCTCATAATTAACTAAGTTTTTGGCTAATTCTTGTGGAGTTAACGTTTTTAAATCAGGGTCTTCCCGCGAAAGATAGGTTGGTAGCCAATAAATAATTTCGGCATCTTTCATGCAATCGGTGTATTGATCTCGAATCTCATGCTGGCGAATATTCTGATGCGGTTGATAAACGAGTACAACATGATCACTAAGCTCACGTGCCATTTGTAGAGTTGCGGCAATTTCTGCCGGATGATGGCCATAGTCGCTGTATATATTTTCAGCTAACTTCTCAAATCGTCGACCTGTTCCGGGGAAAGAACTTAAGTATGAAGCAATTTCTTGAAATGGTTTATCGACGATCTTTTGCATAACAATCGTGGCAAGTGCACCATTTTGACGATTATGTTTCCCGGCAAGGGAAATTATTTTCTCAAGCGATGGATTAGGGCAGAATATGTTACCACTGGCTATATTTAAATATTTTTTATCTCTCTCCCAGCATACGGTTCTTTCGCTTTGATTAATAAAATGAGCAAAGGCAGTTTTATAGTCCTCTGGTGTCGGGTAGGTGTCAGGGTGGTCGTAATCTAAAGAGGTGATAAGGGAAATATAGGGATGAAAGTGCAAGAAGTTTTTATCATATTCATCACACTCATACACAAAATACCTGCTTTTCTCGTCGTACGCGCCGCTTGTCCCGAAACTGATAGTGCTACCAATAGAATAGCTCACAGGGATTTTCAGTTGCTTGAAAAGCCAAACGAGCATTGCTGTAGTCGTTGTTTTTCCGTGTGTTCCAGTAACAGCAATGAGCTTCAGCTTCTTTTCTTTGATAATATGCACTAACAAATCATCACGCTTACTTATGTGGATATCATGTTCTTTTGCAAAAACTAACTCAGGATGATTATCCGGCAAGGCGGAGCTGTATACGAACCAATTAATCGGAACTTTTTTATGTACACTTTCAATTTTTTCCCTCTCTTGACCGATATGAACGTCTGTTCGTTTTTGTAGCTCACGTGTCATCGGAGTTTCTTCTCGGTCTGAGCCGGAAACTTCATAGCCGGCATCCAGTGCGATCTCAGCCAGAGGTCCAAGACCAACGCCACCGATACCGGAGAAATAGATATGCATAGCTTCATTGTAACAGCTCTTTACTTGCTATCACTCAATTACTTTGTTGTAATAGAAGTAAGCATAAACGAAAAGAAAAAGAATAAAAATGCACTCACTGTTCCAACGTTTATTAAGACGAACCCATTTCTGGCGTAAGATAGGCTTTGTTGAGCTGTCTGAACTCTATGCGTCACGCGTTCTTAGGACGCTTGCTATGGGGATGATTGGTGGATTTGTGGCAATCTTTCTCTATCAAGAAGGGTACAGTCTTTTATTTATTGGAATATACTTTACATTTTATTTCTTAACTAGGGCTATTATGTCGATACCCTCTGCCTTTTTCGTAGCCCGATTTGGTCCCAAGCACGGCACTATGGTAAGTAATATAATATTTATCCCTTCTATGGTCGCGTTAACTACTACTCCGGTATTTGGTCTGTGGTCTCTCGGCGTTTTTTTGATTTTGAACACCTTCTCAAGAACGCTGTATGAAATATGTCATCTCGTTAATTTTTCAAAGGTGAAACATATTGATCATGCTGGAAAAGAGATTAGCATCATGCAAATAGTGGATCGTATGACCACTGCCCTTAGTCCATTGTTTGGAGGTTTAATCGCTTTTGCATTTGGTCCACAGGTAATGATTATCACTGCTGCCATTATCCTCGCAGTTGCTGCGGGTCCGCTTTTTTATACTTCGGAGCCCGTAAAGACACATCAGAAGATATTTCTTCGGGGCTTAAATTTTAAAAAGATCTGGCGCAACATTATAGCGTCGGTTGCTATTGGCATTGATATGAATATATCCGGTTTTCTGTGGTATCTTTTCATTTTCATTATTGTTATTGGGGCATCGGGAGGCAATGAAGCATATGCGCAAATTGGTGCGCTTGGCTCAGTCTCCCTTCTCTCAGCTCTTATTACGGCCTATGTCTTTGGACGGGTAATAGATAGGCGGAGCGGAGGAGATTTGTTGAAATATTCAGTTGTGGGCGTAACAGCTCTTCATCTAGTAAGGCCGTTTATCCAATCTCCCGGCGGTGTAGCTGCGGTTAATATTGGTAATGAAATAACAACTACGGGTTATACAATGCCTTTTTTGAAAGGCTTGTTTGATACAGCAGATAACTTGCCGGGATATAGAATTGTCTATGTATCTATTATTGCCGCCGCTCCCTGTATAGGAGATATGCTTGTCATGTCAGTCTTTACTCTTCTTATTTTTCTTTTAGGTGATATCGAAGGATTTAAGATGACTTATCTTGTGTTAGCTCCATTTACACTACTCATTGCCTGCCATGGTTTTGTTATCTATAGGAAGAGAGGTTTCTTAGCAAAATTGGTCAGAGTATAGCGGTTCTTATATAATTTAGAGTATATGAAAAACATAAACAAAAACCAGAAGATATGAATGACGATAGCCAAATACGCTACAAGCTTCGAGCCTTGCGGCGAGCCAAAACATGGCAACTAGTGATCGTTTTGATTCCATTGCTTTTTGTTTCAGCTACTTTTTTGAGACTGAATAATCTCGGCATGATTGAAAGAAGAGATGCTGTGATGGGAGCTGACAAAAAAGGCGATAAAGAAGTTATTAAAAAGAAGCTTGTTGATTTACAGCATTATATTAGTGCTCATATGAATACCAGTCTTGATAAAGGAATCTATCTGGAGGAAAGCTATAAAAGAGATCGTGCGGCAGCCATAGAGGCGGCTACGAGTGCGACGAATACCTCAAATCCCAACAGTGCGGTGTACCAACAGGCTAGTATTGAGTGTAGGGAGCGTTTTCAGGGTGGTGTCGCCTCGTTTCGTAATGACTATGTCCAATGTGTCGTCGCTAGAGTGCAATCTCTTGGAGAGGGGCAGTCAGCCTCAGCTGAGCTGAAATTACCAACCGTAGATAATTATCGTTATAATTTTTCTTCGCCGTTATTTTCTTTCGATCTGGCAGGAATAAGTATCCTCATTAGCGCTCTTTTAATAGGGGTAATAGTATTTAGAACATTGGCTATTGTATCTCTAAAAACTCTCTTAAAATATCGACAAAAACATCGCTAAACTGTTGACATCTGTTTTTGAAGAGCGTATGGTTAAAATCGTAGGCAATAGTTAAAAGAGGAGGAGAATTATTATGGCAGCTTACAGTCACACAAACTCAAAAGGGGTAACATATTACTTGCACAAAAAAGATGTCACACTACGTGGCGGAAAAAGCCAGACAATCTATTTCTTTGCAAAAGTAGAAAAGAATGACAAGGGGGAGCCAACAGAGCTGCCTTCAGGTTACGAAGTAACTGAGAATCCACGCAATGGTTTCCTAACCATTCGCAAAAAGCGCTAAACTTGCAAGCGCAAGCACTTAAGTGATACAGTAGTATCAAACAAACAGGTGCCAAAAATACCCGACTTTAAGCAACCCGCTAGAGTCGGGTTTTTTGATGACAAAAAATGAGATATAGTAGGAAGAGTGAAAAAGACGAAAGCTATAGTAGTAGCCGATCAATTGGCAAAGGTGTACGATGGTAAAAAAGTCGTAAAGGACATTTCCTTTGAGGTGAAAGAAGGTGAAATCTTTGGTATTTTAGGTCCAAACGGAGCAGGTAAGACCACTACCCTTGAAATGATTGAAACACTTCGCTCTATAGACGGCGGTACAGCAACTGTGGACGGTATAGATGTTGCAACGAACCCCCAGAAAATCCGGTCGCTTATTGGTGTGCAACCACAAACCCCTTCTTTCGAGGAAAAAACAAAACTTACTGAACTTATTGAATTCTTTTCGGCAACCTATGGCGAGAGAGTGAATCCGAAAAAGTTTCTTAAGGATGTACAGCTGGAAGATAAGGCAAATAGTTATGTTGAAAACCTTTCTGGTGGCCAGAAACAACGATTTTCAATTGCTGCAGCGCTTGTGCATGGCCCAAGGGTATTTTTTCTCGACGAACCCACCACCGGGCTTGATCCGCAGGCGCGCCGCAACCTATGGGATCTTGTGCGAAAAGTAAGAGAAAGAGGTGTTACGGTCATTCTCACCACTCATTACATGGAGGAAGCACAGCTGCTCTGTGATCGAGTTGCTATTATGGATGATGGTAACATTATCGCGCTTGATACGCCAAAGAATCTGATAAAAGCTCTCCTCAAAAAAGGCTTTAAAAAACCGCAACACGTTGAACAGGCTGATCTAGAAGATGTATTTATTGACTTAACAGGGAAGGAGCTAAGAGACTGATGCAATGGCTTAAAAAAGCACTCTTACCCATAGCCGTTTTTGTGAAAATAGATATTAAACGACTCTTCAGAGATAAGGTCGCTATATTTTTTGTTTTCTTCTTCCCGCTTATTTTTCTTTTTGTATTTGGGGGTATTTTTGGGCGCGATTCAGATGTTTCCTTTAATGTAGCACTTATTAATAAATCAGATAGTCAGTTTGCAAAGCAGTTTGTAAAAGAAGCTAAAAAGGACGGTGTTCTAAAGGTAGATGCAGAAGTAAAAACCTTACAGCAGGCTAAGGAGAAAATGAATCAGGGTGAACTTGATGCAAGTATTGTTTTGCCTGAAAACTTTGGCGAGGTTGGCAAAGACAGGTATCCAAGCGGTGAGGCAAAGATTCTCTATGACGAGAATAATGCTCAGGCAGGGCAAACGCTTGGCTCTATTATGGAAAGTATTTTTAAAGAAATTAATGCCGGAATTGTTCCGACTGTGACACCATTTACGGTAAAAACTGAGTCAACCGCCACCAAGGGGATGACTCAATTCGATTTTATCTTTTCCGGTCTACTTGGCTTCACGATTCTTTCTCTTGGTATTTTTGGCCCGACAGAAGTCTTTCCTAAATTGAAGCAAAAGGGCGTACTTCGTCGCTATCACACTACGACCATAAAAGTATGGCAATATTTTGTCGGCAACGTTATTTCGAATGCAATCGTTGGATTACTTGCGGTTGCCGCAATGTTTATTGTTGCGCTAACCATATTCAATCTCAATATGAAAGGCGATTATCTTAGCATAGCACTGCTTATTATGCTGGGAACGGCGGTATTATTCGGTGTTGGTTTAGCTGTTGGGGGGTGGGCAAAAAACCCCAACCAGGCAGCACCTTTGGCTCAAATTATTACCTTTCCAATGATGTTCCTTTCAGGTATCTTCTTTCCACGCTTTCTTATGCCAGAATGGTTGCAGGGAATTTCTGGTTATCTTCCGCTAACCCCTTTGGTTGATGGTGCCCGGTTGATCATCACGGAAGGACAAACACTCATGCAAATTATGCCACAAATAGGACTTCTTGTTGCCTGGGGTGTGGTGATTTATATAATTGCCTTCAGAGTCTTTCGCTGGGAGTAAGAGATTCGCCTATTGCTTTTTATTGCATAATGTGATATTATGCAATTACTATGAAGCCCGAAATGAAGCAAGATTTTTATCAGGGCAATCTATTTGATCAGGATGATCAACCAGCTGTTGAATTGCCTGAAATAAGTGAAGATCTAGAATTTTCAGCGATATCTCTTGAAGAAGAAGGAAACAATAAAGATATACTCCATCTTATTGATTTAGTATGTAAAGAGAATGGACTACGAGAAGCTGAGAAGGTGGGCAAGCTCGAAAACCCAGACGGGGCTCTTAAGAGAGCTAAGGAATTGAGGGAAGAAGCGAAATATATCATCTATAAATTAGGAAGATGGCAGGATATGATAAGTGAGGGAGCGATGACGCAAGAGGAAGCGGACGTAGCAGTCAACAGAGCTTATAAACGTTTCTTTGAGACGTATACGGGAAGAAAGAATGAAAATCGGCGAGCTAGAGCTAGGCGCTATTATAAAAAAATAGGCAAGGCTGCGACCAGCCATGCTGAAGCAGCTTAAGATGAGGGCTATATGAATAATTGGGAAATAAAGCCCCACCTTCGAGTGATTAAAGGAGGAGGCGAAGGATCAAAAGACAAGGAACCTCGTCTAGAAGCATTTGAAGGTATTGATGAGGAACTTGAGATATCCAGAGAGGCGCTAAAAGAGGCTCTTTCGAACCCAGATCGAGAAAGAAAAAGGAAACAAAGGAAAAAGTACATTGAACAGTTAGCAAAGTATGATTTGAGTTTATTAAATTCTCAAGATAGACTAATAGAATTTGGTAATACAAATGCCACTAGGCTTCATCATCTATTTACTACAATTATTTTTCTTACCCGCGATGCTACACCCGATAGCCCGACCCCCGAAGGTGATATTCAGCAGTATGTAGAAGATTTTATACTTGAGGTTCTTCCAGAGGATGAAATGATTCATATTCAAGCACGCGCAATTATTGCTTGTGGCGCCGTAGATATGTTGAAGGATATGCTTAACAATCAGCTCAGGGGAGAGGACAGAACTTTTATGGATACTTACCCTTCTCCCACTTGGGATATTGTCAAAGAAGACAAGATAGCGGCTCAGGACAATATAGCTAACACAATAACAAAGCTAATTTATCTTACGGGTCATATTGCAGATGATAAAGAAAAGTTGCCCCAAGAGAAAGTCATTGAATATCTTGACGAATTAAAGCGCGTGACAGTAGAAACTGTAGGACTAACAGAAGAGGAACAAATCCCCAGTGAAGAAATGTTCCTTAAAAATTGGCGTGTATTGATTAAACTAGATAAATAAAATTTTGGTGGGGCTGGCTGGGATCGAACCAGCGACCAATCGGTTATGAGCCGACTGCTCTAACCGCTGAGCTACAGCCCCATGCCTTCAAGTAGTATAACAGACGTCATTGCTGGCAGAATAGTGCGTAAAAAGCTACAATAAATCATGAGATGAAAATCAAAGAGCTAAAACAAACATTCAAGCAGTATTACAACCTGAATAATGTGGTTATAATAGCGGCGCTTTTAATTGCGCTGAGCTGGATGTGGGGCACCATGGAGGCATTGCAAAAAAACTTTACGCTCCAGCAAGAAGTTGATCAGCAAAAACAAGAGGTTGAACTTTTAAAGCTTGAAACACAAAATCTGGAATTTGAAAAACAGTATTTTGCCAGTGATGAGTTCATTGAACTGGCTGCTCGTGAAAGATTAGGACTGGCAGCGCCAGGCGAAAAAATGCTTTTGCTTCCTGAAAATACGGTAACAGATGAATTAACAAAGCAGAATGAACCGCGTATTCAAAAACAAACAAACTTCCAGCAATGGATGAATTTCCTGTTTGGTTCACGACAAGGATAGTCTTGCAGGAACAGTAGTAGAGTGGTAATATAGGTAACGTTGCCGCGGGGTGGAGCAGTCTGGTCAGCTCGTGTGGCTCATAACCACAAGGTCGCAGGTTCAAATCCTGCCCCCGCAACCAAGAGAATATTAGGAACCTCATTAAGAGAGGTTCTTTTTAGTTACCTAATCTTAGCGCAGGCGACTCGTACTGCTTCACTCCAAGAAGGAAACGCATGAATAGTTGAAGCAATATCTTGAGCATGAAGATTGTTTTGAATAGCAAGCGTGAGTTCATGAATAATTTCACCGGCATGAGGTGCGGCGACGGTTGCACCAATCAAGGTACCCTTTTTATCAGTGATTACTTTCACAAACCCATCTCGAACATTAGTAATATTTGACCGCCCGATAATATTCAGCGGTGCGGTGGCTTTTTTATAAGCCAAGTCTCGTTTGATACAGTCATCTTCACTAAGACCAACTGAGGCAATCTCGGGTGAAACATAAGTAATGCGTGGTACGGCTTTATAGTTTGGCTCTACCTTATTTTTATTAAAAATATTGTGTGCTGCAATGCGACTTTCAAGTAAAGCTGCGTGAGTCAGCATATGTTCGCCAAGTACATCTCCGGCAGCAAAAATATGTTTCGTACTGGTCTGCAAGTATTCATTTGTCTCTATACCTTTTGGTGTGTATTCAACTCCGGCGTTCTCAAGTCCAAGATCAACGGTCGGTACTTTCCCGGCGGCGACCAAAATCTCGTCAACCTTGACTGAGTGTTCTGTGCTACCACGAACATAGGTAACGCGTTTCACAATTCCTTCTTTCGCCACTTTCATCACTCGGGTTTGTGTCAGTGCAGTCACGCCTTTTTGTTCATGCAAAGTTCGTTCAATGAGTTCTCCGACCTCCTCATCTTCTTTTGGCAAAAGGCGGGGAGCGATTTCTGAAACGTATACCTTTGAGCCAAAGGAGCTAAACAATTGAGCAAACTCCAACCCCACACTGCCGCCGCCAATAATGAAGAGTGAGCGCGGGGGACGTAGTATATTGAGAGCAGTACGAGGGGTGAGATATTTTGTTTTATCCAGTCCATGAATTTGCGGGAGAGCCCAATGAGAGCCGGTAGCAATTAAAATATGAGCACTGGAGATATGCCGGCGATTAACGCTCACTTCGTGAGGGCTAATCATATGAGCGAGTCCATGAAAAACTGAAATTCCTTCATTTTCATAATATCGCTCATTACCACCGGCACCGGTACGTTTTACTACCGTATCCTTCCAGGCTTTGACGGAAGGGTAGTTATAGCCAACAGCACCAGAGCGAATACCGAACGGTTGGCCATGTTTTGCTTCATCATAAACTTTTGCAGCATGAAGTAGTGCTTTGACCGGTACATCACCGAAGTTTGCGGATGTTCCACCAAATGTATCAGCCTCGATTAAAGCAACACGTTTACCTTCGCGCGCAGCAATGGTTGCTCCAGCACTTCCGCCCGCACCGCTACCAATTACCACCAGGTCGAATTCAAATGAGTGTTTGTTTTTTGCCATATTTTCTCCTTATATCATCACCTTTTCGTGCTCATAGATATAGGCTGCCTCAGGGTGATATTTTTCTAAATAAAATCCAGCAAGTCGTCTGATATCATCTGACGTCACTTCCTTTTTAGTGACAATCCAGTCAAGCACCGCCTTACAGACTCGCTCGGCTGTGAGGTGGGCCTCACCCTCAAATGCACGCACCGAAAAGCAGGCTTCCATGATACTCCCATGTAATTTTATAGGATTAAATGGCTCGCTGTGTTGTGTTTTTCGTTGTTTAGTGACGTAGGTTTCGTTCATACTGAACCCCCGTGAAGAACTGAATTTTCGATGACTTGGATTACAAAAGAATATCCTCCAAGTACCACCAGGCCGCTGCCGGCGACATATTGCAGAAACTTCTTGTTATCTTCACGCCAACGTTGAATTGGAGTAATTCTCCTATCTTTTGTTGCAAGATACGACACAAAAGCAAGCGGTAAAATTGTTAGTGAGATATAGAGCATAAATCCGCTCATTTGCAGCAGGGGTGTGCCCTCTGCGAGCAATAATGCCGCGGTACTCAAGGGGGCGATTAAAAACGGAAGCTCAGATATTGCTGCACCGCCGCCTAGCACAAAAGCTTCAGCGCTATGCTTGGTTTTTTTCGTTCGTTCACTCAAATATTCAGCCATTGGGCGCGGAATCCAAAGCTGTGTTCCTTCGCCCTTTCTGAAATAGAATAACATCACTAGAATGCCTATAATTATATTTAACATCGTTATTACGCCCCAGGCAGTATTGTGTAAATTTTCGGGCAAAAAGGTGGCTATGTAACCAAGTGACGCTAAAACAAGAGTGGTGATGAAAATAGTGCCGAAAGTATAGGCAGCGTTTAAGGCAATGAGTCGTGCCTTTGATTTTCTCTCTCCTAAACTATGTCCAGAAAGCAACGTTAAAAGACTTGTGCCGAGTTGAAAGCTGGCATGAAGCACCGCTGCAAAGCATAAAATTGCGATAGAGGTGAGGCTAAGCATTTTTAAATTTTGTTTATTTTAGAATTTCTCCTACTCTAATTTATATCACAGTCTACTACTGTTGGTCAAAGTGATAGTGGCTGAAGATCATAAAAAGTCTATTTTAATGAAAACGCTCAAAAAAACAGGTGTGTATATCTGGTATGAAATCTTGATTTGAGTGTGCTTAGGTTAACCACTCAACTATACAGCATGCTATAATATCCCTGTCTTAAGTTAACAGCGGTTTTTTATTTTACGAGCTTTTTCGTATGGATTGTACATAGTAATGGCATCTGTACGAACCCAGTAGGTACAATCCTGCTGTTGGCTTAAGACACCTAGTACAGGTGCCTTTTTTATTACTAAAAAACAAGGGAGATAACATGAACAAAATAACACGTAAAAGAAACTATGCAGCAGGTACACTATTGCTTATCGCATTGGCATTGAGTATTTTTGCTGTCTTACTAGTCATTATGCAAAACCAGTCTATTGAGAAGTTTAGTCGCCACATAGATAACAACAACGCAAAAGTGAAGCAACTAACCTCTCAGGTGCGTATACTGCAGAAAGGTAATCCAGGCTCACTCAACACCTGCATAGAAGCTGCCACTAACGCTTATACAACCTATATCAAAAAGAATGGCGAGACTGTGGTAGATGGTAATGGAAAAACTACCTACAGACTGGATAGCAGTCAGTGGAAAGAGGCAGACGATACTTTAGAGGCTGCTAAGAAGGCCTGTGAGGCTAAGTTTGGACCAATGGAGTAAAACCATAAGAAATACATAAACCAAACCATATCTTTATAACAAGGAGTGAGGAGGTGCAGCTATCGGCTTAGTAAAATACATATCAACTACAATATTATTGTGATTAACAACACAAACAATATCTAGTTTATTATTTGGATATCTAGATTGTAGGTCAGCATCATTATGCCAGTAGCGTCTTACATTTCTCATATTCTCTCCTTTCTTTAAACAAAAAGAACCCCCGAATGGGAGTTCCTCTTATTTAATACTATATCACAATGTGTCTTTATAAAAAACAGATCCACCCCTGTTAATTTAAGACAAGGTTATTATAGCATGTGAAAAGTAAATATATTATAAAATATATTTTTTTTATTAAATAACAGAGGTGACAAGCATAAAATAGCTTATCTACTATTCTTTCTAGTCATTAATATCATATTTTGTTGACCTCATACTACTCTATCTGATATACTAAGAATATGAGTAGATCAGTCTCCAGAGAAGCAGCAACAGCGACTTTAAAAAAGTTCTATGACAACACTACGTCAGATAGTGTTTCAATTGATGATATTTTTGTAAATTTTAGTCGTACAGACAAAAAGCGTGAGGCTAATATGCTGTGGCTATATAATAAAATGTCAACAATGCGTAAGTATGACTTCTTTGAAAAGAAGTACACTATTCGTAATAAAGTAAGGGCTCTCGACAGGATTGTACTTACAGAAGAAGGTCGCATAGCACTTGGTCGGAATAAGTCAGAAAGCTTTCTTCAAAACGCTTCTCAAGACTCTAATACACCCCCAGTTACGTTTGAAACTGTAAAGAGAGATATTGAAGCACTTCGAAAACAATTCCCATCATTAGACATCACTTATGATGTGTCTTTAAAGAGAGGAGGTTAGGTATTTAATTTTTATAGTGTGTATGCGCCTGGTACGGGAGTTTCCCGTGAATCTACGTAGTGGGTTGCAAAGTTTTGATGACTAAACCGTGCCAGGCGTATCTACACTATAGATCTAGTATAACTTCATATATTTTATTTGTCAAATTACAAGAACTCTAAGCTACTTGCTATTAGGACACAGGAGTTTAACTATCTAGGTGTGTTTTGTGAGTAGGTGCCCATAAATAATATTGACAAAACATAAGTAGTATGCTATATTTAAATCATTACCAAACAAAATAAAAAATAAAGCAAAAAGGAAAACAAAAAGATGTCATCACAAATCATAGAACCAGTGACTAAGGCTGATATTTTGGGGCTTGCAACCTGGGATCGCGAACGAAGTGATGAGGAATTGCGAGATTTGATTAGTCGTCGCAGTGCTCTTCACGATGATCTAGACCAATTTGAAGCGGAGCTCTAGAAAAGCTTGTCCATATCTGTTACAATCGTCGCTGCACACCTATGGCAGCGTAGCTCAGTTGGTTAGAGCGTAGGACTCATAAGCCTAAGGTCACAGGTTCGATCCCTGTCGCTGCTACCAAGCACAAGAATATTTGAATGTTATACTGAAATTATTATGAGTGATGTGGATGACTTAATTAAAAAAGTAGTCGCCTTTCGAGATGCTCGCGACTGGAAGCAATTTCATCCACCAAAAGAACTAGCGATCGCTTTGTCTATTGAGACAGGAGAACTACTTGAACATTTTCGATGGAAGACGAGAGAAGAAGTGGCAGAGTATATTAAAAGCCACAAGGAAGGCATCTCGGATGAGTATGCGGATATTCTTTATCTTTTACTGTTATTTGCAAATGAGATAGAAATAGATCCTATACAGGCTTTGGATAACAAGTTGAAAAAAATTGGTACAAAATATCCAATTAGCAAAGCGAAAGGAAAGCATACGAAATATACAGAATTGTAGTTGGGTAATAATATGAGTGAAATATATATTGCCGGTAAAATAAATCACAAAGAAGATATGATCAAAGGTTTTGCGGAGGAGCTGGAAGAACGTGGCCATCATATAACATTAAAATGGTGGGAAGACGAGGCTCTTGAAAAGCCATATCTTGAAAATGATAGGTCTTGGTATGAGGCACTGGCGATGGAACAAGCAGTACGAGTCAGCGATGCACTGGTGCTGTTTCCAGAAGATAATATATTAGGAGCAGCGATTGAGCTTGGTATTGCAATTGGTGATACAACAAAACCCGATAGAGAAATAGTGATAGTGAACCCCTTTGAAAGAAGACAATCTATATTTTATGCTCATCCAGCGGTTGTTTGTGTGGACGGTTTGACGAAAGTTCGCGAGCGGCAATGGTATTAATTGACTAATAAAAATATTTATGCTAATATTATTAGTATTGATCTATGAATTCCGGGTTTGTGGCTAGTTTTTACTCGATATTCATTAAGCAATCATCGAGAAAATGACTAAAACACGAAAGGAATTCTTTTTTTATGTCTCGAAATTACCATTCTGCGCCTCGGCGCAATAATTCACGGCGTTCATATGGCGGCAGGAATCAACGTCACAAAGGGCCAAGTAAGCAATTTATTCATCCGAGTAAGTTTATTAAAACTGCTAAAACTGTAGAAGAAGTAAAATATGAACCAAAGCATACTTTTGATGATTTTGCATTGAATGATCTCTTAAAAAGTAATCTAAGAAAGAAGCAATTCATTACTCCTTCAGCGATTCAGGATCAGTCAATTCCCTATGGTATTGAAGGTCGCGATGTCATCGGCATTGCTAATACTGGTACTGGTAAGACCGCAGCTTTTGCACTCCCTGTTATCGATAGGCTCATGAGTGATCCGCAAGCAAAAGCGATCATCATGGCGCCAACTCGTGAACTTGCTCAGCAAATCGAAAACGACTGTCGATCATTTGCTCGCGGCAGCGGGCTAAGGGGAGCACTGCTTATTGGTGGTTCGTCAATGGGTAAACAATTTAAAGAACTTCGCTCAGATCCAAATATTATTATTGGCACGCCCGGGCGCATTAAAGATCATTATGAGCGTGGCACGTTGCCACTGTGCGAATGTAACATTGTCGTACTTGATGAAGTGGACCGTATGGTTGATATGGGATTTATTAAAGATATCCGTTACCTCTTGGGTGAGGCAAATCCAAAACGACAATCATTCTTTTATTCGGCAACGCTCGATAAAAACATTAATCAACTTATTCAGACGTTCTTACATAATCCTGTCACTATCTCTGTAAAAACAGGTGAGACGGGTGAGAATATCGAGCAAAATGTAGTTCGATATGGCGGGAAAAATGAAAAGATTGAAAAACTTCATGAAGTGCTTATTAAAGACTCGGTTGAAAAAACATTAGTCTTTGATGAGACACAGCGAAGCGTTGAAAAACTTAGTAAGGAACTGCAGGAACGCGGCTTTAGCGCTAGTGCAATTCATGGAGGTAAAAGTCAGGGTGCTCGTCAGCGGGCGTTAAAGCAATTTCGTAATAACGACATTAATGTATTAGTTGCAACTGATGTTGCAGCCCGGGGGATTGATATCTCGGATATTACCCACGTTATTAACTATTCAACACCTAGGGCGTATGAAGATTATGTGCACCGCATTGGTCGCGCTGGGCGAGCGGGGCGGATTGGCTATGCCCTTACTTTTGTCAGCCATCCCCACTAAAGTCAACAGATATGAGAAGAGTTATAATAAAGGCATGACACAATTGCCTCGTGCTACTCTAATTACTACGATGCAACTTACTGATATGGCATCCGGAAAGTATATTGTAGCTGTTTCTGGCGGTGTTGATTCTGTTGTCCTTTTGGATATATTGAGTAAGCAAAAAGACTTAGAGCTGGTCGTGGCTCACCTTGATCATGGGATTCGTGAAACCTCGCATACAGATGCTAGCTTCGTGAAAGAGTTGGCTGAGAAATATGGCTTACCTTTTGTAAGTGAACGGATCGAATTAGGTGAAAGTGCAAGCGAGGAGGCAGCACGAAAAGCCCGCCAAGCCTTCCTTCAAAAAGTAAAAAAAGAACATAGAGCAACTGCAATTATTACTGCTCATCATGCAGACGATATTCTGGAGACAATTATCATTAATATTATTCGTGGTACTGGTTGGCGGGGGCTTAGTTCGCTAAGAAGTGAAAAAGAATACGTCCGTCCTCTGCTGCGCTTTTCTAAAAATGAAATATATGAGCATGCAAAGAAGAATAATCTTTCATGGCGCGAAGACGAAACGAATATAGATACGCGCTATTTAAGAAATCATGTTCGCTTGAACATTATTTCAAAACTATCCTCTGAGGTGAGAAAAGAACTGCTTATGCTATATCATCGGCAGGTAGCTTTACGGGAAGAAATTTATGAAGAAGTAAAACATGTTCTGGGGCTTGCAAAAACTAATGTTTCCGATGAGTATGACCGTTATTTTTTCATTATGCTTGATAAACCGGTAGCGCTTGAACTTCTAAAACACATTATTCCTGTGACAAAGCCGCAACTTTTAAAAATGTTGCTTGCAATTAAGACTGCTAAACAGCATACTCACCTGCAAATTGGTGGCGGAATAAAACTTTATTTTACAAAAAGAACTTTTATTGTCGCGCGCCCTGATATCATGGTAAGCTAGAAGAGTTAATTTCCTCTAATACGTACTGAAAGGACATGGGAGCGAGCAGCAGGTTTTATGAAAAGATTACAAAAGAAAATTCCGAAAAAATTGCCTAACCAAAAAGGTCCGAATAACTTCTTGAGAACCACTATATTTTGGGCAGTTTTAGTGCTGTTTATTCTAACGGCCATCGCGATTATTTCACCGCAAAGCAAACTGAAAGATGTAGCATTTTCAGATGTCATCAAACGGGCTAATAATGGCGAAATTACCAAACTTGAAATTCAAGGTGAGAGCATTAAGGTGACCCCGAAGGGTAAAGAAGAACCAACGCAGCAATCATATAAAGAAGCGGGCAGCAGTATCTATGAGCAGGGCTTGCGTCAGGATACAAAAGCTGAAGTGGTGGTTGAGAAGCCATCAAACACGGGTAGTACGATATGGAATATTATTAGCCTACTCCTCCCGATTCTCTTAATTGGCGGGCTCTTTTTCTTCATGATTCGCCAGGCGCAAGGGCAAGGTAATCAGGCGCTCGGCTTTGGTCGCAGTAAAGCCAAGCTCTATGGCTCAGACAAAGAAAAAGTATTGTTTGATGATATTGCCGGTAATAACGAAGCAAAAGAAGATCTTTATGAAGTCGTTGATTTTTTGAAAAATCCGAAAAAATTTCGCCAGGTTGGAGCAAAAATTCCCAAAGGTGTGCTATTGGTTGGTCCGCCGGGAACAGGTAAAACTATGCTGGCTCGTGCCGTAGCGGGTGAAGCCAATGCGCCGTTCTTTAGTATCTCTGGTTCAGAATTCGTGGAAATGTTTGTCGGTGTTGGTGCCAGCCGTGTTCGGGATTTATTCACAAAAGCCAAGAAGAATGCGCCATGTATTATCTTCATTGATGAAATTGATGCGGTTGGTCGCAAGCGTGGCAGCGGCATGGGCGGTGGTCACGATGAACGCGAGCAAACACTCAACCAGATTTTAGTTGAAATGGATGGTTTTGAAACAGATACAAATGTGATTGTCTTAGCAGCTACTAACCGAGCTGATGTGCTTGATCCCGCCCTTCTTCGTCCTGGTCGTTTTGACCGACGGGTCGGTATTACACTTCCTGAAAGAAAAGACCGAGAAGCAATTCTGAAGGTACATTTTAAGAAAAAACCGATTGATGAAACAGTTGATATTGATGCTTTGGCGGCGAAGACAGCGGGTAGCAGCGGTGCTGACCTTGCAAATATTGCTAATGAGGCTGCTATTGTTGCTGCGCGCCATAACCGAAAAACAATTAATAACGGCGATCTAACCGAAGCATTTGAGAAGGTAGCGATTGGTCCGGAACGAAAGACAAGGATTATCAATAATAAAGATAAAGAGATGACAGCTTATCATGAAGCTGGGCACGCTGTGGTCGGTCATGTGTTACCAGATAGTGACCCGGTACATAAAGTCACTATTATTCCTCGTGGCGGTACGGGTGGGGTGACATGGTTTTTGCCACCGGAAGATAAGTACTATACCTCTATTGTTGAGTTTAAGGATGTTTTAGCTCGAGCGCTCGGTGGACGTGTGGCTGAAAAGCTGCAATATGGTGCCGATCATGTAACAACAGGGGCGAATAGCGACCTTCGAAAAGCAACTGAAATTGCTCGTGATATGGTGATCGAGCAAGGAATGGGCAAAGAGCTACGCGATCAAGTATTTCACGAGGACAACGGTGGTATGATGTTTGATCGTATGGTACACGAACGACCGTATTCTGAAGAAACTGCCCGTCAGATTGACAAAGAAGTTTCAGCACTTATGAAAGAAGCGTCACATCGGGCGGAAGTAGTACTCAAGGCAAACATACCACTACTAAAGAAACTTGCTGACGAGTTAATAAAAAAAGAGACAATTGATGAACCTGAGGTTAATAAAATTCTAAAAGATGCCACACTACCAAAGGCGGCGGAGCTCTATTAAAGAATAGAGTAGGAGATATATGGGGCGAGTTCGAACTGCTGTTGCAAAAGCAAACCAACGTATATCGTTGCAACTTGCCGCAGCTCTGCTTGCTAGCTCCACCCTTATTGCCAGCCTGCTTGGACTCTTTCGTGACCGCCTTCTAAACAGTTATTATCTTGATACATACCCTGTGGGAATTGATGCGTATACCGTTGCATTTACGATTCCTGACTTTATGTTTTTTATCCTTGTTTCAGGGGCACTAAGCGTCACTTTTATCCCTGTTTTTAATGAACGGTTGGCAAATTATAACAAAAAATCTGCATGGGAACTCAGCACAAGCATGATTAATTTCATGGCACTGCTTACTCTCATCGCCAGTATTCTAATCATTATTTTTGCGGAACCACTGGTGCAATACATCGTTGCTCCGGGTCTTGATGAATCTGGTCGAGGCTTGGCAGTGAGTATGATGCGTGTGATTGCTGTCAATCCGTTTTTGTTTGCGATTGCTACGGTGATTGCCAGTATGCAGCAAGCGGTTGGGCGTTTCACATTCTATGCTCTGGCTCCAGCGATCTATAATATTGGCATTATCATAGGTATCACGGTATTTA
The DNA here is from genome assembly GCA_964570845.1 of uncultured Candidatus Saccharibacteria bacterium. Lineage (GTDB taxonomy): Bacteria > Patescibacteriota > Saccharimonadia > Saccharimonadales > Saccharimonadaceae > CAZLCC01. Next base: position 123,769 of record CAZMZB010000001.1, on the reverse strand, counting down.
CAAACGGTATTACTCTGTTTGGTGTGCAGATTTTTGAGGGCGGTATTATGGGGGTAGCACTCGGTGTTGTACTCGGTTCAATCATGCAGCTGATTGTCAGCAGTATTGGTCTTTTTGGGCTTGGCTTTGACTACAGAATGAAGATTTTTTGGAAAAATAAGGGATTTCGCCACGTACTGCGCCTATTGCCTGCTCGCTCGTTTGACCAGGGAATAGACTATATCAGTAGTATCGTTGATACTAATCTTGCATCTCGTATGGCAGCGGGAACGGTTCGTATTTATCAACAGGCGACAACGCTCTATATGGTGCCAATCAATCTCATTGGCGTTGCTATTTCAACTGCTGCGTTTCCGCAGATGACCGAGCGCTTAAGTCAGGGGCGACCGGATCTTTTCAAAAAAGAACTCCAAACAGTCCTCAGGGTGATTATTTGGATTGCCCTCCCTGTGGCGGTTATCACTTATTTTACCCGCGGTTATCTTGTTCACTTCATTAAAAACGGAGGCGATCCGTTAATGGCCGGGCTCCTAGGAATTTTAGCAATATCTATTCTTTTTCGTTCGGTGTATCATATCGCAGCACGCAGTTTTTATGCTCAACAGGATACAAAAACACCACTCTATATCTCTATTGCCAGTATTATGTTAAACGTGACACTTGCTGTTTGGTTCACCTTAGGATTAAAAATGGGAGCCTATGGTTTAGCATGGGCACAGGTCATTTGGGCAATTTTTGAAGTCATCATCCTCTTTATTATTATGTCGTCGCGTATCCCGAAGCTGTTTGATGTTTATTTTGTTCATGCTGTCGCTCGTATGGCGTCAGCAACCGGATTTATGGCAGTTATCACCTATATCAGCGTAATGATCTTTTCATTTAATGCCACAGACCAGAGCTTTTTTGCCGGCTTTTATAAATTTGTCGCTATAGTTGCTATTAGTGCCGCAAGCTATATTTTGCTGAGCAAGCTACTAAATCTGAAAGAAGCTGATCCAATCCTTGCACGTTTTGCAAACTTTTTCTTCAAAAAATATCAGGCAAAGGGTAACTAAATGAGTAGCCATATCCGTAATTTTTGCATTATTGCTCATATTGATCATGGCAAAAGCACTCTTGCTGATAGATTGATGGAGATAACGGAGACAGTTGAAAAACGTGATATGAAGTCGCAACTGCTTGATAGTATGGATCTTGAGCGCGAAAAGGGAATCACGATTAAATTGCAGCCGGTGCGTATGAGCTACAAGAATACGCAGTTGAACCTCATAGATACCCCTGGGCATGTTGATTTTAGCTATGAAGTCTCCCGGAGTCTACAGGCATGCGAGGGGGCGCTGTTAGTGGTTGATGCGTCTCAGGGGATTCAAGCACAAACACTTGCCAATGTCTATCTTGCGATGGAAGCAAACCTGACGATTATACCGGTGTTAAACAAGATTGATCTTCCCGCGGCTGATCCGGATAAAGTAGCTCAAGAAGTCATGGATCTCTTAGGGTGTAAAAGAGAAGAAATTTTAGAAGTAAGCGCCAAAACAGGTAAAGGCATACCAGAGGTGTTAAGTGCGGTATTAGGGCGTATTCCAGCGCCAAAAAAAGCGGAAAGTACTGCCGCACGAGCTCTGATTTTTGACTCCGTATATGATGATTACAGGGGTGTGATTCTGTATATTCGGGTTTTTGATGGCAAAATTCCTAAAAATGCAGAAATAAGCATGATGGCGGCACAATCTGAAGGACTGGCACTTGAGGTAGGTGCTTTAAAGCCCAAAATGACCCCTGAAGACACCTTACAATCCGGTGAAATTGGCTATATTGTGACTAATCTTCGCTCAGTTTCAGAAGCGCGAGTGGGTGATACAGTGACATTAGCTAAAAACCCGGCTGAAAGACCACTGGCGGGCTATAAGGAGGTCAAGCCGTTTGTATATGCTGGTGTTTTTCCCAGTTTAGCTGAAGATTACCCTACCTTAAAAGATGCATTGGAAAAACTGACATTAAATGATGCAGCTTTGCAATATACCCCTGAAAACAGCCAGGTGTTAGGTCATGGCTTCAGAATTGGCTTTTTAGGGCTGCTGCATATGGATATTGTCAAAGAGCGTATGGAGCGCTCGCACAATATTGAACTGATTGTCACTAATCCCTCAACAGATTATGAAGTAACACTTATCAGCGGTGAGGAAATGACCATTAAGTCTGCTTCAGAGCTCCCGGATGCCAGTAAGATTGCCCAGATTCGCGAACCGTGGATAAAAGGCGAGATTGTGACGCCAAAAGAATATGTGGGCGGTGTTTTGCAGCTTATTGTACAGGGGCGGGGATATCAGAAAAACATCAGTTATACAGAGAGCGAGCTTGCTATGATTGCCTTTGAGGCGCCATTAGCGAATATGCTCACCGATTTTTACGATAATTTAAAGAGTGTGACCAGTGGTTATGGCAGTTTTAATTATGAACTGGCGGATTATAGGGCCGATGATCTAGTGCGGCTTGACTTCTTGATTGCAGGCGAGCGGGCGGATGCGCTCAGTGTAATGGTGCATAAAACAGAGGCAGAAAGGCTGGGGCGAAGCATGACGGAGCGCTTAAAAGAGGTGATTCCAAAGCAACTTTTCGTGGTCAGTTTACAGGCGGCGATTGGCGGCAGAGTTATTGCCAGGGAGAATGTTCCGGCGCTGAAAAAGAATGTCACAGGACATCTTTATGGCGGTGATGTTTCTCGCAAGAAAAAATTGTGGGCAAAGCAAAAAGAGGGCAAGAAACGGCTCAAGAAGTTTGGTAAGGTGGAAGTACCTCCTGAGGCCTTTGTTGTTCTCTTAAAGCAAAAATAGTATCACTCCTGTTATTTCAATAAAAAGCTTGTGTTTACATACTTTTATTGCAAAAAGTATTGACAATTATTATTTCTTATGATAATATGTTTACAGAATCAAATGGTATGAGGTGGAACTTTACCAGGCGAGGTACATTGACAATTTGGCTTAGCGAAAAGAGGTTAAAAACTCTTTTCATCGGTTAGTTTGTAATGTATATATTAATAAACTGCAAACTAGATAGTCATGGGTCTTTAAGTCGCTTGAGTATTCATTGCTCGCGAAAAACCCATAACAACCGACTACTTAATTTATTATTCGATTAACCTTCGTGTTAATTGTCTTTTTCGAGCAGAGCAATATAGTGAGGATAATTCATCATTGTATTGCTCTGTCTCGAGAGAGGCAAGCTATGCGTCGGGTTGATCGCCGACGCTGAAACTTCTATTCCGATCACTAATACAACCAAGGAGGTGAGAAGCATGAAGGCAATCCTTCGTGTTTTCCTCGTCCTGGCCATGGTGGTCGGGACGCTTTTCAGCAGTACCGCACTCGCTTCGGCGAGCAAGCCGGCCGGACCGGGCGTGAATCTGAAGATCATCACGCTTAAGAACGCCTCACCCATCTTCTCCCATAAGGTGGAGAAGTGCATCAGTCGCGCCAGTAAGTGGGAGGCTCCCGCCCCCCCCGCTGATCCTCGAGGAAAGTGTTCGGGGAAGGTGGATATTAACGCCAAGGCAAAAGTCGTGGCGTCGTGCAAGCGTGGCTGGTGGGGCGGCAGGGCTGTGGCTACCCTCAGTATCCGTGAGCGGATTAGGGTTAGTGCCTTTGCCGAGTCGTTCGCGTCGATCTCCAGGGTGAAAGTGAAAACTGTCATTCGGGATCGGATCAGGGGCAAGGTCGGGGCTCGAGTGGATTGTGTCCGAATTCAAAATGACACTCCCCCGACCCCAACTCCTCCGCCTCATGTCCCGCCCCCCTATGTGCCCCCTCCGCCCCCTCCGCCGCACGTTGATCATCCACCCCAGGTGGAGATCATTACCCCGGCACATATTTTCGAGGGTGGAAACACCTTTGTGTATGCCAAGGGGTATGACCCTGATGGAGACACCGTCTCCGTCAACTTGTTTGCCACCGGCGCCGCCTACATCAGCGGTGTGGTTCGTGTTAATCAGTATTTCGATGCGAGCCTGAATGGTGGTCAAGGGGCATGGGTCACTTGTCCTGCTGGATGGACGTGTGTCCGAGGGCAGGCGTGGGGTCAGTATTCTGGCTATGCCGATGTCACGGCTACCGTGGTAGGCAACGGCATTTCTGGCGAGCCCGCAAGAGCTCGTTGGTTCGTAAAGCCAGATCAGGGGTTCTAACCCCAAAGTAGTCGGTTAGGGTGGTGTATCCAATTCGTTGAGCGAAGGCTCACGATTAGGCTCTGCACCACCCGCCGACCGCTTCTCTCTTTTGTTGAGTTATTTAGTTAACTCCAAATATATCAGAGAAGCGGTCGCGCTTACAACTTGAAGACATAATGACTATCTAGTTTGTGATTAATTTAATTTTAATAAAGGAGAATTTAATTATGTTTAAACTCTTAAAAATAGCTGCATTTGCACTTTTAGTGCCAGTGCTTGCGCTTAGCGGTTCTGCTACTGTAGCAGCCGCTGGTCAAATCGAGGGCGGTAACATTTACCGTGTTCGTAACGTAACACAAAATGGTCAGTTTACTGATCCGGCTTCTGCGACTTGTGGTGATACGGTACAGTTTCGTGTACGTATTCATAACCCGGGTCCTGGACCTTTAAATAATGTACGGGTAGCTGCTACTTTACCTGCGGGTGAAGCTCAAAGCCATAGCTCAACGGTTACAGTAAGTGCTAGTGATGCCCCTGATGTTATCACTGATACTGCAGGTGTAAATCTGGATAAAGCTGGATCGTTAAACTATATTGGCGGTTCAACTGAGTTACTTGATCCACATGGAAGTAAGTTACAAAATCTTTCTGACGGTATCGTTAGCGGTGGAGTAACGCTTTCAAAAGCTGTAGGTGTTTCTACTGAACAAATGCGTTTGGTACAGTTTCAGGCAAAGGTTGCTTGTCCTGATACTCCTCCAGAGGAATGTCCTGAAGGCACAACTGGTACACCTCCAAACTGTGTAACTCCTCCAGCACCGGAAAATCCTGAAAAGCCAACCCCCGAATCACCTAAAACAGCCCCTGCAGTGATTGCATCGACTGGTCCTGAAGCTATCTTCAGTGGTGTAGTAGGTTCAAGTGCTTTAGGGTATAGCGTTCGTCGCTTCTTGATGAGCAAAGCTGCTCTTAAAGACGCTTTAAACCAGTAAGCTAAGCCAAACTAAAGTCTGACCGCTCACTTTGCCTGAAGCAGAGTTAGTCGCTCAGGAAGAAACACCCTCCTAGTAATAGGAGGGTGTTTTGGTGTGTTAAAATAACAGAGAAATAATCTAAAGAATAGGCTGGGTGGGATAATGTTACACTTTTATAAAAAAACGATTAAGGATATTCCGCTTGAGCACAGACGCATTTTATTGCGAGCAGACTACAATGTTCCGCTCACTGAAGATGGTGAGATTGATAACGACTTTCGTATTGTTCAAAGTTTACCGACGCTGCGGTATTTATTGCGGCATGACTGTACTATTGTGATCTGCAGCCATTTAGGGCGACCAAAAGGTGAGGTGGATGAGAGATATAGTCTTGAAAAAGTTGCCAAGAAGCTCAGTGAGCTAGTGGGTCAGGAAGTACTATTTGTATCAGATTGCGTGGGTGATATGGTACATCAAAAAACCAGGCGTTTGCAAAAAGGGCAAATAATGCTTTTGGAAAACCTGCGTTTTCATCCCGGAGAAGAGAAAAATGACGAAGCATTTGCCAAACAATTAGCAAGTGATAGTAATGCGCGCTATTTCGTGCAGGACGGGTTCGGGGTAGTACATAGAGCGCACGCAAGTACAGAGGCGGTAACCTATTTCTTGCCAAGTGTAGCTGGACTGCTGATCAAAAGAGAGTATGAACATATTTTAGGAGTTATGCATAACCCGAAAGAGCCGCTAGTAGCAGTGCTTGGTGGTGCGAAGATCGGCGATAAAATAGGTATTATTGAGCGATTTATTCATATTGCCGACACGATTGTCGTTGGCGGTGCTATGGCAAATACGTTTTTGAAATATCGTGGATATGACGTTGGAAAAAGTGTAGTTGAGGATGGACTAGATAGTATCCTGAAACGAATTTATGATGCTGCTGTGGCAAAGGTGGGTGTGGAAAAACTTGAGCAGTTTCTGCAACTGCCAACGGATGTCGCTGTAGCACACCAGATAAGTGCTGGGGCACAACGGGAAACAAAAAAGATCGAACAAGTTGCCTCAGACGACTTTATTCTTGACTTGGGCGAAGCATCAATTGCTCAAACCGTTGACTATGTCGAAAAAGCAGCAACAGTAGTGTGGAATGGTACGCTTGGTTATGCAGAGTTTTCACAGTTTGCCCATGGCTCAGCCAGAGTGGCTATGACACTGGCGCAAAATCCTGATATCATCTCTGTTATTGGCGGTGGTGATACAGCAGATTTTGTACTTGAATGGGATGCTCAAAACGGCAAAAGCTTCACTCATGTTTCAACTGGCGGCGGGGCAAGCTTAGAGCTTATGGCAGGTAAAAAGCTGCCAGGAGTTGAGGCGCTTTTAAATGCGTAGTACACTGATAGATAAAGAATATAAGCATAAGCGAAAGTAAGTGTAAATACATGAGCAAGATTCTGATAGTGGGCAATTGGAAAATGCATCTCAACGTGCACCAGGCGAGCTTATATATTCACAAGTTAGGTAGTAAGATTACAGCCCATAATGATGTGGAGGTGGTAATATGCCCCACTACTTTAGCACTGCAACCTCTCAGCTTACAGATTAATCACCGACAATTTAAATTAGGCGCACAAAATGTCTATTGGCGGGATGAAGGCGCATTTACGGGTGAGGTCTCGGCTGCTATGCTGCGTGGATTAGTGAAATATGCTCTTGTTGGTCATTCTGAAAGACGACATATTTTTCATGAATCAGCCAAAGATATTCGTACTAAAGTACAGGCGATACTGAGAAATAATATTACCCCTGTTTTGTGCGTGGGTGAAACAGCAACTGATCGAACGCTTGGTGAAGCAACTCATGTGATTCAGGATCAGGTAGTGAGCGGCTTGGCTAATGTGACGTCGCATGAGCTGGAGAATGTTGTGATTGCGTATGAACCGGTATGGGCAATTGGTACAGGAAAAAATGCGAAACCAGAGGATGCTGAAGCAGCAGCGATGACTATTTGTCGAGAAATTAAGGCTCTTTATGGTGAAAAGGCAGCAGAAGCGGTCCGAATACTTTATGGCGGTAGTGTAAACGAAGAAAATGCAAAAGAATATCTTGCGATCAAAGGAATACATGGTCTGTTGATTGGCGGGGCAAGCTTGGAAATAGACGTATTTACAAAAATTGTCGAAGATGCGCATACTATTAAAGAAAAAAGCAGTATTAAAAATAAACAACCAGGAAAGTAGAGTATGAGTAAAGAGTTTAACTTTGATGAACTAGACAAAGCGGTAAGCTCCCTTATTGGTGATCAACCCAAGCAACCCGCTCAAACCCAGTCTGCAACAAATAATACCACGGCCTCTCAACCGTCTCCACCCATTACACCCTCAAGAGGTAGTACGGCTATACCGTCGCGTCATATACCACCGGCAGAGAGAATAAAACCGTCCGCACCAGCCACTCCTTCTCTACCGCTACCATCACCACCCGCTCCAGCAAAGCCCGCAGTAGAAAAATCAAATGTTCCCAAGCGATTTATGGATGTCGTGCATCCTGCATCAGGTATGGCACCACCGGTGAAAGAGATGGTTAAAAAAGGGGCTGGTGCAGAGGGTAAAACAATAACACCGCTTAATGATAATATCGCTCCTGATCCGCTACCAGAAAATTCAGCGGCCAATACACCAAATAGCGCACAATTAAGTGTTAAGGCACCAGTGAATCCGGACGCAATGGTGACAACACCGGATACGGAAGAAAAGAAGTGGAAAGATCCGCTCGAAGAGGTGACGAAAAATGAAAAAGAGCGTGAAATAACAGAAAGCGCAAAAGAGCGCCTTGGGCTAAGGCCAAAAAATACTGCAGAAGATTCCAATAAAATACCCGAGAAAAGTGAGAAGAGCGACGAAAAAGACTCTAAAGAAGATGATAAAAAACCACTATTTCTGCCGGATGCAAAAGTGGAGAAGCGGCCACTCGGAGCGTTTGCAGAAAAAGATACGCCAAGTGATAAAGCGAAAGAGAAAGAGAAAAGTAAAAACACTGAAGCCGAAGAGGATGCACCCGTAAAGCTTACTATAGATGGTGTGACTGATATTGATGATAAGAGTGGCGAAGAACCCAGCGAGCCATTGTTACCAGAATTAGGGAAAGAAATTATTGCAGTTGAAGCTGGCGATGCTATTGCTGAAGATGAAGATCAGGCTAAGGTAGAGAACAAGGAAAAACCAGATAAAAAAGAGAAGAAAAAAGACGAAACTGTTGTGGCTAAATCTGAAACGTTCTCTATCCCTAAGCAGTATAAAGAAAAACCAGCAACGGATGCCGATCGTAAGCCAACATCAATTTACGATACGGAAGAATATCACCGATCTATTGTAGCAGCTGCTACGAAACAGAAGAAGGGTGGCAAATGGTGGATGTGGGCACTGATTGTCTTTGGACTTCTTGTTGTAGGTGTTGGGCTTGGTGCCGGGGCGTACTTTTTGATGAGCATTTAAAACACAACAGTATTGACTCTCTGTTTCTTGTATAATTTTAATAATGAATAGATTAGTTGAGGGGCTGAATAAAGCACAGGTTAAGGCTGTTACCCATACTGACGGACCACTACTTATTTTGGCTGGTGCGGGGTCTGGAAAAACGAAAGCGCTCACACACCGTATCGCTTATCTTCTGACTGAAAGAGGAGTGTTGCCAGCACAGATTTTGGCAGTAACATTTACGAATAAAGCGGCAAAAGAAATGCGTGAACGGCTTGGTGAGCTGACGGGCCAAGATAGTTCTGATAGATTTTTTATGCCGTGGATGGGAACATTTCACTCTATCTGTGTTCGCTTACTTAGACAGGATGGTGAGCACGTCAAAATCCCTAAAAACTTTATTATTTTTGACGAAGCCGATCGCCTTGGTGTGATAAAGCAGGCTATGAAGCAACTCAATATTAGCGAAAAGCAGTTTTCGCCACGAAGTATAAGCGGTATGATTAGCGATGCAAAAAATGATTTAGTATCATCTCAAGAATTTATTGCTTCAGCCAAGTTACCAGCTCAAAAGGTAGCAGCTGACATTTTTCCCCGTTATGAAAAACTACGAAAAGATGCCGGTGCACTTGATTTTGATGATTTAATTGCCGAAACAGTCCGCTTGCTGAGTGAAGTTTCTGACATTCGCACCAAGTGGCAAAACCAGTTTCGCTATATTTTAATTGATGAATATCAAGATACGAACGCAGCGCAGTATAAGCTCGTGAAGTTACTGGTGAATAAGCACAGAAATATTTGCGTAGTTGGCGATGACTGGCAATCTATTTATAGTTGGCGTGGGGCTGATTTTACGAATATTTTGAACTTTGAGCGTGATTTTCCAAATACAAAAGTGGTGAAGCTGGAGCAGAACTATCGCTCAACTAAGCATATTCTAGATGCAGCACATAAAGTAATTAGCAAAAATATTCAGCGCTCAGAAAAGAAATTGTGGACTGACAAAACGAGTGGATCTCCTGTGCAAACAATCCATGTTGCCAGTGAGATGCATGAGGCAGAAACGGTGACAACCAGAATTTCAAGCGCTATAAGCTTAAAAGCACGTCAATATAGTGATTTTGCAATACTTTATAGAACTAACGCTCAAAGTCGCGCTCTTGAGGAAACATTTATTCGCTATGGTATCCCGTATCGTATTGTTGGCGGCACACGGTTTTATGATCGAAAAGAGATTAAAGATATGATTGCGTATCTTCGGTTACTGTATCAACCAGCAGACAGGGCCAGTTTTCTGAGGATTGTGAACGTACCAACAAGAGGACTGGGCGCAACCTCGGTTGAGAAGTTTTTGCTTTGGCAGGAAGCGTATGGCAAAGATATCATTACCAGTCTTTTTGAGGTTGAATTATGTGCTGGTTTAACACCACGTGCTAAAAAAGCTTTTTTTGAACTTGGTGAGGCGTTACAAAAGCTGGATGAGCAGCAGGAGCAAGTTGTACTACCCGATTTCATTGAACTGGTTTTGAAGCGATTTAGTTACCTTGAATATCTTGACGACGGCTCGCCGCAAGCTGAGGATCGACAAGAGAATGTCAAGGAACTCATTAGTGTAGCAAGAGACTACAGTGATCTTGGTTTGTCGGGATTTTTAGAGGAAGTGGCACTGATTTCTGATCTTGATAAACTCAGTGAAACGGCAGATGCTATCACGCTCATGACTTTACATGCTGCAAAAGGCCTAGAGTTTCCAGTGGTATTTATGGTGGGTATGGAAGAGAGTATTTTTCCGATGAGTAAAGCACTGTATGATCCCAGCGAAATGGAAGAAGAGCGAAGGCTTTGTTACGTTGGTATGACACGCGCTCGAGAAGAGCTTCACCTGATAAGTGCTCATTCGCGACTGATTTATGGTTCGCGGCAATATAACCCGCCATCACGATTTTTGAGTGACATTGACGGTTCAGCGATGGAAGCTCCTGTTTCATATCAAACTGTTGATGTCTTAAGTACCGAAGAGCGTTTTGTACCTGATGAAGTTGAGCTGGATATTGGTGATAGCGTAAAACACAAGATATTTGGTGTTGGCAGGGTAGTATCACTTGACGGTACAACAGTGGGAGTAGCGTTTTCAACAGGAAAAGTGAGAAAACTAAATGTCGCTTTTGCGCCACTGGAGAAGGTTGAATAGAAATAATGCGAAAACTCTATATTTTGTCTGGAAGAACTATTGCCGTCGTTGGTTACCCATTGTTTTTTGCTTATTTTCGTCTTTTTCCGTCGCGACGCGTAAGAGTTCTAGTTGTTGGCAATCAGGGAAGAATACTACTCCTAAGAGGGTGGCTTGGGTTTCAAAAGTGGTCGTTACCTGGCGGTGGTTGTAAAAAGGGAGAATCAGACCAGGAGGCCGCTTCAAGAGAATTACTTGAGGAAACTGGCATAAAAATTACACCAGATCAATTTACTTTTTTAGGGGAATATAAAAATTCAGACCTCGGTTATATAACACCACTTTTAGTAGTAAAGGTTAAAGAACGTACGCTTAAGCCGCTAAGGGGTAGGGCGGCATTGGAGATTATTGAGTATTCCTGGTGGGAGACAGATATGGTGCCGATGAGGCGTTCGTCTCTAGTGGACACAGCCTTGAAATACTTGTCGTCAGGGGTGGGATAGTGTATACTTGCTTCTATGCAGCATACGGTGGGTACGCTGTGAGTTGATTTTTTATTCATGAAGCATTTTATAAAAAAAGTCGGCACTCACCCACGAGTGTTCAGTATTTTGGGCGGAATTGTTATGATTACCGCTATTTTGACAAGCTCATTTTTTGTGGCTGGTGCTAATGACGGCCGTGTTTTAACAGTATATGACCAGGGAGAAGAAAAGACTATTGTTACCAAAGCCCACACCATTGAAAAAGCCCTAAAACAAGCCGACATCCAGTTAGATGAAATGGATAGTGTTGAGCCTACAAGAGACACGGAGCTTATTGCCAGTAACTACAAAGTAAATATTTATCGTGTTCGTCCAGTGACGATTATTGATGGTTCACTCAGAAAGCGTATCATGACCTCGCATCAAAGCCCGCAGCAGATTGCAAAACAAGCAGGTATTACACTTTATGATGAAGACAACACGAAGCTCGAGAGAGTTGATGATACATTATCCGATGGCGGTGCAGGGCTTAGGATGGAAATCAAACGTGCAACACCGTTTACTCTTGTGTTTTATGGCAAACAGTCCATTGCTCGTACACATGCAAAAACTGTTGCTGGCATACTAACAGAGAAAAACATTAAGCTTGGTAAACAAGATGGTATGTCGCTATCTGCAAATACACCAGTGAAGCGGGGTATGAAGCTGGAAATATGGCGCAATGGCAAACAAACTGTTACGCAAGAAGAAAATATCGCCTTTCCTGTTGAGCAGATCCAGGATGCTGACAGGGAGATTGGGTATAAAGATGTTAAAACACCTGGGGAAGTTGGTAAGAAAACGGTGACCTATGAAGTTGAGATGCGTAATGGTAAGGAAATTTCTCGAAAAGAAATTAAAAGCATTGTGACAAAGCAGCCGAAAAAACAGGTGGAGATTGTTGGTGCGAAAGGGAGCTTTAGTGGTGGGTTTGCAGAAGCACTTGCTCGACTAAGAGCGTGTGAAGGAAGTTATACTTCAAACACTGGCAATGGTTATTATGGTGCTTATCAATTTGATATTGGTACTTGGGGCGGATATGGAGGCTACCCTCATGCTGCAGCTGCGCCGCCTTCTGTCCAGGATCAGAAAGCCTGGGAGACTTATCAGCGTCGGGGTTGGCAGCCATGGCCAAGTTGTGGTGCAGGTCTGCCGGATATTTTTCGTTAAATTTCTTTTTTCGTTACAATAGTAAGTATGAAATATAAATACGATGGCTATAATCACATTATTCGTTTAAATCGAGGCGAGCAGCTCATTGAAAGCCTCAATCAGTTTGCAGAGGAAACGAATTTGGGGGCTGCGTGGTTACTGGGGCTTGGTGGTGCTCAAAAATCAGAATTGGGCTTTTATGATCTTGAAGCGAAGCAATATGAATGGAAGAAGTTTAACCAAATACTCGAAATTACCACCTTACAGGGGAATCTTTCCTGGGTGAATAATGAGCCACAGTGGCATATTCACGGTACTTTTTCAGACAAAGAATACAGGGCTTTTGGCGGTCATGTGAAAGAACTTGAAGTAGCGGCAACGTGTGAACTATTCATACATACATTCTTTAATAAAAAGATCACTCGAAATCTAGATGAAGAAATTGGTCTGAAACTACTTGATGTCTAGCATAATTCCAAACAAAAACTTAGGTCAGCATTGGCTCAGAGATGAGCAAGCACTCGAGAATATTGTAGGTCATGCTGCTATTTCTAGCGATGATGTGGTTCTAGAGATTGGACCAGGACTTGGTGCATTGACACAAATTTTGGCGAAAAAAGCAAAAAAGGTGGTTGCAGTAGAGTTTGATACTGTGCTTGCAGAAAAGTTAAAAAAGAGTTTTATTGGATCGGAAAAAGTTGAAATTATTCATTCAGACATTCTGAAATTTAACTTAGAAAAGATGCCTAAAAACTATAAAGTTGTTGCGAATGTACCGTATTATATCACTGCGAAAATTATTCAGCTTTTGACAACAGCAAAAAATCCTCCATCCAAAGCAGTATTATTGGTACAAAAGGAGGTAGCTGAGCGCTTGGCGGCAAAACCGGGAGGTTTAAGTATTTTAGGAGTAAGCGCGCAATATTTTGCTGAAATATCTTTAGGCGATGTGGTATCAGCCGAGCTGTTTATACCTCCTCCAAAAGTAGGTTCGCAAGTGGCTATCTTAAAGATGCGCCGGCAAAAACTATTTAGAGATATTGATGAGAAGCAGTTTTTTAGAATTGTTAAAGCCGGATTTTCTGCAAAACGAAAAAAGCTACGCTCCAGTTTGAGCGCGGGCTTAGGCGTTGATAAAAAACAAGCTGAGATAGTGCTACAAAAGGCAAGTATCGATTCAAATTTACGAGCTGAAATGCTGACTTTAGAGCAATGGGCAGCAATAAGTCGTATAATAAGTGCACATGATAAAAGCTGACCAACCAACTATTTTTAAAGCGAAGATTATTGCTGCGGTTTCATCTATCGAAGATGGAGCTATGAAAGTCAAGGGTGCTAAAAATCCTAAAACGATTCATCAAAATAGGCAACGTTTTTTAGAAAAAAATCATATTCAACCACATCAAACAGTATTAGTGCGGATGAGCTATGAAACGGATGATTTTACGAAATATGATACCGTGAAAAAAGCTAGCCCGAAAAGCAATTTAGAAATTGATGACCATGTTCCAAATGATGCCTTAGCAACAGGTCAAAAAAACGTTGCGCTTTTCTTGCCGCTTGCGGACTGCGTCGGAGCGGTTTTATATGATCCTAAAAAAGAAGTAATAATGGTTTCTCATCTAGGCAGACATAATGTGGAGCAATATGGTGCAAAGCACAGTGTTGAATATATGATCAAGACGTTTCAATCGAATCCGAAAGACATCTTGGTGTGGTTGAGTCCTGCAGCAGGAAAAGAAAGCTACCCGCTTTTTAAATTTGAAAACAAGAGTTTGCACGAAGTAAACAAAGAACACCTTTTGGCTGCTGGAATTTTACCAAACAACATTGAGATTTGTTCTGTTGACACAACAAAAAGCGACCATTACCATTCTCACAGCGAATTTTTAAAAGGTAATCAAGAAGATCAACACGGTCGTTTTGCTATTGTGGCAATGATGCCTAACTAACAAGCTAATAATTATTGTTATAAAGTTCTGCAGAAAGCTTATAGCAAACGCGCCCTGCTGGATGGTCATAGATATATAGGTAGGTTGGATATTCCGTACCTTTTGGATATTCCGTACCTTGGTTACTAACCTCCCCGTCAGAAGCTTTCTTGAAAGTGACACATAACTGATACCGGTAGCTTGATTCTGAGTTTAGGATATTGTTAAGCTGTGAGTCCAGGGCATCGCCCTGTTGGATTGTGGGTTGATATTTTCCTTCGGGCTTATACTCAACTAAGCCGTCACCAATAATAGATTGGGCGTCCTTGCTATTAATCTTAAGTTCAGGCTCAGTCAAACTAGCCGGTAGTGTTTTATATTTCTGAGTGTAGTTATTTATAGCATCATTCACCGTAGGCAAGTAGCTTACTATACGCCGGTCATCTCGTGTCGCCACGGACTGTGATATTGGTCCCAGTATACTCAGGGTAATAAAGGTGCCAGTGATGAATAACATAATCAAGCTATAAATCATTGGTAATTTTTCTCCTAAGAATTGAGGGCGCAAAGTCCTTAAGAAGGTGAGTGCATAAAGCAGAGAAACGATTAGTAGGCTCACCAGTGTTGATTGAGTATATTCAGTAGATTGCCCACTAGCAATAAGTAGCTGTACAATTGCAAAGATTGCTCCAATTAAGGTTCCTACCGCAAAAAGCGCGAAAATAACTGCATGAATTAACATGACGACCATTGAAGCACCCTGTTTTTTCTTAGGTTCTTGTTTGCTGAAGAAAAAATCTGATATGAGAGCAATCGGTAGTAGTACGAGTGTGGCAGAAAGCGCATAAGGAATAACTTCGCTCGTATCCAGCTGATCCATAAGGTTGTATATTACGATAAAGATGAGCCACGCTAAAGATAGTAGCGCCCACCCCCAGAAAGCATATGTTAGCCATTGCAACACAACAAGTCCGGGTGAAATAGCGGTCTTACTTTGTTGATTGCTGTTCACTCCTTCTGGATCAGTAGTAACTGCCGCAGACTGTGGCGACTGAATGTTTGGTTGTTTTGAATTAGAATTCATTTTTCTCCTAACGTTATTTTTACAGTGTAGCAGCAGATGTATCATTATCCAATATAGCTTATGGCTAATAGCATTATTAATAAACTGCATCTCAGTCTGATACACTAGGGTAAGACTATGGGAAAGAAATTATATATCACTACCGCGATTCCGTATGTGAACGCAAAGCCGCATATTGGTAATGCGCTTGATTATTTATTAGCTGACATTTGGGCGCGTTATCAACGGCAGAATGGTAAGGAAGTTCGATTTCAAACCGGTACAGATGAGCACGGTAATAAAATCGCGATAAAAGCTGAAGAAGAGAAAAAAACACCACAGATATATGTTGATGGTGCATATAAAAATTTTCAATCACTCATCAAGCTTCTGAACATTGATGCTACCGATTTTATTCGTACCAGCGACCCAAATCACATGAAGCGAGTGCAGATGATTTGGGAAAAACTAAAACCGTATATTTATAAAGGAAAATATGAAGGCTGGTATTGCACGGGTTGTGAAGCATTTGTCACAGATAAAGAAGCAACTGAAAATAATGGCATATGCCCGATTCACAATAAGCCATATGAGCGACTAAGTGAAGAGAACTACTATTTCAAAATGAGCGCGTTTAGTGATAAAATTCGTGAACAAATTGAAAGTGGAAAATTCCAAATTTATCCTGAGTTTCGCAAAAGAGAATTTCTAAATCTGCTTGAAAGCGGCTTGCAAGATGTTAGTGTCTCTCGCCCTAAAAAACACCTAAGTTGGGGTGTGCCCGTTCCGGGAGATGAAAGCCAAGTCATCTATGTTTGGGTTGATGCATTGCCAAACTATATTACAGTGCTTGGCTATCCGGATACTGAGCTTTGGAAAGACTTTTGGCCAGCTGATATTCAGGTGATTGGCAAAGATATTTTGCGATTTCATGCAGCGATTTGGCCGGCAATCTTACTTGCACTAGAGCTTCCGTTGCCGAAAAAGCTATTAGTGCATGGCTTTATCGACAGTGGCGGAGTTAAGATGAGTAAGTCGCTTGGTAACGTTGTCGGACCGGAGGAAATTGTAAAAGAATATGGCGTTGATGCTTTCCGTTATTATTTCTCTCGTCACATTCCAACGCTTGATGATGGCGACTTCACATGGGAAAAATTTGAAAATGCCTATAACAATGAGCTCGGTAATGAGCTCGGCAACTTGGTCCAGCGAGTCGCAAGTATGGTGACGCGGTATCAGGATGGGGTAATTGGAGACTTACCGCAACCGGAGCATGATACACAAATTTATCACGAACATATGAATGCACTTCATTTCAATAAAGCACTTGATGCAGTCTGGATAACAGTGAGGTCTTTGAATGGTTATATTGAAAGAGTAAGACCGTGGGAAGTGGCGGGTCAGCGCGGCAAAGACGCCGATGCGGAAGGTCATTTAGGGGAGATACTGGCTTATGCGGCTGGTAACTTACTGCAAATTGCTGATCTCATCACACCATTTTTACCACATACTGCTCAGGTAATTAAAGATACCTTCGAGACGGGAGTTATCAAACAGGCGGAGGGGATTTTATTCCCCAAGATACATAATCATACCGGAACCCCAGAAAAAAAGTAAACAATGCATTTTACTGATACGCACTGTCATATTCACCAAAGTGACTATCCGCTTAATGCGGAAGAAGTGCTGAAAAATGCTAAACAGAAAGGCATCGCCAGACTTATTTGTGTTGGCGTTGATGAGCAAAGCTCAAAAGAGGCGATTGAATTTACCGCACAACATGGTGAAGCGTGGGCAAGTGTTGGTGTCCATCCACATGAGGCGCAGTATGGCACTGAAGGTATAGAAGCGCTTGTGAAAAAACCAAAAGTCATTACTGTTGGGGAGTGCGGGCTTGATTATTTTTATACGCATAGTCCAAGGGAAGATCAAATAAAGGTATTAGAGCAACAAATCGATCTTGCTTTAAAGAACAATCTACCACTAATCTTTCATGTCAGGGAAGCATTTGAAGACTTTTGGTCTGTACTTGATAATTTTCAAAATGTGCGTGGTGTATTGCACAGTTTTACTGGCTCTCAAAAAGATATGCAAATGGGGCTTAAAAAAGGGCTATTTTTTGGCATAAATGGCATTAGCACGTTCAGTAAAGACGAAGCGCAGCAAAAAATGTTTACTTCAATTCCTCTTGAAAATATTTTACTTGAAACAGATGCACCATTTCTCACGCCAAAACCATATCGCGGCAAAAAGAACGAGCCAGCTTTTACGTTTAATATCGCAGAGCACATAGCGCAAACAAGAGACATCAGCTTGAAAAAACTCTCGGTGATCACTGAGGAGAACGTTGATAGGCTATTTAAAAATATGCAAAAACAGAGGTAGATGATATAATATAATTTCCCATGAACAGAGAGACGATATATTTCGATTATGCTGCCGCTACCCCGCTTGATGAGCGGGTCTTTGCTGCTATGCAGCCGTATTTTGAGGAGAAGTTTTATAATCCTTCCAGCCCTTATTTACCAGCGAAACAGGTGAGAAGTGACATCGAAGAGGCACGTACCAACATTGCTGGCTGTATTGGCGTGAAACCAGATGAAATTACTTTTACTGCCGGTGCGACGGAATCAATCAATATTGCATTTCACGGCATTTTAAGTGGTGGTGGGCATGTGGTCATTTCTGCGATTGATCATCAATCAGCTTTGGCTCCTGCTAAGCGATATCCTCACGCCATCGTGCGACCCACTGAAAAAGGTATTGTTCAACCCGAAGCGGTTGAAAAGGCGATCACAGATGAAACGAGATTAGTCAGCATTGTACTTGCAGATAGTGAGCTGGGTAATGTGCAGCCGATGAAAGAAATTGCTCAAGTGGTGAAAAAAATAAGAAATGAACGTCTTAAGAAAAATAATAAAACACCACTCTATCTTCATACCGATGCATCGCAAGGAGTTGGCTATATCGATATTCACGTTTCGCGACTTGGGGTTGATTTAGTAACGCTCAATGCGGGAAAAATCTATGGCCCAAAGCAAACAGGCATTCTGTGGGCCGCAAGTAATGTTCAACTTGCTCCATTTATTTTAGGCGGGGGGCAAGAAAAAAATCTTCGCTCGGGGACAGAAAATGCTGCGGGTATTATTGGTTTTTCTAAAGCACTGGAAATAGCAGAGAAGAAACGAAAACAAGAATATAAACGACTTGAAGCTCTAAAAAATGATTTAAAAAAGCGGTTTGAAGATGAGTTCCCAGATATTACTTTTTCCGGACATAAAAAACGACAACTTCCAAATTTTCTTCACGTTGCGTTTCCTGGTGTTGATGCAGAAAGACTTATTTTTCAACTGGAAGTAAAGGGTATTTTAGTCGCAACTGGTTCAGCATGTGCCGCCAACTATGACACGCGTTCGCATATCCTCACAGCAATTGGTATGCAGCCAGAAGTAGCTGATGGCAGTTTACGTATTACACTCGGAAGGCTCACAACTGAAGAAGATATAAAACGTGGTGCGGATGAAATCATCAAAGCGGTTAAAAAGGAGCAGGACTAATGTGGTGGAAATGGACTGGAGTTATTGTACTGGTTATTGTTATGCTCATTGGTATCATTCTGCCCGCTTATCTTGGCCCAAATGATTTAACGGGTTGCGATAACACACCAACAAACAGTCAGCTAAAAGAAAAATGTCACACAGCTGATGCGATTGTTGTTGTCAGTGGCGGCGATACGCCTGCTCGTGCAGCTGAGGCAATCGAATTATATAAAAACGGCTGGGCGCCACTCATTATTTTTTCCGGTGCAGCGCAAGATATATCAGGACCAAGCAATGCATTAACGATGCAACGCCAGGCAATTGAAGAGGATGTACCCGAAAGCGCAACGTTGATTGAAGAAAATTCTCGAACTACTGCCGAAAATGCGGAAAAAACGCGTAATCTGCTGGAAGAAAAAAGTATCAAAAAGGTTATTTTGGTTACTTCTGCCTATCATCAACGACGAGCTAGTTTAGAGTTTCAAAAACGTAGTGGCAGTGAAGTGACGATTATCAACCACCCTGTTTCATCTGACAAACAATGGTCTGGCTCATGGTGGGCAACGCCAATCGGCTGGTGGCTAAGTCTTGGCGAGCTGACAAAAATTATCATCTTTTACGCGGGCGGAAGTCACTAGATGAAGCACATTTATGTTGGTATGAGTGGTGGCGTGGATAGCAGTGTCACGGCGGCACTGCTCAAAGAACAAGGATATAATGTGACTGGTGTTTATATGAAAAACTGGACACAGGATGTGCCTGGTATGAAATGTCCGTGGGCGGATGATTTAGCTGATGCCAAGCGAGTTGCCGTACAGCTCGATATTTCTTTTAAAGTGTTTGATTTTCAAAAGGAATACAGGCAAAAAGTAGTGGATTATATGATTAACGAATACAAAACCGGACGCACACCAAATCCTGATATTATGTGCAATCAAGAGGTGAAGTTTAAACTTTTTCTTGATGCGGCGCTTGAAGATGGCGCGGATATGATAGCGACAGGTCATTACGCGAACACTAAAGACGGCAAGTTGCTTATGGCGAAAGATGAGAACAAAGACCAGACCTATTTTTTATATCGAGTGAGTGAAGCTGCATTACAAAAAACACTCTTTCCACTTGGTGAATATGAAAAACCAGACGTTCGAAAATTAGCCGTTGAGCGAGGGCTCATCACGGCGAAAAAGAAAGATTCTCAAGGGATTTGTTTTGTTGGGCAGGTGGGTATACGTGATTTTTTGAGCCAGTATGTTGAAACAGGACCAGGCGACATTATTGATAAAGCTACTCAAAAAATAGTAGGTCAACACGATGGAGCAATTTTTTATACTATTGGCCAACGCCATGGCTTACATATTGGCGGTGGTTTACCATATTATGTAGTGGGCAAAGATATGCAAAAGAACAAGGTTTACGTCACTACTGATCTAAATGACGAAACATTATGGCGAAAATCACTTACTCTCACAAATGTCCATTGGATTAATCATGAACCGGACTTTACCGGAAATTATCAAGTTCGCTTACGCCATCGAGCAAAGCTTATTGGTGCAGTGCTAAAAAAAGAGGGCAACAAAGTATTAGTTGACCTAAAAGATTCGGAGCGGGCTATTACTGCCGGTCAGTCAGCTGTGATATATAGAGGTGAGCAATGTCTTGGCGGTGGAGTTGTAAGCTAAGTTTTCAAACCTTCATTAATGTGTTGACACTATATTGACAAAAAAACTATTTTTTGCTATAATTAAGCATAACCATGAAAAATCATAACCATGCCTCACCCCTTCCACCACGCCCAGAGACGCTGGACACTTTTTTAGAACGACACGATTTACCAAAAGAACATATTACCAAAGATAAGGTAATAAATGATATTGCAATTAAGGCGCTTGTTGGTCGACTTGCTAGGGAAGAAGCACGGGCTGAACGTGCAGGTATTGACTTTAAAACCGGATGCCTAAATAGCACCGGATGGGAAGAATTTTTAGAACACCGCGATAACTTAGGTCGCCGCTCTACTGATATTTTGCCAGATGGAACACTAGTGCTTTTAATTGACGTGAATAACTTACACGACTTTAATGAGGATTTCGGTCATAATAATGGTGACAAAGGAATTGCTGAGGTAGCTCGTGGAATCCGAGCTTCTCTTCGTGAAGGTGATATAGTGGCGCGTATTGGTGGTGATGAATTTATTGCAGTAGTAGACTTGTATACGACTGAAGCTCAAGAAGTGCAACAACAAATTACTACCAAAGTCAAAGAAAAACTAGCTAGTATAAACCTCGAACTACCAAACGAGACAACTACTATTAGCGCAAGCGTCGGCGGGCAATATCATAAAGGATTGGCTTATCGGCAGGATATCGAAGCAGCAAAAGAAGAGGCTGATGCTGCGATGTATGAACACAAACGCAATGGCAAACGCGGACGAGCCCACGCCAACACTACCCCTGATAGCTAAAATGCGCTAAAATAGCCTACATAATGAATGCACAGGAGATTCGGCAGGCATACTTAGATTTTTATGCTAAAAAGCAGCACGCGGTCATTCCGCGGGCTAATTTAGTGCCTCGCGACGATCCGACCACTCTATTTACCGGTAGCGGCATGCAGCCGCTTTTGCCGTATTTGCTTGGTCAAGAACATTCGGAAGGGGAGCGTTTAGTAGATTCGCAGACATGCCTTCGTGCGCAAGATATCGAAGAAGTTGGTGATAATAGCCATACGACGTTTTTTGAAATGCTCGGTAATTGGAGTTTGGGCGACTATTTCAAAGAACAGCAAATTCGTTGGTTCTTTGAGTTTTTAACAGATGTTATTGGGCTTAATCCTGAAAAGATTTATGTAACCTGTTTTATCGGTGATAAAGAGTATAAAATTCCACGCGATGATGAAGCGGCACAAATCTGGCAAAAAGTATTTAAAGAGAAGGGGATTGAGGCTGGTATTGCCGAAATTGGCTCACAAGAAAATGGCGATAAGCGTGGCATTAAAGAGGGTGAGCGAATATTTTTCTATGATGATAACGAAAACTGGTGGAGTCGAGGTGGCGGACTCGACAAAACCCCAATCGGTGATCCATGCGGACCTGATAGTGAAGTATTTTATGATTTTGGTGAGCGGTATCACGATGAAGAATTCGGTAAAGCGCACCCAGCCAGCGATTCTGGCCGTTTCATGGAAATTGGTAACCAGGTGTTTATGCAGTATAAACGCACAAAAGATAGTTTTGAGTCACTTGAAAAGAAAAACGTTGATTTTGGCGGGGGGCTAGAAAGAATTGCGGCGGCAAAACTTGATAGCCCGGATGTATTTAAAATCAGCTTACTTGCACCGATTATTGAAAAAATTGAGGAGCTTTCGGGCAAGAGCTATGAAAGCAACGCAGCAAGTATGCGTGTCATCGCCGATCATCTTCGCGCGGCCGCATTTTTAGCAGTGGATAGCGTTGTGCCGAGTAATAAAGAACAGGGCTATGTTTCTCGGCGTTTGCTTCGCCGGGCGATTCGTTTTGCATTGGAGCTTGGGATTGAACAGAATTTTATGCAGGAAATTATACCCGTGATTGCTGGCATTTATCATGAAGATTACCCGGAAGTAGCCAAGAATAGAGAAAACGTAATTGAGATTTTAGTCAAAGAAGAAAAAGTCTTTCGCCAAACGCTTCGCAAGGGCTTGCAACAATTACAAAAACTCTCTGCTGATGGTTTGACAGGTGAGGAGATTTTTAAACTTTATGATACCTATGGCTTCCCTGTTGAATTATCAAAAGAAGAAGCATTTAAGCAAGATATTAAAATTACTGAGAATGCTGATGAAGTATTTAAAGAGCTTATGAACGAACAGCGTAAACGAAGCCAGACTGCAGGTAAGGGTATTTTTAAAGGTGGTCTAGCAGATCATTCAAATGAAACCATAAAGCTTCATACCGCAACGCATTTGATGTATCAAGCATTAAACAACGTTTTAGGTGAGCACGTGGTACAGCGTGGTAGTAACATCACACCAGAACGACTGCGTTTTGACTTTTCTCATCCCGAGAAAGTAACTCGTGAGCAATTGGATAAAGTTGAAGAAATCGTGAATGAAAAGATTGAAGAAGATTTGCCCGTTTCCTGGAAAGAGGAAAACACTGAAGCAGCGCTCAAAAACGGTGCCAGCGGTGCATTTGGCGATAAATACGGTGAGACGGTAAAAGTCTACATGATTGGCGATAAGAAGAAGCCATTTAGCCATGAAATTTGCGGCGGTCCGCACGTTGAGCATACAGGGGTTTTAGCAGAAGATGGCAAGAAATTTAAGATCAAAAAAGAAGAAGCCTCAAGCGCAGGCGTGCGTCGCATTAAGGCAGTTTTACAGTAATTAGTTTTGATATCTTTGCCACCGAGAGCGTGTCTGATATATAATTAAGCAATAACGCCTATGGTATTTGGAAAACTAAAAAATCATACGAAAAACAGTGAAGCAGGCGGCAATCATGTCGTTGCGCTTGATGTTGGTACTGAATTTGTTAAGGTGTTGATCGCAAAGATTAATGGTGACGAGATGAAAATCATTGGTACCGGGCGGGCTCGACAAGAAGTGAGCGATATGCATGCAGGAGCAATCGCTGATATTGGCGCGGTGGTGCGAAATTGCGAACAGGCGCTTGCCGAAGCTGAGGAAGAAGCACAAATACAGGCCGAGAAGGTGGTTATTGGAATTGCCGGAGAGCTGGTAAAAGGCTTTACGAATACCATTAAGTATAAGCGTCCTCATCCGGATCGAGCACTTGATATTAACGAGATGGAATTTATTATCAAGAAAGTGCAGGAGCGTGCACAAGAGAAAGCACAAAAACAGGTTGCATGGGAAACAGGCAATGAAGATGCTGAAGTACGGCTGGTGAACAGTGCAATTGTGAGTATTCATATTGATGGCTATAAAGTGAGCAATCCAATTGGGTTTCAGGGAAAAGATGTTACGATTCAGATCTATACGGCGTTTGCGCCAATGGTGCATATCGGGGCATTGGAGCGAACGGCTAGCGAATTAGACCTCGACCTTGTGGCAGTGGCGGCAGAGCCATTTGCAGTGAGTCGTAGTGTACTCGGGACTGATGCGAGTAGTAATTTTACAGCCATCTTAACGGATATTGGCGGTGGTTCAACCGATATTGCTGTAGTAAACGACGGTGGCGTTGAAGGTACGAAGATGTTTGGTATTGGCGGTCGAAGTTTTACGCGTACAATTGCGACTGACATGAATCTTACCTACATTGATGCGGAAAAGCTGAAGGTGAATATCGGCAATGCAAACATTAAGGAGTCGGTTGCTCAGCAAGTTGACCAGGCTATCGATAAGACACTTGAAGTGTGGCTTAACGGAGTTGAAATGGCACTGAGCGAATTTAATGCAGTTGATCATTTACCAAATCGGATCTTGCTGTGCGGTGGTGGGGCGAGCCTCGATAAACTTGTTGAGGCTATGAGTAAAGGGGAGTGGTATAAAGAATTACCATTTACTAAACGACCGACAGTACAATTGATTGATCCAAGCTCTGTGGTTGGTATTAAAGACACGACAAATCAAGTGAACGACCACACGTTCATTACAGCAATGGGACTCCTCAGGGTCGGACATGATACTATGGTAGGCGGTAGTGATGCCGATACAGTAAAGGATAAATTAAATCGAATTTTACGCATATGAAAAAAGACGTTGTTTATATCGATACCGAAGATGATATAACCTCAATCGTGGGAAAAGTGAAGGCTGCGCAACATAAAGTTGTTGCCTTAGTACCCCCAAAGAGAACTGGTGCGCTGCAGAGTGCAGTAAACTTGAAGTTATTACAAAAAGCAGCCAAAGCTGCAGATAAACAGGCTGTCTTAGTCACCAACGATAAATCTCTAAAAACGCTTGCTGCCGGAGTTAAAATCCCTGTTGCAAAAAATCTTCAGTCTCAACCTGAGATTCTGGCTGCTGATAGAGCGCCAATACTAAATAGCGAGGATGATGTTATCAATGGTGAAGAGTTATCCGTTGGCGAGCTCTCGAAAACCGCACCAGGAAAAACAGAAGATGAAGATACCATTGAATTGCCAAAATCTCTTGATGAAGATCCAACCGAAAAGGCTGCAAAAAAGGGCAAAAATGCGAAAAAGGGAAAGAAGAACCCTATTCCTAATTTTAACGACTTTCGAAAAAAGATTTTTCTCATTGTCGGCGGGGTTGTTTTGTTTGTACTTTTTCTGGTGTGGGCAATATTTTTTGCACCGAGAGCTACTGTTAGTATTACGGCGAAAACCAATTCCGTAAACGTTGATATACCGGTTACGCTGCAACCAAATAGCACAACGGACGCAAAAAATGGTATTGTTCGACCAGAGGTGGCACAATTAAAAAAGTCAAACTCAGTTGACTTTACAGCTACGGGTAAGAAAGAGGTCGGTGAAAAAGCATCTGGTACCATGTCACTCAGTAACAGTTACACGACGAGTCCCATATCAGTTGCTGCCGGTACGGCGTTTTCATCTTCAAGCGGACTGGTGTTTTATAGTAATTCCGCAGTTACTGTACCCGGCTATACTGATCCAGGCGGCGGCAAAGTTCCCGGCACGGCAAGAGTAGGTGTGACAGCAGCAGCAATTGGCTCTCAATATAACGTTGGGTCGCAGTCATATTCAAGTGCAGCAGGTGGTGTAAGCGCGACAGGAAGCAGGATGTCCGGCGGATCAAGCAAGACGATAACTGTGGTGACAAACGAAGATGTGCAAAAAGCGACACAACAGCTTGCTGATCAGGATGAAGGTGCAGCGCGTAAAGAGCTCAAAGGTGAGTTTGATACAAAGACAATGACAATTATTAATGAAAGTTTTAGCGCCAGCTCTGGCAATCCAACAGCGACTCCGGGTGTGGGATCAGAAGCGACGAAAGGTCAGGTAACTGCTGAAACCACATATACACAGATGGCAATTATAAACAGGGACCTTGATGCGGTATTGAATAGTTATCTCAAAGAGCAGGCTCAAAAAGAGACAGATCAGCGTGTCTATGATAATGGAGCTAAAGAAGTGCGTTTCATTAATTTTGAGGTAGCCCCAGGCGGCACAAATACGGTACGCATAAACACGACAGGCTACATCGGACCCAAGATAGAAGATAAGAATCTCGCGAAGCAGCTTGAGGGTATGAATTATGGCGATATTCAGAAGAAAATAGAAGTTATCGAGGGTGTCGAAGATGTTGATACGAAATTCTGGCCGTTTTGGGTAAACAAAGCGCCGTCAGCTGATAAAATCACGATAAAGTTTACCGTGAGCAATAAGGATGATTCCAACTAATCCGGATTCAATTATTGCACTTGATGTGGGTGAAAGACGTATTGGTATAGCGCATGCGGATATCACGGTACGGGTTCCAGTCATCCATTCGACGATAGATGTCAATGGACTGGAAATTGAGCGTATTCGTCAGATTGTGGCAGAACTGCAGCCAACGAAGATCATTGTAGGCTATCCACGCAATCAGCGGGGTGAACCGACCGCACAGACAGAAGAAGTAAAAAAGTTTGCTCATCGACTCCAAGGGCTTCAAATTCCTATTATGTATCAAGATGAATCATTGACCTCGGTATTAGCTGAAAAATACCTCAAAAGCCAGAAAAAACCCTATACGAAAGCGGATATTGACGGTCAGGCAGCAGCAATTATCCTAGGTGATTACCTGGAGGCCCATTACTAAAATGGATATAAAGCCACCGCCAAAGCGTAAAGTATCCCATCAGAGACATTCTCAACCGTCTTTGCAGCCGTTAGTACCAGCGCCATCTGCTCAAAAAAGCCCTCAGGCGAACTTCCTACGTCTCAAGAATAAAAGAAAAAGTTCTTTAAAATGGTGGCTGTTTGGATTGTTAACAATTATTCTAGCAAGTATCATTGCTGGCTATACGGTATATCAGCAAGCATTACAGCCAAAAAATGCCGAAAATAAACAAAAAATGAGAGTCGTCATTAAACAGGGTGAAAATTCAGCAAGTATTGGTGATATGCTGGAGAGCCGAGAGATTATAAAAAGCAGCGTGGCTTTTCGGATTCATGCCCAATTAACAGGGGTAAAGCATCAACTCCAAGCTGGAACATATGCCTTTTCACAGGCAGATTCTGTATCCGAAATCACTAGAAACTTAAAAAATGGCAAAACTGATGTTTTCAATGTCACAATTTTACCCGGCGAAAGTGTAAAAGAAATTAAAAAATCGCTTAAAAAACAAGGATTTACGCAACAAGAAGTCACCGAAGCATTTGAAAAAAGCTATCAAAATCCGTTGCTTGGCGATAAAACGATTCCTGCAAGCGCGCTTGAGGGCTATATCTTCCCGGAAACCTATCAGCTGGATGGTAATAGCGATATGGAATCTTTACTCGTTCGATCAATGGATGAGCTGAACGAGCGTATTAAAGAGACGGATATAACAGAGAAGCTTAAAAAACAGAATCTTACACTGGAACAAGGGATAACTCTCGCATCAATTATCCAAAAAGAAGTAGTGTCTGAGCAAGATGAAAAGCAGGTGGCTCAGATATTCTTAAAACGCCTGAGAGATGGTATGAAATTAGATGCTGATTCCACATTTGTATTTGCTGCCAGACAACAGGGAAAAACTCCTAATGTTGAGTTTGACTCTTCTTACAACACGCGGCTACATAAGGGACTACCACCGGGACCTATCGGTAATTTTAATCTTGCGGCTTTAGAGGCAGTAGCCAACCCTGCTAATGGTGACTATCTCTATTTTGTTAGTGGTGATGATGGTACGACATATTATGCAAAGACTCTCAAGGAACATGAGAAAAATATTCGCCAACACTGCAAGGCTAACTGTAATCTTTTCTAATACTAAAAAATCTATTGACCTTTTAGTCAATATTTGCTATATTAATTGAAGCACATGCGTTTACTTGCTATTTCACCCCTGTTTCTACAGAGGTGATGGTGGGCAAAACAAGCACTCGTATGGGCCTACCGACAAATGTCGTACGGATGTAGATACTTAAAACTATTCAAATTTTAATATTAAAGTAAGAATTGGTCGACATATACATCCTGTTCTTTTGCGAGAAGTAAAGACAGAGTAAGGTAGCGGTACTGTGGCAACATGGTACAGGAGACTAACTATTCGTATCAAACCTGCGTCGAGCAATGCTCCTGCACGTAAACTTGGTTCTTCAAACCGAGTATTGAAACGACACTACAATTATCGTAAACGAGCCTCTTTGAAATTTAGTAAACCGGCAAAAATAACAGCATATGTTGGTGTTTTCTTGCTCCTCATTGGATCAGTAGTATTAGGATATTATGGTCCTTCTAATAAAAACTCATTGGTGACAAATTCTGACCAGTCAGCGCTTGCGAATCAGCAGCCTTCTGTAAATAAGGTGGCAACTACCAGTTTAGCGGCCAGTCTTGCTGAAACAGCAGAATTGCCAGTTGCAAATAACGTTGCTAACCTTTCTATTTCACTGCAAGCAAAAGAAGAATTGGCACAAAACAACGATACATTAATTGAGAAACCAGAGGTAGTACAACCTGAAACGGCTGCAACTCGAGAAGTAGCAAGCTATAAAACCGCAACAGGTGACACCGTACCTAAGGTAGCTAAAAAGTTTAATGTATCTGAAGATACTGTTCGTTGGGCAAATAACCTTACTTCTGATGCTTTAGAGCCGGGAAGAACACTTTCTGTGCCCGCTCAGGACGGTGTGGTACATACAGTTGAAGCAACTGATACCGTTGAAAGTCTTGCAAACCGTTATCAAGCAGAAAAGGAACGAATCATTCTCTTTAACGACCTCGAAGAAGGTGGCTTGAAACCGGGTGAAAAGATTGTTATTCCTGATGGGATAAATCCTGCAGCTGCTCAACCCGCTTTGAGTTCAACTGGTATTGTCTCTTCAAGTCCAGTTGTAACACAAGCAACCGTCTCGGTCGGCAACCGCTATGATTTTGGTAACTGTACCTACTATGCCTTTAACCGTCGTGCTGAGCTTGGGCGACCAATCGGTAGCTTTTGGGGTAATGCGAACACCTGGGCAATGTTAGCGGCTGCGGCAGGGTTTACAGTGAACAACACTCCTGCAGTTGGTGCCGTATTCCAAACAACCAGTGGCTATTATGGTCACGTAGGTATCGTAGAGAGAGTAGGCCCAGATGGTAGTGTATTTGTTTCAGAGATGAACCAAGTAGGCTTTAATGTCAGAAGTGAACGAAAGTTTACTCCTTCTGAAGCTCGAAATTATACCTATATTCACTAAAATTAAAATAAGCAATAAGCCTCGCTGTTAACGCGGGGCTTATTTTTATGGCATAATTTCTCTACCTCTGTTATGCTAGAGGCATGTTTGTAGATACAGCAAAGGTGATTGCGGAAGCTGGCAGAGGCGGCAACGGTATTGTCAGTTTTCGTCATGAAAAATTTGTTGATAAGGGCGGGCCGGATGGCGGTGATGGCGGTAAAGGTGGTGATATCGTCTTTAGGGCTGATAGAAACCTCAATACACTAGTGGATTTTCGTTATAAGCAGGAATTAAAAGCTGAAAACGGTTCCAGCGGTGGCAAACGAAAGCAGCATGGTCGGAGCGGTAAAGATTTAATCGTGAAGGTGCCAAAAGGGACGATTATTCGCCGTGACGGGGAACTATTAGCTGATCTAACAAAACATGGACAATCTGCAGTTATTGCTAAGGGTGGCGAAGGTGGTTTTGGTAACGCTCACTTCAAAAGCTCAACTCGCCAGGCTCCTCGAGTGGCGGAGGTGGGTGAAAAAGGCGAAGCATTTGAAGCAACACTTGAGCTAAAGTTATTGGCTGATGTGGGGTTAGTGGGCTTTCCAAATGCAGGAAAATCAACTTTCTTGAGTGTCGTAAGTAACGCTCGACCGGAGATTGCTGATTATGCCTTCACAACCTTGAGTCCTAACCTTGGAGTAGCGGATATTGATGATACAAGTCTGCTCATTGCTGATATACCGGGGTTGATTGAGGGCGCAAGCAGAGGTAAGGGGCTTGGAGATGCTTTTTTACGCCATGTGGAGCGTACAGCGGTACTTTTGCATCTTATTGATGTTTATGACAATGATGTTGCCAAAGCCTACCAAACGATACGAGATGAGCTTGCAGCCTATAGCAAAGAGCTCACAGAGCACCCAGAGGTAGTAGTTTTGACGAAAACTGAAGGTTTAGAGGGTGATATGGTGACGTATCAGATGAGTGAGCTGCAAAAAGTTATCCCTGCCGAGGTACCACTTTTTGCGATTTCTTCCAAAGCGCATAAAGGTTTAATAGGGGTGCTTCGAGAGCTGAGAGAAAAAGTTGACGAAATGAGAGCAAAAAAAGCAGTCATAGAGATTGCGGAGGAAGATAAAGTGCCGGTGATTACCCTTAGTGAAAGCGCGAAAGCAGATGCGTGGCGCATTCGTAGTGAAGACGATATGTTTATCGTAACGGGGGAGAAAATTGAGAGATTTGCCGCAAAAACTGATTTTTCCAACCCGCACGCCATTAATCGATTGCGAGATATTATGAGCAAGTTAGGCATCACGCACGAACTAGAGCGAGCAGGCGCAACGGAAGAGAATATTATCTCTGTTGGCGAGAGTGGTGAATACCGTTTTTCGCTGTTAGAGCAGTTCTGAGGTTTTTGTTATACTAAAAGAACATGTCAAAAACCTTCTTTTTTTATGATTTAGAAACAAGCGGTCTCGATGCGCGCTATCAGCGAATTATGCAGTTTGCGGGGCAGCGAACAGATATGAATTTGCAACCTATTGGCGAGCCGATAAATATTTTAGTGAAGCTGAGCGATGATATTTTGCCCGACCCGCCGGCCATACTTGTGACAGGAATAACGCCGCAAAAAACTCTTGAAGAAGGCATTAGCGAAGCTGAGTTTGCCACAATACTCAGCAAACAGGTTTTTACCCCAGATACGATTACTGTTGGGTTTAATAATGTGCGGTTTGATGATGAATTTATCCGCACCACTTTGTGGCGTAATTTTTATGATCCGTATGAATGGAGTTGGAAAGATGGACGCAGTCGGTGGGATTTTCTTGATGTAGCGCGCATGACACGAGCCTTGCGACCAGAGGGAATACGGTGGCCGGTCAGAGAGGACGGCAAACCAACTAATCGGTTGGAGCTTCTGAGTGCTGAAAATGGGCTTGACCATGCCAAAGCTCACGATGCGCTGAGTGATGTCGAAGCATTAATTGCCATTGCGAAATTGATTAAAGAAAAACAACCAAAATTATTTGAATACCTTCTGAACTTAAGAGATAAAAAAGAGGTAATGAAGCTTGTTAATCTTGAAAATCCGCAGCCGTTTGTCTATAGCAGCGGGCGATATAGCGGTGAGTTTCAGCATACAACGGTGGCGTTTCCGATTGCGCCAGGCGCTCGGGCGGGCAGTATTTTGGTGTATGATTTGCGGTTTGAGCCTAGTGATTTTGCAGACCTTTCTCAGGAAGAAATAGCCAAAACGCTATTTGCGCCCTATCAGGAGCGAAAAAAGGAAGATTTTAAAGCTATTCCAGTGAAAGAACTGATGTATAATCGCTGCCCTGCCGTGGCACCGCTTGGAGTGATACAGGATGAAAAAACATGGCAAAATATTAGTTTAGACCAGAAAACTGTTGAAAAACACTTGGTAAACCTACAAAACAATCAAGGATTGATTGATAAAGTGGCAGTGGCCTTTGCTTCAAGGGAAGCCTATCCAAAAGCAGAAGATGTCGAAGGGCAGCTTTATGATAGTTTCGCGCAGGATAAAGACAGAGCTAAGGTTGAAGCAGTGAGAAATGCTGATGAAAAAGCTTTAGTAGATTTTCATCCTGATTTTATCGATGAACGCCTCCCAGAGCTACTTCTTCGCTATAAAGCACGTAACTTTCCTAGCGTCTTAAGTAAAGATGAACAGGAAACATGGGAAGCCTATAAGACTGAGAAGTTTAAACAAAATGTTGGTAAGTTTAGCCAAAATCTACAGAGCTTAGCTCAGGCACGAACAGATGAGGGGGCGCAATTTTTACTACAAGAGCTGCAGCTCTGGGCTGAGAATATCGCCCCTATCGAGTAATATTTTTAACTTGTTTTTTAATAAGGCTGAATTGATGACGACGTAATTGCGCGTTCCGTTCTCGTTTTTGCTTCAGATTAGGATCTTTTAAGACTGCTGCTTGGCTAGCCTTTACCTTTGGACTGCCGGGGTAAAGCTGTTTATTTGCTACCCAACGAGTAAGCATGACAATGCTGGCAAGAACCAGCGGAAGCATAACCCAAGAGGGTAGCGTGAAAGGAAGCCCTGGAACCGCGCCAGCGAGTAAGAAGAGGAGCACTGCCTCAAACACACCGATTTTTGCAAGCACAAGGAAAGCAATAATTGCTGTGATAACTTTAAAAATAGTGTTTTGCTCCATGATCCCAACCTCTCAATCTCTTATGGGATTACCATTGTAGCAGTTTTTTGACTTTTTTGCAAGAGGTTTAAGGTTGATTAAAAAATGATACAATAGTACAAGTTATGTCTGAGGTGATTCGAGTTCGTGGTGCCAGAGAGCACAACTTAAAAAATGTTGATGTGGAGATTCCAAGAGATAAGCTGGTAGTAATTACCGGTCTTAGCGGCTCGGGGAAATCTTCTTTAGCATTTGATACGATTTATGCCGAAGGGCAAAGACGATATGTTGAAAGTTTGAGTAGTTATGCCCGCCAGTTTTTGGGGCTTATGGAAAAACCGGATGTTGATCAGATTGATGGTTTGAGCCCAGCGATTAGCATTGACCAAAAATCTGCCAGTCGAAATCCACGCTCAACAGTGGCGACAGTAACAGAAATTTATGATTATCTTCGTCTGCTTTACGCACGAATTGGTGTGCCGCATTGCCCGGTGTGCGGTAAAGAAGTAGCACGAAGAACGCCGCAGGCAATTATTGACGAAGTTATCAAAGTTACTGAAGGTAAGCGAATTATTATTTTGGCGCCAATTGTGAAAGATAAAAAAGGTGAGTTTGCACATGTTCCGGAACAGTATGCTCGTTCTGGGTTTGCACGAGCGAGAGTTGATGGCATTGTCTATTCGCTCGACGAATGGCCAGAGCTTGATAAAAAATATAAACACACGATTGAACTAGTGGTGGATCGAGTGGTGAGTAATAAGGAACATGCCAGCCGCATTACACAGTCAATTGAGCAGTCTTTAGAAATTGCGAATGGTAGTGTTGAGGTGCTTGATGTGGATAATAATGAGCTACATTCCTATAGCCAGCGCTTTGCCTGCATCGACCACCCCGAAGAAATGATTCCTGAGCTTGAGCCGCGACTCTTTAGCTTTAACTCGCCGCATGGCGCATGTCCGGTGTGTACGGGACTTGGCTCTCGGCTTGAGGTTGATCCCGAGCTGGTGTTTAACCCGAACCTGACAATTGCCGAAGGGGCAATCCGACCCTATAACCGAGTAAATAGTGACGCGTGGTATATGAAAAAGCTTGCAGCCGTTGGCGAGGCACATGGTTTTGATGTACATACCCCGATTCGAGATTTTTCAGAGGAAACGATGAATAAAATTTTGTATGGCACCGGCAAACAGAAATATACGGTACAACTTGGCAATGGGCGATATTTTGATTCTGCTTACGAAGGAGTGGTGCCGAATTTGGAACGTAGACACAAAGAAACTGACAGTGAGTTTATGCGTCGTGATATCGAGCGATTTATGCGTGAAAAAAAATGTCATGCGTGTCATGGAGCGCGCCTGAAGCCAGTAGTACTTGCCGTGACTGTGCATGACTTAGACATCATGGAAGTGTGTAATTTGAGCATTGAAAATGCGCTGGAGCTTTTTGAAAAAACATTAAAACTAAGTGATGAAGAACAAAAAATTGCCAAGCAAATTTTTCAGGAAATCCAGGCGCGACTTGGATTTATGAACAATGTTGGGCTGAATTATCTCAGCTTAAGTCGAGCGGCCAACACTCTTTCTGGCGGTGAAGCGCAGCGCATTCGTCTGGCAACGCAAATCGGCTCGGGGCTTCAAGGGGTGCTATATGTTCTTGATGAACCATCGATTGGCTTGCACCAGCGAGATAATGACCGACTTATTAAAACTCTCAAGCATTTGCGTGATATTGGTAACACGGTGCTTGTAGTTGAGCATGATGAAGATACGATTCGTAGCGCCGATTATTTGCTGGATATTGGTCCTGGTGCGGGTGTAAAAGGCGGGAAAGTTATTGCTGCCGGCACACCGAAAGAGGTGGAGAAAAGTAAAGAAAGTATCACTGGAAGATATTTAGTTGGTTCTGAAAAAATTGAAACGCCAAAAAAACGCAGAACCCCATCAGAGCGCTTTATTGAAGTGAAAGGAGCTAGTGAGCATAACCTGAAAAATGTTAATGCGAAGTTTCCGCTTGGACTTTTAACAGTTGTAAGCGGCGTGAGCGGCTCTGGGAAATCAACGCTGGTAAATGATATCTTAGCAAAAGAACTGTCTGCACGACTCCATCGTTCCAGTGAGGTTCCTGGTAAGCATGAGTTGATTGAGGGAATGAACCAGCTTGATAAAGTTATCGTGATTGACCAGTCGCCAATAGGGCGCACACCCCGTTCAAACCCTGCAACTTATACGGGTGTTTTCACACCAATTCGGGAGTTGTTTGCTTCAACTCCCGAAGCGAATATTCGCGGCTATAAAGCGGGGCGATTTAGCTTCAATGTAAAGGGTGGGCGCTGTGAGAATTGCCAAGGCGATGGGGTGATTAAGATTGAAATGCACTTTTTGCCCGATGTCTATGTGCAGTGTGAGGAGTGCAAGGGCAAGCGCTATAACAGAGAAGCACTGGAAATTAAATATAAAGATAAAACGATTTCAGACGTGCTTTCAATGACAGTCGAGCAGGCGGCAGAGTTTTTCAAGAACATTCCAAGCGTGGCGCGAAAGCTTGATACATTAGTTGAGGTTGGGCTAGGCTACATTACCCTCGGTCAGCCAGCAACGACATTTAGCGGCGGTGAGGCACAGCGCATTAAACTTGCCACGGAGCTTAGCCGACGCGCAACTGGCAAGACGCTCTATGTTTTAGATGAACCAACCACCGGTCTTCATAGTGCAGATGTGAAGCGACTATTGCATGTGCTGCAAGCACTGGTGAACACCGGTAACAGTATGATTGTGATTGAGCATAATTTGGATGTGATAAAAAGTGCCGACCATATTATTGATATGGGTCCGGAAGGTGGTGACGCAGGCGGGCACATTGTTGCTGAGGGTACACCAGAAGAAATCACGAAGAGCAAAGACTCTTATACGGGGAAATATTTAAAAGCCAATCTGTAATTATTAATTAATCCAAGCTGCCCAAGTTCCAGGACCAGAAGATGAATAGGTATGTCCATATAAGCCAGAGCTACTTGTCAATTTTAGGTAGTTGGAGTTGGTACATACGGTACTAACCGAAACCTCACTTGTCCAAGCAGTGGTTAACTGTACTTTCTCTGTAACACTTGAATAATAATAAGCATTACCTGATTTGCTTACTCCGCCAACCGCAAAGTTCTTAGGAGTAGTTGAGTTATTCACACAATACGCAAAGGCATTAGTTTCTATTGAGTAAGAGTCTTTTGTTGCTCGCAGCTCAGTTGATATTAATTGAGTAGTAGGTGAGGTTACGGGATATGACCCATTGTTATCTAGTCCGAAAAGCTCAATTTGATCTGCAATCTGTCGAATATCAGACTTGACCGCAGAATCATATGCATTATTTTTAACACCACCATAGGAAAGTATGATAATAGAAGCCAAGATAGCTATTACTGTGACGACAACAATGAGTTCAATAACAGTAAACCCAGCTTGTTTTATCGTGTACTTCATCTTGCAGTTAACTATAATAGCTCAGCTATTTAAACACAAGCGTATTATGCATTATTTCTTGTGGTTTTTAAGGTGGTTTTTTATAGATTCACGCTGCTTTTCATCTTTTAAAATATGAATAACTGGCGGTAAGATGGAAATTAAAATAATAACGGCAACTATCGGCAGAAGATAATGGTCAATGTCAATCATTGAGCCAAGCCATGAAGCAGTAAAGTAACCGACATAGGTGAGACCGACTGCCCATAAGAATGCGCCAATGAGGTTAAAGGTGAGAAATGTTTTATAGTCCATTTTGCCAATACCGGCAACAATTGGTGCGAAAGTTCGCACGATTGGAATAAACCGTGCGATAACAATTGTTTTGCTGCCGTGTTTTTCATAGAAATTTTCAGCATGTTGCAGGTTTTCCTGTCTGAAGAGCAAAGAATCTTTCCTTCTAAAAAGTCTGCGCCCAACTTTATGGCCAAAAATATACCCAACACTGTCTCCAGCCGCAGCGGCTAAGAAGAGAATAAGTACAAATAGGTGAATATTAACATCCAGCAGGCCTTGGTGAGTAAGGAATCCGGCAGTAAATAGCAAACTATCGCCCGGAAGGAAGAAGCCAATCAAAAGACCGGACTCAGCGAAAACAACCAGTGCAACGCCAATCACGCCAGCCCATGTGATAAAATCAGTCAGTTCAACGCCAGGAATCATCTTGTCCATTCTATCATCTGCTATAATAAAAAGCAGTAATGTTTCTGAAATGGCAGTCAAGAAATAGAAAGGGATAGATTGTAAATGAGTAATGATAAAATTTCTTTAAAACTCGAGACTCGAGAGGCAAAAGGCAAGAAGGTTGCGAAGCTCCGTAAAGAAGGGCAGCTGCCTGGTGTTGTCTATGGGCAGGGCTTTGAGGCAATTGCGGTACAAGCACCAAAACTTGCGGTTGAAAAGGCTGTGAAGCAGGCTGGTGGACATGCGCCAGTTCACTTGACAATTGATGGCAAGCGTAAAATTGCCATGATTAAAAATGTTGATATCAATCCGGCAAAGCACAGTGTGCGTCATGTGGAATTTCATGCGGTGAAGCAAAATGAGAAAGTGGAGGCTGAAATCCCAATCAAACTTGTTGGAGTTGGTGAAAGTGAGGCTGAGAAGGCTGGCTTGATTGTGTTGCAAACTCTCGAAACCCTGAAAGTGAAGGCATTTCCAATGGATCTTCCGGAGAGTTTAGATGTTTCGATTGCCGAGCTTTCTGAGCCAAATCAACACTTAACAGTCGCAGACATTACAGTTCCTGAGGGTGTGGAGTTATCAGAAGATGATGAAGAATCAGAAAATGTGACCATTGCCAGTGTTTGGGAGCCGAGCGCGCTGCAAGCAGCCAATGAATCAGCTGGTGGTGATGCTGAAGACGAATCTGAAGTTGAAGCTGAGCATGGTGAAGGCGAAGAGGGCGAAGAACCTGCTTCTGGTGAAGAGGGAGAAAAATCAGCTGACTCTGAAGAGAAACCTGAAGATTCAAAGGCAGAAAAGAAAGACTAGTTTTATAAATCTTCAGGAAGAAGTCTTTGGTGTTTTTTCACTTCTTCGAGTAAGTCTTTGTCAGAATATTTTCGAGTATTAATTTCGACCCATTTTCCATCGTTCCAGGAATGAGTTTCGTCCCATGGACAGATGGAGCGTCGCCATTTTAGATACGGCGCTTTTTCACTAGTTTCAGGATTAATTTTAGTGTAGTGCAGAATTTGAGAATTCCAAAGTTTGTATTCAGGAGTTTCAACCTGTGCAAGCCATTGATCTGGCGTTAGGCGTTCTAAGACAAAGCGGGCTGTCTGCATATAGCCGCCATGAGACACGGCAATGACTTTTTTGTCCATTGTCTTTTCGTGAAGGGTTGTTAGAAAACTTTCAAAACGTTCCCGTACATCGCCAGATAATGTTTCACCTCCTCGCGGTCGCCAATACCAATAATTCTGGTCACGGATTCTCCTTGAAGCGGGGCTATCGGCTTGAATTTCATCCCAGCTAATTAGGTGATATTCTCCCCAGTTTTGTTCCCGCAAGCGATCGTCAATATGCCAATCACCGCTCAGCTGAAGGTTTGCAGCTGTTTCTAACGTCCGAACATGAGGAGAAACGTAATAGCAATTGAATGTGCTGATATTATTGTCTTTTAACCATTGACCAGCCGCCGCTGCTTGCCTGTTTCCCTGTTGAGTAAGTCGTATATGAGCATCGTAGTATTTTGAAAAATCCTTAATCTTCTGTTGTTTTTCGATATCATCACCATACAAGATTTCCTGTATTATATTCGCTTCAGATTCTCCGTGTCGAATCATTATTAAATCATCCGGCATTGCCATTAATTTTACTTCCTTTCGTTTTGTATATTTCTAGTATAGCAACTATTCTTCAATGAATCCGCCAGACTGATGTGCCCAGAGCTTTGCGTAGACGCCTTTTTGGGTAAGTAATTCTTTGTGCGAGCCTTGTTCGACGATCGTGCCCTTATCAAGAACAATGATTCGATCCATCTTTTGAATGGTACTGAGGCGATGAGCAATAACAATTGAGGTTCGGTTTTTCATCAGCTTGGTGAAGGCATCTTGGATGAGCTTTTCGCTCTCGCTATCAAGTGCGCTGGTTGCCTCGTCTAACACTAAAATTGGTGCATCCTTAAGAATGGCACGAGCAATTGCGATTCTTTGGCGTTGCCCGCCAGAAAGCTTCACGCCACGTTCACCCACTAATGTTTCATATTTGTCTGGGAGTTTTTCAATAAACTCAGCAGCATGAGCAAGTTTCGCGGCTTTTTCAATTTCTTTTTCTGAAGCGCTAGGCTTGCCATAGGCGATATTCTCTCGCAAGGAACGATGAAATAACAGTGGTTCCTGCGGAACGTAAGCGATATTTTCATGTAAACCTTTTTGTGGAATCTGTTTGATGTTTTGATTGTCAATCAAAATAGAACCGCTACTAACGTCCATAAAACGGAGCAGTAATTTTGTGAGAGTAGTTTTTCCTGAACCGCTCACCCCAACCATACCAACTTTTTGGTGACCCGGAATAGTGAGATTAAATTTTGAAAATAATTTGCTTTTCTCTTTATCATGTTTGAAATCAACGTCGCGTAAAGTAATCTCACCCTTACTTACTATAAGTTGCTTGCTATTCTCATCTTTAACTTCGGGTGGTCTATTCATTGTTTCGAGCATTTCTTCAGAATCGCCGACTATTTGATAGTAGTCGCGGAGAATATTACTCATATTCCAAAGCTCTTCAAGTAAATTAAACGTATAGATTAGGGCGAGGTAGACCACAGCGATATTTGCTATGCCTTCTTGCGCTGCCCAGATTGAAGCAATCAGCGCGCTACCATTTATCAAAACAAGAATGAATGAATATACAGATGACACTCGCACTACGCCGTTCCTTGCTCTACTTTCTTTTTCAACCATAGCTTGTGTTGATTTATTAAGTCTATTTATTTCAAAAACTTCGCGACTGTCTGATTTTACGGCAAGCATGTTGGAGATAGAGTCGGATAATTTTGCAGAAATATCTGTATAGGCAGCCGACCTTTCTTTAAAGCGAGGCTGCATAAAGCGAGTTCCATAGTATGAAGCAATAGCAAAAATTAATGATAGGAAAGCAGCAACCAAGGCATATTGCCAGATGAGAAGAGATAGTCCAACCACTGTTGCGACAATACTTGTAGCAACAAACAATACTTTAAATACCACCATATTCCAAAAGGCAATAAAGGCATTGCTAATCCTGTTAGCTTGCGAGACCAGTGACCCGGCAAAATTGTTAGAGTAAAAGTTTAAAGAATGCTGAGTTAGGGTAGTGAAAGATTCTTGATAGATATCTTTAGACCCTTTAGTTTGTACTGTCCACATTGCATATAGGTTAATTCTATATGCAAAGACTTGGGTATAGAGTTGTATAGCAACATAAGTTACGATAAGCCACCATGAGGAGTCGAGATTTGCTGTACCTTTTTGCAAATCGTTAAGTAAGCCAGCGATAAGTAACGGACTTAGGTATCTTTCAATGATGATTGTGGTGGGCGCAAATATAAAACTAGCCCACGCTAATTTCTTATATTTCATAGCATGTTGCCAATGAAATAACATAGCTTGTTTAGCTAAAGATTTTTTAGCCATTAAAACATCTCCTTCACACTAAATATTTTTGATAACTTATTTTTATTTCACTAGCGGTTCGGCTCGTCCGAACGTTACGTGAGTAGAGGATTCTTTTGTCATTGAATCATAGTAACTAAATTATACGGTATAATATGTGTTGATGCAAAAAATTCTACTCTATTATAAATTTACGCCACTTAAAGATCCTGAAGCAGTAAAGCTGTGGCAAAAAACTCTGTGCAATAGTTTGAATTTACGTGGACGAATTTTGATTTCAAAAGATGGTTTGAATGGAACGGTTGGTGGTGAAATGAAAGACCTGAAGGCGTATGCCAAAGCAACGAAGGGCTTCGCGCCATTTAAAGGCATTATTTTCAAGTGGAGCGAGGGTGGGCGAGAAGATTTTCCACGCATGAGCGTAAAGCACCGTCGAGAGCTTGTTGGATTTAAAAATAGTGATGATGAATTTGAGGTTGATGAAAATGGTGTGATTGGTGGTGGCAAACACATAAAACCAAGGCAAATTCATGAGCTGGTTGAAAAACATGGCGAAAACGTGGTGTTTTTTGATGGTCGCAACGCACATGAAGCGAAAATTGGAAAGTTTAAAAATGCGGTGGTGCCAAATACGAATACAAGCCGAGATTTTATTAAAGAACTTGAGAGTGATAAATATAATGATTTGAAAGACAAGAAAATCGTAACCTATTGCACAGGCGGTATTCGTTGTGAAGTGATTAGCGCGATGATGAAAAAGCGTGGCTTTAAAGAGGTGTATCAAATTGATGGTGGCATTGTGAAATATGGCGAGAAATATAAAGATGATGGATTTTGGGAAGGTTCGTTGCGCGTGTTTGATGACCGCATGACAGTGGAGTTTTCTGACAAGGCAAAAACCATTGGCGAGTGCACACATTGCAAAGAAAAAACCTCGAACTTTGAAAATTGTGCGTGGGTTGGCTGTAATGATTTGGTATTGATATGCGAAAAGTGCAAAGAAGATCCAAAACTTTTATTCCACACAAAAAAGTGTGAAGAAAAGGCGAAGATTGGAGCGACAGCGTGAACTCCAAAAAACTAGAACACCCGGCATTAAAGCTAGGGAAGAATAAGAAAGTTGTCTTTACTGCACTTTCAAAAAGATTTTTCTATATGAGGTTTTTAATTTCAAAGTTTGTTTTGAAGCAGGATGCTGTACCAATCAATCCATTTACGAGCTTTGATTATTTCATGCTAGATACTATTGAAAGAGATGTTGTTCGTGAAGCGAATAATACGCTAGTTAATAAAGCTGATGAGCTGTGGGTATTTGGAGATATTAGTAACGGTGTACTTGCTGAGATTCTGCAAGCAAAAGAAAAAGAAATTCCAATTAGGTATTTCAAGATAACGAAAGATAAAGACATTGAAGAAATATTAAAAGAAGACCTAGTTTTTGAAGATGATATTTTTGATAAAAAGCACTTGCTTTAGCCGTAGAGGTTTATAAAATTTCTTAAAATCTTTACTGGTTCTAACACATTTGCTGAGTGGCCTTTTTGGATTAAATCGTCTGCTGCTTCGGGTGGAAAGTAGCCTGCGTTTTTATAGATTTTGATACGGACTTCAAGTCCATGTGAATCTAACTCTGGGTGAAATTGTGTGGCGTAGACATTATTTTTAATGCGGAACATTTGCACCGGACAGTTTTTGGAGCTAGCGAGCAGAACAGCCGATTCAGGTAAAACTTCACACGCTTCTTTGTGACCAACAAACGCTTCAAATTTTTTAGCGACACCTTCAAGCAAAGGATTATCCAGACCTTCTTTCGTTAAAGTGATTTCTGTGGGGCCAACATCCTCACCGTATTTACGGGATAGTATACCCTGTTGATGGTTTGTTAAAATTCCTATACCATAGCACGCTCCTAAGAAAGGAAAGTCCTTGTCTATAATCTTATCCATTAAGCTTGCAAGCCTCGCTTCAAGCTTTGTTTGTCCTGGTGATTTCGCTTTATCACTTGCGTTGTTTGGTCCGCCACCCAAGATAATTCCAGAATAGTTATCTAAATTAATATCTGGAAGACTGCCGTCTTCGACACGCATTCTTTTAAGCTGAGATTCTTCCAGTTCACTGAATTTTAAGAATGCTTCATATTCATTATCTGAAGCGTCATCTTCTGGTCGTGATTGGAGTAATAGGAAAGGCATCATAAGAGTTTATTATAAACTCTTATGAAAGAGATATGAATAGGTTGACACTCTTATTGATTGCTTTATAGTCTTAAGGTGATAATATCTAAACAATACAAAGCATAAAAAATGAAAATCAGATTTTTCAAATCTTTAAGAAATACTGCGCAAAGCTTTTTGGAGCAATATAAACAAAAAAACCCGGCAACCTATGCGGCTGCTTTGCAGGTAGTCGGTGGTCTTCTTATTGTCGATGGCTTTATCGGAATCGATAATCCTTTCGGAGGCAGGAAGCGTCCGGGGATATTGGGTGCGTTTATCGGTATTATAGTGAGCATAGGATTGATATTCTCAGGACCGATTATGAGTAAAATTAGCGGCTTGGATAAAATGACGGCAAGCACGCAAGGCGAAGTAGTGAGTGTAAGTGAACCACGCCAAGAATGTCATACGGATAGCGAAGGAAGGGAATCTTGTGATAGTGTGTGTGATATGGAGGTTCAATATACTGTTGCTGGCAAAGCATACAATAGCAAGCCATCAGTGAGCTCGGGTAGCGGATGTCAACATACTGAAGGTCAGACCATCACTATCAAATATAACCCTGGTGAACCTAGTGCTTGGACGACACAAGAAGCGCAAGACAATATGAGTCTTTTTGCAAAGATAGCTGTCCTTGTGGGAGTAGTAATTTCACTTATCTCACTTTTCACGTTTGTGATTCGATTCCTAAGTATCTTCTTTGGGTGGAAGTTACTCAGACAGGGTCGTACTTTGGTCAAGACACTACCTGAAGGAACGAATTTGACTACTATTTCCAGTGAAATTAAACAGAATTTCTTACAGACAGCCTTTAATGGCAATGGTCTTTCATCAACTGTCACAAATATGGTAACAGTGTCGAAGACTGATGCAACATTGCAGCCGACCACGCCAATGACAGCCGCTCCTGCACCCCAACCACCAACAACACCTCAGTCGCCACAGGTACCGTCGAGCAAGCCAACTACCACTTCATCTGAAGAAGACTCGACGAATCACACATCTTCATAAAAGTTCATTATAAATTAAAAATTATGTGACGCGAGGACGGGTAATACCTGCCCTCGCGTCACGTAGCTATCCATATAGTACTTCTTTTTTCTGCAGTGCTTTTATCTGTAGTTGATCGACGAGCTTGGCTAGCTCAGCCAACAACCTATCGCCCACCTCCTTGTGGTATTTACCGCCAGTGTGGTAGTGGTTACAGTG
The DNA here is from genome assembly GCA_964570845.1 of uncultured Candidatus Saccharibacteria bacterium. Classification (GTDB taxonomy): domain Bacteria; phylum Patescibacteriota; class Saccharimonadia; order Saccharimonadales; family Saccharimonadaceae; genus CAZLCC01. Next base: position 80,306 of record CAZMZB010000001.1, on the reverse strand, counting down.
GGCCAGAACTTCCTGCCCTTGCACTAAAGATTCAGTGCGGAGTGCTTCTGCTGCCATCAATCGGAGTTCACCGGGCTGTGGCATCTGGTGGTTATATCGGAGAGAACCATCTTTGAAGTCAGTCAGATCGGGGTTTTTCAAGTAGCGAACTACCAGTTCAGCCCAATCTTCAGGACGCCCATTAATAGGCCTACGCTGGTGATATTCCTTTTCAGATGCAAAAAATGCTCTGAGATTGAGGAAAGCGTCACGATCGCCTTGCCGGGCTTGGCGGAGTAGTGGTATATAGGTTTGCATGATTTGAAACCGCACCTGTGCTGGAGTAAGCCCCAGATCAGTAAGCTCCTGGACAGGTAGCGCCAAGACATTACACAGTGCAACTAATTTGTCTACCACATTTTGCTTAGTTTGGCTTGCCCGGTAGAGTTGAAGTCCACCCTGCCGTTTCTGTCGCTTTTTTGCTCCTTTAATCTTTCTTTTCAAATTAAGATAGCGAGCTTGGTCTTTTACTTCTCTCTCATAGGGCTTGACCAACTCTTCCATATAGAGCTGAAACCGATATCTAAGCCTCCGCCCACGAACTTCAATTTCCGGCTCCTGATGACTTAGGCGGATTAGGTCTTCGTCGGTCTCAGCTTGCCTCACTTTTTCCATCCAGTCCTTAACCCTAGCTTTATAGACTAGGATTATTTCGGATCTGGTTCTTCTGAATTTAAAGTGTTGTTTCACGGAGTAGCCAATAAACACCCCTGCAATGAATAGCACACCGATCACTATATAGATAGTAAGGGACATCGTCTGTATCTCCTTTTATTACTCTAGTTAAGGATAAGACAACAAATTTATTTTATAATTAAATATATAAAATAGCAATTCATTACATTAAACATTTACATATAAAAGAAAATATGTAATAATACAAATCATTAAAATTATAAAATAAACTAGCTAAAGATATTTATGGCATCAAGGCAAGAACAGGCAACTTCCAGGGTTGCGGATGAGGAAAGGTTAGCTAGACAAGATGAGCTAAGCTCTATTACGCTTGAGCTGCCCCCTGATAACCCGGAGATTCAAAAGGTCCAACATAATAAAACAATTGAAAACTACATTAAGCTCGTTTTAGAAACGGCTGAGCAAACAGAGCGTTTAAAGGCATTTTGTAATCAACTGACGGCTAAACTACAGGTCACCAAAGACAAAAAACTTGCCAAAGACTGCTTATTAATATGGGCACCAGCCGCCGAAGTTGCTGGTCTTTATCAAGAAAAGCAAGTTATAGAAAACATTGCGTTTGAGATACTTTTTCCTCACGAATTTAAAAAAGTGAATAAAGCATATGCCGATCTCGGTGGAGACGAAGCACTACAAGATATGCTTAATGACTATATAGAGCTAATGCAAGATGTTCTAGAAGAAGATTTGGATCAAATCGCAAGGGATTGTGTAGTGATAGGTCGCAAAAAGTCGCCGTATAGTGTATGGCGGAAGTGCTATAAAAAAGGCCAAGAGGACTTTAGGCTTCCAGATTTCTTTGGTATTAGAATTCTTATAGGTAGTAACGGAGGATACGACGAAACTGGCATTGGTGTTTGTTATGCGGTAGCGGGTGTCGTCTCGCAATATTTCGAAAACGATTTAAAACGGCTGAAAAGTTATGTTGATCAACCAAAGCCTAACGGATACAGAAGCCTTCACCTGACTCTGAAAGACCTGGTCTCGGACGCCCCCATAGAACTACAGGTACGTACTTTAGAAATGCATGAACAAGCTGAACGTGCAGCTGGAGTTTCACATATGGCGTATGAGGCTGCCAGTAAATATACACCCGGAACTTATGAAAAAATTATTACGCCGCGCCTTTATCGCTGGAGAGATCAAGCAGCCCACGAGGTTAGGCAAAGGCAACTAAAAGGGGATAATAGTCTAGAAAATCTTATTCCAGGTAAAATATTGGCGTTTGCTCCTGACGGCAATTTATATGAATTGAATGAAGGTAATGTTGCGTTGGATTTTGCATTTGCGGTTCATAGTGATACTGCTTTAAGAACCGCTGGCATCAAGATTGACGGTCATCCTGTGCGATTTAGTGTGCCGATAGAGTACGGATCAGTTGTAGCTGTGGAATACGCTGCGGAAGGAACGACTACAGCAAAAGGCAGCTGGCTGCAGCTAGTTAATTCTTCAAAAGCTAGTGCAAAGCTAAAAAGAGCGGTACGCCAAGGAAAGATAACTTCTATATAAACGTCGGTAAAAGCTCGTATAATAGAATTGTGAATAGAAAACTTGAGACCAAGCTCAAAACCCTGCCACGCTCGCCAGGGGTGTATTTTCATAAATCAAAATCCGGCGAGATTATTTATATTGGCAAGGCAGCGATTTTGAAAAATCGTGTGCGGCAATACTTCCAGAACATTAAAGATAAGGATGTGAAAACACAGGCTTTGGTAGCGGAAATTACTGATGTTGATTGGGTCGAAACAGAGTCCGAACTTGATGCTTTGTTTTTAGAAAGTGAAATGGTGAAGCGCTATAAACCGCGTTATAACATTTTGCTGCGCGATGATAAAAGTCAACTGTTTGTGCGAATTGATACGAAAAGTGAAGTACCATATGTTAGTACGACTCGCCAGCCGGCAGATGACAAGGCGGAATATTACGGACCATATTTTAATGGTTTTGCAGTAAAGAAAGCACTGCGATTGCTGCGGAAGGTATTTCCCTATTACACGAGCAATAAGCTACCCAAAAAAGCTGACTTGAACTATCATCTTGGTTTGACACCTGGTTTGGAAGTGGGTGGCTCTTTGGGAGAATATAAAAAAAATCTGCGAAAACTCACACGATATTTAGCTGGTGGGAGGAAGCTATTAGTTAAAGAGCTGGAAGCTGAGATGAAAGTTGCGGCAAAAGAAAAACGATTTGAAGAAGCGGCAAAACTAAGAAATGATATTCGACACCTTGGAGAGTTGCAGCGACAGATCATGTTTGGGCGAGATGAGTTTTTGGATCTTTCAAAAGACCAGGCGCTTACTGGACTCAAGGAACTTTTGGGACTCAAGAAAATTCCAAGACGTATTGAAGGCTATGATATTTCGCATATGAGCGGCACGAATAATGTGGCAAGTATGGTGGTGGCGACGAATGGCGTGGCAGACAAAGCGGAGTATCGAAAATTTAAGCTTCGCATCCCTGGAAATGATGATTTTGCCCATATGAAAGAAGCGCTTTCAAGACGATTTTCAGGCAGGAATGATAAATGGGAAAAACCAGACTTACTATTGATTGATGGCGGTAAAGGACAACTTGATGCGGCTTTAAAAGCTCTAGAAGAAAAGGAACTAAATATTCCTGTTGTTGGTATTGCAAAAAAAGAAGAAGAAATTGTAATTCACAAAACCAGAAGTAATGTACGGGTTGTTACTGGTGCGCCAATTTCTCAGGAGAGCGATGAGTTTCAGCTGGTATTACTTGATAAGAATTCTGATATTGTAAAGCTTTTACAACGAATTAGAAATGAATCACATCGTTTCGCGGTGAGCTATCACACGGTATTAAAGCGTAGGCGACAAACAGCGAGTGAGCTTGAGGATATTCCCGGCATCGGACCGGCAACTCGCAAAAAACTTATCAAAACATTTGGCAGCTTGCGAGCAGTAAAAGGCGCAAGTAAAAAGCAAGTAATAGAGGTAATTGGAGAAACAAAGGCTCAGACTTTGTTTCTCTACATAAAAAATCAGGTATAATAACATGTAAATAATATGAAAAAACAGTTTGCTATTTTCTTTCTTCGCTTTATTGCCAGCACCTTTGGGTTATGGCTTGCAGCAAAACTGCTCGGTACATTTAGTGACGACTATACAAATGTTACGCTTGGTAGTATTTTTGTTGCAGGGTTGGTTTTTTCTCTTTTCAACTCTCTTTTAAGACCTTTGATTATTATCTTATCTTTGCCGGCTATTTTACTCACTTTAGGGCTTTTTATGCTGGTTGTGAATGGATTTTTGGTCTATATTTCGGTAAACTTAGTACCAGGACTTGATATGTCTTTTGGTCATGCGATTTTGACCGGAATGTTACTCAGTTTAATAAATTATGTGATTAGTGGCGTACTTGAGCTTCAGCGCTCATCACCAAAGGAGGCTTTACATAGATGAATATTAATACACTTCTCGAATTTCTGATTGTTGGTTCGGCAAGCCTTATGGTAATTTGTATTCTTTTGCAGGCACGTGGCGCATCTTTGGGCGCTGGCTTTGGTAGCTCTGGAGAGCTTTTTACCACTCGACGAGGCACAGACAAGAGCTTGTTTGAAGCCACTATTGTTTTAGCGTGTATTTTTGTTGGGTCGCTTTTAGCCGGGCTCCTCTTAGCCTAAAGCAAGATATTAAATATCGATGGATCCAGAAGATAAAAACAGTTGGCGGCGATTCGATCGGCTTAAGGTTGATCGCAAGAAGCTGAATAAGCGTGCTAAAAAGGCTGAAAAAGCCACGTTAAAGCACGCGCATAAATTTGTCGTTCGGCGGTGGAGTAGTATTTATGAAGTGCGCCGACATATGCTGGGCTGGCTTTTTCTTATAGCGTTACTAATCGTGTTGACTGGGGTGCAAACAATATGGTTTCAAAATTCTTATACAGAAAAAGCGTCTGTTCCAGGTGGCACCTACGCGGAAGGTTTAGTAGGTCCGCTCGGAACTTTGAATCCACTTTTTGCAACTTCAAACGCGGAACGTTCCGCGACACAGATGATATTTTCCGGTCTCTTTTCGTATGATAGGCACAATAGGGTACGAGGTGATGTGGCGCAGAACTGGCGTCTTGAAGATGGTGGAAAAAAATATATCATTACGCTCAAAGACAATGTTCGTTGGCATGATGGCAAAAAGTTGACGAGTAAAGATGTCGTATTCACTGTTAATCTGATGAAAAATCCCAAAGTAAACTCGCCGCTATATAGTAGCTGGAAAGACATTGACGCATCAGCGACTGATGATAAAACGGTTGTATTTACACTTCCAGCGGTGTACTCGCCATTTCTTAATGCGCTGAACTTTGGTATTGTGCCGGAACACTTGCTTAAGGATATTCCTCCTGAAAATATTCGCGAGAGCAGCTTCAGTTTGCATCCGGTTGGGAGTGGACCTTTTGTATTTCGTAGTTTGCAAAATTTGAATAAGAATCAAGGGCGTAGTGTTATGTATCTGGAAGCATTTAATGATTATTTTAAAGGTAAGCCAAAAATTGAGAGCCTTCAACTGCATGTATATGGAAAAAATAGTGAACTTGAAAAGGCGCTGAGAACACAGGAAATTAATACCGTTAATGAGCTTTCTGCTCAAGTGGCAAAGAAGCTGGAGAGTAATTTTACTATTGCGCACGTATCGATTAATCATGGGGCATATGCAATCTTTCGCACAGATAGCACAGTTTTGAAAGACCAAAAGGTTCGCAGTGCGCTGCGCCATGGAACAGATATTGAAAAGATTCGTGAAAAAATCGGAAACAGTGCAAGTATACTTGAAGGCCCACTGTTAAACGGGCAAGTAAAGGGGATTGCTTCACTAAAGCAGCCGAAATTTAACCAGAAACAGGCTAATAAAATCTTAGATCAGGCGGGTTGGAAAAAAGGTAATGATGGTATTCGTAAAAAGGGATCCCAGCAGTTAATTATTAATCTTGTGAGCCTTAATAGTGGTGATTATCCTGTGGTTGTCAAGGAGCTTAAGAAACAATGGAAAAAACTTGGTGTTAAAGTCGAAACTCGTCTTGTTGCACCAGAAAATATCCAACAGAACGTCTTAAGACCGAGAGCATACGATGTACTTGTTTATGAACTTGCGATTGGTGCTGATCCGGATGTATATGCCTATTGGCATTCTTCACAAGCAACCCAGGATGGATTAAACTTTGCAAATTATAACTCAGGCGTAGCTGATGACGCGCTTCTTAGCGCTCGCGCTCGATTCGAAGAGCCACTACGCGACACGAAATATACGGTCTTCGTGCGCCAATGGCTTAAAGATATTCCAGCTATCGCACTATATCAGCCAGTGATACGATATGGATCTAATAATGAGGTCCGCACTTTATCGTCAAATGCTTCAATAGTGAGCCCGGTAGACCGCTATCGGTTAGTAGAATACTGGACAGTAAAACAGGGATTACGTTACAAAACACCATAAAACATTGCACTAATCTGTTTAATTACATACAATATCGCAAGAATACTTAACAATATGGGCAAGTGGCGGAATTGGTAGACGCGCTAGCTTGAGGGGCTAGTGACCGCTTTAGGTCGTGGAAGTTCAAGTCTTCTCTTGCCCACCATAATATCAATTTGACGAAGAAAGCATAGTAAATACTATGATTGAAAGATTAAAATCTCTCTATGAGGCCGCTGAATATGAAACTGACTTAAGAAAACAAGAGGTTTCAGAGGGTGAATTAGAGTCTATGCGACAAGACTCTGCCTATCTCGATGGGCACTTTAGAGATCGTTTGAAAAGAGGTGCTGGGGTTAGTATGATCGCGGAATTCAAGCAAGCATCTCCGAGTATGGGGGATATTAATACAGGTTGGAGTATTGAAGATGCCACCTATACTTACACTAGAGGGGGTGCGGCTGCGATGTCTATTTTAACTATTAGGCATAAGTTCTCCGGATCTTTAGATTTTATTAGAAAGGTCAGATTAGAATCGGACATACCGATTCTGAGAAAAGACTTTATAAGAGAAAAATATCAAATTCTTGAAGCTGCTGCTTTAGGAGCCTCGGCTATACTTTTAATAGTTGGTGGATTTGATGATGATGGCGAGCTGAGAAACTTACATGACTATGCGGAGAATATTGGCATAGATGTTTTAGTAGAAGCACATGATGCGGTTGAACTAGAACGAGCGTTAGAACTGAATCCTAGAATTGTGGGTATTAATAATCGAGATTTAACAGCAGAAGATATGGCAGTAGATTTAGGCACTTTTGATACCCTATCTTATTATGTGCCAGATGACGTCGTTCTTGTTGCTGAAAGTGGATATCAACCTATCGCCGAACATAAAGAAAGAATTCAACAAGGCAGAGGGGATGCGGTACTTATGGGGACAGAGTTGATGCGATCTACTAACCCAAAAGATGCTATCGAAAAATGGAACAGCTCTTAACCCCCTCCCTCAGAATGTTAATAGATGATTAGGTAGCTAGGAATAAAGACCCTCTTACTTTTATGGTCTCCAGATCCTTTATTTTCTAATAAGAAAACCTGCCCTTGGGGCAGGTTCGGGTATTTTATATGGTGGGCGCTGAGGGACTCGAACCCCCGACCCCTTCGGTGTAAACGAAGTGCTCTAGCCAACTGAGCTAAGCGCCCTTAAACTCAACAAATGAGCATATGTATAGTAGCAAATTTATGCCATCGCGCCAAGTTTTGGCATATTAGTATAAAAACAGTGGTATAATGCAAATATATGAGCCTCAATCCTCGACCATACAAGGGCACGCGCGATTACTATCCCGAAGACAAGCGCCTGCAGAATTACATTTTTAATACCTGGCAAAACGTTTCCGAGCGCTTTGGTTATGAAGAATATAGCGCGCCGCTTTTGGAGCCGCTTGATATTTATGCAGCAAAAACCGGACAAGAGATTGTCAATGAACAAACCTATCAGTTTATGGATAGAGGCGGGCGAAACGTGGCGATTCGCCCTGAAATGACACCAAGTGTAAGCCGCATGATTGCGGGGAGGCGTCAAGAATTACCCTATCCTGCACGGTGGTACTCCATCGCAAATTTCATGCGTTATGAGCGCCCGCAGCACGGGCGTGAACGTGAGTTTTGGCAGCTGAATGTCGACATCTTTGGTGTTGATTCCATTGATGCTGATGCTGAGATGATCGTAATGGCAGCTGAACTTATGAAAGAATTCAAGGCAACCTCAGAGATGTATACGATTAAGGTGAACAATCGCAAGCTTATTAATTTCATGATGGCTGAGTATCTGCAGCTTGATGTTGAGCAAGCGCAGCAAATGATTAAGCTGTTTGATAAAAAAGACAAAATGGAGGCAGCGGCGTTTAAAGAGCAGGTTACGGCTATTTTTGAAGAAACGAAAGCCACAACTGGAATGGAAAAAATCGATACGCTTCTTTTGGCGAAATCAATGGCAGATCTTCCGCCGATGATTCGTGATAGCGCAGCGGTGAAAGAGATTCGAGACTTATTCACACTTTTGACAGACGCGGGAATTGCCAATGCCAAGCTCGATATCACGCTCATGCGCGGCTTTGATTATTACACTGGTATCGTGTTTGAAGTGTTTGATAATCACCCCGATAATCGTCGCTCAATGTTTGGCGGCGGGCGCTATGATGGCTTGGTTGGCTTATTTGGCGCAGAGCCAATCAACGCCGTCGGTATGGCACCGGGCGGCACCACGACAGAAGATTTCTTGAGAAGTCATAAACTACTGCCAGAATTTATCTCACAAACAAAACTCTATGCCATTCCACTTGGCGGAGCAAAAAACGGTGCGCTGAAAGTGGCTGCGAAACTGCGCGAAAGGGGAGTGAATGTTGAAGTTGATATCACCACTCGCAAAATTGATAAGCAAATCAAAGCAGCGGTGAAAAAGAAAATTCCGCACCTATTATTTGTGGGCGAAGAAGAGCTCAAGAGCGGCGAATATACGCTCAAAAATGTGAAGACTGAAAAAGAGCAAAAGGCTTCAATAGAAAAAATTGTTCAAGTACTTCAATAGAGAGCCTGTGATACCTTTTGATGATTTCTTTTGCGGCGCTACGTTGGAGATTTCTTCCTACATCTGTTAGAATAGCTACTTATGAAACATACCACCAAGAAACTATCAGAGACGAAGATACAAACAACCGTAACATTGGACAAAAAAGATCTGGCTGACGCAAAAGAGCTGGCACTGGTGCGACTGGCGCGTGAAGTCAAAGCGCCTGGCTTTCGAAAAGGAAAGTTGCCGCCTTCTGTCGCCGAGAAGCATGTGTCGGCTGAAGCGCTGACTAATGAGATTTTAGACCGCGCAATCAATAAAGCAATTGTTGAAGTATATACCAAAGAGAACATACAGGTGCTTGACCGTCCGCACGTTGATGTGAAGAAGTTTGTGCCTGGTGAAAGTTTAGAGTTCGTGGCAGAAGCTGAAGTCCTTCCGAAGGTTATGCTTGGTGATTATAAAAAGCTAAAAGTAGCAAAACCAAAAGTAAGTATTTCTAAAAAAGATATTGATGAAGTGTTGGAGCGCATGCAGCTTAACTTTGCTGAGAAAAAAGAAGTCGACCGAGCAGCAAAGAATAAAGATGAAGTATGGATTGACTTTCATGGTACTGGTAAAGACGGCAAAGATATTCCTGGCGCAAGCGGCAAAGACTACCCCCTAAGTCTTGGCAGTAACACGTTTATTCCGGGCTTTGAAGAAGGTTTGGTCGGTAAGAAAGCAGGCGATAAGTTTGATCTTCCGCTGACTTTTCCAAAAGAGTATCATGCCAAACATCTTGCTGGCGCGAAGGTGAACTTCAAAGTTACAGTAAAAAAAGTTAACGAAGTTGTGTTGCCAAAAGTTGATGACGAGCTCGCGGCAAAATGCGGACCATTTAAGACTGTCGCTGAGCTTACGGATGATATTAAAAAAGAATTGACAGCTCGAAAAACTGAAGAGCGGGATAATAAACTGAAAGATGAGTTGGTTGAAAAGCTTGTCAAAGCCAGCAAAGTGCCAGTGCCTGAAGTACTGGTGAACGATCAGGCAAAAAGCCTCGAGCAAGATATGGTGCAGAACTTGATGGCTCGCGGTGTAACTTTAGAGCAATATTTAACTGAAAAAGGCTTTAAAGATAAGGAAGACTGGCAGGAAAAAGAACTCAAAGACGCAGCAGTTGCCCGTGTGCAGTCAGGTCTTGTCCTAGCTGAACTCACGAAAGCTGAAAAAATTGAGGCAAGCAAAAAAGAGCTTGATAATCGCTATGCAGAACTGATGGCGCAATATGCAGGCAATGAAAATGTTCGCACACAGCTCGACACACCCGAAGCGCGCCGTGACCTTGCAAACCGGGTATTAACCGAAAAAACCATTCAGCGTCTTTTGGAATTGAATGTAAAGTAAATCTGCTATACTTAGTGTATGGAGAAAATTGGCCATTCCATAAGGGGTGGAAAAGTTTTTGATCAAGAGAGAATAGAGGGAAAGGAGCAGGAAGCTGCGCTATCTTTCGAGGTTTGTTTTAACGGAGAAACTCATATTGTAGCGTTAACCGATGAGGAGCTAACGAGAATTGCTACTAATCAAATGCAGTTCGTTGAGGGAGAAAAAGAGGACTCTTTTCTTATTGACCTCGAAGCACCAGCGCTACCATTATTTATACGAGCTGAGAAGGTCGTCATTGATACATTTAAGATGGAAATGGAAATAAGAGTTGTTTCCATGAGTGTGGTGGAGAGTGAGCATGGGGGCGGCTATTATGCTGCAGTATTTCAGGTTAGAAAAGATAGAGGTGAAGAATGGTCTTTGCAAGAACATATAGAATTACCCCCTGTTTCAGCGATAGAAGAAGTCAGGGAGCAGAGACGATTAGCTGATATTGGTCATCAAGTACTAGAAAGTGCTCAGAACTAGCACTCATTGACTTTGAGTGCTAGTTTTATGTATACTAGTGGTATGACAAAGCCGACAAACTATCTTGTTCCGACGGTGATTGAAAAATCGTTTGAAGGCGAGCGAGCCTTTGATATCTATTCTCGTCTCCTAAAAGAGAGAGTTATCTTTCTTGGCGAGCAAGTCAATGAAACGACAGCAAATCTGGTTGTTGCGCAGCTGCTTCATCTGGCACATGAAGACCCGAAAAAAGATATTATGTTTTATATCAACAGCCCTGGCGGCAGTGTATATGACGGTATGGCAATTTATGACACCATGCAATACATAAAGCCGGATGTGCAGACAATTGGTATTGGCTTGCAGGCAAGCATGGGGGCGTTTTTGCTCAGCTCTGGCGCGAAAGGAAAGCGGTTTATGCTACCGAATGCACGCGTCATGATTCATCAGCCGTCAAGCGGTACACAAGGTAAGGTAACTGACCAGGAGATTACACTGCGGGAAAGCGTTTTCTTGAAACACCGCCTCAATGAAATACTTGCAAAAAATACAGGGCAGAAACTACCTAAGATTGAAAAAGATGTTGACCGAGATTTTTGGATGAGTGCCGAAGAGGCACAAGCGTATGGAATTATTGACGGTATTATCGTCAAGCAATAGCTGTTAACTAGCTGATGAGGAGGGGCATCACTTTACTTAGTGGCGGATGCGTGAGACTTTTAGAATCCTCGCATGTAGCTTATTATAGTACTTATGAATAAAACAAAGTCTCTTCAAGGCTTTACAATTATTGAACTCCTCATCGCTGCTGTCATCATTGCTATTCTTGCCATAGTTGTGTTTATCTCCTATTCCGGCATTCAGGAGCGGGCAGCTATTGCTACCCTGAAGGCGGATCTTTCGAGCGCTGCTAAGGTACTTGCTGCTGACTTTAATTTCAATGATTCCTATCCCAGCTCTCCGGAGGATGCCAATGGAGGGCAAGGTCTCTCGCAAAGTGACGGTGTCACTTTTGACTACACATCTGACGGCTCTACGTATTGCCTCACTGCTACCTCAAGCCGAGCGAATATACCGGTCTATCACGTTTCTTCTGATACAGGAAATATAGCTGAGGGAGCCTGCTCAGGACTACCGGCACCAGGAGGAGTAGCAGCCACATGGAATGCCTGTGGATGGAATATTACATGGTCAGCAGTGTCTGGCGCAGTAAACTATACAGTACAACTTAGTCATTCAACTGACTTTACTTCACCCGCATATACCTTAACGGGGATTACCGGTACCAGTACTTTTTTCGGTAGTGACTTTAGCGTAGAATATGTGCGAGTTGTTGCTAACAGCTCAAGTGGACCGGGCGCGTGGTCATCACCATCGGCTATTCCTACAGCACCTCATGCCTGCGATCCATAGTAGTCTATTTTATTGAAAATATCTGATTACTCTTGACTATTCGCACAGCATCTATCACAATGGATACTAAGAAGTAGTGTAAGTTGGGCTATTTATGCATAACTCTTGGTGGCTCTTGAGGCAGTGCAGCTACACTTAGTGAATCTTCGGCGCCGATTCCAATAACAACTATCACTAAAAAACAAGGAGATACGCATTCATGGCTACCACCAAGCCTAGTGTGCGACGGTATTTTACGCAGCAAGATGCTGCTTTATCGTTGCCTGATCTTATTGCTCATCAACGAAATTCATGGCAGGAATTTGTTGAAACGGGTCTTAGCGAGATTTTCGCTGAAATTAATCCAATTGAAGACTATACGGGTCAAAAACTGGAATTACGCTTTAAAGACTGTCACTTTGAGGGACCGAAAATTTCTGAAAAGGAAGCACGACACAATAACATTAGTTTCGAAGCACCGCTGAAAGCAACGGTTGAACTTACCAACAAAGTAACCGGTGAGGTAAAAGAGCAGGAAATTTATCTTGGCGATTATCCATGGATGACTGAGCGCGGCACATTCGTTATCAATGGTGTTGAGCGTGTGGTTATCAGTCAGCTTATTCGTAGTGCCGGTATCTTTTTTACTGCTGAGAATGTAGCGGGAAAGAATTATTATGGCGCTAAAGTAATTCCTGGACGTGGTGCATGGCTTGAGTTTGAAACAGCAACAAACGGAGCGCTATACGTTAAGATTGATCGCCGGCGAAAGATTGCGGTGACGACGTTGCTGCGTGCTCTTGGTTATTCAACAAACACGGGTATTAAAGAGATTTTTGCAGATGTTGACACTGGCAAAATAAATTACATTGACGCTACACTTGAAAAAGATCCTAGCAAAGGCGCAAACGAGGCACTGATTGAGGTATATCGTCGGCTACGACCGGGCGATCTTGCAACCGTTGATAATGCGCGCAGTATGATCGAGCGTATGTTTTTTGATTTTAAACGGTTTGATTTTAGCCGAGTTGGCCGCCATAAGATCAATCAACGTCTCAAACTTGATGTGCCAAATACTACTGAAAATCGCGTTATGCGGCTTGAAGATTTGGTGGCAATTATTAAAGAACTCATTCGTTTAAATAACACACAAGAAGCACCGGATGATATCGATGCCCTTTCGAATCGTCGCGTGAAGCTTGTTGGAGAGTTGGTGGCTCGTCAATTCCGCATTGGTATGCTCCGTATGCAACGAAATGCGATGGATCGCATGAGTATGAGCGATATCGAGACCGTAACACCGGGAGCACTTATTAATGCGCGCCCGGTAGTAGCTGCAGTTCGTGAATTCTTTGCAAGCTCTCAGCTTTCACAATTTATGGATCAAACAAATCCTCTTGCTGAACTCTCGCACAAGCGTCGTTTTAGTTCAATGGGTCCTGGCGGCTTGAGTCGAGAGCGTGCAGGTTTGGAAGTTCGTGATGCTCACCCAACGCATTATGGTCGCCTCTGTGCGGTTGAGACACCTGAAGGTGCAAATATTGGCTTGGTACTCAATATGGCAACCTATGCCAAGGTGAATGAATATGGTTTTCTTGAAACACCATATCTAAAAGTAAAGAACGGCAAAGTAACTGATGAAATCGTCTATCTTGATGCGGCACAAGAAGCAGCGGAGATTATTGCTGAAGCTGGAAATGAACGTAATAAGGATGGTAGTTTCAAAGGAAGTCGCGTTAGTGCGCGATATCATCTGAACCCGGAAGAAGTTGACGCTTCAGAGGTTACCTATATGGATGCGGCCAATAAGCAAATCTTAGGAAGTACCGCCTCATTGATTCCGTTTATTGAAAAGAATCGTATTGACCGATCGCTTACTGGTTCAAACATGCAACGTCAGGCTGTTCCGCTTGTAAAAACTGAAAGCCCTATTGTGGGAACCGGTGTTGAAGGTGATGTAGCGCGCAACACAAGTCAGTTAATTGTCGCAGAGGCAGCAGGTGAAGTAGTAAAAGCTGATGCTGATGAAGTTTTGGTGAAATATAAGGATGGGACGAAAACCTATCACCCGGTTCATTTTGAACAAAGTAACGACGATCGAAGTATTAATCAAAAAGTTGTTGTTTCTCGTGGGCAAAAAGTGAAAAAAGGCGATGTATTGATTGAGGGTGCTTCAATTGCTGACGGTGAATTGGCCCTTGGAAAAGATTTGGTTGTAGCCTTTATGCCTTGGGGTGGCTATAACATGGAAGATTCAATTATTTTAAGTAATCGCGTGGTCAAAGATGATGAGCTGACAAGTATCAATATTAATGATTTTATGGTGGAAGTTCGTGAAACCAAGCTTGGACCGGAGATTGTCACTCGCGACATTCCGAACGTAAGCGAAGAGAGTCTTCGTCATCTTGATGAGGATGGCATTGTGCAGGTTGGTGCAGAAGTGAAAGCCGGGGATGTACTGGTTGGAAAAATTACACCGAAAGGCGAGCAAGAGTTAAGCTCTGAAGAGCGGTTACTCCGTGCAATTTTTGGCGAAAAAGCTAAAGATGTGCGTGATACGTCGCAGCGTATGAGTAACGGTAAACACGGTAAGGTCGTTGGTGTGAAGATTTTCTCTCGAGAAAATGGACATGAACTCAAAGCCGGTGTTTTGATGCAGATTCAAATCTTTGTTGCACAGCTGCGAAAAGTGGCAGTTGGCGATAAGTTAGCAGGGCGACACGGAAACAAGGGTGTGGTGGCACGAATTCTTCCTGAAGCAGATATGCCATTTACTGGAGATGGAACGCCAGTCGATGTGATTCTTAACCCGCTCGGTGTACCATCTCGTATGAATCTTGGCCAGTTGTTTGAATCACATCTTGGTATGGCAGCGCGGGCACTTGGTTATAAAGTAGCAACACCGCCATTTAACGGCGTACCAAATGAAGTAATCGGACAGGAGCTTGAAAAAGCCGGTCTTCCGGGGGATGGAAAACTACAGCTTTTTGATGGTCGCACAGGCGAAGCTTTCAAAGAAAAGACCACTGTTGGAAATATGTATATTATTAAGCTTCACCACATGATTGCTGATAAAATCCATGCGCGCTCAATTGGACCGTACACTATGGTGACGCAACAGCCACTCGGTGGTAAGGCGCAAAATGGTGGTCAACGATTTGGTGAAATGGAAGTGTGGGCGCTAGAAGCTTACGGTGCCGCATCAACACTTCAGGAAATGCTGACTATTAAATCCGATGATGTATTTGGTCGTGCGAAAGCATATGAATCGATTATCAAGGATGAGCCGATTACCGGACCGAAAGTGCCAGAAAGCTTTAATGTCTTGATTAAAGAACTACAAGGTCTTGGTCTTCGAGTCGACCTATTGGATAACAGTGAAAATGAAGTTATTGACGCGGAAGAAGTGTTGGAAGAAAGCGTTGCTGCAACGGATGATTCGACAGGTAGTTCATCTCCGCCGCAAATACCAAGTGATGATACGCCGCTGGATGTTACTGTCGCTGATGAGGTGGATGAATATGGAGACATTGATCTTGGAGACGGGGTTACCATTCAGGACGCAGAAGATATTGAAGAAGTAGATAAGGAGGCAAAATAATGAATCGTTTCCTCGCAAATCCTAGTATCGCTGATTTTGATGCGGTACGACTGGCGGTGGCCAGTGCTGACGACATTTTGAAGTGGAGTCATGGGGAAGTTATGAAGCCAGAAACAATTAACTATCGTACCCAAAAACCAGAGAGAGACGGTTTATTTTGTGAACGTATTTTTGGACCGGTGAAAGATATCAATCCGCATGACGCAAAACTCAAAGGCGTTCGCTCCCGCGAAGCTGCGGTTGATAAAAATGGTGAACTTGTCACGAGAAGTATTGTTCGCCGTGAACGTATGGGCCACATTGGACTCGCTGCGCCAGTAGCACACATTTGGTTTATGCGCGGTACGCCGAGTGCTATGGCCTTGCTGCTTGGTATGACGGTACGTAATCTTGAGCGCATTGCTTATTTTGCAAGCTACGTTATTTTGAGTGTTGATACTGAGAAGCGCGATCAGTTTCTCGCTGATGCTGAAGCTGAGGTGGAAGCGGGCAAAGCAGCGATTAAAATTCGCTATGAGAAAGCGGCAGAAGAAAAAGACGCTGATGTGAAGAAACTTGCTACTGAGCAATCTAAAGAAGTTGAAGAACTTGAAGCGGCGTTTATCCAAAAGAAGACACAGCTTGAAGGGTTTGTGAAATGTGCGCTTTTAAGCGAAACCGACTATCGTGATCTCCCTGAAGAGTATGCTGAGATTGTCAAAGTTGGTATGGGTGGCGAAGCACTTAAGAAGCTGCTCGATGAGATTAATCTGGACGAACTTACAAAAGAGCTTGAGGAAGAAGCTGAAAATGCAAAAGGACAACGCAAGAAAAAACTACTCAAGCGCCTTAAAGTACTAGAGGGTATGAACCGTGCCGGTATTAAACCATCGAGTATGTGTGTGACGGTATTACCGGTTATTCCACCAGACTTAAGACCAATGGTACAGCTGACTGGTGGTCGTTTTGCAACATCAGATCTTAATGATCTTTATCGTCGGGTGATTAATCGAAACAATCGTTTGAAAAAACTTATTGATCTTAATGCACCTGAAGTGATTCGTCGCAACGAAATGCGAATGTTACAAGAAGCAGTTGATGCATTAATTGATAACGCCGCAGCTCGTGGGGGTCGTGCGGTAAGTGCGACTGGCGGTCGCCGTCGACTCAAGTCAATCAGCGATATGCTGAAAGGAAAACAGGGTCGTTTTCGCCAAAACCTGCTTGGTAAGCGCGTAGACTATTCTGGTCGTTCAGTAATCGTAGCTGGTCCGGAATTAAAAATTAATCAGTGTGGTTTGCCAAAACAAATGGCGTTAGAACTGTTTAAACCGTTTGTTATCTCGTACCTCTTGCGTAATGAACATGCACATAACATTCGCTCTGCGACACGACTTATTGAATCTGGCGCGACAGTCGTGTGGGATGCGCTTGATGAAGTTATCAAGGGCAAATACGTGCTTCTTAATCGTGCACCGAGTCTTCACCGTTTGAGTATTCAATCATTCCAGCCAAAATTGATTGAAGGTAAAGCAATTCAACTCCATCCGCTAGTATGTGCCGGCTTCAATGCTGATTTTGATGGTGACCAGATGGCAGTTCACTTACCGCTTTCTGACGCTGCTCAGGCTGAAGCTCGTGATCTCATGCAAGCAAGCCATAACTTACTAAAGCCAGCTGACGGCACACCAGTCCTACATATCACGCAAGATATTGTGCTCGGCTGTTACTATCTGACCTATCCAAAACCATCGGCGCAAACCAAAGAAGTGAAACCATATAGTTCGGTTGCAGAAGCAGTCATGGCATATGAAAAGGGTGTTATCCAGCTACAAACGCCAATTCGACTGTTTGTTAAAGGTGAGCGAAGAGATACGACATTGGGACGAGTATTCTTCAACGAAGTACTGCCGCAAGAAGTACCTTATGTTGAAGAAGTCATCAGCAAAAAGGCGCTAAAGAGAGTGCTTGCGCAGATATTTAATACGTACGGTTCAGAGCTTACTGCGAAAATCGCAGACGACATAAAAGAACTTGCGCTTAAATATGCGACAGCGGCAGCAGTTTCAACCGGTATGGCAGATTACTTTAATGTTGATGAAGTTGCCGGCATGATTGCTGACGGCGAAAAGCAAACGGCTTCTATCTCAGACCAATACGAACAAGGTCTTATTACTGATGAAGAGCGTTATAGCTTAACAGTCCAGGCGTGGCGGAACGTTGACAAAAAAGTATCTGAACTTTTACAAAAGCGTCTTGAAAAATCTGACACGAGCGTAAGTGTCATGGTAAACTCCGGTGCTCGTGGTGATATTTCTAATATTAAACTCGCAACGGCGATGATCGGTATCATGGTCGATGCAACGGGACGAGAAATTGAACTTCCAATTCGATCCAGTTATAAAAAAGGTCTTAGCCAGCTTGAGGCGTTTATCGCGACTCGTGGTACACGTAAAGGTTTGATTGATACTGCTCTTAAGACTGCCGATTCCGGCTATCTTACGCGTCGTCTTGTCGATGTGAGTCAGGATGTCTTTACGGTAGATGAGGCGGCCGAAGATAATGGCTTCATTATCTATCGTGACGAGACTAAAGAGACAATGATCAACTTTGGTGATCGTCTCTATAGCCGCTATGCTGCCGAGGATGTAAAGGGCCATGTGAAGAAGGGTGAGCTCATTACTCGTGCGATTGCCGATGCAATTGAGGCTGATGAGAAAGTGGAGAACGTTACAATTCACAGTGTGCTCAGCACCAATAACCTGCGTGGCATTCCACGTCAGAGTTATGGACTTGATATGGCGACAGGTCAGTTGATTGCAAATGCGGAACCAGTTGGGGTGATCGCAGCACAATCTGTCGGTGAACCAGGTACACAGCTAACACTTCGAACTTTCCATGCAGGAGGTGTGGCTGGTGATGATATCACACAGGGTCTTCCGCGCGTTGATGAGCTTTTTGAAGCACGTACACCAAAAGGTCAGGCCTTTATCAGCGATATTGATGGTACGGTACAGGTGTGGGAGGAAAACAACCAATATATCGTGCAGATAACTCCTGAAAAAGGACAGAGTAAAAAACTCAAGCTTGATGGCCGTAAGGCGCAAGTAAAAGCTGGCACAGAAGTGCTTGCTGGGGATGTGCTTGCAGCAGATAAAAACGATGAACGACCGTTGATTGCACCGTTTGATGGCATCGTTGAAGTAGCAAAAGAGCAGATTATTATCTCGACCAATAATCAAACACCAGTTCGTTATGAGATTCCCGGTGTTAAGCAACTCACGGTGGCAGATGGCGACAAGGTTGAGGCTGGTGATCGTTTAAGTAACGGTTCTATTAACCTCCACGACCTCATGCGACTCAAGGGTGTTGAAGCGACGCAACGCTATATGATTAATGAGGTGCTTCATATCTATGCATCACAAGGTCAAAATATTGCTGATAAGCACCTTGAGATCATTATTCGTCAGATGTTCTCGCGAGTACAGATTGAAGATCCAGGTGATTCCCCATTTGTAACGGGTGATATCGTCGGCAAAGTTGCTGTAATTGAGGCAAACAGGAAACTTGTCGAAGAAGGCAAAGAGCCGGCGCAGTTTACACAACTGCTACTTGGTATCACAAAGGTTTCAATTTGGAGTGACAGCTTCCTTTCAGCTGCTTCATTCCAGGACACAACCCGCGTACTCATTAATGCAGCAACAACTGGTCGTGTTGATAATCTTTACGGTCTCAAAGAGAACGTCATCATTGGTCGCAAGATTCCAGTTGGAACTGGCGCGCGTGATGGTGAAGTTGAACAAGTAGTTAACGAATAACTCTTTTCGTTTGGCTCAAAAGAACAACCTAGCTCACTAGCTTGAGCTAGGTTGTTTGTGTTAAAAACAAAAGCGGTATATTATGAGGATATCAATAACCTAGTGCGGAAGGAGTAGGAAAATTATGATACAAAACAAACACCTTCACACATGGTCCAGCTTTATATAAGATTTCTTTCATAGGACACCCGATTCTTTTTGGCAGGTGTTTTTTAATTTTCAATTTATATATGAAGGAGCAGTGATATGGCTATTGAGAGAGAATATACACCAGCGATAAATCCCAAAGAGTGCTTAGAGGTAGTGAAGCAGGAAGGTGCGGTACTTTTACGCAACTTTTTATCAGAAGAAGAACAAATAGTGCTCGAGAAAGAGGTGCTAGCTCATGAGTTAACGCCGGTTGACCGTAGTGGTCATACAATCCCCGAACAGTTTCAGGATATTGGTTGGGAATTTTCTAAAGCACCATCAGCTACCTTAGAACTTGGTAAAAGAGTTTGCAGGTTAGTGCAACCAAGTATACCTGAATGGTACATTAATCAAGTGAGAGCGCAATTATATAGTCCGGGCGAAGCGGGAATTGAGTGGCATAGAGACTACAAGCGTGACTTAAGGATTGTTGCCGTCGCCTCACTTATGAGAGCCGCTTATTTTGGTATACGATTAGAGCAGGGAGAAGTTTCTTGGCACGTTGCGCCGGGTGATTTAGTTTTAATGCGAGGTAGTTTATTGAATGGCAGGAAAGATGATCGACCGCAGCACCGTGTACTACCGCCAGAATCAGGACAGCGTTTATCAATCGCATATCGTCAGGTTGCAGATAAGGTGCCGGAACTGGAGGTTGCCGATGACTAGCATAGAGAACCATGTAGCCTCCATTCTTAAATTTATTGATGATCCAGCACGTGAAGGCTTGCGTCAAACCCCAAAGCGATATCAGCGTTTTTTAGAAGATTTTACGACACCAGCTCCTTTTCATCCAACAACTTTTGCAAGTGAAGGTTATGATGAAATGATACTGCAGACTGACATTCCTTTTTATAGCTTATGCGAGCACCACTTGGTTCCGTTTTTTGGTACCGGTGTGATTGCTTATATTCCGAATAAACGCATTATTGGTTTATCAAAATTAGCACGCACCTTAGAGCACTTTAGTCGACGACTACAAAACCAAGAACGAATCACTTCACAGGTAGCCGATTATCTGCTTGATACACTTGAGCCAAAGGGCGTGGGTGTTATTCTTCATGCTCGTCATCTTTGCATGGAAATGCGGGGTGTTCGTAAGCCAGGTACGCAAACCACCACATCTTCATTAAGGGGTTGTTTTAAAACTCGTTCACAGACCAGAAATGAGTTCCTAGCCCTGGCTCATGGAGGGAAAGCATGACGGAGATAGTAGGGATTTTAAATGTGACTCCAGACAGTTTTAGTGATGGCGGGCAGTTTACTAACCCGCCTCAAGCGACAGAAAGAGTGAAGCAGATGTTTGAAGAGGGCGCTGATATTATAGATATCGGTGCGGAATCTACACGGCCAGGTGCGGTGGAGGTGAGAGTTGAAGAAGAATGGACACGGCTTGAGCCGCTACTTAACCAATTAGCGCACTACTATCCCGCTCATCGTTTTTCTATTGATACGAGGCATCCGGAAATTGCCAGGCGGATAGCAAAGTTATGGTCAGCCGATGTGATGATTAACGATGTAACTGGTCTTTCTGATCCAGATATGGTTGACGTTGTGGCTACCTGCAAACTCAAGGTAATCATGAGCCATTTACCAAAAGAGGCCCAAGGTAATATTGAAAAAGCTCATCAGCAAAAAATAACGAATGAAGAGCAAGTCCGTGAGGAGCTGCTTGAGAAGTTTAGTGAAGTACAAGCTGCTGGTATTAGAGCAGAAAAAATTGTGCTTGATCCAGGCATTGGTTTTGGAAAATCCCCAGAGCTCAATCGTCGGCTACTTGGGTTTGCTGCGTTAGTACCGCATATTCCTGTGATGATTGGTTATTCACGCAAACGCTTTCTGGGAGAAAGTTGTATGAGTGCAGAAACGAATTTAAGGGCAGGTCGTATTGCAATCGCTGCTGGCGCACAATACCTGCGTGTGCATGATGTATCATCCCACTTACAACTAACCGCTTAACCCCTTGTAGAGAGAAACTTTTCTTGCTATAATAAACGATGAGTTTCCGCTTTGTGTGCAGCAACACACAAAGACGAGGGTGATTGCTTCTTGCTGAAAGCTCTCATCAAAGAAATATTTAATAAATGAAAAGGGAGAATTCTTTTCTCATGCCAACAATTAATCAATTAGTGCGCAAACCGCGAAAAACTGCGGTAAAGAAGAGCAAGAGCCCAGCTCTCGGTCGAATCAGTAACTCTTTAAAGAGTCGTTATTTTGATCAGAAATCACCCTTAAAGCGTGGGGTTTGTATTAAAGTAACCACCAAAACACCAAAGAAGCCAAACTCAGCGCTTCGGAAAGTGGCCCGTGTACGACTTTCAAATGGTCATGAAGTTTGGGCATATATTGGTGGCGAAGGGCATAATCTGCAAGAACACGCAGCTGTACTTGTTCGCGGTGGTCGCGTACCGGATCTTCCCGGTGTTCGTTATCATATTGTGCGCGGTTCCTTGGATCTTCAGGGCGTACAGGGTCGCAAGCGAGGTCGCTCTAAGTATGGAACCAAGAAGGAGAGCAAGTAATGCCACGGAAAGTAACGAAGAAACTACAACGAAAGCTAAGTCCTGATCGTAAATATAACAGCGTATTGGTGCAACGATTGATTAATAAAAGCATGCTTGATGGCAAGAAAATGCTTGCCGAGCGGCAAGTGTATAGTGCGCTTGAAATTGCAGCCAAAAAGCAAAAGAGCGAAGATCCACTAGAGATTTTTGAGACAGCACTTAAAAATATCTCACCAAACTTTGAGGTAAAGAGCCGACGTGTTGGTGGTGCAAACTATCAAATTCCATTTCCAATTCAAGGTCATCGTCAGCAGCACTTTGCTTTCAGTTGGCTCGTGCAATCTGCTCGTGCTCGCAGCGGTATACCATATAATCAGCGGCTTGCGGCAGAAATCGTCGATGCATATAACCAAGCGGGCGCAGCATTCAAGAAAAAAGAAGATACACATAAAATGGCAGAAGCCAACCGTGCATTTGCACACTTTGCAAGGGGATAATACATGGCAACAAAAAATATACCACTGGAAAAATATCGTAATATTGGCATCATTGCTCACATTGACGCGGGTAAAACAACTACCACAGAAGGTATTCTTTATCGAACAGGCATTAGTCATAAGATTGGTGCGGTGCATGAGGGTGAAACCACAACCGACTGGATGGAGCAGGAACGTGAGCGTGGCATCACTATTACATCAGCAGCAGTGACCTGTTTTTGGAAAGATCACAAAATTAATATTATTGATACACCAGGACACATTGACTTTACGGCTGAAGTTGAGCGTTCTCTTCGTGTGCTTGATGGTGCCGTAACAGTATTTGATGGCAAAATGGGTGTTGAAGCGCAGACTGAAACAGTATGGCGCCAAGCGAATAAATACCAAGTACCGCGTATCTGCTTTATTAACAAGATTAACCAAACTGGCGGCGACTTTTATATGAGCCTTCGCACGATTCATGAACGGCTCAGTAAACGTGCACTGCCAATCCACTTGCCAATTGGCTTTGAAAAAGACATCAATGGTGTGGTTGATCTTATCGACATGAAAGCCTATACCTACAAAGAATTTACTGATAAAGAGTTGATTGTTGGTGAAGTTCCTGAGGATATGAAAGAAAAGGCGAAGAATGCCCGCACATTGCTTGTTGAAGCGGCAGTTGAAGCAGACGATACGTTGTTTGAAAAATATCTTGAAGACGGCGAAGATGCAATCTCTGAAGAAGAGCTAAAGAGTGCGATTCGAAAGAGTGTTTTGACTGGTGAATTTTATATCGTTACTGGCGGTGATGGTCGTGGTGTGATCGTTGAGAAGGTACTTGATCTTGTGAATGAATATCTCCCATCTCCACTTGATGTTGAGTCTGTATGGGGAACTCATCCGAAAACCGGTGAGGAGATTGAAAGAAAACCAAGCGAAAAAGAACCATTTGCAGCGCTTGCATTTAAGATTGCAA
This sequence comes from uncultured Candidatus Saccharibacteria bacterium, assembly GCA_964570845.1. GTDB lineage: Bacteria > Patescibacteriota > Saccharimonadia > Saccharimonadales > Saccharimonadaceae > CAZLCC01. The sequence goes on along the minus strand of CAZMZB010000001.1, from coordinate 56,754 downwards.
ACGATCCATTTGTTGGAAAACTCATTTTCTTCCGCGTATATAGCGGCAAGCTTTCAGCCGGAAGTTATGTACTGAATACGACAACTGGCGATAAAGAACGTATCGGTCGGATTGTGCGAATGCATGCTGATAAGCGAGAAGACGTCACCGAAATCAGTGCAGGTGATATTGCGGCTGCGGTTGGTCTAAAGAATACAACAACCGGTACGACATTATCTGATCCCGCAAAGCCAATAAGCTTAGAGAGCATTGACTTCCCGGAGCCTCCAGTAGCAATTGCAATTGAACCAAAAACCAAGGCCGATCAGGAAAAGATGAGCATTGCCTTGCAGCGCTTGGCTGAAGAGGATCCAACCTTCCGTGTTCATACTGATGAAGATACGGGACAAACCATTATTTCCGGTATGGGTGAACTTCACCTTGATATTATTGTTGATCGCATGAAGCGAGAATTTAAGGTGGAAGCTAATATCGGTGAGCCGCAAGTTGCATTCCGTGAGACGATTAAAAAGAGCACTGAAGTGCAAGGTAAATATATCAAGCAATCTGGTGGACGCGGACAATATGGTGACGTATGGCTTCGTCTGGAGCCAAATGAGGCGGGCAAAGGTTTTGAATTCTTTGACGAAATTAAAGGTGGTGTTGTGCCGCAAGAATATCGCTCTGCTGTTCAGAATGGTATTAAGGAAACACTTGATGGTGGTGTAATTGCCGGCTATCCGGTGGTTGATATTAAAGCCACGCTTTATGATGGTAGTTATCACGATGTTGACTCCAGTGAAATGGCCTTTAAGATGGCAGGTAGCCTTGCAACTCGTGAAGGGGTAAAGCAGGCACAGCCAGTGCTTCTTGAGCCTGTCATGAAGGTTGAGGTCACCACTCCGGAAGAATTTATGGGTGATGTGATTGGCGACCTTAACTCTCGTCGAGGTCGTATCGAAAGTATGGATGATCGCATGGGCGCGAAAGTCGTCACAGGATTTGTACCGCTTGCGAGTATGTTTGGTTACACTACCGATCTTCGTTCAATGTCTCAAGGTCGTGCAGCAAGCACGATGGAACTTGCGCAATATGAAGAAGTGCCACCAAACGTTGCCGAAGAGATTATTGCCAAGCGCAATAATTAAATCAGTAAGGCTATATTTTTATAACAATATCTTTTATAATGCTTATGAATGAATAGGCATTATAAAGGCATTGCTGGTTTTACGGTAATAGAGATAATAATTGTTATCTCAGTTATCAGTATTCTGGCAGCAATTGTGATCTATTCTGGCAGCAACTATATCAATCGAACAAATGAATCAACTTTTAAAACAAAGCTTTCAACAGCTGCCGGCGCGATGAAAAACTATTACAACAAAGAAGGTTCATATAGTTGTACAGGGGCACTATCTGGTGTTGACACCAGCGGTCTAACCTGCAATAGCGACAGTAGCACTTTTACTATTTATGGAGAAGAGGGTGGTACCACATACTATGTTACTCAGAATGATGCGACAGCTCAAACGGGTACTCCCCCGGGAAGCAGCCCCCCCTGTCCTGGTACCTATAGCGATCTGTCAATCACGGGCAGTACGTCTGGAGGTACAGTGTGGGGAACAGACATCTATACACACGATAGCAATCTACCAAAGGCGGCAGTCCATGCCGGCGTTATTACTGCCGGGCAAACAGCAACTGTCCGGGTATGTAATTTACCGGGACAAAGCAGTTATACGGGTACCACAAGAAATGGTGTCACTACTAGCAGCTATGGAGTGTGGGGCAACAGTATCTCATTTACGTTGCCGTAGGTGAAAATACAAAAACTTTATTCTAAGAGTGTATCTAACGACACTATTTATTGGTATAATAAGGGTACATAAACGGAGGAAATGATTCATATGACATGGTTAATAGTGGTAGGAGTGATTATTGTTGTCATAGCGCTGTTTCTATGGGCAACGTATAACTCGTTAGTAAAACTGAATATGCGTGTTGAGGAGGCGTGGAGTGACATCACGGTTCAGCTTAAACGACGACTTGATTTAATTCCAAATCTTGTCAGTGCTGTTAAGGGCTATGCAAAGCATGAAAAAGATGTGCTGGAGAGTGTCACGAAGTCTCGAGCAGAGGCTTTAAATGCGCAAGGAGTGAAGGAAACGGCCAAGGCTGAGAATCAACTGGAAGAGGCCCTGAAAAGTCTTTTCGCTGTTTCAGAAAACTATCCACAACTTCGTGCGACTGAAAATTTTCAAAAACTACAAGATGAGCTTGTTGATACAGAAGATAAGATTCAAGCGTCTCGACGATTTTATAACGGTGGAGTTCGTGACCTGAACACGAAGATCCAAATGTTTCCAACCAATATTTTTGCCAATATGCTCGGTTTCAAGGAGCGAGAATTTTTTGAAACTGAAGATCGAGAAACAGCAGAAAAGCCGGTTGACGTTAAGTTCTAGTTTTAGGGGTTTTAGAAAAGATGTATAGCTCGATTGCTGCTAATAAACGCAACACCGTTTTTATTATGGCGCTGTTTGTGGTAATCATCGGCGGTCTTGGCTGGCTAGCTGGTGCGATTTATAATGATCAAACGATTGTGTATGGTGTCTTGGCGATTGCTATTATTTATGCTCTTTTCCAATATTTTGCTGCGGGAAAATTGGCAACCATGATGAGCGGTGCTAAAGAAATTCAAAAAAAAGACAATCCGCGCCTTTATCGTATTGTTGAAAACCTGGCAATTACTACGGGCTTACCAACGCCAAAAGTATATCTTATTGATGATACTGCCCCAAACGCTTTTGCTACCGGGCGTGATCCGAAACATGCTATTGTTGCCGCGACAACTGGCTTGCTCGATGTTATGAATGACACTGAGCTTGAGGCAGTGATGGCACATGAGATGGGGCATGTGCAAAATTATGACATTCGTGTTTCGATGATTGTGTTTGGTCTGGTGAGCGCAATCGGTATGCTTGCTGATTTATTCCTACATATGTTGTGGTTCGGAGGAAATGATAGAAAAGACGCACCGCCAGTTCTGATGCTTTTTGGAGTTATCGCCATTATCCTCGCCCCAATTATTGCGGCACTCGTACAAATGGCAGTTTCTCGTCAGAGAGAGTATTTGGCTGATTCAACGGGTGCAATGACAACTCGACACCCTGAAGGTTTAGCAAGTGCGCTGGAAAAACTTCGCGATCATGGTAAGCCAATGAAAAAAACACACAGCTCCACGGCGCATTTATTTATTTCAAATCCACTCAAAAAAGATTTCATTGGCAACTTATTTAGCACCCATCCACCGCTCGATGATCGAATTAAACGACTTCGCGGCATGGAAGGGAAGATGTAACATCAGGTATTTATGGCAGTAATAAAAAAACAATTGCAGAAAAAGAAGAAGGCACTCTCAAAGCGTCGTAAAGATTTTTTGTCACGCCGACCACATAGGAGCTTTCGACTAACTCGTAAACGAGACTATAAAAGAAGCTTAAAGCTACCTGGTTATTGGGGTTTTACAAATGAAGTGCGTGCTACGCTGTGGAGGCATAAAATACTTTTTGCAAAGTTATTTGGAGTGTATGCAATTCTGAATATGATGCTGGTCGGTATGATTTCCCAGGAATCCTATACTACACTTTCAGATAACCTGACGTTCATGGGTAACGAACTTTCAGGTGGTGATATTGGGTCTATATCACATGCAGTGGCATTATTTAGTGCCACAATTACCGGATCGTTAAATCAAACTCCATCAGAATCGCAACAAATCTATGGTGGGCTACTTTTTTTGCTTGGCTGGCTTACGGTAGTGTGGTTAATTCGACAATTACTGGCTGGTCATAAAGTAAATCTTCGAGACGCAATATATTCATCAGGTTCACCGATTGTCTCAACATTTATTATTTTTCTGGTTATACTGGTGCAGCTTTTACCGTTTGCATTTGCTTTGATTGCTTATGGAGTAGCGCAGCAGACAGGGTTACTTGAAGAAGGCCTTATCAGTATGTTCTTTTGGATAATCGCCGGGTTGCTTATGTTGATGTCACTCTATTGGGTAACCAGTTCATTTATTGCACTTGTCATCGTAACGCTACCTGGTATGTACCCGCTTGCCGCATTAAAAAATGCCGGTGATCTGGTGGTTGGGCGGCGTCTTAGAGTTATGCTGCGTCTACTGTGGCTCATATTCATCATAGTACTTATTTGGGCGATTATTCTTATTCCAATAATCATACTCGCAGAGACCATTGATATCATATGGCTACCTTTGGTACCAGTCGCCGTAGTATTACTGGGTTCATTGACACTCATCTTCTCGAGCGGTTATATCTATTTGCTATACAGGAAACTAATTGATGATAAAGCTCTCCCCGCGTAAACGCGCTGAAAAACTCCGCAAACACTTAAGTGAATATGCGTATGAATACTATGTGCTTGATGCGCCATCAGTTGACGATGCGGTCTATGATAGTTTATTTAATGAACTAAAAGAAATAGAAAAAAAGTACCCGGAGTTAATAGCCCCCGATAGTCCGACACAACGTATCGGCGGAGCACCTGTGAAGAAGTTCCAAAAGATTCAACATGTAACTCGCATGCTTAGCTTGAATGATGCTTTTAATCGAGACGAAGTTGAGGCATGGTTTAAGCGAACGCAGAAACTGGCACCTGAGATTGATGAAAAGGTGGAGTTCTTTGCGGATATAAAAATGGATGGCTTAGCATGCTCGCTTGTGTATGAAGATGGATTTTTGGTTCGAGGAGTGACGCGTGGCGACGGGCTAGTTGGTGAGGATGTTACGAGTAATATTAAGACTATTTCCAGTATTCCTCTGAAATTAAAAACAGTAAAAAATTTTTCCAAAGGGCGCACGGAAATACGCGGTGAAATCGTGATGTTTAAAAGCGATTTTGAGAAACTAAATGCACAGCTGAAAAAAGAAGGCAAAAAAACCTATGCGAATCCGCGTAACCTGGCAGCAGGTACTATTCGTCAACTTGATCCACGAATTGTGGCACAGCGAAAGCTACAATTTAGAGCTTATGATTTACTAAGAGATGATGCAGGTGAAGTAGCAACCAATGAACAAGCTTATCAAGACCTGAAGAAGCTGGGTTTTGTTACGAATCAAGATGCCAGAGCCATTCATTCAATCGATGAACTCATTAACTTCGCAGAAACGTGGGCAGAGAAGCGATTTGATCTGCCGTTTAATACTGATGGTATGGCAATTAAGCTAAACGACAGAAAGTTATATGCGCAGCTTGGTGTTGTGGGCAAGAACCCGCGTGGAGCGATTGCCTATAAATATCCAGCTGAGCAGGCAACCTCAGTTGTTAAAGACATATTCGTGAGTATTGGGAGAACTGGTGCAGCCACACCAGTTGCGATGCTTGATCCAGTGGTGATTGCCGGCTCAACGGTGCAAATGGCTACACTGCACAATGAAGATGAGATAAAACGAAAAGATGTTCGAATTGGCGATACGGTTATTGTGCAAAAAGCGGGTGATATTATTCCCGAAGTTATTGAGCCACTAACAAAACTTCGCAGTGGTGATGAAAAAGAGTTTGTTATGCCAACGCACTGCCCAGAATGTGAAACGAAGCTTATTCGTCCAGAAGGCGAAGCAGTATGGCGCTGTCCTAACGTGGCGTGTCCTGCTCGTATGCTTCGGCATATTCAACATTTTGCCAGCAAGGGTGCGCTTGATATTGATGGACTGGGAGAGAAAAATGTGCAAGCATTGTTGCATGCAAAGCTTATCGCTGATCCGGCAGATTTATACAAGCTTACAAAAGATGAAGTACTGAGCCTTGAGCGATTTGCGGACTTGAGCGCAGATAACCTCATCAATGCTATTACAAAAAAACGACACCCTCAGTTGCATAAATTTTTATTCGGACTTGGCATTCGTCATGTCGGTGCGCAAACAGCAGTTGATTTAACAAATCATTTCAAATCACTTGCAATGATAAAGCGGGCAACGATTGATGAACTGAGCCAAGTCGAGGGGGTCGGAGAAGTGGTGGCGGAGTCAATCGTGGCATGGTTCTCGGATATTGAAAATCAAAAAATACTCGACAAATTTGAGAAGTTTGGCGTAAAACCAACATTTGAAAAACTAAAAGAAGGTAAATTATCCGGTAAAAGCTTTGTGATTACGGGAACATTGACTACAATGGGTCGAGAAGAAGCGGCTGAAAAAATTCGTGAGCTTGGCGGTACATTTCAAAGTAGCGTAGGTAAGAATACTGATTATCTTGTAGTGGGTGAGAATGTTGGCGAAAGTAAACTAAAAAGAGCCCGAAGTTATGAAACAGAAATTATTAGTGAAAAACAACTAAGAGAGATTTTAAAAGATGCCTAAGTTTAGATTAAACAAATTGGTGAGAGATGGGTTGCCCGCTAAATATGAGCAGCTTGATCAAAAGGCGACAGGACACAAACTTGCGGATGGAGAGTTGAAAGCTGCTTTGTTGCGCAAGATTATCGAAGAAGCCGAAGAGTTGTTACGAGAAGATGAAATAACTGCAGAAGAAGTTGCCGACCTCGCACAGGCGTTCGATGATTTTATAGGAACAACAGAACTTTCAGAAGAAGAAATTCAAGCAGTAAAAGAGAAAAAGAAGGCTGAAAAAGGTGGATTTTTAGGGGGGAACTTTATAGAGTTTCTTGAGCTTTATGAAGATGATGAGTGGGTTGAATATTATCGGCAGGATCCTGAAAGATTCCTGGAAATAAAGGACGATGTGGTGGGGCATATGTTCGATATCCCAGATGTAGAGCTAGGTGAGTATATACATACCAAATCAGGAAAGCACTATGAGGTTTTGGGTGTAGTATGTGATAGTGAAACGCTGGAATGGAGAGTGATGTATAAGCCGCTCTATGAACATGAAGGCATGCCGGATGTTTGGGTGCGACCGTATGATATGTTCTTTGAAGAAGTTGAAATTGATGGAGCGAGGCACCCTCGATTTCAAAAAGTAGACAACAAAAAAGATGCCTAACATAAAGGCATCTTTTTCTTATAATAATCTAGCTAAATACTAAAATTAGAATTCACGACGTGGTCGTTCTTCACGTGGACGAGCCTCGTTCACAGTGATGTTGCGACCGTCAAGCTCGCTATTATCAAGCTGCTCAATAGCTTTTTTCGCATCGTCTTCATTTTCAAATTCAACGAAGCCAAAGCCTTTTGAGCGTCCGCTATCACGATCAGTGATAACTTTAGCGCTTTCAACTGGACCGATTGCAGCAAAGTGTGCATTCAGGCTGTCGTCGTTGGTTGCCCATGCAAGGCTACCGACAAAAAGTTTCTTAGACATCAAAATTTCCTTATTTTCTTTTCAAATATGCCAGATCGACCAGTTTCATATACTACTTGATATTACGCTTCTGAACACTGCTAGTTAAGCATACTTTTGGAAAAATAGCTAGTTAAAATACTTGTGCTAAAAAATATTTTGTGTCATCATGAACATGTTAGCTGATGCGCAAAGAGAGGCTCTTTTGCACCGAAAACAAAAATAGCTTAAAAACAAAAAGCCTCGGGTGGGCGCGCAGCAGCTCACGAATAAAACACCTCATTTTTTGAAGAGGTGTTTTATCTTTGTTACAATAGCGACTCATGGGGCTGTAGCTCAGTTGGCTAGAGCGCTTCGCTGGCAGCGAAGAGGTCGGCGGTTCAAATCCGCCTAGCTCCACCATTTCGTGTATAATAAAACCATGAGCGATATAGTTTCAAAAAATGATTTTGTCGAATATATTACTGCTAACCCCGTGGCGACCTTGGGAACAATTAATGAAAATGGAACGCCGCTTGGTACTATCATCTATGTGACGTGTATTAATACGGAAAAGCTCTATTTTGTAACAAAGAGTGAGACACTAAAATATCGAAATATTCAAAAGAATAATAAGGTGAGTGTGACGATTGTGAACACTGATGAAAACAGTACATTGCAGGCTGGCGGCGTGGCAAAAATAATTGAAGATGGTGATATCATCAGTGAGGTCATGACCGATATGGCAAGAATTTACGGCAAAAGCGCTGACTATCTACCACCTATTGCCAAGATTCGAGCTGGAGTCTATGAAGTCGTAGAAATTACACTGAATGTTTTACAGCTTGCCAATTTCAAGGGTGCTCGTGCGGGCGACCCGAATATTTTTAAAGAAAAATAAGAAGGAGAAATAAACGTGAATCAGCAGCCACTTGGTGAACTCATTAACTTGAGTGGTAAACGAGCAATTGTAACAGGCGGTGCAGTTGGCATAGGGCAGGGTATCAGCTATCGTTTGGCAGAAGCTGGCGCGAGTGTTTTAATTGCCGATATTAGCGAAGAGAATCTAAACGAAGCGAGGAGTAAGTTTGCTGATAAAAACTGGCAAATTTCTTATGCGCAGGTTGATGTTTCAAAAGAAGAAGATATTGAAAGAATGTGCACCCAGGCAACGCAGGAATTTGGTGGTATTGATATCCTGGTGAATAATGCAGGAATTTATCCGAATATTTCCGTGATGGACTTAAAGCCTGAAGAGTTTGATAAAGTAATGGCGATCAATGTGCGCAGTGTTTTCATGGCAACGCAGGCCGTGGCAAGACAGATGATTTCGCAGGGAAATGGCGGCAGAATCATCAACATTACTTCAATTGACGCACTTCACCCTTCGATGGTTGGCTTGGCGCATTATGACGCGTCAAAACACGGCGTGTGGGGCTTTACAAAAAATACAGCACTTGAACTGGCGCAACACAACATTTGGGTGAATGCAGTTGCGCCAGGCGGCATTGCCACACCTGGTACGCAGCCAAAAGATAACGCAAAAGCCATTCCAAAAGAACAGATGGAAGCATTTATGCAAAAAATCCCCATGCATCGCATGGGTGATCAAGATGAAATTGGACGGGCGACACTCTTTTTGGCGTCTGAGCTTTCTTCATATATGACAGGCAGTCAAATTGTAGTTGATGGCGGCATGCTGCTTTCATAAAGCTTGTGTTGACAGTGTCAGTAGCGTACACTATTTTTAAGGAATAAATAATGCTTAAAAATTATTTTGTAAAAAACAAAAACGGTTTTACGATAGTCGAACTCTCAATTGTTATTGTGGTCATCGGTATTCTGGCAAGTCTTATCGTTGTTGGCGGTGGAAGTTACCTGGATCGTGCAGCAAAGAGTAAGATCCAGAATAGTCTTGTAGCTGCTGCAAGTGAAATGAAAAAAGCCCACAACAGACAGGGAACATATCCCGAGAGTCTACCTGCCGCAGTAAAGCCTCTATCAGACGTGCAACTCACCTTGATATATGGAGGAAATTACTTCTGTATTCAAGGTACTGCCGCCGCAGTCGGCAATGTGTATTATATGGCGAACAACACCAATGCACCGCAGTCAGGAGCATGCCCGCAAGAACCAACTGATCCGGAGCCAGAGCCGGAGCCGGAATTTACGGTGACAGCTGACAATAATGGAAATATTTCTGGCGGTCTGGATTCTTCAAGCTATCATCCACTGTCTGTTGAATTGAGTTATGAAAATGGAACGCCGCCATATACCTATGCATTTGAGCCGATAGAGGAAGATGGGTTGGAGTTGGAGTCTGGTAGCTGGATGACTATCATGCAAGGTGCGAATTGTTCAGCAAAGTATAGATATTACCAGGGATCAGATTTGTATATATTTGGAGCAGATTATCAAAATGCATGTTCAGGTCTCGTACCAACTAATAGTGTCGGCTTCTATGCTTACCAGTATTATTATGGTTATGATGCGTGTTATCAAAGTTATTTCGGTAGCAGTAACTTGGTATACTACCCTGGACTTGTACGGCTTAAGGTGACTGATAGTAATAGTGAGGAAGCATCAACAGTACTGAAGATATATTGCGATGCACACGGGTATTACCCTGGAGACCTGTCGTTCTGTGAGCTTTTAAGCTATGGATATGTACCTTGGTATTCAGGCTATGAAGAATATTGTAATGAGACAAATTGGGAGGGATAGTGAAACAACAGTATAACCAATCCGGCATAAGCAAAGTGATCATTATTATAATAGCTATGATACTGGTTATTGGATGTGGAGTTGGCGGCTATTTTCTCGTGATGAAAATCAAAGAAAGTCAGTATAAAGAAGGTCGGGAATTGATGACGAAACAAAAACCTAAAGAGGCTTATGATAAGTTTCGCAGTACCAAAGATTATGGGGTGAAAAAAGAAGGTGCGAGATATTATCTTCGCCTGGCTAATCTTGCGCTCATCAATAAAGATCGAGAAGCCGCCAAGCAATATGCCAGAGATGGACTGAAAGAGCTTGGGGGGAAAGGCGATAGAGACGAAGAGGTAATTAAACAACAGCTCGAAAGAACACTAGCTGCTGCTGAGAGCCCGTCAGGACAGCTGCCAAAGCCAAATATTGAGGACATCAAGCAGAAGATTCAAAACTCCAGACAAAACCAACAATAAATTGATAGCAGAATATGTTCAAAAACTTTATCCAAAAGCGCCTTGAAAAACTGGTGAGAAAATATCTTAAAAAACACCAGCCAACACTTATTGTTGTGACTGGTAGTGTGGGAAAAACCAGCACGAAAATTGCGATTGCCACGGTGCTCTCGCAACACTATCGAGTGAGGGTGCATAAAGGGAATCACAACACGCATATGAGTGTGCCTCTAGGTATTTTAGGCATCGACTATCCTGACAATATTCGCTCTTTAGGGGCTTGGTGGCAGGTGCGAAAATTAGCTAAACGACGTATCAAACAGCCAAAAGATACGGATGTCATTGTACAGGAGCTTGGTACTGATACACCTGGCGATATTCCGCATTTTGGAGCATATTTAAACCCTGACGTTGCAGTAGTAACAGCAGTCAGCCCCGAACATATGGAGTTTTTCAAAACGCTTGATGCGGTTGCACAGGAAGAACTTTCTGTTGCCAGCTTTAGCAAGCTCACCGTTATCAACAGAGACGATATTGCCGGTGAATTTGCTCAATATGCGGAAACCACTACTATCGATACGTATGGTACCAGTGCTGCTGCGGAATACAAATTTGAAATTGCTGACTATAGCCAAAAGGGATATAACGGGAATTTTATCTCACCGGAATTTGGAAAAATGCCAGTCAGCTTGAAGTTAGCGGGCGAGCATAACGTCAAAGCAGCAGTTGCCGCCGGACTCGTTGCCGCAAAACTTGGTATGACCTCTGAGCAGATAAAAGACGGTATGGAGAAGATTCGCCCGGTGAAAGGAAGGATGAATATTTTGCGCGGGGTGGAACACTCAACACTTATTGATGATACGTATAACTCTAGCCCGCTGGCAGTCGAGGCAGCGCTTCGCACACTTTATCAGATGCAAGCTCCACAAAAGATCGCTATTCTTGGCAGCATGAATGAGCTTGGTGAAATGTCGCCGCAGGCTCACGAAGAAGTAGGAACATTTTGTAACGGGAGTGAACTTGCATGGGTTATTACTATCGGAGAAGAGGCGGAAAAATATCTGGCACCAGCAGCACGAAAACAGGGCTGTCAGGTGAAAAGTTTCCGTAGTCCATATGATGCAGGTGCTTTTGCTCATAAAGTTTTGGAGAAGGGAGCAATTGTGCTCGCGAAAGGATCGCAAAATGGAGTGTTCGCGGAAGAAGCCTTAAAGATATTACTGCACAGCACGGAAGAAGAAAAAGAACTTGTGCGCCAGGAACCGCACTGGCTCGAAATAAAGCAAGAGCAATTTGCCAAGATAAAATAGCCAGTGGTATGCTAAAACAGAATTAACAAAAGGGAAGATACAATATGAAATCAGATATTAGACCAAAGAATAATAATCCATTCCAGTCCCCACTGCCACCACCAAAACGCCCAGAACATCCACCTGTACCAACTTCTCCGCCAGATTTACCGCCGTTGCCGCAAGAGCAAAAGCCAAACAAGAGCAGTAAAAAGAAGCTTATCATCAGTATTATTGGGATTGTTTTAGTTTTGATTGGTGCAGTTGTCTTCTATCTGTGGTATACGAATCCAAGCAAAGCAGTGAATGATGCAGTGCAAGATGCGATTAAGAGCAAAACAATTGATGCAAGGGGCATCGCAACGATCCAAGGTACTGAAGGTGCAGGTAAGCTAACAGTTACTTTTGATACAAAAGCAGATAATAGTACTGGTGAAAGTATTAGTAATGCAAAAGCCGAGGTGGACATGTCGCCACTTAAAATTAATCTTTCGGGTGCAATAGCGACGGACAGTAAGGGTGGATCATACGTTAAGTTGAATAACACAAAGCCAATCCTTACTAATATAGCGAGCATAGCTATGCTTGATGAAACAGCGGCAAAGCCGCTGAGTCAACTGGCAGAAAAAATAGATAATAAATGGGTAAAGGTTTCTACTGAAGATTTAAATCCAAATGCAGAAGTAGTGGTTGATGGAGACGGAGAGAATAACGAGAACTCCAGCACTGAAACTGCAGAGCTAAATGAATGTAGCAGCAAGGCGCTTAAAAATTTTTATGATGATAAAAAACAGCAAGATCAAGTTATTGATGTTTATAAAAAGAATCAGTTTATTGTAATAAAAAGCACTGGCAAAAGCGAAAACATTCAAGGTAAAGATAGCGTGCAATATATCATTAGTCTTGATGATAAAAAGATAACTAGTTTTATTAAACAGGTGATTAAAACTGAGGTTGGCAAAGCTCTTCAAGAATGTTATCCAGACACCATCGTTGAGCAAATAAAGAATATGGATGATATTGAGATTGATGATTCAGCCAAGTTGAGCTTATGGGTGTCTCGCTGGGAGCATCAGCTAACACGTATTCAATTTGCAACTAAGGATGAAAATAGTACATCAAGCCTTAGGGTAGACACAAAGCTTAATGAAAACGTTGATATTAACTTACCAAGCAATGCAATTTCAACAAACGAACTTCAAAAAGAAATTGAAGCAGTGATGATGGCAATTTTTGCACCACCACAAATCACTATTGAAACTGAAGATTAAACCAAAAACCTCTGTTATAATAACTATTAGTCATGCAGAGATATAATCCAATTGAGATAGAGTCAAAGTGGCAAAAAATTTGGGAAAAAAACGGTACATATACCGTTGACTTCTCGGATCATTCAAAGCCAAAATATTATGGTTTAAGTATGCTTCCCGGTATTACTGGTGCTGGCATTCATACTGGCCATGGGCGAACGTTTCAGTTTAGCGACATCAAAGTTCGTGCTAAGCGCCAACAAGGCTTCAATGCTTATAATCCGATTGGTTGGGATTCATTCGGGCTTCCAGTTGAAAATTATGCGATTAAAGTCAACAAAACACCTCGAGAAGCACACGACGAAGCGCTGGTTAATTTCAAAACCCAACTCAAGCGACTTGGCTATAGTTATGATTGGTCAAAAGAAATCAGCACCGCTGATCCGAAATATTATAAATGGACGCAGTGGATTTTCAACAAGCTCTATGAGCATGGCTTGGCCTATCAAAAAGAACAGCCGCAATGGTGGTGCGAAACCGACCAGACGGTGCTTGCCAACGAACAGGTTGAAGGCGGAAAGTGCTGGCGTTGCGGTAATCCTGTCACAAAGAAAAACCTGAAGCAATGGTTTTTCAAAATTACTGAATATGCTGACGAAATGCTTGAAGCGACTGATGATCTCAATTGGACTGAGATGGTCAAAACCATGCAGAAAAATTGGATTGGTCGTTCTGTGGGTGCGGAAGTAGACTTCAAGGTTGCTAATGAAAAAAATGAAACTATTAAGGTTTTTACCACTCGCCCCGACACACTTTTTGGTGCGACATTTATGGTGCTGGCACCTGAGCACAAGCTTGTTAAGCAGCTCACAAGAGAGGCTCAAAAAGCAGAAGTTGAAGCGTATGTTAAACAAGCGACGTCAAAGTCTGATATCGATCGCATGGATACAAGCCGTGAAAAAACCGGCGTTTTCACCGGCTCATATGCTATCAATCCGGTTAATGGTGAAAAAATTCCAGTTTGGATTGCAGATTATGTTTTGACGGGTTATGGCACAGGTGCGATTATGGCAGTACCCGCACATGACGAGCGCGATAATGAATTTGCCAAAAAGTTTGGTATCCCTATTACATTTGTTATTGAGCCAACTGCTGGTGAAGCCCAAGGTGATGACACGCATAAAAAGTCAGTTTTTGTCGTAGTGAAGAATCCAAAAAACGATAAAGTTATAGTTCTGGATTGGGGACCGCGCAAAGAAAGATTTGGCGGTAAAATGTTAATCGGTGGCGGTGTCGAGGGGAATGAATCATTTCTGGAGACGGCTAAGCGGGAAATTGTCGAAGAGACAGGCTATAAAAATTTCAAGCTTATAAAAGAATCTGAATTTTCAGGACATGGTTATTTTTATTCAAATACCAAAAATAAAAATATGCATGTTTCGGGTAAAGGGCTGCTCTTTGAGCTTATTGATGAAGAAAAAACAGAGACAAATTTAGATGAAGGCGAAAAAAATAAATTCACAGTAACCTGGCAGCCAATTCAAAAAGTCGCTGCCATGCTTGATGATAAAATTCATGAGACATTTTATCGCTATCTTGTGCTACATGAATGCTATACGGGTGAAGGCATTTTAGTCAACTCAGATAGATTTGATGGTCAAGAAAGCAGCCAGGCGCGAGAAGAAATTGTAGCATGGCTTGAAAAGCAGGGTGTTGGTAAAGAAAAAACGAATTATAAAATGCATGACTGGCTTATTAGCCGTCAGCGTTATTGGGGGGCACCAATTCCAATTGTTCACTGTGAAAAAGATGGTGTTGTGCCAGTTCCTGATGAAGAGTTGCCGGTTGTTTTGCCAGAGGTGAAAGACTTTAAGCCTCGTGGTGGCAACACATCAGTACTCGCTGAAGTGGAAGATTGGGTAAATACAACCTGTCCAAAGTGTGGTGGTCCCGCCAAGCGTGAGACCGATACGATGGATGGCTATGCATGTTCAAGCTGGTATTTCCTGCGTTATCTTGACCCGTTTAATGATAAACAGGCATGGAATCCTGAAGCGGCAAATCACTGGATGCCGGTTGATTTTTATAACGGTGCCGACCATGCGACGGCCCACCTTCTGTATGCGCGTTTCTGGACACGATTTTTCCATACTCTTGGACTTGTGAATGATCCGGAGCCGTTTAAAAATATGCTTTATAATGCCTACATTTTAGCGCCGGATGGTCGCAAGATGAGCAAAAGTCTCGGCAACGTGATTGATCCGCTTGAAGTGATGGATAGTGGTTATGGAGCGGATAGTTTGCGTGTCTATGAAATGTTCATTGCTCCCTATGACATGGAAGCACCATGGGATACTCGAGGTGTGCCGGGAACCTATCGTTTCTTGAATCGAACCTGGAATTTGGTACAAGAGTATCTTCAAGGCAACGAAGTTGACTTGAGTGACAAAGATGAAACCAAGATTTTAACCATTGCCCACAAAACTATTAAGAAAGTAACTGAAGATATTGAAAATGATAAGTTCAACACAGCAGTCTCAAGCATGATGGAAGCAGTGAATAGCTATTTCAAGCTAAAAGAAGAGATTGGCATCGGTAGGAACGATACCTGGAAGTTCTGTTTAGAGAGCTTATTGCAGGTTTTAGCACCATTCGCACCGCATATTGCTGAGGAGCTATGGCATCAGCTTGGTAATGATACAACGATTCACATTGACCATTGGCCGGAGTGGGATGAAAAATATCTGGTTGAAAATGTGGTAACAGTCATTGTGCAAGTGAATGGCAAACTGCGTGCGAAATTAGAACTTTCGCCAGAGGTTAGCGAAGAAGAGGCCATCGCTGCCGCAAAAGCCCATGAAAAAATCGCCCCTTTGCTCAGCACGGCAGAGCTAAAAAGAGCGATTTATATCAAAGGAAAAGTGGTCAATCTGGTTATTTAGACTCGTGATCTGCCTTCCATTTCTCATAGGCAGGCATTCCTTCATAGTAATTACTTGTTGCTTGTGCCTGGTTCTGAATCTGCTTATCGACTCCTCTAAGAGTTGCATATGCTCCTCCGGCAAGAATAGCGAAACTTCCCAAGACGGCACCCACCTTCAGTTTTCTCGCTTTCTTTCTAGCTTCTCGACGCTCCGCTGAAGCTCTTTGGCTTTCTTCGGCCTGTGTCTTAATTTCATCAGTTGATTCTGTATATCTATAATTTCTTTCTTTACTCATGCTTAACATACTATCACATTAACATAAGCATGTCAAGTACTTATGAGATAGAATAATTAAAAAACTATTTTTCTTGAGTAAGAATAGCTTTCACGGTATAATAGGAATAAGTTTAATAACGTTAAGAAGTAAGGAGTTTGCTATGGGGAAACCGAAAAAGCAAACCACTTCACGCAAAACAGGTCTACGGCGCAGTCATCATGTGTTGAAGCTGGCACGGACAGTGAACGCCAAATCTCCGGTAAAGATATATACCACTAAGCGTGAAAGTGGTAAGAAAAGTAAATAACAAAAACACCTTGTAATAGAGGTGACTATACGCACATTTCAACGTAATAAAAGGAACCAAATCATGGCATCAAATCGTCATCTCGGTCGTATCATTGCACTGCAAACGCTTTATGAAGCAGAGTTTCGCCTAGCGGCGAAGGACAAGTCTGCTAGTCTTGATGAAATCTTAGCACGTAATCTGGAACGATATGATAAGACGGTTGAAGATAAAGCGTTTGTTAAGCGCTTGACAGAGGGAGTTTATGCGTCAAAGGACATACTTGATGCCATCATTCAACCAATTGCTCCAGAGTGGCCGCTTGCACAAATTGCTCGAATTGACCTCACGATTCTCAGAATGGCAGTCTATGAACTCAAAGAAATGCAAGATATCGTACCGCCAAAAGTGGCAATTAATGAAGCAGTTGAGCTTGCCAAAGCATTTGGTTCCGACAATTCATCTAAATTTGTTAATGGTGTGCTAGGCACAGCTTACCGTACGTTAACAGAGGAGAAACCGAATGCAGACACCAAAGTTTAATCGTTTTAAGAAATATTTTAATCGCAACAAGAAAACTTCAATCCAAGAGATTGTTCGTGAGCCAACCTCTGGTGGGATTGTATTTCGTCGCAACAAAAAGAACGAAATTGAAATTCTTCTCATTCAAGACGCAAAAGATCGCTGGACGATCCCGAAAGGTCATATTGAAGAAGGTGAAACAGCCAAAGAAACAGCAGTGCGGGAAATTGGTGAAGAAGCAGGACTTGAGAAGGTAAAGGTCGTCAATTGGCTTGGGAAAATTAATTTTCGTTATCGCCGGGTAAATACACTAGTGCTCATGACAACGCAGATTTATCTGGTCCAAGCGCTGGGTGATACTGATAATATTAAAAAAGAGGAATGGATGAACGGCATTAAATGGTTCCCGTTTCAAGAGGCGCTTGAGAAGATCGAATATGAAGATATTGGTAAGCTGATTTTGCTCGCTATGCAGAGAATTAGAAAGGCAGGACTTTAAATAGTGGACATAACTCCATATCAGGAATTTGCAAAGAAAAAACTAGGAGTTTCTTTTGACGACATTACTCTGCTGGTGACTGCTTTAACTCATCGAAGTTATGTCAATGAACATAGACGTAGCACAAAAGAACACAATGAGCGCTTAGAGTTTTTAGGTGATGCGGTACTTGAGCTTGTGGTGACAGATTATCTTTTCAGTAATTATGATGAACCGGAAGGTATTTTAACCAGTTGGCGCGCGGCATTGGTGCGGACTGAGAGTATTGGCGCAGCCGGTGAAAAGCTTGGCTACGAAAATCTTCTTCGTTTGAGTCGGGGCGAAAAACAGGGAAGTCCACGTGCCAGGCAACAGATTATGGCCAATGCGTTCGAAGCGATAACAGGAGCGATTTATCTTGATAAGGGCTACGATGCGGCGCAACAGTTTATCGCAAAGAATATCCTCAGTAAATTAGATCATATCTTGAAAAGCGGAAGCTGGCGAGATCCAAAATCGTATCTTCAAGAGGCCTCGCAGCGAATTGACGGACATACTCCGATCTATAAGGTATTAGAAGAAGGGGGTCCAGACCATGACAAAACATTCACTCTCGGTGTCTTTGTGGGAGAGAAATTAATGGGTAAAGGTACCGGTCCCTCAAAGCAGGTGGCACAGCAAATTGCAGCCAAAGAAGCACTGAAGAAGTATGAAACACACCAAAACTCTTGAAACAGATTGACTAGAGGTAAGAAGTAGCGTAAAATAGGCAAAAGTTGATAATAACACTAACGTAAAGAAAAGGAAGTAAAGAATATTATGCTCGCAATTCGTTTGCAACGACTTGGTCGTAAGGGTTATCCCGTCTATCGTGTGGCTGTTCAAGAGGCGCAGCGCCATCCCTCAAGTGGTCGTGTGGTTGCGTATGTCGGAAGTTATAATCCGCATACCAAAGACGTAAAATTTGATAAAGAAAAAGTGGAGTTCTATCTTAAAAATGGCGCGCAGCCATCACCTCGAGTTGTGAAGTTGCTTGAAAGCGAGAAAGTGGCATTGCCTGATTGGGTCAAGAAAGCTGATAAAAAAGAAAAAGCAACACGCAACCCGGAAAAGTTACGCAAAAATCAGCCAAAAGAACCTAAGGAAAAGAAAGAAGAATCTCCGGAGGAGGTCTCGGCTGAATCTCCTGAAAAAGTTGAAGAGATTCTTGAAGAGACACCACCGGCGCCTGAAGAGACAAAAGAGGCTGACGGCGAAGGCGCTTAAAAACATTCTCTTATTCTCTTGATCTAAAATCTTTTGCACGCGGCTTATGCTTACGCTACAATGAAAACATAAGTTAGTAATTGGAGTAATTCCTAAGGAGGCGGCATGACCACAATTGATCAGCAATTTATAGAGTATATCGTAAAATCTCTTGTCTCTCACCCCGACGATGTTGTAGTTGAGCGGCGGATTGACGAGAAGGGCGTACTTTTAGAACTCACTGTCAATGCGGAAGACCTTGGGCGAGTCATCGGTAAGCGAGGTATTACCGCACAAAGTCTTCGTACACTACTTCGGGCGCTTGGTACAAAAAACGACGCGCGCTATAACCTTAAAATTGTGAATAATGACAGAGAAGAGCATCTGGCCCGACAAGAAGAATCTATAGAGCAAAAAGAAGAAAAAACGGAAGATACTACACCAGCAACTACAGAGGAAGACCAGTCTGTGCAAAACTCCACCACCGAAGATGTGGAAAATGAGTCGGATTTAACAAAAAACACCCGAAAAGAACTTGCAGAACTTGATGACCTCGATATATAATCAGTAACAGTTCAAAGCACAATAAATATTGCGAGAACAAAGCTTCTGCGAGCTTAACAAAAAGTTGAGAGCTTTATGTGTTTAAAAAACCACCTTTGAGGTGGTTTTTTAATATTCAAAAATTAAGTTCAAAGAAAAAATGCCCGAAATTTATCGCCTGATAGCGAAAGGTTTTCGGGCAACCTTGGACTTCTTATGTTTTTTCTTCTATAGCTCTAGTAATTGCGCTGACAGCTAGCCAGACCGCCAACCCCGCCCAGAAACAAGTCACAAATTTAAGGTGGGTGGCGTTGAGTGCATGGAAAGTAGCAGATCCAGCACCAAGGGGGAGCAGAAAGTCCATATCCAACAGGCTCTTCACTGTTAATTCTCTTTCTATCAGAATTTTTAACAGAATCCAATCCTTCTTAAAGATACTTTCATACTTTAGTACATATATTTTAAAAAGTCAATAGTGTACACTAAAAATAGATGAAAATACAGATTATAACCTTATTTCCTGAAATGTTTGAAGGTGTGCTAAATGTGTCAATGCTACGTAAGGCACAGGAGCTGAATGCGGTGAGCTTTGAGCTGATTAACCTTAGAGATTTTGGCAATGGTCAACGCAAACAAGTTGATGACACGCCCTATGGGGGTGGTGACGGTATGCTCTTAAAGCCGGAGCCGCTTTTTGCTGCAGTGAATAAAGCGAAGCAGACTAATAAAAGTGCGAAGGTCGTACTTTTAACACCTCGCGGTAAACAGTGGAAGCAAGCAACCGCAAAGCAGTGGGCGAGAAGTGAAGATGACCTTATTTTTATCTGCGCACGCTATGAAGGCTATGACGAGCGGATTGTAAGTATCGTTGATGAGCAGGTGAGTGTGGGGGAGTATGTGCTCACTGGGGGAGAGTTACCAGCCATGACAGTGATTGATAGTGTCGTGCGGCTCCTTCCTGGAGTTCTGGGTGGAGAAACCAGTGCAGAAATTGAAAGTTTTAGTAATGGAAAGACACTGGAGTTCCCGCAATATACCCGCCCAGAAGAGTTTGATGGTATGAAAGTGCCAGAAGTGTTGCTAAGTGGCAATCATGCTGAGATTGCAAAGTGGCGCAAAGAGAATTCACGAAAGGTGAGTGAATAAAACAAAACACCCCAAAAGAGGTGTTTTTATTTTTTGTTGTGGTGGATATCGTAGAGCGATGTACCCAGATTTTTATGTGGTGTTTGTTTTTGAGTATCGCTTGAAACTACTGTAGCGATTCGGCGCATAAAACGCAAGCGTTTTGATACAAAAATACAACAAAAGAAAAATATAAAAGAGTATAATAGGGGGTGATAATGAAACAAGTCACGGCAACTCTACCCCCAAAACTAAAAAACAAAAACACTCAGTTTTTCGCATGGCTTTTAGGATTTATTTTTTTATGCCTAGTATTAGTACAGTTGGTGCGGTTTGAAAAGTTTGTTATATTTGCTGAATCCATGTTGAGTGGGGCGGAAGCGGGGAAGGTGATAGCGGCAGTAATCGTAGTGACAGAAGTATTTGCACTCCCCTTTTTACTTCGCATGAGACTAAGTCCGTTAATGAGAATATTCAGTATGATATGCGGCTGGCTGACAGCACTCATATGGCTATGGCTCGCTATGACCGCTTTTCAGGAGTTTGTCTGGCTCAGTATAGTTTTAGTAATTCTCACGGGATATGTGAGTTATGTGCTTCGTGGTGATATAGTACGTTTGTCTAGAAAGTAAGAGGCTTGCAGGCAGCGTTTTTCACACGAGGGTAGTTCTTTTCTGACCATTCGATTGTGCCACCGCTCAAGCTATAGGCTTCAAGAGTCATAGCTCGTGCCAGTTGAGTTGCTTGATTACTGCGCGCTCCGCTCTTGCAATAAAAGACTATCTTACTGAGCTGTTCTTCCGGCTGTTTTTTAATCCACCGCGGTAAATCTTGCATTGGAATATTAATAGAGGCTGGTAAATGATGGTCGAGATGTTCACTTGGCTCGCGTACATCAACCAAGGTAATGTTTTGAGGAAGAATCGTATGCGTCGAATCATAAAGGTTTAATAACTCCTGGCTATTAATAGTTGGCACACGGCTACTATCAGAAAAAACAGATGACTCGTGGTAAAGCTCCAAGCCTTCAATTTTAGGAAAGAGACCACTATCAAGTATACGTTCATAATCAGCCACATAAGGAAAAGGAGAGTCGGGGCAGATAAAAACAATTTGTTTACCTCGCCAGTTATTAAGCTTTCCGTTTTCTTTTAGTATATTAAGGTATTCGAGCAGGCCAGCATAGGCAAAGCCGGCGCTCGGGCCAACTAGAAGACCGCTTCGGATAAGCTGGAGGCTTGCTTCATATGATTTCTTTTCGCCAATATGGACAAGAGGTTCAGTGACAACCCGTTGCCAATCAAAGGCGACCTCTCTCAGGCCATTTTTTGTCCGAACGCCAGGAACGGGATTATTCGGGGTGCGAGTAATGCCTAAAACTTTTAGTTTTGGTATTTTCTTTTTCAGATAACGAGCAGTGCCAAGTAGTGTACCGGTGGTGCCTAGTCCAGCGCACAGTAAATCTATCTGGCCGTTGAGTTGAGTATAGATTTGTGGACCGGTAATAACTTCATGCGCACCCGGATTAGCATCATTGTGATATTGCCCAAGATTGTAAAACCCTTCTTTATCCCCTTCTTGCTTTGCAAGTACGATAGCTCCATCCGGATCGTTCGGGTCCGGGCATATAGGGCCTTCAATCATGCGGACCTTGATATTAGCCAGTCGCAATAGAGCAAGCTTTCCACTGCTTACATCTGGAGAGGCAATTGCTTCAACCCCTTTGATTCCAAAGTGCCTAGCAAGCAACCCTAGGCTAAATACAGTATTCCCCGAAGAGGCCTCCACAAAAGTTTTTTGACTGACATCCTGCGTGTTTGCAAGCATATTCCAGGCGGGTAATGACTTTACATTGGCAAGTGCTAGTGTATTCATTAATTTTGCACTGATATGAATGCCGTGCGACTTAAGATAAGGGTTTAACTCTGAAGAAATCTCAACGAGCGGGACAAAAGAGCCGTTTGTAGGATCAAGATAGTGGGCGAGTCCATTTTCACCGCCATAATATTCATTTTTCATCACTATTTTCCTGCTACTGGGTAGGTAAAAGAAGGATCGATTTGGGTCGTAAGATTACCAAAACGTTCCTTCACAAATCCCTGTGAAACATATACTCTATGAATACTCCACAGGTGCTTTAAACGATCCTGACTTGGGGTTTCATATTTTTTTAGTAGCTCTGCAATTTTTTTAAAAACTTTGTCGTTTTCTTTGAGATTGTCTATGTTGAGATCCTCTTTCCCTTTATCAACTTGAAGTATGTGTTTTGAGCGAGGCATACTGCCGATGAGCTTCTTTCTCCCCACAACCCCTTCTATGAAAGACACATCATCTTCATCTTCAATTTTATTAGCGATAACAAAAAGTCTGTTATCAACCCCTGCGTGCTGGGCAAGGTGTTGGTATTGCTTGAATACTGAAAGGCTACGCTGCGTTGGTTCTACGACAAAAATGAGTAGGTCAAATTGCGCATATAAAGTGCTCGCAAAAGCGTCAGTACCGGCGACCATATCAACAACGACAACTCCCCGATCAATAGTATGGGATAAGACATTTTCCAGCACAGCCAGGTTATTGTGATAGCAACTTGAGGCGATACCGTCTTCTGAGTATGAGCCGACTGTGACGGCTGAGAGGTGAGGAGTCACTTTTTGCGAAAAACGATGCATAAACCAGTCATCTTGCTTGGTAATATCAATAAGGTTCGAACCGGATCCCGGCGGAGTTGATTTTTTAAAATGAGCGTTACTTTTAATACGAGGATTATTACCTCTAAGGTATGTGCGCAGCTTCTCGCTTGGCTGCTTCTCAGAAATCAAAAGATCTTTCTTGGGGGTGCTTTTTGTGAGAAGTTCTGTCATATGCATATTGATGTCGGCATCAATCGCTAAAGTCATATGCTCACGAGACTGATATTGGGCGAATAAGGACGAAATAGTCGTTTTGCCGCTGCCGCCTTTGCCTACAAATGCAATTTTCATAATTGCTACTATAGTTGCAATTACTATATTTTTGCAAATTTATCGCAATTTTTGCTATAATTGCAACAATGGAAAATGTGCAACAACTGGAGAAAATTCTACGGAGTAGCGGGTATAGCGTGACAACTCCCAGAAAAATTTTATTTACTTATTTGTATGATAAAAAGCCACAGTCAATGCATGACCTTGTCGAGGGATTGGGAGGAGAGGTAGATAGGGCAAGCATATATAGAACCATACAGTTGTTTGAGCAGCTGAATATTGTCCATCGTATCCATATTGGCTGGAAATACAAGATTGAACTAAGTGATACATTTCATCAACACCACCATCACATTACGTGCATTAAATGTAGCACCATTATCCCTATCAAAGATGAATTTCTTGAGAAGCGCATACACAAAGTTGCGGTGGAAAATAGGGTGTCTCCAACCAGCCACCAGCTTGAAATTCGAGGCTATTGTTTTGAGTGCAAAAAATAACACACTCCCGCATCAAAAGAGTGTGTTATTTAGTTTATAGAACTTAGCTCGTTAACTTTCTTCCATCAACCGAAAGAGCCACCATGATTGGCCCGGTAATCAAAGCGTAAAGACCAACGATCCATACGAATGTAACGCCAGCTGCCGCTGGTTGCAACAGCACAATGACACCAACAATAACTGCGGCGATAGAAGCAATCGCCACAAGTGTTTTCTCAGTCGCATCGGCACCTTTATCGACAAATGTACCAACACCCTCGATAACACCACGAGCGATAAGCACAAGACCGATCAGCAGAACAATAGTTGCAAAAGCAACGGTTGGATGACGGAGTAAATATACACCGATACCAAGTTCTATCAATCCAACAATTAGCGTTAGAATCCAAGAAGAGTGTGCTTTGCGAATTGCTGCAACTCCTTGGATGATACTAATGATACCGCTCACTAAAATAAATGCACCAAATAGGTACACTAGCGTGATCAGTGTTAGTCCTGGCCAGAATACAGCCACAATACCGAAGATAATTGCAGCGATTCCCCTTAATGTTAATGCCCACCAGAAGTTTGATGCGAATTGACTATCCTTTTTAGCCATTCTTTCCCCTCCTATTATGGTTAATAATAGTCTTATAATGCTCTCGCTTATGTGATTTGTCAACTAGAAATCCACAGTTTTAGCGAGTTAGTGAATGTTAATAGAGTTGAGAGAGCAGCGAATTTATCATTATTAAGTAATTGTATTATACTCATTGTATACCATAAGTAATATATAAAATATAAACAGGTACTACCTTAGGAAATTTAGGAATGCATAGCGGAGGGGTGAAGATTAAGCTTATTGCGCGTAAAAAGCATATACTGTTTTTAGCTGCTACTGTTGCTTTACTTAGTTTTTACTTATTTAACCATACCACGATTCTTTTAGCTGCGACTGAGCGTCCTCCGTATCCATTGGGGTGTGAGCC
Source organism: uncultured Candidatus Saccharibacteria bacterium (assembly GCA_964570845.1). GTDB lineage: Bacteria > Patescibacteriota > Saccharimonadia > Saccharimonadales > Saccharimonadaceae > CAZLCC01. Next base: position 31,939 of record CAZMZB010000001.1, on the reverse strand, counting down.
TGACGCAGTTAATGTGACTACTGCTAGTGGAATAATCGATGAAATATCTGAAGGTCATAATGTCTGTGTCATTGCAGCTATTGATGACGAAGTAGTGATTGATAGGATTGAGAGTCCTGAACCTGTGTATATTGGTACGAATGGTGGCTCAATGAATCATATCAGGATTCTCGATTCTGTGAATATTGTATTAAAACAAGCACGATTTACATCAACAGTCATTAGGGATTCGAAAAATATAACTATTGAGAAATCAAAAATTGGGGGTACCAAAAGCAATAGGGTTTTTGACCAGTTAGTATTTATTCCTAACCCTTGTGACCCAAGTAACTGTACTACCTTCCATAATGCCGACATTACAGTTCGAGATAATGAAATTGCTTGGACTAACTCAGATGACTCCGGCAATACTGGCTACGGTATCAGGGCTTTTTCAGGGGATCGACTCAAAATAGAACGCAACTATATCCATCATATTGCTGGAGATGGCATACAACTTGGTTCAGGATACGAAGATATTGTTATTGATCGTAATGAAATCTCTTATGTGGCTGCTACGCCCGGCTCAAATGAGCATTCTGATGATCTTCAGGTGGGTTATAACGGGCCAAATACACAGATTACCAATAACTATATGCACCACAATGGCTATTGGGAAGACGCTGAAGGCAATATATCAGCAACAGGGGGGTCAGGTCCTTATATACATGCAGGGAGTGATAACAGTTTATTGTTTGAAAATAACTTGGTAAGGGATGAACAAAATTTTATGCGAATTGGCAACTTAGGTACTGGGGGTACCGAGCGATCAAATCTGACGTTTAGAAATAATACTTTTTATAACAACGGTCTAGCCTTTACTAATTCTGCTGATCTTTTATGGAGCCTGTCTGGTGGAGAGAATAACCTATACGAACGCAATGTGGTAAATAATAGTTTTGGTAATGAGTTCGGTTTTGGTGAGCATACGGCACATAATAACAACCTTCATGGTTCGGAATACAGCATTGATAATAATGGTCACTGTACTGTGGGGGCCTGTAATCCACCTGATGAAGAGCCTATTGGTTATCGTACCCCTACTAACGTATGGTGGGGAGAGGGTAGTTCTGGTAATCCAACAGTTAGTATCACGTCGCCATCGAACGAGGCAACTGTTGCAGGTATGGTGAACATTGTGGCTAATGCGGAGGATGATGAGGATATAGCTGGAGTTCAGTTTAAGGTCAATGGTAATAATCTTGGTAGTGAAGATACCACTTTCCCTTTTAGTGCTGAATGGGATACCACTCTCATTGACAACGGGACGTATACTTTAACTGCAGTCGCACGGGATAACCTAGGTAACACGACCACCTCAGAGGACGTTATGGTAACGGTAGAAAATGATCAAGCTATTGCTAGAAGTATATGGAACAACTCCGTGGTACCCAATGAAGAGGTGCTGGATACAGATCCGCTAGAGGTAGGGCTAAAGTTTCGCAGTGCAGTGGCCGGAGAAGTGCTAGGGGTGCGTTTTCATAAAGGGGTAGCTAATACCGGTACACACGTTGGTTCATTGTGGTCGGTTGATGGAACAAGACTTGCTCAGGTAACGTTTACCAACGAAACCGCTTCCGGATGGCAAGAAGCACTCTTTGCGGAACCGGTTAGTATTGAAGCGGATACTACATACATTGTCTCTTATCACACCCAAAGTGGTAGGTTCTCAAGGGATATAGGCTACTTTTCTTCAAATGCTTTCACAAACTATCCTCTACGTGCACTAGCTGATGGCGAAGACGGACCAAATGCTGTATATCACTATGGAGATGGCGGAGTTATGCCTGATACCCCTGCCTTTATGGGCTCTAACTATTGGGTGGATATAGTATTTGAGGTTCCTGATACCACTGACCCTACTGTTGAAATAACTGCCCCAGAGGATGGTGTACTTGTTCGGGGCACTATAGCACTAGAAGCCGAAGCCGGAGATGATACAGATGTTGTCGGTGTACAGTTCAAGCGTGGCTGCCCGGATAACTGCGTTAATATCGGTAGCGAGGATACTTCAGAGCCATATACCGTTGACTGGGATACGACGGAAGTTCCTGATGGCGAATACACTCTGACGGCCACTGCTAGAGATGCGGCCGATAACGCTGCTACAGCAGACGGCATAACAGTGACGGTAGATAACACCGCACCTAATACTACCATCACTTCTCACCCGGACAATCTGACTAACAATCAAAATGCTACTTTTGAATTTACCTCTAATGAACCAGGAACATTTGAATGTCAGATAGACGGTTTGGGCTATAGTTCATGTACAAGTCCTAAAAACTATACGGATTTAAGTCCAGGATCTCATACTTTCGTGGTGCATGCTATTGATGAAGCGGGCAACGTTGACCCTTCACCAGCTAATTTCACTTGGAATATTGATGCGGAAGCACCAACAATTGCAATTACAAACCCTGTTAATGGGAGTACTATTAGTGGAAAGTCGGTTACTATTAGTGCGACGGCTGACGATAATGAAGGTGTCACAGGGGTACAGTTCAAAGTAAATGGCGAAAATATCGGTAGTGAAATCACAACGCCATCCTATGAGATAACGTGGAATAGCACCAACGTTAGTAATGGTAACTATACGCTTACGGCAGTTGCGCGAGACGAAGTCAATAACGTAACTACTTCTTCCGGTGTTATCGTTACTGTTGAGAATAAAAAGACTCCTTCTAGTGCAGGAGGCGGCTCTTCATCTTCATCATCAAGTTCAAACTCTTCGGGTGGTAGCAGCAACAACTCTTCCCAGAATATCTCTTCAGATGAGTCGCAATTAATTCAAGGAGAAGCAGAAAGTTCAGCCTCTCAAGGAGAGAATACTAATGAAAATAGGCGAGAGTCTACAGGTGATACAGGGGTAGATAAAGAGGACGATAAAGATAATTCCAACCCCGAGGGCGAAGAGGAGAAATCGACTGACGGGGCATCTTGGGTGCCTGCTGCCCTAACAATTACCGGGGTGGTAATTGCGGGTGGTGCAGCATGGGTGTTTGCTGCTCGAAAACGTTCGGGTCAAGACTAGTTATCACTCTCCCCTGCTGTTTATATTGGAGGAGGTTGTGTTAATTTGATACAATAACTCTGTTATATTATTGGGGATTAGCCAAGCGGTAAGGCAGTGGGTTCTGGTCCCATGATCGGGGGTTCGAATCCCTCATCCCCAGCCAAGAGGCATAGTATATAATAGAAGATATGATTACAAAGATAGCTTTTATCTTTATTCTTGGGCTCAGCATTTTAATAGTTGCTATTTTGCTTAATTTTATAGCCACAAAGCTAGGTATTAGCACTTGGTATGATTTTGTGAAACATCCTAAGGATACCAATGCTATCTCTTTTATTTGGTTATTTTTTATTTATCCACTTTGCTTAGGTATAGTGGCGTATGTAGTTTCAAAGCTTACCGATATCTAGGAAGAAGATGCTAGAGCATTCACTTCATCAACGCAGTGTTGCAACTTCTCTTTAACGTCATCAACCACCTCTGACGGCGAAGCGGCTACCTCAAAAGGCTGGCCTATATATACTGTTGGAGTAAATTTACGATCACCATTATGATAATTGGTGGCAGAGGGCATGATGAGGATATTGTCTGGATTGGCAGTTCCGCAGGCGATATGACCAATACCAGAGCGAATTTTTTGTACTTTTTCAGGATTGCTTCCACGAGTTCCTTCGGGATAAATTGCCAGGTTTCGACCGACATCGATGTGTTTTATAGCAGTTGCCACGAGTAATTTGGTCGCTCGATCTCTAGTTGTAGTGGGGTCGCCACCTTCTTTTGCGATGTCTTTTGATCGGAAAGTAGGGATTGCTCCAAAACTATCTAGTATAGGGCGAAGACCTGGGATTGGTGCTTTGAAAAGAGGTACTTTGCCGAGAATAACGGTGTTGGCGCGCAGTTTTTGTAACTCCCGATAGCGCTCTGCAAGTGCAGCCATAATAAATTGATCATGAAAAAGCTCGTGAGTTGAAGCCCAAATAAGGTTCCCTTTTTCTTCTAAGTGGGTTTCGATTGCTTCAGCAGCGCCTTCTTCGAAGTGAACTTCAGGACGATATACTTTTCCAAATATATAGTGTAGGGTATGGGCTGTTTTTGAATTAGGCTCTCTGTTGGCGTAATAATCATACACCGCGTCGGCATTCTCAACTACTAGCTCTGGACGGCTCATATTATTTCCTTTACTCCACCCGAATTAAGTTTAATAAATTATATCACAAATTTGACATAAATCTATGGAAGTAGTATTGACATTTTATAAATACTAGAGTATAATTAGTAACTGTACCTTAATAGTATAGCTACGACTTTTGTTGTGATATTGAGAATGGCGTTTTGGAGCTACTTTGCTTTAAAACGCTGTTCTCAAGTTAAATCATTCTGCCACGCAAATAGTGTGGATGACAGACTGATTTTTTATGACAAAGGAGTTGTCATATGACGACGCACGTTGTCGCAGACGACGTTTTGGGCGGAGTTGCCCGCAAGCAGTGGGAGCTTGATCGTCGCGTGTTGGAGGGGTCGCTTGACCCTGCCTACGTGACGGCGGCTCTCCAGGAGGTTCTGGAGGGGAAGTTCGAGTTGACCGACAAGTTCGCTCGTTTCACCCCCCTCCTCCTCACCCTCGAGCAGCAGTTCGAACTGATCTGCCGCTACAACCAGCAGTACTGGGACGGCTACTTCAGCGACAAAGAGCTGGAGGCCTACCGCCCCAAGCTGGTCAGTGACCACCAGCAGTCGGTCACCGACCTGCTGGTCTTCCACGTCGAGTTCGGCTCCCTGGAGGAGACGATCGAGATGTGGTGGAGGGTGTTCATGGGCGAGCAGCCCGGACACTGGCGCTGGGAGTCGCTCAAACTCGACAGTCAGCACTGCATGCTGGTGCCGAGCCACGTGGCGACCTACCCCCCGAAGACCATCACCCAGGTCCGCCTCAACCTCGTCTCCCACTGGGAGCCCGAGGAGGGACGCACCCTGGAGCAGGTGAGAGAGAGGGTCGCCGCATCCGGCGAGATCCTGGCTCATACCGAGGTCATGAGCGCCTACGGTCTCCACACCGCCCTCTTCCGAGAGCAGGACGGAGACACCCTCCCCTGGGCGGACCTGGCAGGCACCGACGTCATGGTTCCCGGTGAGTCGGGGCGGCACGCGCTGTACGTGCGCTGGGGTCCCGGCGGTCGGGAGGCCGGGCTCGATGCCCGCTGGGTCGTCCACCGCCGCCGCTTTCGGGGGTGGGCTGCGCCGGTCGTCAGGGAGTCGTAGTACTGGGAACTTGGTTCCCTTGGGGCTGGGGAGCCTTGGGTTTTTTAAATCCTTGGTTCTCCGGCCCCGCAGGGGCGCGAAATTTCGCGCCCCTTTTTCACGCTCTGTTATAATAAACCTAGAAAGTAGGTTAGTGTACTTTGCTTCAAGGAGTTTTAAGTCACCGAAATCTCTCAGCTATCGCATATACTGCCAGGGTTTTAATCAAAAAAGTTTTGATTAAAAGTGTGCAGGCGAATATATGAGCACTCCGTGTTTTCTATTGGAAATAGAATATTTCAAAATATATACAAAGCTTGGATACGTCTAAACTTGGTGATCTGGAAGGTAGAAAACGCATAGGTTCCCGGTGAGTCGAAGCGGCACGCGCTGTACGTGAACTGGGATCCCGGCAATCGGAAGGCCAAGCTCAATGCCAACTGGGTCGACAACCGCAATCGGAAGTGGGCTGCGCCGGTCGTCAGGGACTGCTCGTTATAGCAGGTATAAAAGGGGAGGGTGGAAAAACCTCCCCTTTTATTATCTAAAGCGACTTGCGCCAGCCCCCTAACATGCGGCCAACTTCATGAAGTTGCGATTCTACTTTTAAGTAGGCTTGATTAGAAAGACATTTATTGTCTTTTGCGAGACGAACCAGAAGTCGCAAAAGATCAAGCTTTGCAGAGGCTATTTGTAGTTGAGCGGCCTTTGTTTCTTTTTGAGAAGAGCTGGCGGCGACAATGACTGCTTCAAGCAGTGTTAACAAGTGTTGCTGGCAGGTTTCCCCTAGTGTATAGCGCTGCGATTTGGGAAATTTTACTATTAATTCACTCCAAAGGCTATAGGTTTGATATAAACTATGAACGATCGGTACGTCGAACAATCCTCCACTCAGCTTAGTTTTGATTTTTCGGTCGGAAGCAATACTGTCCATCAAGACTCCTTTCTGTCATTATTTGACCATATTACCTGTTTACCTAATCTTTTTGAAGCCTGGGCAAAATTTTGTCGTGGTAAACGTTCACGTTCAGATGTATTGCTCTATGAACGTTATCTGGAGGAGAATATTTTTGAACTACACGATTTGCTGGTGAGTGGGCGATATAAACACGGTGGTTATATGCCGTTTCAAATTTGCGATCCCAAGCAACGGCAAATTCATAAGGCGACGGTGCAAGATAGGCTTGTTCATCAAGCAATAGTGAGTGAGATTGAACCGTTATTTGAGCCACGATTTATTTTTGATAGCTACTCATGTCGGAAAGGAAAAGGCACACATGCAGCCGTGGCTCGGTTAAGAAAGTTTTTATATCAAGCGAGCTGCAATGATACTCAAACGGTCTATGCTCTCAAATGTGATATAAAGAAGTTTTTCGCATCAGTAGACCACGATATTTTAATAGGTATTTTGCGACAAAGGATTAATGATGAAAAAGTGCTGGCGCTATTACAAGAGATTATTCAAAGCTTGCCGAGTGACTCACTAAAAGGTATTCCGCTCGGTAATTTAACAAGCCAACTGTTCGCCAATATTTATCTGCACGAATTTGACTGGTTTGTTAAGAATATTTTGAGAGAGAAATTTTATCTTCGTTATTGTGATGATTTTATCATTCTGGGAACTGATCGGCAGCATCTGCTTTCTCTTGTTCCACACTTAACGGATTTTTTACAAACACGCCTAGCTTTAACCCTGCATCCTAACAAAATAAAAATACGAAGCTGGAGGCAGGGAGTTGATTTCTTGGGGTATGTTCTAAAACCGCACTGCACGGTACTGCGTCACAGAACTAAACTCAGAATGTTGCGAAGAGTGGATGAGAATAACCTATCCTCTTATATGGGACTGTGCCGTCATGCGAATGAGCATAGATTAAAGCAGTTGCTTATTAATAAAGTTGGTGTGAGCTACTCCAGTAGTTTGATAAAATAAAACCGTGCCAGCCGGCATTGTAAGACCGCCAAAACATTATAGCGTCTCTGTGAAAAGACTATGAGCCTAGAACATTTGTGTATAAAAAACAGGTTGGCTGGGAAACAGCCCATCTGAAAAGACGAAAATAGATATCGCTACAAGAAATAGTATATACTTATTCCATAAGCTAAATGAGGTAGTTATTATTATGAATCAGCCAACAGACTCAAAACTAATATTTATTAAATTTGGGAGGGGGATTTCGTATCTTGTCTATGCATTTACGATAACGGCGTGTATCTTTTTAGGACTCGCCTTTTTTCTTTTGATCTTTGGCGCGAATATTGACACGCCATTTGTAAAATTTATCTATAACGGTGCCAGTGATTTCATGCAGCCGTTTCGTGAGATTTTTCCTGTCAGGCAATTTGGTAACAATAGCTATTTTAACCCAGGCATTTTATTTGCAATCATTATCTATCTCTTGATTACGGCAGGGGTTCAGGCGTTTATTACTTTTATCACGAACAAAATGTATCTTCACCAAGCTGAGCTTGAAAAAGCGATCAAAGCTAATGAACGAAAGAATAGGGGATAGAAATGACCGTATCAAAAAGTGCTAAAAAATTTTATCGAAACACCATTATCTCAGCTGTATTAGCCGGATTATTGTTACTCGTTGCAAACTCAGCTGTGTGGATAAATCGGTATATTTTTGATCGACAAAACTTTACGCAAGTTGCAGTGGTATCGCTTTCTTCTGAAAGTAGTCGAAACGCTATTGCCGCTGAAGTGACTGACAGGGCACTTGCGGAAGCACCCATTGTACACCAAGCTCTCGGTGGGACGGTTGAAAAAGTTGTCGGTGGTATTTTAGGAACTGATCAATTTAAAACTGTGCTAACCAAGACAATTGAGACTATGCATGTTTATTTAACCTCTGAAAACCGTGAAACAATTGCAATAAATCTTACCTCAGCCAAGCAGGTGATTAGTACCGTCCTGCACGCACTTCAGGGTGCTGGTCAAAACGAAACGCAGGCTCTTAAAAAAGTTGACAGTGTTCCTGATGAAATTGTTATTTTGCGAGAAGACACGCTCCCCTCTTTTTATAAACAAAGTGTTGCACTGCTTTGGGCTGGTCCGGTCGCTGGCTTAGCGGCTGTTATTTTACTCGTCGTGCCTTACGTCGCAAATACTCGTCGTTATTTAAGCATTGCTGCGATTCAAGGAATAGCAATTGCATCATTTGGTATACTTGCGATGTTGATTGGACCGCTTTTCAAACCACCGGTTCTTTCCAACATTCCAACCGCCAATGCACGTATCGTGGTCGAAAACCTCTATAATGCTTTTGTCCAAACCTTTAATGCGCAATCAAATATACTTATAATTACTGGCGCGTTGATAGTTATCGCTGTCTTGGCGGTGTATGTGGGTCAAATGATTTATATAAAATACCTAAAAGATAAAAGGCTACATCCAAAGAAGGGCTAATTACTCGAGGCGTATTTGTCGCCCCAGTTGGCCATCGCATTGATTATCGGCAATAAATCCCTCCCTTTTGCCGTAAGTGCGTAAGAAGGGAAGACAGAGCCGTCTTTTGTTATTTCTTTTCTTTCTATAATTTTGTTTTCTTCCAAATAGCTTAAGCGAGCTGAAAGGGTACGTGGATTAATACCGCCTGCTTCGGTTTGTAATCTGCAAAAGCGGTCTGAACCCTCCGCAAGTGTGCGGATAATCAAGGGTGTCCATTTATCGCCGAGAATAGCCACTGTTGCGGCAACACACCCTTTTGGTTTTTTAAAAACTTTTGTTGACATAACTTTATTATACATACTATATTTAGTATAGTACTATAAAAAATATAGTAAAATAATGAAAGCTGGATAAAAGGAGGGTTATTATGGCACATATTAAAATTATTATTGGCTCGATGCGACCAGGGCGATTTGGCAATAAACCTGCGAAATGGATTCATGAGCTAACGAAAGAATATACTGATAATACGTTTGAGCTAATTGATTTAAAAGAGGTAAATTTGCCGCTGCTTGACGAATCAATACCACCAATTGCAGGGCAGTATGAGCATGAACATACGAAGCAATGGGCGGCGAAAATCAAAGAAGCTGATGGCTTTATTTTTATCACACCGGAATATAACCATGGCGCGCCAGCTTCACTGAAAAACGCGATTGATTTTGCGGGGCAAGAGTGGGCACATAAACCAGCAGCTTTTGTGAGCTATGGTGCTGATGCGGGTGGCGCACGAGCGGTAGAGCATTTGCGCCTCAATCTTATTCAACTTGCTGCATTTCCAATAAAAGATCAAGTGACAATCGTTAATTACTTTACACTAATAGATGAGAATGGTGAGTTTATGCCAACTAAAGGTCAAGAAGAGACTGCCAAAAAGATGCTCGCTGAGATTTCATTTTGGTCTAATGAGTTAGCAGTGATTAGGGCCAAAAAGTCTTAAATTTTGTTATAATAGAGAGACGAATAGCAAATAAAAAGGGAGGTAAAAATGAATGAATTTACAGCAAAAAAACTAGCAGAGATTGAGGCATTTTTGCAAATCAGCGGGGTAATTATTGAAAAAGCCGGAACTCCCTTAGCTGAGAACAGCCCAGAAGTAGTTGAAGCCCTCAATGCACTTTCTCAGCAAACAATTGCAGAATCGGTCGATGCTAACGTGAAAGGGATTTTTGACACTAAGGTGGAAAAAACCCATGCCAAGCTATCGAGTATGATGGAGCTTTATATCGGCGATGAATGGGATAATCCAGTTGAAGTGCTTGAGTGGAGTAGCTTTTTTAGCGGCGCAGCAGCAGCACATGCGGCGCTTGCCAGTGAGTTGAGTAATGAGACTCGTGAGCAGCTTGATACAATTCGATCAGATTTTGAAGCATTACTACAGAAAGTAATTTCTGGTCTCAGGGCAGTTGGCATCGCTCGTCATAACGAAGCTAACTAGGAAAAGCTTCAATTTATAATCTGGAATTTTTTAGGCACTTTTAAAAAAGGAGGACAGAGATATGAAAATAGCAACCAAAGCACTTCTAACACTTTTGATTGTATCGGCACTAACAATTAGTAGCGGTAGTGCTAATGTAGCTTCGGCGAGCAATGACAGCGATATTGATGTAAAACGCAGCAGTAAACTAGAGCGTCTACAGAAACATCACGACAGAAAACTTGAGCTTCGAGCAAGTGTACTCAATATGACTCCTGAAGCACTGAAGCAAGAACTAAAAGAAAACTCTTTCGATAAGGTTTTAAAGAAACATGGTTTTAAAACCCGCCACGCTTTTCAAATTGCTGTGGCAGGCAAAGCGAAAGATGAGTTGAAGCGGCGCGGTTGGAGTGAAAACAAGCTAAACAAGATCCTGCAAAAGAAAACAGAACGCTTGAAAAGCAAAACAAACTGATTTTTGGCCACATAAGCAGTATAATAAAAACATATGAACACAAATTTCTTTGTACCTTTAATTGCTGATTGGTTGGTTTTTCCAATTGTTATTCTTGGCATCTATGCGTTGATTCGCTATGTACCAAGTAAACAACGATACCAGACTTACTGTACAGTCTTGATGGCGGGCCTCACCTCTCTATTAGTCGCAAAGCTTGTCGGTGCAATCTACCAACCAAGTGTCGTAAGACCGTTTGTTGAGCTTGGTGTTTCACCGCAGGCGGCATATATGAATAATCCTGGTTTTCCATCAGATCACGTTTTGTTTACTACGGCGATCACTTTAGCAGTGTTATGTGCTACCAGGCAGCGAAAATTAGCGTTTATTCTAGCAATCCTAACAGTTTTAGTGGGTGTCGGGCGAGTGGTCGCACTTGTGCATACTCCAACAGATGTTGTGGGCGGTATTCTTTTTGCGCTGATTGGTGCGCTATGGTATTTTCAATTGCCACAATCCAAAGCTGTCAAGCAGCATAAAAATTGATAAATTATTTATTAATAGTACGGCTGTCCCGTACCTCGCTACTGCTTTGCTATGACAAAAAAAGACCATTGGTAACCGTTGTAACTTACAATTTCTCATTTTAATAAATAAGTGATATAATATTAATATTATGCAAGAAAATACGATAGAAAACCAAGCACGACAAGAGGTGGAGGAATCTCTGCAAAAGTCGCAACGGCTTATTGATATGGACTGGGCGCAACTGGGTAAAGTTGCCTTTATCGGAGCTATAGTCGGCGCGCTGACATGGGCCGTAGCAATTTTACTACAAAATGTGGTAATTGAGCCGTTATTGTGTCGATCTGCAGGCAATGCTGTAGTTTGTCATAACACAGCTGGCATAGCTTTAAATGCCAGCGCTATATTGATGGGGGTAATCGGTACGACTGCTCTGGTGAGACTTTCAATATATCGTCCGTTGATTATTGTGATTGCTTCGATTATAACCCTGTGGAGTGCGCAAGCCTGGCTAGGTGACCTTTCATGGTTTGCGAGCGTTGGCTGGCTGGCTCTCTTTTATGCACTTGTTTATGCGCTCTATGCTTGGGTTGTTCGAATTTATAATTTACCCCTAGCTATTGGAGTAATTATAGCGATCATTATAGCTGCACGCTTGGTGATAACCGGCTAAAACCCGTATACTATAGCTATGGAAATAGCTATTTTCGTTATACTTATCGCCATTCTTGTGGTTGGATTCAGCATAACGATTTTTATCCTTACTCAGCGACTTAAAGATCTACAGCAACGTGGTGCAGCCGAACTGATTAAACAAGATGTCATGGAATTGACGCGCGGTGTCAGTGAGCTTCGAGAGGGTTTGCAAAAAACGGTTGATACTCGTTTAGAACACAGCCATGCTTCCATGCAAAAACAATTGAGTCAAAGTGCGAAATTGGTGGCTGATGTTACGCAGCGACTCACAAAACTTGATGAAACGAATCGACGGGTAGTTGATGTAGCAGATGAGCTCAAAACACTGCAAAATGTTTTACAAAACCCGAAGCAACGCGGCGTATTTGGGGAATATTATCTTGAAACAGTGCTGAATAATGTATTACCCCCAGGGCGTTTTAAGATGCAATATAAATTTAAAGACGGTGAAATTGTTGATGCGGTAATTATTTTAGAAGATAAACAAATATTACCGATTGATAGCAAATTTAGTTTAGAGAACTATAATCGCTTTGTTGAAGAAAAGGATAAAACTCAGCGTACAAGGTTGCTTAACCAGCTGAGGTCAGATTTAAAAAACCGTATTGACGAAACAAGCAAATATATCCGCCCGAGTGAAAACACGATGGATTTTGCTTTTATGTTTATCCCCAGTGAAGCGCTGTATTATGACCTTTTAATTAACCGGGTTGGGGCAAGCACCTCGCGCGATTTAATCGAATATGCATTCAGAGACAAGCGGGTAATTATTGTGAGTCCGACAAGTTTTATGGCGTACCTTCAAACTGTTCTACAGGGTTTAAGAAGCTTACAGATAGAGTCTCAGGCTAAAGAGATTCAGAAAAGAGTGGGTGAGCTAGGGAAGCATCTGGGTACGTATGACACGTATATGCATAAACTGGGCAACAGCTTGACGACAACGGTGAACCACTTCAATACTGCTCATAAGGAGCTAAAAAAAGTAGATAAAGATGTCGTCAAGATCAGTAAGACTACTCCGGCAATTGAGCCGCTAGTTGTTGATAAGCCTCAAAAAGAAGAGTAAATATAAAACACCCCTTAGATAAGGGGTGTTTTAGCGTCAAGGTAAAGTTTATTTACGACGTTTTAGAAGTTTGTGTGTTTGATTCACATCATCAAGTAATACTTGATAGATAATGAACCCGGCTGCTGCACCAACGAGCGGAGCAAAGAAGTAAACTGCTAGTGGCCACGTATCCCAGCTGATAGCTTGGAGTGCAACGGCAACTGCAGGGTTAAGGATGGCAGTGCTGCCGCCGATAATAAGGCCCAGGAAAAGACCACCACCGACAGTGAAAGCTGCAGCGATACGTTCTTTTGTTTCGCGTAAAGCACTTGCGACAGCAAGACCGAAGATACCGGCACCAAGCATCTCAGCGAAGAATGCATACCATTCTTTATCTTTCACGAGGTCTGCTGCCTTAAAGAGTTCTGCTGGAGTAGCTTGACCGGTCAATGGGTTCATTTGTCCCGGCTGCCCATTAACGAACCATTGCAACACTACAAGTGCAAGCATTGCACCGAGTACTTGGGCAACGATGTAGCCAAGGGCCCGTAAAGTTGTGATACGATGAGTCACCCAAGCGCCAAAGGTGATCGCCGGGTTTACATGTGCTCCTGAAAGCTGCCCAATTGCAAGTACAATTGCGGTAAGCGCAAATAATATGAAAATTGGTTGTCCACTTACAGAAATCACAATTGCTGCAAATATAAATGTACCGATAAACTCACCCAGTAGCGCTCCTAGTGGAGTGCGGAAGATGATGTTGTTATCTTTTGGCGTTTTTGTGGCTGACGATGCTTTTGCACCAGTCTTCTTAGTAGCCATAGAGTTTTTACCCTCCTCTAATTATTATTGATATGTACGAGGGCAGTATAGCATATTGTTGTTATAAGCGGTATATTAAATATAAGAAAAGGGGATAAAATGGGGTTATTTTTACGACAAAATGAAGATAGGAGCAAATTGCAATCACGACTTGCCGATGAACTCAAGGGAAAGTTAAATGATCAGCACAAAGTTGAGCCAAAAGAGGTTGATCCGAAGTTTTTGGAAGATAGTCATAAGGCAACACCTGCAAGTATGGTAATGCTTGTTTTAGGATTTATTCTTGTCATTGCTTTTACCATCTGGTTCGTTATTTACTCGGTACATTGATATGTCAGAAGAAGCTAATAAAACACCTCAACAGCAAGAAGAAAATATCTTTATTGCTAATCCCGAGCCGCCAAAAACAGCTCGGACAAGTACGATTACTAAGGAGGTGATTGCAGCGATCATTGCAGTGATCATTATTTTGACCACTGCTTTTTTGTGGTCGTTTATGGCGGCGAACAGTGCAGCAGGGAGGTATGAGACCTCAGTAGAAAAGCAGCTGATGCAAATTGAGGGATATTTGCAGCCTCTCAAACCGGATATCGTGCTAAATAACCGTAACATTGATGTTTCGGTTGAAAATATTACCTCTCTCAAGCAGCCAGTGTTGGAGAATGTTTTCTTTGGCTCGTTTTTGAGTACAAAGTATCAGTATGCTGAGAAAACTCGTAATCAAGTGGACAGTTACTATTCGCAGCTCAATACTTTTGCCGAGGAGCTTACACTCTTTAATACTGCTGAGCCAGAAATATTGAACATAGTATCAACTACTAAAAAAGCGCAATCTGAAGCAAAAATAAATGATGCGTCATCACTGCGGTCACTCTCTGGTACTCTTGAAGCAGCTGCGCAAAAAATAACAAATATTAAAGTCCCCGCACAATTAAAAGATATCCAGCAAAAGGTGGGTGAGCAGTATCGGGAACAAGCAAAACTATATGCTGATTGGGCGGTGGCAATTGAGGGTAATCAGTTGGAAAAAGTTGCCAGAATCCAGGCTACTCTTGAAAAAAGTAATCAAACAATCACTGAGCTTACGTCGGATGAAAATTACATTAAACAATTTCAGTCAATGTATGACAACGTCATGAAACGACAAAAAGCGCTCACGAAACGCCTTGCTTAAGAACACTGAGGAAATAATGTATACTAAGTGGTAAGTTATGGAAGAAGTTGAGGCTGTTAAAAAAGAGTTGCTTTCGCGAGTGGAGACAGAAAAAGAGCCACGCCGAGTTTTGCGGGCGCCGGAAATCAAAGCACTATATGCTCAGCTGCCAAGTTTAGGCGCGAAAGAAAAAGCGGCGTTTGGCCAGGCAGTAAATCAGCTTAAGACAGACATTCAAAAAGCCATTGAAAAGAGGGAAGAGCAGGCTGAGTCAGCTGAGATTGAGCCAATTGATGTCACAGCTCCGTGGGACGTGAACACTCATTTCAAAGACCGCCCTACCCTGCTCTCAACTGAAAATGGTACGCAGCACCCGCTGACTCGTGAGCTAGAGAATATTATCGATATCTTCACTCGTATGGGGTTTGAAGCCGTGGAGTCACGTCAGATTGATGATGATTATCACATGTTCACCAGTCTTAACTTTCCTGAGAATCATCCTGCAAGAGATGATTACGACACTTTTCGAACTGAAGAGGGCTTTGTACCGCCGGCACACACCAGCACCATGCAAAATCGAATTTTAAAAGCGGGGAAGAAGAAGCTGGAAAATGGCGGACACATCGCGAGTATTAGCTATGGGCGAGTGTTTAGAAATGAAGATGTTGACGCCACACACGAGCACACGTTTTATCAAGTTGAAGGAGTATTTGTGAGTGAAAGCGCAAGTTTAAGTCAAATGCTCGGCACACTTCGCAGTTTTTTTGAAACCTATTACGGGCAAAAACTGAAGATTAAAACACAGCCAGCCTACTTCCCTTTTGTGGAGCCAGGTCTTGAGTTTGCCATTGAAAAACCAGCAGCACTTGGTGGCAAGCCCGGTGAATGGCTTGAAATGCTTGGTTGCGGCATGATTCACCCGAATGTTTTGAAAATGGCAGGAATTAATCCAGAAAAATATCGTGGCTTTGCCTGGGGCGGAGGTGTTGAGCGGCTTGTGATGCTTAAATATGGTATTGAAGATTTACGCCACTTTGAATCTGGAAAATTAAATTTCTTGAGGAAATTTGTATGATCATCTCATTAAATTGGCTAAAGCAATTCACGGAAATTAATGGCTCAGTTGATGAGCTGGCGACGTTGATTGGCGCACGGCTAGTTGAGATTGAAGAGGTCATAGATCTTGGCAGGAAATATCAAGATGTGATTGTGGCGAAAACCGTGAGTGTTGAGAAGCATCCCGGTGCAGACAAATTGAAAGTAGTGCAGATTGATGATGGTGGCAAAGCAAAAAATGTGAAGCGGCTTGAAAATGGATTAGTGCAAGTGGTGTGTGGTGCGCCGAATGTAAAAGAAGATATGTTGGTGGCGTGGCTGCCGCCAAGTGCTGCTGTTCCAGAAACATTTAACTCTGAGCCGTTTGTACTGGAAGCTCGAAAACTTCGAGGTGTGGTGAGTAACGGCATGCTGGCCAGTGCAAAAGAGCTTGATTTTGGCGAAGACCACACAGGGATTATTGAAATTGACAAAGAAGCGAAGCCGGGAGATTCTTTCGTAGAGCTTTATGAGCTAAATGATTATTTGCTCGACATTGAAAATAAATCACTCACCCATCGTCCAGATTGTTTTGGGGTGATTGGTTTTGCTCGTGAAGTCGCAGCGATTCAAGGTAATGATTTTGAAACGCCAAAGTGGCTTTTGCAGCTTGAGCCGAAGTTTGCTGAGAAAGGGACAGATAAGAGTATTGAATTATCGGCTAAAGTAGAGAGCCCAGAAATTTGTGCTCGTTATGAAGCGGTAGTTATCAACGGAATTGATGCTAAAAAACCATCACCACTACAAATTCAGAGCTATCTCGCACGGGTTGGCATGAAGCCAATTAGTGCGGCAGTGGATACGACAAACTATCTCATGATGCTGACTGGGCAACCACTGCATGCATTTGATTATGACAAATTTGTGGCAGTGAGTTCTACGGGTAAAGCAGATATTGTTGTGCGTGAAAGTAAGAAAGGCGAGAAGCTGAAACTTTTGGACGGGCGAGAGATCAGGCTAACTGAAAAGGATATTATTATTTGTGCCGGTAAGATACCAGTTGCACTGGCGGGTGCAATGGGCGGAGCGAACACTGAAGTTGATGAAAATACGAAGAGCATTTTGCTTGAAAGCGCGACGTTTGATCTTTATCGTCTTCGTATCACGCAGATGCGCCATGCGATTTCAAGTGAGGCGATAACTCGTTTTACGAAAGGACAGTCTGCAGCACAAACTGCGCCAGTACTAGCAAGCGCAGTGCGTATGCTGCAGGATATTACCGGCGGTAAGCGGGTGACTGATGTGGTAGATATGTATCAACAAAAGAAGCTGCGAAAACCAATCATTGCTTCACTTTCAAAAATTGAAGCTGTTTTAGGTGAAGAGCTGGAGCTTGATGAAATTACTAAGCCGCTTGAGGCAACCGAATTTCAGCTGCACGTTATTAACGAAGATATTGAGGTAACGCCGCCCTATTGGCGCGGCGATATAAAAATTGCTGAAGATGTGATTGAGGAGATTGGGCGAATTCGTGGGTTTGATTCCATCTCCCCTACTTTACCTCGCCGTGGATTTGAGGCAGTGCGACCGAGTGAGTTTGATAAATTTCGTTCAAAGTTAAGACGGGTTTTGGTTCGTTCTGGTGCGAATGAAGTGCTGACGTATAGTTTCGTACATGGTGATATCTTGAAAAAAGCTAATCAAGATCCGAAAAACTCTTATAAAATTGTGAATTCGATTAGCCCGGAGCTGCAATATTATCGCCAGAGCCTGACGCCGAGTCTTTTACGTCTTGTGCACCCGAATATTAAAAATGGATTTAATGAGTTTGCACTGTTTGAGATGAATAAGGCGCACAACAAAGTGCATGGTTTGGATGAAGAAAAGGTGCCAGGTGAAGTCAATATGTTGGCTGTGGTATTTGTGAGTAAGGAAGCAAAACCTGGGGCACCATATTATCAGGCAAAAGAAAGTCTTGGATTTATTGCGAAAATGTTCGGGCTGCAGTTTGAATATAAAACAATTGCAAAAGACCCTGGCTATCCAGTTACTGCGCCGTTTGACCACACACACTCTGCACTTGTGTATGACAAAGTTTCAGGTGAGTTCGTGGGCATGATCGGCGAATATAAGCGCTCGGTGATTAAAAACTTTAAGCTTCCAGTATATGTTGCAGGATTAGAGCTTGACCCTGAAGGACTATTAAAAGCTGTGGAGGCTCAGCCAGATAGCTATAAGCCGCTGAGCCGTTATCCTGGAACATGGCAAGATATTTGCTTCCAGCTAAAACTAGAGCAAACATATGGTGAAGTGATTTCTGAAACGGAGAAAGTTCTAAAGAAAGAAACTCTAGAGTGGAGCATTGCTCCAGTCGATATTTATGAGCCGGAGAATGAAGCATATAAAAATATAACCGTCAGAATTTATATCACGAATCATAAGGAGACGATTACCTCAGAAGAAGCAAATGAAGTGGTTGCAAAAGTAGTGGCAAGTGTTACAAAAACACTACATGCAAAAGTTGTGTAGATTGCTATAATGGAGAAAATGAGGAAAGTAAGGAGGGAAAATGGCGACGAGTAGGGCGCAGAGAGCTGGAATTTGGGCGATAGCAATATTAATGGTTTTGAGTACAATTGCAATGTTTGTGGGAATGGTGCTATCGATGCACAACCAATCCAATGAACAACAACAGCAGGCAGATATGCAGAAGCAGATGGAGGAATATCAAAAACAAATGGAAGAGCAAGCAAAGAAAAGCGCTGCGGCCTCGCAGCCACTTGATGGCTATAAGGCAGAAGCATTTGATGCTGCAAGTGTAAAAAAACTGGGCGTTGAAGAACTGAAAGCTGGTTCAGGTAAAGAAGCAGCAGCAAACAGCAAGGTAACGGTTAATTATTTTGGTTGGACGCCGAACGGCAAGATATTCGACAGCTCAAAAAAGAGTGGTAAAGTGGAGCCAGCTGAACTTTCGCTTAATGAGGTAATTAAAGGCTGGACGCAAGGATTGACGGGTGTGAAAGAAGGAGCGGTTGTAAAGCTTACGATTCCAGCTGATCTTGCCTATGGTGCACAGGGAAGCCCGCCGAATATCAAACCAAATGAACCGCTGACGTTTATTGTAGAAATGAAAAAAGTACAATAAATACAACATATAGCGTATTGCATAAAGCCATAAACACCATATATAATGTAAAGAACCACGCCATATAAAAATAGAAAGAGAGGGTAGAATGTCAAAAAATATTACTATTTACACTACGAATACATGTGCGTATTGCGTAATGGTGAAGAAGTATCTTGCAACAAAAGGGCATGAATATAAAGAAGTAAACCTTGATGAGCAGCCTCAAGAGCGGCAAAAGGCGATTGATTTAAGCGGTCAAATGACAGTACCGATTACGGTGATTGAAAATGAAGGCGGGCAGCCGAGTGTGGCGGTCGGCTGGAATCCTGGAAAATTAGCAGCGGCATTAGCGGCTTAGGACTACATAAATGACCGATATTGTGCATGATGTTGTGATGATTGGTGCTGGTCCAAGTGCATTGGCAGCAGCAGTTTATACGACTCGAGAAGATATTGAAACATTACTGCTGGAAAAAGAAGTCATTGGTGGCTTGGCAGCGATTACGGATAAGGTGGATAATTATCCTGGGTTTGCTGAAGGAATTGGCGGTTTGCAACTTGCAGAACAGCTGCAAGCGCAAGCTGAGCGATTTGGCACAAAGATAGATTTTGGTACTGTTCAAGCAATTAGCGACAATGGTGAGCAAAAGATTGTTAAGACTGACAGTGGTGATGTTAAAGCTAGGGCAATTTTGATTGCCACGGGCAGCGATTATAAAAAAATTGGTGTGCCTGGAGAAAAAGAATTTTACGGCAAAGGTGTGCACTACTGTGCGACATGTGACGGTGCATTTTATCGAGATAAAAAATTAGTTGTAGTTGGTGGTGGAAACTCGGCAATTCAAGAAGCAATTTTTCTCACTCGTTTTGCAACTCACATTGATCTTTTGGTTCGCAGTAGTATCAAGGCGAGCGAAGTATTGCAGCATGAACTTGATGAATATGTGAAAAAAGGCAAAATTACTGTTCATCTTCAAACTACCACGGATGAAATCGTTGGCGGGGGAGATAAAGTAACAAAAGTTGTTGGCACAAAAGAGGGTGAGAAAGTTGAATTTGAGACGAATGGCGTCTTTATTTTTGTTGGACTCATTCCAAACACTCAATTTTTACAAGATAGTTCAGTGAAGCTTGATGAGTTTGGGTTTATTAAGACAGATGACAAGCTTATGACCTCCGTGACAGGTGTATTTGCCAGTGGTGATGTGCGAAGTGGTGCCACTATGCAAATTGCCAGTGCAGTGGGTGAAGGCGCAACCGCAGCGCTTAATATTCGTGAATATTTAGAGAAGAAATAAAATTTTAAATAATATGGTTTTGTAAGAAATCTTCCAACTGACGGATGATTTTTTCATCAGTTGTCTCCAGAGCAACTTCTTTCGTACCCAGAACAACACCGCCATAAGCGAAATTATGAGAACCTGTCAGAGCAACTTTTTTACCATTTTTTAGAGTAAAGATAATGAACTTTGCATGAATGTAAGCACCTTTTTGATACATTGTTCTTAGACCAGTTTTTAACATGTTAGCCTTAATTAAAACTTTGCTATTTAAACTTGAGGCGATTTTTGGCGGATTAAAATATATTTTTGAAGGTATGGTTTTTAGATAATTAGCCAATTCTCCCGTGGGGCAATACTGAGAGACAAAAACAATTTCTTTTGACTGATCGGCGAGATAGCAAGCTCTTTCATAAATAACCGAAGAATGCCTTTTCCCGCTATCGATCAATATGTTGCCGAAAGGTAATTTCTTTTCTAACCCAGAATATGGAACGTTATGTTTATCACATTCAACAATTTTCTTTTGCTCCCCAATCAAAATATCAGCAAGCTCTTTATCGCGTATTTTAAACATATAGTCAGTGTTTTTGATTCCCTTTTTATAAAGATTAATACCGCCAAAGCAATAGACAAAATTATCAATCACAACCCACTTGATATGAGTGACGCCTGAAAAAGGGTTAACTTTTGGTTGGTTGCCTAAGATATGTGTTTTTGCTCCAGCGGCGGTAAAGTCATTGAGCATTTTTATCGCAGCAAGAGAAGGTTTTTTCTGTCTTTTTCGTAGTGAAAATGCCCCGCCTAGCTCACTATACGTAAATGCGTCAATCACGATATTTGCTTCAACTTGCCTTGCTGCTTGTTTTGTTGCAGCAACTAATTCCTTTGTCGATTCGTCATCTGTAATGACCATAGTAAGCGAATAGATGCGTTGTTTCGCTTTTTTAATTTCCTGCGTAACATCTTTAGCGTAGTCACTGCTGATGAGAAGGGTGAAATTATTCATAAAGTAATCTTATTATAAGGTATAATAAGAAAAATAAAGGTACGTTACATAAGAAGGAGATGCTTGAAATATGGCTGATTTTAACAAAGTTTTAGAACCCGGTGATTATCAAAATGGTGTTGTGAATACGGTTGTCGAGATTCCCGAGGGCTCAATGCTAAAAGTGGAATGGGATAGAGAGCGAGCTGTTTTTATGCTGGACAGAGTTGAGCCAAGTATTTTTGCAAAGCCAGTGAATTATGGATTTATTCCGCAAACTTTAGATGAAGATGGCGATGAGCTGGACACACTTGTTGTGTGTGATGAGCCAATCCAAACTGGCGTGTGGCTTGAGACGAAAGTTTTGGGCGTATTGAAGTTTGAAGATGATGGTGAAGTGGACGACAAAATTGTTGTCGTACCAGTAGATGATAGAAATACAGGTGATGTAATTAATTCACTTGAAGATTTAGGTGAACGCTGGAAACGAAAAATTGAACACCACTTCACGCATTATAAAGATCTCAAAAAGCCTGGCAGAACAAAGGTTATTGGCTGGGGCGATATTGAAGAGGCGAAGAAAATTATTGCTGAGTCCGTTCAGCGCTGGAACGATCGATAACCTTCTTTTTCAGTCGTTGTTGTTTTTGTGATGCTTTCTGGCGCAATCGATTGGCAGCTCCGGTAATAATCGTGCTCATAACCCCCTCTTTTTTTAGCTGGGCACGAAGCTTGTTTTTTGCATGAGAGGTAATGATCAGGTCAAGCCAGGCCTTTTTTGGTTTTGCTAATTTTCTCGTCGTCACTTCGATAACATCACCATTCTTTAACTTCGTATTAAATGATGCCATCTTGCCGTTTATTTGAAAGCTATATGCGTGTTTGCCGATATCGCTATGTACAAGGTAGGCAAAGTCAAGCGGAAATGCACCGTCGGGGAGGTTGTAAATATCGCCTTTTGGCGAATAAACAAAGATTCTATTATCAAATAGATCAACTTTTAGCTGATCAAAGCCAATGTTTTGGTCATTTTTTAACTTTGAAGCCACTTCCTGTAACTCTGTTATCCATTGCAGTTGTGGTGGTAGTGTATTTGATTGTTGCTTTTTGTAATCCTTACTTTCTTTTTGTTCATGGTAATGAAAAGTTGCAGCCAGCCCTCTTTCGGCATATTCATGCATCGCTTTGGTGCGAACCTGAAATTCAACGATTTGTTTATTTGGGGTTAAAACGGTTGTGTGAAGACTTTGGTAGCCGTTTGGTTTTGGAGCTGCCACATAATCTTTGATGCGTCGAATCATTGGCTGGTACATGCCATGAAGTAAGCCAAGTACTCGATAACACTCTTCTTTTGAATCAACCATGATTCTTAGTGCGATGAGATCGTAAATATCATCAATATTGCCATCCACTTTAGCAAGTTTTTTATGAAGGCTGTAGATACTTTTGATTCGTCCGTCCAGAGTGTGCGGTATGTTTTCGGCCTCAAGTAATTCATCTACCTCCTTACGAACGACGGCAAGCTTGCGGTGAGATTTACCCAGCCGGTCTTTCATAAGCTTTTTTAGTTTTTTAAATTCTTTGGGTTTGGTATAAGAAAAGGCAGTTTCTTCAATTTGCATACGAACCCGCCCCATACCCAGCCGGTCTGCCATCGGGGCAAACACCGCTAAGGATTCACGGGCAATTTTGAGTTGTTTATCACTAGGCATGTATTGCAGTGTCTGTAGGTTATGTAATCTATCAGCCAGCTTGATGATAATAACGCGAATATCTTGCCCAACGGCGATAAGGAGCTTACTGAGGTTATCATGCGTTTGCGGTAAATAACTGTGAATGTCGCGCATTCCCGAACGAGCTTGCCCGACTTTTGTAACGCCCTCGACTAAAAAAGCTACAGTTTCGCCAAAAAGCTTCTTGATTTCTTCCGTTGTTGTCTCGGTATCTTCGACTGTGTCGTGTAGCACACCGGAAATAACGCTATCAATATCCATACCCCATTCAATGAGAATATTCGCTACGCTGAGGCAGTGGGTGATATATGGGTCGCCACTTTTTCGCTTTTGCCCTTCGTGTGCTTTAGTCGCAAAGTCGATCGCTCGCTCTAATTGAACAAGCTGTTCTTTGTCATAATGCGGTGTCGCGTTTTCGATGAGCTGTTGTTTATTCATGTATTCACCAGTATAACAACTATGATAATCTCAGGAGCTTTTTCTGTTATTTTACTGAGTTTTCATATACAATAATAAGTAATTATGCTAACGCTTAATATATAGATAAGGGGCAGAATAAACACATGGCAAAAAAGAATATAGCGATTAATGGGTTTGGGCGCATTGGTAGGAATGCCTTTAAAATTGCATTTGAAAGAAGTGATATTGAGATTGTTGCAATTAATGATCTGACAGATACAAAGACGCTAGCACATCTTTTAAAATATGATTCAAATTACGGTGTTTATGAGCACAATGTGACATACGATGAGACAAGTATCACCGTAAAAGATCATAAAATCAAAGTATTAGCTGAGCGTGATCCGGCAAAGCTGCCATGGCATGGATTTGGTGTAGATGTGGTGATTGAGTGTACGGGGCTTTTTACTGATCCGGAAAAAGCAAAAGTACATATCACTGAGGCGGGTGCGAAGAAAGTAATTTTAAGCGCGCCAGCAAAAAGCGACGGTGCAGATACGATTGTACTGGGTGTGAACGAAGATAAGATTAAGGGTGCTTCTGATGTGATTAGCAATGCGAGTTGTACGACGAACTGCATTACGCCGGTGATGGCGGTGCTTGAAAGCAACTTTGGAATTGAAAAAGCAATGATGACAACGGTACATAGCTATACTGCCGACCAGCGCCTGCAAGATGCACCACACAAAGATCCTCGTCGCATGAGAGCGGCTGCTGAAAATATCATTCCAACCAGTACTGGCGCAAGTATTGCGGCCGGTAAAGCACTTCCAGCAGTTGATGGTGTGTTTGGTGGCTTATCACTACGCGTGCCAACGCCAGTGGTAAGTATTAGTGACTTTGTAGTGCTGACCAAACGTGACACGACAGTTGAAGAGGTAAACCAGGTCTTCAAAAAAGCAGCTACATCACCTTTTTATCAAGGTATTTTGACGGTGACTGAAGAAGAGTTGGTATCAAGCGATTTCAAGGGTGACAGCCACAGTGCAACGGTTGATTTGCCGTTAACGAATGTGGTGGGTGGTAATTTAGTAAAAGTTGTTGCATGGTATGACAATGAATGGGGCTATAGTAATCGATTGATTGAGCTGACGGCTGATGTTGTGAATAATTTGGAGGAAAAGTGAAAATTTATCTCGGAGCAGATCATCAGGGCTTTCATATGAAAGAGGAAATGAAGAGTTATCTTCTTGAGAAGGGCTATGACGTTGAAGACGTTGGTGATGAAACACTCGATAAAAACGATGACTTTCCGGAGTTTGCTCAAGCAGCGGTTGCGAAAGTACTTGGCGGCGAATCGGATAATGCAAGAGCAATATTGCTTTGTGGCGGTGGTCAGGGTATGGCGATGGCGGCAAATCGTTTTAAGGGTATCAGGGCAAGTGTCATATGGGATGCATTTGAGGCAAAAATGACTCGAAATGACAACGATAGTAACGTCTTATGTTTACCGTCGCGAGTTTTGGAAAACAACGCAAAAGGATGGCAGGATATTATTGAAACGTGGCTACATACACCATTTGCGGATGCTGAGAGGTATCGACGACGTAACCACCAAATAGATGAAATGATATAAAAAGGAGAAGAGAAATGGTGAAAAAGAAAAAGAAGACGATCCCAAAACATTTATCAATGCACACATTGCTTGATTCGCTAAGTTTTAGTGGTACTGTAGGGCGAACACTTTTTGTTGTATTCCTGGCACTGATTTGTTTCGTATTAGTAGTGCTGCATGTCAATATGGAGCCGGGAGGGCAGACGGGACTTATTGGTGCTGCGTTGCTTTATCTCTCACTCGCTGTATTCGGGTTTGCGGTGTTCGACGCGCTGTATGTATGGCTTCAGCATCTACATCCACTTCCGATACTATTCGATAGAATTATTTTATTTGTTACTGAGCTTGGTGCGGTGGCGCTATTCATTTTACCGTTTATTCTTGAGATGTCACTGAACGAACTTTACATAAATGTGTGGCTCCCGCTTGGCTTGGCTATCTTACTGATTATACGTTATTTAACAGGGGTACTCTTTTCGAAGGAATAAAATATGAGTGTCATTTGTCCTACAATTCTTGCAAGCGATACGGCCTCTTTTCAAGAGCAGGTGGAGCGTTTGCAATCCTTTGCTTCCCGAGTTCAAATTGACCTGGCAGATGGTGATTTTGCACCAACACAGACTATTGGTCCAGCGGAAATTCGTTGGCCAAAAGATTGGGCGGTTGATATACATTTAATGTATCGTCGACCAATTGAGCAACTTGAAGCGCTGGCGGCTCTTGCGCCGCAACGGGTGATTGTACATGCTGAAGCCGAGGGTGATTTACTCGGGGCGATCCAATATCTGCAAAAGGTTGGCATTAAAGCTGGTCTTGCACTTTTACGAGGGACAGTACCGCAAAGCGTACAAGAGCTTATTATGGCAGTAGATCATGTGTTGATATTCAGTGGTGATCTTGGCAAATACGGCGGCAAGGCGAATTTATTACAGCTGGAGAAGGTTAGGATTGTTAAAAAAATGAAACCGGACCTTGAAATTGGCTGGGATGGCGGTGCAAATTTGGATAATGTCTATACGTTGGCGCTTGGAGGTGTTGATGTCATTAATGTTGGCGGTGCGATTGCGAATTCAAAAAATCCCGCCGGCACATATGCGCAACTTGTTGAAGAAGTAAAGCCGAAACAGTAGGTACGTTTAGTATATGAGTGGGCAGTTAACGATCAGTCAAATCGAAAAAAAAGCAAATATAATTCGCCAGGATATTATAAAGATGCTTGAACACGCTGGTAGCGGTCATAGCGCCGGACCACTAGGCTTGAGTGATATTTTTGCGGCACTTTATTTTCATATTCTAAAATATGATCCTAAGAATCCTGATTGGGACGAGCGAGACATCTTTCTTTTAAGCAATGGTCATTGTGTGCCGGTGCAATATGCTGCTATGGCTGAAGCCGGCTATTTTGAAAAGGAAGAGCTCATGACGCTGAGAAAGCTCGGCTCACGCCTTCAGGGTCATCCGGAAAGATTGAAACTGCCTGGCATTGAAACTACCAGCGGACCACTCGGATGCGGTGTCAGTCAGGCGGCTGGCATGGCGTATGTATTGCAAAATATAGATAAGGTGAAAAATCGCTGGGTATATGTCGTCATGGGAGACGGTGAGCTTAATGAGGGTAATATTTGGGAAGCGGCTATGTTTGCAGGAAAAAATAAACTTCATAACCTGATAGGCATTATCGACAGGAATAATATTCAAATTGACGGGAACACTGAGGAGATTATGCCGCTTGAAAATCTCAGAGATAAATGGGAAGCATTTGGCTGGCATGTGCAGGAAATAGACGGACATAATATCGAAAGTATCATTGACGCTACAAGTATGGCGCGAGCGATTGTTGAAAAGCCAAGCGTTATTATTGCGCATACCATTCCGGGCAAAGGAGTTGATTTCATGGAATACGACTATCATTGGCACGGTGCTCCTCCAAATAGCGAGCAAGCTAAAGAGGCGCTGAGAAAGTTACGCAGTTTGAATGGAAAGATAATGGGTGAGCATGAGTGATTTTCATTTACATCCAGAGTTGTTTAGCGAAAACGTTGCCATGGAGCCAATTCGTAAAGGTTTTGGGCGAGGGCTTTTAGAAGCAGGCAAAAAAGATGAAAGTATTGTAGCGCTTTGTGCTGACTTAACTGACTCAACACAGATGAGTCTATTCAAAAAAGAATTTCCAGAACGTTTCATTGAAGTTGGTGTCGCGGAGCAAAATCTCGTGACTATTGCCAGCGGTATGGCAGCCATGGGTAAAACGCCCTTTACCAGCAGCTATGCGGCCTTTAGCCCTGGGCGTAATTGGGAGCAAATTCGTACGACTATTGCACTGAATGATAGACCAGTGAAGATTGTTGGCTCGCATGCTGGCGTGAGTGTCGGGCCAGACGGGGCAACACACCAAATGCTTGAAGATATTGCACTGATGCGGGTATTGCCAAACATGGTCGTCGTTGCACCGGGAGATAGTGTGGAGGCCGAGAAAGCCACGCTTGCTTTAGCTCAGAATAACAAGCCGAGTTATATTCGGCTTGCTCGTGAAAAAACCCCGATCCTTAGTACTGATGCATCACCGTTTAGCCTGACTAAAGCCTATTTATTGCGCGAAGGAAGAGACATTACACTATTTGGGACAGGTACGATGACGTACCAATTGCTCGTTGCAGCAAGAATTTTATCCGGATATGGCATTGAAGCGGAAGTAATACACGTACCGGTAATTAAACCGCTTGATGAACAAACGATTTTAACGAGCGTGGCAAAAACCCGGAGAGTACTTACCGCTGAAGAAGCACAAATAGCCGGAGGTTTTGGCGGGGCAATTGCGGAATTGCTTTCTGAAAGACTACCGACACCGTTAAAGCGTGTTGGTATCCAGGATCATTTCGGTGAATCCGGGAAGCCAGACGAATTATTTAAACAATTTGGACTCACCGGAGCATTTATTGCTCCGCTTGCGCATGAATTCATACTGGCGCATAAAAGACCAAAATAAGGGAGGAAAGAATGGGATTATCTATCGGTGAAATCAGAGAAAATACGCTGCGGGCGCGACACCTTATGCAGCGTTCTCGACAACAGAAGTTTGCAGTCGGTGCGTTTAATATCGACAATCAAGAAACGCTTATTGCCGTCGTAAAGGCTGGTCAAAAACTAAATTCCCCTGTACTTGTTGAAGTAAGTGACGGTGAAGTGAAGGCGATAGGCCTTGAGAATCTGAGAGATATGGTAGACAACTATAGAAAAGAATATGGTGTTGAAATGTATATCAATCTCGATCATAGCCCAAGTGTAGAAGCTGCCAAGCGCGGTATTGACGCTGGATTTGAGTTTATTCATATTGATATTTCTCAGGCAAATCATGACGCAACAGATGAAGAAATTATTGAAAAAACGAAAGAAATCGTTGAGTATGCGAAATTTACAGGGGCACTTGTTGAGAGTGAGCCACACTACTTTGGTGGAAGCAGCAATGTACATACTGAAAAAATAGATTATGAAGAAATTAAAAAAACTTTCTCAACACCAGAGGGTTCAAGAGATTTTGTGCAAAAAACAGGCATCGATACATTCGCAGCCGCTGTCGGTAATTTACATGGTAAATATCCGGTACCAAAGATACTCGATCTTGAGTTGCTCCAAGCTATTCGCGATGTAATTGATTGTCAGATTTCCCTTCATGGTGGCAGCGGTACACCACTAGAATATTTTGGAAAGGCAGCGAGTATTGGGGTGAGTAAGATTAATATTAATAGTGATATGCGCTATGCCTTTCGAAAGACATTAGAAAAGGTATTGGCAGAAAATCCGAATGAATATGCAGTGGTAAAGCTCATGCCCGAAGTGTATGGGGCTGTACAAGCAGTAGTAGAAGAGAAAATTAATGCTTTTGGCAGCGCTGGGAAGGCGGTTTTATAGATGGCTACTTCGCCCAGCATGTTGTCAATCGGTTCGGCAGTACAGGATGTTTTTTTAAGTAATAGTGACGCTTTCAAGCCAGTGTGTATCAATCCGGAAGAATGTTTTGAGCAGCTTCCTCTGGGTGCAAAGGCGGATGTGAATACTATTGAATTTAGTACCGGTGGAGGAGCAACTAATGCAGCCGTTACTTTTGCTAGACAAGGTTTACAAAGTCTTTTTATGGGAACAATTGGGCATGATCCGGCTGGAGAGGCAGTGCTTGCTGATCTTGATAAAGAAGGTGTTGACACGACCCACCTCTCATATTCAGAAGAGTATAATACAGGCTATTCTACGCTGTTACTTGCACCGAACGGTGAGCGAACAATCCTCACGTATCGAGGGGCTTCAACGCATTATGACGAAAAAAACTTCGATTTAAGAGAGCTGCAACATGTTGACTGGCTCTACGTCTCCAGCATGGCTGGCTCGATGAACGTCTTAGCTGCTATTTTTGAGCAAGCGAAAAGCATGAATGTGAAAATCGCATTTAATCCGGGTAAAGGTGAATTAAAGGAGTCTCAGAAACTAAAATCCTTGCTCGAGGATGTCGAGGTACTACTTCTCAATAAAGAAGAGTTACAAGCCATTGTTGAAGGACGGGGGCTTGAAGAATTGGTTCGTCATGCCCACCATTATTGTCCGGTGGTCATTGGTTCTGATGGCCCAAATGGCGTGGTGGCGACTGATGGAAAAGAGATTGTGACGGCGGGGATGTATGAAGATGTACCAGTGGTTGATAGAACCGGAGCTGGTGATGCGTTTGGATCAGGTTTCGTGAGTCAATGGGCGCAAAAAGAAGACTTAAAGCACGCTGTTATTTTTGCCAGTGCTAATTCAACGTCAGTTGTTTCTTATATTGGTGCAAAGACTGGTATTTTGCATTTAGGAACCGAGTTGCATGATATGCCGATTGAGTCGAAGCCGTTTTAGCGCTATACTTTTATAAAACATAAGCAGGATATGAAAACAGGGTGGCAAAATTTTTACGTGATCTTTTAAACGCTGAAGAACCTATTTTTAGCCTTTCTCTTAGACAGCTTGAAAAAGCCAGCGGCAACCAAGGGGTCGATACGCAGCTTATTGGCGAGATTATCAAGAAAATGCATACGAGTATGCGTGAGCTGGGGCTTGATCAGCAAAATACGACAGGGAAAGAACTTTATCATGCCTTGCTTGCACGAGTAGAGGCAGATAATAAGCGAGTAACAGAGCGTATCGGCGGTAACGACCCAAGCGATATCAGACAGATGGTGCCTTTAATGGTGGCAGCCGTGAATAAAATGAAGATTAATAAAAAGGTGTGGGTATTAAAGCGATCTGTTGCAAAAGAATTGCTCCGTAAAATGCCGCCTAAAAAATTGATGGAGCATCTTGGCTATAACTCGGTTGACACGATGCTTTCAAAAGAAAATATTGATGAAATATACGTTGCACTTCGTTTTTCCGAAGGAGATGAGTGGCTCAATCAATATAATGAACTTTTCAAAACGATTACTCCAAGTGATTTCGAAACAAGGGATATTAGCTTTGTCGTGATGGATCACGACAAGTATGTTGATATTGCTGAAAAATTTACTCGGAAAAAGTTGCATAACGTCACACACACTAAAGAAATGGGCATTATTGTGGTATTACCAATGCACCAGAGTCATATGAAGGGAATTACATTGAAGACGCTCCCGCTTCTCTTTCATTACATTAACGAAGTTCGACTTTATTCTGCGTTTTTCAAACTCAAGCAAGTCAATAAAAATTTTGGTGAAACCGTAGTCGAAACGCTTATTGCTGACCCTGGTACAGCAAGCCAGATGGCCGGGCAATACGTTCACTGGCGGGTTATTCAGCGTTATTTTGGCCGCCCCTCCATTAAAGATAATAAACACCCGGAAGCATTTCAACCGCATGTACAGCCGGAGGACCTTCATTGGCGTCGTGCAGAGGAAATGCTCTATATGCTCGATCAAGATATGAAATTTTGGCAAGATAAAGACTATGTCGGGATGATATTTGATGATCTTCCCGTCACGCTCAATTTTATTGATGTGAGCTTCAGCTATTCAAACCAAGAAGCATACGAAGACCGCTACTACTATCACTTCCAAGAGAGTTTATGGAATGAAATATTTATGCGTTATATGGGGCAGAAGAATTTGGAAAACCAAATCTTAAAACAGCTTGATAATGATCTGATCGCACCGGAAAAATTGAAGATACCACGAGGTAAGAAAAAGTGAGCAAGTATCAAATTTGTGTGTCTGGAGCTGCAGCAGGAGAGACAGTTGAAACGTCACAAAAGCTTGCTTATCAGCTTGGTGCTGCCATTGCCAAAAGCGGTCACACACTCACAACTGGCGCGACCGTTGGCTTGCCGCAACACGCAGCACGAGGCGCAAAAGATAATGGTGGGCTTTCGATTGGTTTTTCACCAGCGGCTTCAATTCGTGAGCACGTGAAGTCATATCGCCTGCCAGTCAAAGAGTTTGACTATATCAATTTCACAAACATGGACTACGTTGGTCGCGACGTATATTTGGTGCGGAGCAGTGACGCAGTGATCACCGTTGGGGGGAGAATGGGGAGCCTTCATGAATATACGACGGCACTTGAAAGTCATAAGTTATGCGCCGTGTTACTTGGGAGCGGTGGTCTGGCGGATTTCATTCCAAAAATAATGGATACACTGCCAGCGCCAGTAGGTACACAACTTATCTATGATACGAACCCTGAAAGATTGGTGAAGCAAATTATAAAACGACTTGATACGAAGTATGCCGATTTTAAGGATATGATCAAAAGTTTGGAGGAGCGTCCAAAGAAAACGGGGCGTGGCTAACCCTTGCCCTCTCATCCCCCTTATGCTATTATCTAACCCAACCATGAAACGCATACGCCTTCTCTCCCACCTCCACCCACGGGGGGGGTACTTACCAGAAAACACCTAACCTT